>NZ_JBCPSN010000001.1:0-930190 GCF_051129975.1 Glutamicibacter sp. Je.9.36
CGTTATCCGCAGTGTTCACATCGGTGTTCGCATCGGTGTTCGCGTCAGTATTCGCATCCGTGTTGGCATCGGTGTTCGCATCAGCGTTATCCGCAGTGTTCACATCGGTGTTCGCATCGGTGTTCGCGTCAGTATTCGCATCCGTGTTGGCATCGGTGTTCGCATCAGCGTTATCCGCAGTGTTCACATCGGTGTTCGCATCGGTGTTCGCATCGGTGTTCGCGTCCGTGTTATCTGCAGTATTCTCATCACTGTTCTCAACTACCACGAAGCTCACGGAATCGGTTGATTCGTTCTCGTCTGTTGCAGTAGCTGTGTGGTCACCGGCTGGCATGTTAGGGAACGTGACAGCCCAGTTTCCGTCTCCGTCAACAGTGGTCACCTGATCATCCTGGCCCGGAATCGAGACAGTTACCTCGGTGCCAGTCTCACCGGTACCCGTCACCTCAACGGGGCCAACAGGAAGTACATCACCGTCGACCGGAGTCAGGATATCGACTACGGCCACTGCAGGCGCTTCATCAAGGGCCTTGATCGACGAAGATCCAAGATCAACACCGACACCACCAGCGATACCTGGTAATACATCAACTGCCAGTGCACGAACAGTGAAGCTGTCGGTTCCAAGGTCACCCACGGCGGGTTGCTCATTAATGGTGATGGCAACGACCTCTGACAGTACTGGATTCAGCGCTTCGTCAAGCAGACGACTAACAATTGGCTGGATTGCATCCATAACAGTAGGCTGCAGATCATCAAGAACAGTATCTATTGCCGGTTGCAACGCTTCACCGATGCCACTAACAAGACCAGTTAGAGCATCAGTAATTGGATCCAGAACTGTACCCACGGGAATTCCAGCAACATTAATACCGCTAACGTCGATGAGGTCCGTGCTGTTGTGCCCTTCCATACCTAGGAATCCGCCGAGGGTTCCGCTGACAGTCACCGGTGCATCCACGAGCAGAAGAACTTCTGCCTGAATGTCAACAGTCAGCTCGACATCGTAAATTCCCTCAGTAATCACTCCGGAAATCTTTGAGAGAAGCGAATTCTCTCCGGAACCGGTCAAAGCCTCGGTCACACCAGCCAGAATGGCGTTGACAGTGTCGCCGCTTAGAACCTCAGTATTCGGTTCCAAATCATTGAGGTTGGTTGCACCCGGCTGCCCATCTACGACGAACTCAGCCAAATCTACATGGATCGTGCCATTTGCAAGATCTAGGACTACGCTGCCCGACTCATTGGATACCGGGCTGGCAAGCAACTCCGCACTAATTGCGGAGATAAGTGGTGTCGCATTTATGGATAGGTCGTTTAGTTGAGCATTGGCGAGAGGTACCAAAACGGAGCCCAAAGAGTCAATAGTATCGACGACTCCTGAGACCAGAGTTTCGATTGTTCCACCCGTACCGATCAGACCGTTGATAGGTGTAATGAGATCGTTGACTAGGCCGTCAACTTCTCCCACAATCCCGCCGACTAGCGGCGAAGTCACGTCAAGCTGAAGGTCAGCTACACCGTATTCAGATTCAACAACGCCTTCTGTTTCCGTAGCCGTCGAGCCAAGCGCACCTAGCGTAATTGAAGCCTCGCTCAGAACTTCATCGACCAGCTCGTCGGATATAACCTGCGACAGCAGATCAGTCAGGTTGAGCTTTGATGGGTCAATGCCGTTACCTGGATCCCCATCAACATTCAAAGCGCCGTTTTCACCGAGAATACCGGCAGAAGCGGTGGAGGTGATTTCGGATTCCGAAATCGCGTAACTAGACAACGCGCCGAGGTTGCCCAAATGTAGCAATCCGGGTTCAGCATCCGATCCCTTAATCAGCGGCAGGTCCAAAGTACCCACGTTAAGCCCGAGGGTCTTCAACAGCTCAACGTCGATGTCGTTGCCATTTTCACCGACGTTATCTGGGAACTCGGAGTCCGCCTTGGCGCTTCCAACTACATCAAGGCCCAAGCCTTCAACGAAGATGCCATGACCGTGTGCGGCAGAGACTGCGCCCGTCTCCACAGTGTCTGCCATTGCTGGAGGAGCACAGAGCAGTGAGCCGAACACAACTGCTGCAGTCGTACCCAGGGCGACAGTGCCCGCCCCCTTCTTTCGACTTAGTGCGGGGTTTTTTTGATTCATCACAGTAATCTGTCCCGTTACCTTCCGATGGTTGTAACCTTCTCAAGTGCGTCGACCTATTGGTCACCAGGCCGTAGGACCGTAGACCACCGTTTAAGGTGCCGAGCGCGAAGAACGCACGGGTGCACGATCTCCATGTTTGACTCTACGGTTGATGAACCTCGGCTCACAGGTTTCTTTCAGTCATTTCTTTGCATACTCAGGTCAAATTTCTTAGCCACGCGGTCAGAATCGATGGCCAGCAGGTAATACTGAGCAGTAATTTAACTTCTTGCCATTAGAGAAAATAATGCATTTACAACAGCTGACCTGAAAATTTACCCAAACAGTGATGTAACAATATGACAACAACGCCGCAATGCTATCTGTCAAGCCAAGGGATTTGACTAGTTGGCCATAGACTGTGAATCACCTGCTAGCTATCCCCAACTCAGGATGCATTGAGAAGGATTGGCCAGGACAGTACCAGTTCGTAGTGATGGAGGATTCTTGTATGTCGCATATCCGTATTCATCTGGCTGATAGTGACCATTTCTCACGGGCCGGGATTGCTGGCGTCTTAGCCGAGGCCAGCGACATGATGATCGAGCATGTTTCGGATTGCATGTCCGAGGCCGTTCAAGCTGCAACCGAGTTGGAGCCGGACCTCGTCATCCTGGAATCGTCGCTGAATGGGACGGATCTATTCTCCTCGATCCGCGAAATCTCCGAGAGCGCACCGAATACCAAGATCGTGGTGTTGGCTACCCGATACCAGCGGGACGATATCGCCAAGGCCTACGATGCTGGCAGCTCGGGGCTGATCTCGAAAAGCTCCATCAGCGCGGAACTGCCCAGCGCACTGCGCATGCTCGCTGCAGGCTACCAACTTTTTGCCCAGCCGTCGGACGGTTGGGAATCGACCGCGAAAATCGTGCGCCGCTCAGACCAGCAATCCGTTGTACGCAAGCTCAGCGAACGCGATCGGAGCCTGGTGCGCCTGGTAGCAGCCGGGCTCACCAATTCTCAGATCGCCCGTATCGCTCACATCTCCGAGGGCTCGGTGAAGCTCCACTTGGCGCGCATCATGGAGGAACTAAGCGTCACCAATCGTGTGCAACTGGCAGTAGTGGCTACAGAATCCGGATTGGTTTCGTCTGCGGATCTGCAGATCGCCTGAAACAGAATCGAATCTGGTCAGTACACCGTACGAAGCTGGCTGGCAGGGATCCACATTTCTTCGCCATCGCGGTCAATCTGCCGCCACGCGCCCTGGCGCGCGACGATGACCACGGCCGTGTCTGCTGGGAGAATCCGCACTAGCGAGTAATGGTCGCCAGGACCGCGTCTCGCGTTCAATCCGATAGTGGTCAGTGCCCGCTGGTTGGGAACGGCGATCAGCCCGCCCTTGGCTGGACGGGACGGAATCTCCTGCAAGTACATGCTGGGAACCCAGCCCAGCAATTTGCCGCACTGCACCTGGGACCATAATCCCTGCTGGAGCATCGAGCGGACCTTGGACCCCTGGTCAATGACCTTGAGCACCGGATACCCAGTGCCGCTGCCATTGCGCAGATTCAACGTTGCCGTCGTGGCATGGGTGGCTTCGATCAATGAATAGCGTGAAAGAACTGGCTCGGCCAGCTCGTCATCGTCTTCGGCAACTACCGGCTCGTCAAAGACCGCCGGGATCGCTTCAAGATAGATATTCGGCAGCCAACCGTAGATCTGGTGCACGAGAACATGCGCCCACGAGCCGTTGACCTCAATCAGGACCAGCTCTGTGCCGTGCTCCAAATGGCTCTGCACTACGTAGTGGCGGCCGGCGCCCTTGCGCAGCTTGAGCGAGGCAGTCGTCCGGTGGGTATTGGCAATGGACGACGTCCGAGCCGACTGATGTGGATAGCCCACCTGGTTCACAACCACCTCAAATGAAAAAACTTAGGGAAGCAACCACCGGTTGCTTCCCTAAGTTTATTCCATTTTTAGAAGATGCGTGCCTCGCCGCCTCTTAGGATGCGGAAGAGCGCGAGCCGAGCTCTGCATCCAGTCGCAGCAGGCCGCTTCCATCGTTGCCGATCATCCTGACGCGATCCAGGATTTCACCAACGGTGGCTTCCTCTTCAACCTGCTCATCGATGAACCAGTGCAGCAGCGGCAGGGAGTCGATGTCGCCCTCGGTCTGCGCCAAACGGTACAGCTCGCGAATCGCTCCGGAGACCTTCTGCTCGTGGGCCAAGGAAGCTGCGAAGGCATCTGCAACGCTGTTCACATTCACAGTCGGGGCAGGCTGCTCGCCAATCTTCGGGTGGGCCGAGCGGTCGGTCATGTGGGTCATGAACTTTTCCGCGTGCACGATTTCCTCGCCGGCCTGGGCGCGGAACCAGCCAGCAATGCCGGGAAGGCTCAATACGTCCATTTCAACTGCCAGCTGACGGTAAACCGTTGCTGCGGTTAGTTCGAGAGTTACCTGGGTGCTGAAGGCTTCTGCCAGTTTTCCTGTAAGTTCCATGTCATCAGACTAAACCTGTTTTCCCACCTTGTCACCGAAGTTCGGACTCACTTAGTCAAACCTGAATTAGGGAATCATCCCAAGTTGGGATCGAGTTAATGTAGCCGATACTAACCTAACTTAGGCATGCCGATACGCTGCTTAACTACTTGCCCAGTCCTGCTCTGCGCAGCGCCTCGGCCATCGCGGTGTTGCCCGGTGCAGCCGGTTTGCCCTGCGCGGGCTGGGCCTTGCGGTTCTGCCCAGAGCGGTTCTGCCCAGTGCGGTTCTGGCCCGAGCGCGCCGAACGGCCAGCTCCCGGTCCCTTGCGTTCGCCTGGTCCGGAGTTCCTGGCCTCCGCGCCAGCAGCAGGCAGTTCGTCATCCAGCCGCAGAGTCAGCGAAATGCGCTTGCGCACGGTATCCACTTCAAGCACCTTGACCTTGACAATCTGGCCGGAACTGACCACTTCGCGAGGGTCCGAAATGAACTTGCTGCTCATGGCCGAGACGTGGATCAGGCCGTCCTGGTGGACGCCCAGGTCCACGAACGCACCGAAGGCGGCAACGTTGGAGACGGTGCCTTCCATGATCATCCCCGGCTTGACGTCCTTGATGGTCTCGACGCCTTCCTTGAGCGTGGCCGTCACGAATTCGCCACGGGGGTCGCGGGCAGGGCGGCGCAGCTCGGCAATCACGTCACGAATGGTTGGCTCGCCAAATTGGTCCGTGGCGAAGTCCTGCGGGTTCAGCTCTTCAAGCCGGCGGCCCTGCGCCTCGGCGCTGCTCTGCAGGGTCTTGGCCAGTACATAAGCTTCGGGGTGCACCGAGGAAGCATCGAGTTTTTCCTTGCCGCCGGTAATGCGCAAGAAGCCCGCGCACTGTTCAAAGGCCTTGGCTCCCAGACGCGGTACCTTCAGCAGATCCTTGCGGGTAGCGAAAGGGCCGTTGGCGTTACGGTGATCCACGATGTTGCGGCTCAGCAGCGGTCCCACGCCGGCTACCCGGGCCAGCAAGGCCGGGGATGCGGTATTCACGTCGACGCCTACGGCATTCACGCAGTCCTCGACCACCGCATCCAGCGCGCGGTCCAGCTTCGAGGCAGTGACATCGTGCTGGTATTGGCCCACGCCGATGGACTTCGGATCGATCTTCACCAGCTCGGCCAGCGGGTCCTGCAAGCGGCGGGCGATCGATACCGCGCCGCGCAGCGACACATCCATATCCGGCAATTCCTGGCTGGCCAGCTCGGAGGCCGAGTAGACCGAAGCGCCGGCTTCCGAGACGATGACCTTGCTGACGCCCTCGCCGCCAAGCATCTTGATGACCTCGGCAGCTAGACGGTCTGTTTCGCGCCCCGCAGTGCCGTTGCCTACCGCAATCAGCGTGGTGCCGTGCTTCTGGGCTAGCTTGGCCAGTACCGCGATGGATTCATTCCATTTATTGGCTGGCGCATGGGGATAGATCGTTGCCGTTTCCACCGATTGGCCGGTCAGGTCCACCACTGCAACCTTCACACCGGTGCGCAGGCCCGGGTCCAAGCCCAGCACGGCCTTGTTGCCGGCAGGCGCCGCCAGCAGCACATCGCGCAGGTTCGCCGCGAAAATCTTCACCGATTCATCTTCAGCGGCTTCGAACAGGCGTGAGCGCAAGTCTGATTCAAAGCGGGTCAGCAGGCGGGCTTTCCACGCCAAACGCACAGTCTGCGCAATCCATTTGGCAGCAGGCGCACCGGTGGGAACGTTCAGCCCCAGGGAGGAGGCGATAGCGTTTTCGTAGGCGCTGCGCGCTTCGTCCAAGGCCTGTTCGTCGCGTGGATCAGCTTCAGCGAGCTGCAGATTCAGCACGCCTTCGCGTTCACCGCGCAACAGGGCCAGGACCCGGTGTGATGGCAAGCGATCAAGTGGTGCCACATAGTCCAGGTAATCGGAGTACTTTCCCTGGCCCTCTGCGGTGGCGCCCGAGGCGACGCTGGCACCGATCTTGCCGCTGTTCCACAGGCGTTCTCGCAGTTCGCCGGCGAGAACGACATCCTGGGATACGCGCTCAGTCACGATGGAACGCGCTCCGGAAAGCGCATCTGCGTCGGTGGCAAATCCTGCATCCGGGTTCAGGTAGTCGGCAGCCGCCTGCACCGGATCCGTCATTGGGTCCGCGAGCAGCAGATCTGCCAAGGGTTCAAGGCCTGCCTCGCGGGCAATCTGGGCCTTGGTGCGGCGCTTGGATTTGAATGGCAAGTACAGGTCTTCGAGTTCCGCCTTGGTGCTGGCGGCGCGAATCGCTTCGGCAAGCTGGTCGGTCAGCTTGCCGGCTTCGGCGATGGCTTCCAGTACAGCTGCGCGGCGGTCTTCCAATTCACGCAGGTAGCGCAACCGTTCTTCGAGCAGGCGCAGCTGGCTGTCGCTGAGCATGCCGGTAACCTCTTTGCGGTAACGGGCAATAAAGGGAACGGTGGATCCGGAGTCCAGGAGCTCGATCGCTGCCTTGATCTGCCAGGGGGCTACCGCGGATTCCTCGGAGAGTTCCCGGGCCAGTTGGGCAATGATTTGCTGCCCCGTTGCGCTGTCATTTGCGGTGTTCTTCTGCTCGCTAGTCACCGATCCATTGTGCATCATGCCATCCGATCTTCAGATGATCGACTCGGTTGGCATTCAGCAGAAACTCAATCTCCATGGCTATGATTTATTGTTATGGGGATTGAGAAAGTTCGAAAGGCAACAGCGCTCGTTGCGATTTCGTGTATGGCTCTATTGAGCACCGGATGCGCATTTGTTGAAGACACCGCGGCCGACGCGGCTAACCAGCTGACCGATGCAGCGTCCAAGGAAATCGTGCGCCAAGCCTGCGCACCGGTCCAGGACGGCACCATCGACGCTAGCGAACTTCGTGTCCTCTCGTCCATTGTGAAATCGGTCCAGGGCGGTGGCCTGCCGCAAGACTTGGTCGATGTGCTCCAGGAGCTCGCAAATTCAGGAGACCAAGCACCCGAAGCGCTGCAGCAGCGCCTGATCGGGATTTGCGACGAGGCTGCGGTTTAGCAGCTTCAGCGGCACTAGCCATCCGCTGATCTAGAATTTTCCCATGGTCGAAATTCCAAGAAGCGGCAAAGTACGTCTCGATGCGTGGCTGTGGTCAGTACGCATCTACAAGACCCGTTCGTCCGCGACCACTGCCTGCCGTGCCGGACATGTTCGCTTGAACGGCGATCCGGTGAAGGCTTCGCAAACCGTTGTCTCCGGTGATCGCATCCGTGTGCGCAAAGACGGTTTCGACCGCGAGCTGGAAGTCAGCGGGCTGATTTCCAAGCGCGTCGGCGCGCCGGTTGCCGCAAAATGCTACATCGACCACACCCCGCCGCGCGAACGCCTGGTCATTCCCCAGGTGCCGATCCGCGAACGCGGCGCCGGCCGGCCCACCAAGAAGGACCGCCGCGAAATGGATCGCTTGCGGGATTCCTGGCAGGCCCCGGGTCCAGGTCCTGATTTGTCCTAGGACAGCACGATCGCCGGAACGTCCGACTGGAATTCGAAGACCTGCGCGTAGAAGGCCAATGAGCTTTCCAACGCCTTGATGATGTTCTCCGACTTCCTGAAGCCGTGCTGTTCTCCTTCGAAGAGGATGTAGGCATGGGCAATGCCGCGTTCGGCCAGCGCGTCCGCCACGATCTGGGACTGCGCCGGCGGCACCACCTTGTCTTCATCCCCCTGCAACAGCAATACGGGGCAGGAAATCTTCGCCACGTGGTTGATTGGCGCGCGCTTCTCGTAGAGATCAGCAGCTTCCGGGTACGGTCCGACCAACGTGAACATGTACTGCGATTCGAAGTCGTGAGTGTCCTGCACCAGGCCCACCAGATCCGAAACACCGTAGCGGCTGATGCCCGCGGTGAAGGCATTGGAGAAGGTCAGCGCGCACAGCACGGTCCACCCGCCGGCGCTGCCGCCTTCGATGCCGATGCGTGCGGGGTCGGCAATGCCCTGCGCTACCAGCGCGTTGACCACCGCGACGGTATCGGCAACATCGACTACGCCCCAGGAGCCGCGCAGGCGGTTGCGGTACTCGCGGCCATAGCCGGTGGAGCCGCCGTAGTTCACGTCGACTACCCCGATCCCGCGCGAGGTGTAAAAGGCAACCGCGGCACTGAGCGTCGGGGAAGCCTGGCTGGTCGGGCCGCCGTGCACGAAGGTGACGAAGGGCGGCAGTTCGCCCTCCATCCCTGAGTAGCCTTCCTGGGAAGGCCGGTAGAGCAACGCGTGGACGGACTGTCCGGCGAGGTTCTTGCACTCGAACTCTTCAACCTCCGGAAGCACCGCTGGATCCGGCAGCTGCGCGATCGCACGGGTCACCGGGTGGTGCTCCAAGGTGTCGAGGTTGATCAAGGTAATTTCTTCGCCCTGGGTCATCGAGGACGTGCCGGCGAGCAGCCACCCGTCACGCAGCGCGAACGGGCGGATGCCGGTGAATGGCAGCGCGAGGTCTTCCAATCCCCCGGTGTCCGCGTGCAGGCGTGCCAGCTTGGTGGTGCCGGTGCCGTAGGAGCACAGCAGGGTGCGGGCGCTTTCTGCCAGGTACCATCGTGTGCCCACCTGCCAGAGCGGGCCGGCGAATTCTGCGGCACGGTCAACCAGCCGGGTGGTGCGCGCCGAGCTGTCCTGGTAGAGGTAGGGGTTCCACCAGCCACTGGCATCGGAGATGAACGCCAACTGGTCATCATCGAGCCATTCCGGCTGCATGACCGAGACTTCTGCTCCACCGGCAATGACGGTGTCCTCCAGTACGCCTTCTTCGGCGAAATCAGCCAGATGCAGCTCGGTGGAGTCCCACGGCATATTCGGATGTTCCCAGCTGATCCAGGACAGCCGGGTTCCCGCGGGGTTCAGCCGTGGCGCGGCAACGAATCGCGCCGGAGCGCTGAGGATGCGGATCTTGCCCGGGTCCTCGGCTGCGCTGCCATCCAGGGGGATTTGCACGATGTGGCGTACCGGCTCTGCCCGCAGGTCTTCCATGATCGCCAGGATGCTGCCTTCTGGACCCGGGGTGAATTCGGCGAAGCGCAGCTGCGGGTCTGCGTCGGCTACGCTGGCGGGGGTCAGGGCCGCGGCATCGTGCTCCCCGACAGTTTGCCGGTAAACCCTCTGGTCAGCGAAGTTCGCAAAGACAATGGCCGGGGTGCCGCCCTCGATGAGCATCCAGCTGGAGCCACCGTATTCGTGGACCCGGGAGCGCACGTTGAATGGTGCTTGGATGAGCTCTGCACCGGCAGTGCCGTCGGTGGCGTATTCCATGAGCGTGATGCGCCCGCCTTCGGCAGGACGGCCTTCCTGGACAATGAGCTTTCCCGAGAAGAAGCAGGCTCCGCCCAGCGGCTTGGTTCCGGCAGCGACGTCATGCGCGGAAATCGATGATGGCCATGATCCAAAGGGTAAGTGCGTAGGCATATTCTTGATCCTAGCGATCTTTATGATTCATAACGACCCTCGACAAGCATCAATCCGATGCGCTTGGATTGATCCATGACTAGATACGCCGTATTCCTGCGCGGGGTGAATGTCGGTGGGGTCAAGGTCCTGATGAAGGACCTGGCCCAGCTGCTTCTCGCTGCTGGTTTCACCGACGTGAAAACGCTTTTGGCCAGCGGCAATGCGGTGCTCAGCGCATCCAGTTCTGATCCGTTGGAAGTCCAGGAGCACTGCAATGCGGTTCTGGCCGGGCACTACCAGCGGCCGATTCCCACGCTTGTCTGCACCGTCGCGGAAATCGAGCAGCTGTCCCAGCCCTTCCCGCTGCCCTTGCCCGATCCGGCCAGCGAACACCATGGCTACTTCACGCTCTGCGAATCGGCTGAGGATGCCCAAGCGGTGGGCGCCGCTATCCAGGGACTCGCTGGGCCAGGAGCCTACCTGGTCCAGGGCCGTGCCGTAGCGTGGATTGTCCGCAAGGGCGAAAGCACCGCGAATCCCATCGGGAAGCTCATGGCCGCACAGGCAAAGCAACGCATTGTGACGACCCGTAACCACAACACCCTGGTCAAGCTCGCCAAGATTCTTGGCTGAGCTCGCCGGTGAGCAATAATTGAGCCTTGACCCACTGATTGACCTGCAAAAGGCCCGGAATGTACATCCTGATCGAGCTCATTGGCATTTTCTTCTTCGCCGTCGCGGGTTCATTGATGGCCGCTCGCCGTGGCTTCGATCTGCTCGGTTCGGCCTTCCTCGGCGGGGTCTGCGGATTGGGCGGCGGAGTGGTGCGGGATTTGATTCTGAATCAGTCCCCGGCGACTTTCGCTCATCCGGTCTACTTTGTGCCTCCGGTGCTCGCGGCGCTGTGCGTCTACGCGTTTACCCCCGCGGTGCAGAAGCTGCACCGCCTGGTCCAGCTATTCGACGCGGCAGGCCTGGGCCTGTTCTGCGTCACCGGTACGCTCAAGGCCCTGGAACACGACTTCAATCCGGTCACCGCGGTCCTGCTTGGTGTCATCACCAGCGTAGGCGGCGGCTTGATGCGCGATGTCATTTCCAACGTCACCCCGGATTTGTTCAACCCGCGCGATATCTACGCGTTGGCCGCCATGGTGGGTGCCGCGCTCACCGCCGTGGCCTGGCATCTGGGGCTGATGAACGTTCCGGTGGGCGCCGGCATTGCCGCCTTGGCTTTTGCCATCCGCGTGGCTTCCATCCGCTTCGGCTGGTCGGTCCCGTTGGCCGCGGGCCATTGGCATCGCTCCCGCCCCACGCCACCGTCCAGCGAGGGTCCGCAGCGCCACTTCTAGTCGATGCGCTCGAGCTTGCCCAGGGCCTCGGTGCCTGGCGAATCGTCTTCGATGGTGCGCGGCGGGTTGATGATGATCGCCCCGACCAGCATCACGATGACGCAGCCGCCGAGCATCGAAAAGGCCGCACCCCATGAATCGGTGGCTTTCTGCACCACGCCGAAGAGCATGGGAACCACCGCGGCACCGGCATAGCCAAGGCCCTGGGCGAAGCCCGAGAGCACGCCTGAACCGTAGGTTGTGCGCGAGCGCAGGTTCATCATCAGCAGGGCAATGGCGAAGGTGCCCTGCCCGAGGCCGGCCAGGCAGATCCACAGCGCAGTGTTCTGGGTTGGCGACAGATAGATGCCAAGGTGCCCGGCAATCCAGCACGAGGTGAAGACCAGGACTGCAATGATCGGGTGCTTCAGCCGAGGCACCCAGAGCGGAACCAGCAGGCTGACCGGCAGGCCGAGGATCGCGAAGAGCGCCAGCATGTTGCCCGCTGCCATTTCGTCGAGGCCGCGGTTCTGCAGGTAGGGCGGAAGCCAGGTGAAGTAGACGTAGGTCTGCGCCGAGTTGCCGGCCAGGAAAATTGCCAGGCCCCAAGCCACTTTGGACTTCCAGGGGTTGATCTTGGCGATAGGTTGCGGATGCCCGCTGGCGTGGACCGGGTTATCCGGGCGCTGTGTCCCGCGGTCGGCAAGCAGCTGCACCAGCCATGGCACCAGCACGATGCCCGACAGGGCGGCCCAGGAACCAATGGAGATCTTCCAGTCGCTGAGATTGGCCAGTGGAACAGAGAACTGGGGGGCCATCCAGGTGCCGATGGCCAGCATCGTGACATAGCCGCTGGTGACCATGCCGATACGGTCAGGGAAGTACTTCTTGACCAATGGCGGCAGCACCACGTTGCCCATGCCGTAGCCGGCCAAGGTGATGATGGACAGGGCGAGGAAGGAGTAGACCTCGGGCATGAAGATCCGGGCGACCTGGCCGATGACAGCTAGGCCCAGCGAGATCATCAGGGTTTTTTCCAGGCCGAAAGCCTTGATCAGCCGCGGAGTGAGCAGGCCGAAGACTGCGAAAGCAATGGGCGCGAGCATCGCCAGCAGGCCGGTGGTGAACTCGGTGAACGCGATATCCGCTTCAATGCGGGAGAGCAATGGGGATACTGACACCACTGCGGCGCGCAGTGACAGTGCCAGCAGCAGGATGCCAAGCAGCGCTCCAACTCGTCCTCTGATTGGAGAAGCAACGCTCTTGTTCTTCATTGATTTCTACCTGCCCGCTATTCGTTGAGGTTTCCCAACTTTTTTATTCTCGAGACCAACTCTAGTAAGCGATTGAGCTCGCCATCAAAATTGCGCTCGTACCAAGTCCCGGGCAGGGCCAGGTTCGCGTAGAGCCCCTCGCCGGCGAGCATCACCAGATGCGCGATGTCCTTGCTGCCGACTTCATCCAGAATGCACCGGAACCAGCGCTCATTGGTGCTCTCGATTTTTTCCGTCGCGGCTTTGACCCCGGCCTGGGCCAGGCGTTGCAGGGCCACCAGGTGCCGATCCAATTCGGTATCGACTTCCGCGCTGGTGCGCACGTAATAAACGGACGCCCCTTCCGCTGAGGTGCGCATCCCCTCGACATCACGGGCGACATGTTCTTCCGCGGCCTCGATGACCGCGTCCGCCAGCGCATCCTTGGAGGCGAAGTGGTAGAGCAGCCCGCCCTTGGAGACTCCGGCGCGTGCGGCCGTGGCATCCAGCGTGGCTGCCCGCTCCCCCTCTTCGCACAAGAGCGCGATATAGGCGTCAAGCACTTTGCCGCGGGCGGCAGGTGGGCGAGCCATAGTTCTCCGTTCCAAGGTGTAGTTCGTGATCGATCTGACTTTACCAACAATTGTAACTATACCGTCTAGACGGTACAGTTAACAATTGCGGGCAAATCTCCGCGCATTCCACTACCTATCCAAGGGCGAACGTCATGACCTCGAATATCTCCGAACGCGTTACAGTGCTCAGCAAGCCGCGCCGTTGGGCGGCACTGGTGGTCCTGCTGTTCCCTGTCCTGCTCATTTCCGTCGACAACACCGTGCTCTCCTTCGCGGTCCCGGCAATCACCGGAGCCCTGTCCCCCTCGGGGAACCAGCTGCTGTGGATTATCGACATCTACCCGCTGATCCTGGCCGGGCTGCTGGTCCCCATGGGATCACTGGGCGACCGCATCGGCCGGCGCAAGCTGCTGCTGATCGGCGCGACCGGCTTCGCGCTGGTTTCCGCCCTCGCCGCTTTCGCCACGGATGCCACCCAGCTGGTGGCAGCCCGTGCCCTGCTTGGCGTCTTCGGCGCAATGCTCATGCCGGCCACGTTGTCCTTGATCCGCAATATCTTCCCGGACGATACCGAACGCCGGACCGCCATTGCGGTGTGGGCGGCGGCCTTCTCCGGCGGTGCGGTGCTTGGCCCCATTGTCGGCGGCGTGCTGCTCGAGCACTTCTGGTGGGGCTCGGTCTTCCTGATGGCCGTGCCAATGCTCCTGCCCCTGCTGATCGGCGGCATGATCCTTGTCCCCGAATCCAAGGACCCGAACCCGGGCCGCGTGGATCCGTTCTCGATCCTGCTGGTGGTCTTCACCCTCCTGCCTTTTGTCTACGCCATCAAGACCGCGGTAACTGCCCCGTGGTACTTCTCGGCCGCGGCCATCGTCCTGGCCATTGTCTGCGGCGCGGCTTTCGTACGCCGGCAGCTCAAGGCCGAACAGCCGATGCTCGATGTCCGCTTGTTCACCAACGCACTGTTCTCTGGCGCGTTGATGGTCAACCTGATCGGCATCTTCTCCCTGGTGGGCTTCATCTACTTCGTCTCCCAGCATCTGCAGCTCATTGCAGGATTCTCCCCGCTGGTGGCGGGACTGTGGATGACCCCGGGCCTGGTGCTGACCATGGGCTTCGGATTGCTCTCGGTGGCGCTCTCGCGCCGATTCGGCACGCCGAACATCATGGCCATCGGCCTGATCCTCTCCGCGGTCGCCTACCTGCTGGTGATCCTCGCCGGGGAGGGATCGAATTCCTTCCTGCTCATGACCGCATTTGCTGTTCTCGGTACCGGAATCGGCATGACCGAGACCTTGTCCAATGACATGGTGCTCTCCGCAGTCCCGGCTTCCAAGGCCGGCGCGGCATCGGCGATCTCGGAAACCGCCTACGAAGTGGGCTCGGTACTGGGCATTGCAGTGCTGGGTACCATCCTGAATACGGTCTACACCTCGCGGTTGCTCGCGCCCGGCTCGCTGACCGACGCCCAGCTGCAAACTGCCGGCGAGACCTTGGGCGGAGCGCACCAGGTCGCCGCCGATTTGAGTGCCGCCGACGCGCAAGCGCTGCTGGGCTCCGCAGCCATGGCCTTCGACCACGGAGTCCTGCTGACTTCCGGCATCGCCGCGGCGTTGTCCCTGATCGCTGCCGTGGTCGTATTCCGCGTCATCAAACCGGCATTTCGGTGAACTCGGCTCACCGCTTAACCAAATTTCTGATTAATTGGTTCAAAGTTATTCATTTGTCGTCACCAAACACGTAGGCTAGGCAATGTAGTTCCAAAGTAATTCGCGAAGTACCCGTTAGAAGTTTGTGAATGTCGTACCACCTCGGTTGACGCGAGCCCCCTTCTAGACGTGAAGTGAATGACTTGGCTGCTTCGCATTATCCGTCTTCCATCCTGGAATTCGGAGGATGCGCAGATTACAACCAAGCTCGCCAACTAAACCGGCGAGAAACGTCTGAAAGGACCAAATAAGAAAATGGCAACCGGAATCGTCAAGTGGTTCAACGCTGAAAAGGGCTTCGGCTTCATCGCTCCAGACAGCGGCGATCCAGACGTCTTTGCACACTTCTCTGCAATCCAGACCCAGGGTTTCCGCACCCTGGACGAGGGCCAGAAGGTGGAGTTCGAAGTTGTTGAGGGTCCAAAGGGTCTGCAGGCTGCAGACATTCGCGCTCTCTAAAGAAGGTCTTTGGCGCTAACGCCAGACTTAGCCAGGGAACGGCTATCCGCACTGCGGATAGCCGTTCCTTGCGTTTGAGGCGGAAGTTACTGGAATACTTCCCGTACGCCACCGGTTGTACCCAGTGTGAAGCTATCTATTCTGGATCTTGCTCCGGTTGAACCCGGAACAACTATTTCCGACTCTTTCAAGTCCTCCGTCCGCTTGGCGCAAACTGCAGAACGCCATGGGTATGAACGCGTCTGGTACGCGGAACACCACAATATGCCCACCATTGCTTCCAGCGCGACCTCGTTGCTGATCAGCCACATAGCCCACCACACCGAGAAGATTCGCCTCGGCTCAGGCGGCATCATGCTGCCGAACCACTCCCCTCTGGTGATCGCCGAGCAGTTCGGCACGCTGGCCGAAATCTACGGCGACCGCATCGATTTGGGCTTGGGCCGTGCACCGGGTACCGACATGACCACCCTGCGTGCCTTGCGCCGCGACCCGTCGGCCGCCGATTCCTTCCCGCACGATGTGCTGGAGCTGCAGGCCTATCTCGCCGGCGAATCCAGGGTTCCTACCGTTCAGGCGACCCCGGGAGCAGGAACCAACGTTCCGCTGTACATCCTGGGTTCCTCGCTCTTCGGTGCCAAGCTCGCCGCCCAGCTGGGACTGCCGTATTCCTTCGCCTCGCATTTCGCACCGGCTGCGCTGCATGAAGCGATCCGCATCTACCGCGAGGAGTTCACCCCCTCAGAGCAACTGGCTGAACCGTATGTCATTGCCGGCGTAGGCGTGCTGGCTGCGGAAACGGCTGAACGAGCGCATGAACTGCTGGACGTTGCCAAGCGCCATCGCGTGGCAAGCTTCATCGGCCGTTCCGCGAAGAAGGAATTCACCGAAGCGGAGATCGATATGCTCATGGATACCCCGCAGGCGCAGCAGATCCTGGACATGATGCGCTACACCGCGGTGGGCACCGGAGAACAGGTTGCCGAATACCTGCGCCACTTCGCCTCGGCAGCGCAGGCAGATGAACTGATCACCATCCATTACCCCACCGAGGAGCACGCTCGACTCGAATCGGTGATGATTACCGCCGAGGCCTGCCAGCTGGCTAGCGCCCGGTAATTCTGATCCAGCGCTTGGCTGCCATCAGCAGCAGCGCAACCAAAGCGAGGGTCAAGCAGAATTCCACGCCAATATAGGCGTAATGCCATAGCGATCCGCCATCGGAGACTCCTGCAAGCACCGCATCGGTACGCGCAGAGAGGCCCGGGCGGATCGCTGCGGTTTTAATCAGCAGCAATAGGCCGACCAGCCCTACGCCCCAGCCCCAGGCCTTGCCGGCAGCGCGCTTGGCCGAACCGGCCACCAGGGCAATGAAGAAGATGATCTCGACCATGTTCATGGCGAAGAAGACGCGGCGTCCAATGCCCAGTCCCAGAGGAATGGTGATTCCGGGTGCGGTGAATTTCAGTGGTGCCTCGATGAATGAAATGCCGATGATCAGGCCGAGCCACAGTGCAGGAATGTAGATGCGTGCAGCCACGGCCCACTGTGCGCCGCGGCTAGCAGGCGCTGGAAGAGGACTAGTCATGCCTCCACAGTACGCCCGGTTCTAGCGTGCTTTGCGCAGTCCTGCCAGTGCCCAGACGGCTAGCACTGCCGCCACCACGGCGCAGCCGATGGAGAAGACCAGGATGCTTTGCTGCTGCCCGAAGACCCCGACGGCCCAGCCCAGCGCGATGACTGGGACAGCACTGCCCAGGTAGGTCACCAGGTATATGGTGGACACGGTTTGGGCGTGCTGCTTGTCGTTGACCGCGTCCACCGCTTGAGCGAAGGCAGTGCGGAAAGCCATGCCCTGGCCCAGGCCCACGAAAACCAATGCCGCGATGGCCCATGCCAGCTGGCGATGCTCGGCAGCTACGGCCAGCACTACGGTGGAGGCCGCCATCAATCCCAGACCGATAGGCAGCAAGGCCTTGCCGCCGCGCACGACCAGCTGCGACAGGGCGGATATGCCCAATGGCAGGCCGGCAATCAGGCCAATGACCAGCACCGAATCCAGGCCGAAGGCCTGGGCGAAGTAGCCCGGTGCCAAGGACAGCACGAAGCCGAAGATGGCGAAGCTCAAGAAGCCAACGAGGGCAGCGAGCCAGAACGGTGCCCGGGCCGAACTGGGGACGCCCAAGCGGCGTGGGGCCAGGGCCTTGCTTCGCTGTCCGCGCTCAGCCAGCGCAATGGCCGGACGGGCCTGCAGTGTGCTCAATGGGACCAGGACCAGCAGCAGCAAGAACGCCTGCACCATGAACACGGTAGTGCGCCCGCCAGGCAGATGAGCCAGCAGCCCGCCCAAGACCGGTCCGAAGGCGACACCGCCCGATGAGGCCAAGAGGGTGAAGCGCGAAGCCCACGCAGGCCGCGCAGGAAGAAGTTCACGCAGGGCCGCGGCGCTAGCACCGGTAGCCAGCGCGACACCGGCGCCCTGCAAACCACGGCCAAGGCACAGTTCCAGAAGGTTGCCGGCCGATCCGAAGACCAGGGTTCCAGCGAAGGAAACAACGACCGCGATCACCAGCGCCGCCCGGCGTCCGATATGATCCGACCAATGCCCCACGGTGGAAAGGAAGAGCATCAGCGAACAGACGTAGCTGGCAAAGGCCACGGTGGTTCCCATGGCGCCAAGGTGCAATTCGGATTGGAGTGCCGGATACAGCGGGGTGGCCAGGTTGGCGCCGACCAGCAGCAGGAAACTGACGGACACGGTGATCACCAGTCGAGCGGTCAGCCCGGGGTTCCAGGAGAGTACGCGATGGTTCATTGGCTGCATGCGCAGCTCGCTGATAACCGACAAATTCACTCCCGGGATCAAAGTGGTCCAGACCAGCTGGGCACGAAGAATGCCCAGAAAGAGTTTTTACCGGTGGGGCCACTCGCTGCCCCACCGGTTAGTTGAGCGTTCTGCTTGCGTTTGTCTACTACAACAGAGCGTTCACTCACTAATATCCGCCTGCTGGAAGCAACGAGAGAGATTTCTTGCTAGCATTTGAGCAGATTGTTCAAAATTTTGTCCCCGCAGATAACCCGGAGTGAGCATATAGTGCGATTAGACGATGTAGACCTGAAAGTGCTGCTCGCACTGATCAAGGATCCCCGCATCCAAATCTCTGAACTCGCAGATGAGGTCGGTGTTGCGCGCAACACAGCGCAGTCGCGATTGCGTCGTTTGCAGCGTGCCGAAATCCTTCGCGACGGCGGCCGCGACATCGATCTGAGCAAGCTCGGCTACGACGTCCTGGCCTTCGTGACGTTGGAAGTGAACCACCGCGATCTGGATACCGTGGTCACTGCGCTGCGCCAGATCCCCAGCGTGCTGGAAATCCACGAGACCTCCGGACGTGGCGATCTCTGGGTGCGGCTCATCGCCACCGACACCCACCAGCTGCAATCAGCACTGCGACAGATCCTGCGCGTCAAGGGCGTCACCCGTTCGGAAACAACCTTCGCGCTCCATACGCACCTGGCCTACCGTGCCGCTCCCCTGCTGGAGCACTATGCCGAACATGACCACTGAGAAGTCATTCACTGTCAGCTGCAGAAAACAAGTCTTTCGTTTCCCGGAGCAGCGTCCTACTCTGGTGATACGAGAAGTCACGAGGTAAATCCCCGGCTTCCGGCGGATCCCTCGTATTCGACGAAGGAGTACGCAATGACGAAGGATTTCGACACCACAGAATTTGCGCCGGAGTTCGGCAACGACATCTACGAACCGGATGACGGACGCGATTCCCAGGCTTATGAGGGCTCAAGCGACATGCCGGAAACCATGCGCAACCTCGACCCGCTGGCACAGCGCAATTACCTCTACGACGATGATCTGGAAACCGAAGACCAGCTCGACAACGAATTCGCCGCAGACGATGACGACGACGAGGAAAGCACAGAGCTTGTTGACCTTGAGGACGAACTCTAGGCCGTGGGCTAAGCAAATCTTTGGCTAAAGGCCATAGACTTTAGAAGTGATTAATCCAGTTCATCTGCGCACATTGCTCGAAGTGGTGGCGCATCGTTCCTTTGCCACGGCCGCAACCCGCTTGGGCTACACGGCCAGCGCTGTCTCCCAGCAGATGACAGCGTTGGAGCGAAGCACCGGTACCACGCTGTTCCTGCGCGGCGCACGCTCCATCACCCCGACGCCAGGCGCCCTGCGCATGGTGCGCCATGCCAAACGGGTGCTGACCGACCTCGACGCCCTCATGGCAGACGTCGCCACCATCTCCACCGAAGCTACCGACCTTGAGGAAATCAAGCTTGGCATCTTCCCCTCGCTGGCGACCTACGCGCTGCCGCAGATCCTCAAGGCACCGGATTGGTCCTCCTTGGGCATCAACCTGCGCTTGTGGATCGGTGAACCCCAGCAAACTGTCGCAGGCCTTGGCACCGGCGGCGACCTCGATCTCGCACTGATCTTCCAGGTGGGACCCGGCGGACTGTCGTGGCCAGCGTCCCTGGAGCGCACCTGGTTGGGCGATGACCAGTTCCGGGTAGTGATCCCGGCGTCCTGGCCCATCGCTGAAGACGCCCAGCTGACCGTGGACCAGTTGGCCGAATGGCCATGGATCTTCCACCACCCGGGCACCTCGGATGCCACCTTGATTTCGCGCTTGTTCTCTTCCTACAACATCCACCCGCAGGTGGCTGCCTACTGCGACGACTTCAATGCCTCGCTGAGCCTGGTTTCCTCGGGACTGGGCGCCGCCCTGGTTCCCGATCTGGCCATGGCCAACGCTCCGGAAGGCATCCGCATAGTTGATGCCCCCGAGATTCGCCTGGCCCGCTCCATCTTCGCGTTGAAACCGGAGAATTCCAAGAAGCCGAAGGCCGCGCTGGTATTGGACCGGCTCGCCCAGGTGCTCTCCCGCTGATTCGTTGCGCCGCGGCGCCACGGGTGCCTGCATCCGTCCCAAGAAAGAGGAATGTCCCGGTGGAGAACCAGAACCCTGCATCTTCCAGCGATCGCGTAGTCATCTCGGCCGTGCATGGCCCAATCGGCCATATCGAGCTGAACCGTGCCAGCAAGCTCAATGCGTTGACCCTGGAAATGCTCACCGAGCTGGGCCGGGTGCTGCGTGCGTGGGCCGTGGACCCGTCGATTTCGCTGGTGCTGCTCACCGGCCGCGGCGAACGCGCCTTCTGTGCCGGCGGAGATATCGCCGATTTCCACGCAGCAGTCACCACCGGACGCCATCAGGACTTCGTCGATCTGCTCGCCAGAGAATTCGAACTGGATTACCTGATCTCCACCTATCCCAAGCCCCTGATCACCTTGGCCCATGGCATCACCATGGGTGGGGGCATCGGCTTGGCCTCGCACGCACCGGTGCGCCTGGTGACCGCGAACGCCACCATGGGAATGCCCGAAGCGAAGATCGGCTACACCCCGGATGTGGGAGGCAGCCACCTGCTGGCCAGCGCGCCGGGCCACTTCGGCGAGTTCTTTGCAATGAGTGCGCAGTCCTTCACCGGTGCCGATGCCGTACTTCTCGGTTTTGCCGATGCCGTTGTCACCGAGGACTTCGCCCAGAACATCCTCGATGAGCTCGATGAGCTCGCGGGGCTGAATGCCGGAGAGATCGCGGCTGCTATCGAAGTCATGCACGGTGCGCCCGAGTCCTTCGCCTGGGAACTGGACCGCGGCTGGATCGATCATGCTTTCAGTGCCGCCACCCCGCAGGAAGTCTTGGCACGCTTGGAGCAGATGGTCCATCCTTCGGCGCAGCGTGCCGCGCAGATGCTGGCAGCGAATTCCCCAACCAGCGTAGCCAGCGCGTTCTACAACGTGCGGGCTGCACGCGAAGAACAGGACCTGCGTTCGGCCCTGGACCGCGAACTGCGCCTGGCCCGCTACCTGATGCACCGGGCCGATCTTGCCGAGGGCATCCGTGCCCAGGTCATCGACAAAGACCGCAACCCCACGTGGATTCCGGCTTCGCTGGAGGAAGTGGACCACGAGGCCTTGCGGTCTCTGGCTGCTGATTCTGAAGGCTAGCTGTCAGCTCCCGGCTTGCCTTCTGGCCGGGTGACATCTGCATGCACCGGGCGCACCTTGGCTGAATCCCTGGGCTCGATGCGCGGTGCGTTCACTGCATCGGCTGGTTCGCGAACCACCGACGGGGTGATATCCACGCTCTTGGGCGCCGCGTAGTCCAGCGGTGCGTGCTCGCCGAAATGGTCCGCGTCTGCTTCATCCCAGTCTTCCTTCCAGGAACCTGGAATATCCTCGAGCAGCTCGCCGGGACGCAACCACTGGAACAGCGAGGCGTAGGAGCGAGTGGACTGCAGGTTCACCCGGCGGCGCAGCATCCGGGTGTTCAGCTGCTCCGGGCTGGTCAGTCCCATCGATGCCATGATCTGCGCGCATTCGGTGACGGTCAAGCGATGGTAGTTGTAGACACGGTGGCCCTTGTCTTCCACATCCAGGGCGCGCATCAGGCGCTTGTTCTGCGTGGCTACGCCCACGGGGCAGTGGTTGGTGTGGCACTGCTGGGCCTGGATGCAGCCGGTGGCCATCATCATGGAACGTGCCGAGAAGGTGAAATCCGCTCCCTGGATCAGCCGCTTGATGATGTCGGAACCGTTGGCGACCTTGCCTGCCGCGGCGAGGCGGATTTCGTCGCGCAGTCCGGCACCCACCAAGGTGTTGTGCACCAGCATCAAGCCTTCGGTCAGCGGGGCGCCAACATGGTCCTCGTATTCCAGCGGCGCAGCTCCGGTGCCGCCTTCAGCGCCATCAATGGTGATGAAGTCCACCAGGATGCCGGTTTCCAGCATGCCCTTGCACAGGGCCATGACGTCGGTGCGGGATCCAACGCAGAACTTGATGCCCACTGGCTTGCCGCCGGAGAGTTCGCGAAGCTTCGCTACGAAGTGCATCAATTCGCGCGGGGTGGAGAATTCTGCGTGGCTGGCCGGTGAAATGCAGTCCACGCCCATCGGGACATCGCGGGCCTCGGAGATTTCCGCGGTGACCTTGGCCGCCGGCAGCACGCCGCCGAGCCCGGGCTTGGCGCCCTGGGAGAGCTTGATGGTGATGCCCTTGACTTTTTCATGGTTCGCCTTGGCAGCGAAGGTTTCGGGGTTGAAGCGGCCCTGCTCGGTACGGCAGCCGAAGTAGCCTGAACCGATTTCCCAGAACAGGTCGGCCCCGTATTCCAGGTGGTACTTGGTCAGCCCGCCCTCACCGGTTTCATGGACGAATTCGCCCATCGCGGCGCCCTTGTTCATCGCCAGCACGGCGTTGGCAGAAAGCGAGCCGAAGCTCATCGAGGAGATATTCATCAGCGAAATCTCATAGGGCTGCGAGCACTGGCTGGACCCCACCCGTACGCGGTGCTGCGATGGCACCGGGGCCACCGGAGCTGCCGAATGCAGCAGGTATTCGTGGCCGACTTCATTGACATTCAGCTCCGTGCCGAAAGCCTTATGGCTATCGGCACCCTTGGCCCGCGCATAGATCAGCGAGCGGGTGTCGCGGTTGAAGGGACGGCCGTCGGTATTGCGCTCAATGAAATACTGCTGGATCTCGGGGCGGATGAATTCGAAGAGGTAGCGGGCGTGCCCGACAATCGGGAAGTTACGCAGGATCGCATGCTTCTTTTGCAGCAGGTCCCTGATGCCCAGAAGCACCAGCAAACCGGTGAGCACGACGAGGATCCACCACACCCATTCCCCGGAGGTGCCGGCAAGGATTGCGGTCACCACGAAGCCAGTGAATAGGACAGCCAGGAACAGGAGAACCACTATTCGCATCATGATGCGAGCCTAGTGCCTCCCCGCTGCCTTGTCAGTTCCATCCATTGGGCGGGGCGTGGATCAGCTCGGCAAAATCCGGTCCGCTTCACGCACGGCCATGCGGGAGAACAAGGATTGCCCATCGGCCAATAGCGCTGGCGCCGCACCGCGTTCCAGCACCGCTCCTTCATGGAGCACCAGCACGTTCTGCGCCCGGGACAGGATCGATAGCCGGTGGCTGATCATCAGCACCGCCATCCCTTCACCGCGGCGGCGTTCCACTGCTTCCAGGACCAGCTGCTCGCTGCGTGCATCCAGGGCGCTGGTGGATTCATCGAGGATCAATACCGCGGGGTTGCGCAGCAGCGCCCGGGCCAGGGCCACGCGTTGGCGCTGGCCACCGGAAAGCCGGGCAAAGCGATCCCCCAACCGGGTCTGCAATCCGGCTTTCTGCTGGCGCAGCCAGGAACCCATTCCCAGTTCATCGAGGACCTGCTCCATCTCGGCGTCGCTGATCCCGTCCGCACCCAGCAAGAGGTTCTCGCGCAGCGTGCCGCGGATCATCACCGCCTCTTGGGAGACCAGGATGATCCGGGTGCGCAGCTGCGCCAAGCTTGCGGCCTCCAGCGGCACATCGCCGAAGCTGGCGGTGCCGGCAGCTTCCACCGAGCGCACCAGGGCTGCCGCGACCGAGGATTTGCCGGAGCCGCTTTCGCCCACCAGTGCGAGCAGGGAGCCTGGTTCCAGTTCGAAATCCACGCCGCGAACTACCCGATGGCCCTCGAAGTCAACCGACAGATCCGCCACGCGCAAGGTGCCGGAAGCAGGAAGGGGAACCGGGTTGGCGGGTTCGGAAACCGGATGGCTGGTTATCGCGGTGGCGTACAGCCGGCGAGCGCTGGCCAGCGAATCCTGCAGGCCCAGGATGAACCCGTCTACCGCGCGCACCGCTTCATAGGAAGGGACCAAGGCACAGCACAGCACAATCAGCGTGCCGAACTGCCCGGTAGTTCCCAGCAGGACAAAGAGCGCGAGCAGGCTGCCCCAGACCACCAGCTGGGTCAGCGTGGCCCGTACCGCGCTCACGGTTCCGGCCGAGCGCGCCGCTTGCCGGCTTTCGTGCAGGCTTTCGCGCATCCGCGCCATGACGGGTTTGCCGGCATTGAATCCGTGAATCACGTCGATGCCGGCCAGCGCGTCGGCCAGCAGCTGGTTCTGGGTGCCGCGAGCACTGGCGGTGGCCCGCGCGGTACGGCGCAGGGCGCCAACGCCAATGGCCGGGATGGCCAGCCCGACCAGCACATAGCCGGCGAGCAGCACGAGGGCCGGTTGCATGCCGAATACGGCCCAGGTTCCCCAGGTTGCCAAGCCGCTGACTGCCACTGCCGCCACCGCCGGGGGCAGGGTATGGGCGAAGAACACTTCGACCTTGTCGATGTCGCTGGTGGCCTTGGCGAGCATGCCGCCGGAATTCTTGCTGTCCGCGGCAAAGGGCGCTTGGCGTTCAAATGCCTGGTACATGCGGTTGCGCAGCCGCGCCAGGGACAGGAAGGCCACCCGGTGCCCTACATACTGCTCCAGGTAGCGCACCGCGCCCTTGGCCAGCCCCAGCAGGATGGCCACGGCGATCAGCGCTCCCCACCCAAGGTCCATAGGCAGCTGCGCACCGCCCAGGTGCAAGGCCTTGGCCAGGCCGAACCCGGCCACGGCGTAGATCCCCAGCGAAGCCAGGCGAGTGGCGCAGGCCAGCACGCAGGCCAGCAGCAACGGCGGGAGCAGGTCCTTGGTGCTGCCAATCAGCCAGGCGACGGTTTTGATGGTGGAGATTTTCTGCGTGCGCATTAGTTCCCCTCCCCCAGCTGGCTCCGGCCACTGGCGTGCAGCGCATCAGCGCGTTGGCGGAATCCGTCCATGGCTTCCTTGAGATAGCCGTCGGCGGCCAGCAGCTCGTCACGGCGTCCGGCCTGGATGAGCTGCCCGTGGTCCATGACCAGCACATAGTCGTAGTCGGCCAGCAACCCCAGCCGGTGGGTGACGGTGATGACCGTGGTGCTGCGGTCCAAGGAGCGCAGGGTCCCCAGCACGTCCGCTTCGGTCTGGACGTCCAAGGCGCTGGTGGGCTCATCGAGCAGCAGCACGGGACGCTGCGCCAGCAGGGCGCGGGCCAGCGACAGGCGTTGGGCCTGGCCGCCAGAAAGCCGTGCCCCGCCCTCGCCCAGGCGTTGCGCCAATCCCCCGGGTTGCGCCTCGAACCACGCTCCCATGCCGACCTGGCGCAGCGCCAGGAGCAGTTCGCCGTCGGCAGCCTGGGGCGCACCGAGCAGGAGGTTCTCGCGCAGGCTCATGCCGAAGAGCGTGGCGTGCTGTTCCACCACGGCGGTATTGGCCTTCAAGGTTGCCGGGCCCATGGCTTGCCGGGCATCGCGGATGGTGCCGGAGGAAGCTTCGAGCTGGCCCTGGAGCACGCGCAGCAGCGTCGTCTTGCCGCTGCCCGAGGGGCCGATGATGGCAGTACGCGAACCGGCCGGGAAATGCCAGGAAATTTTGTCCAGCGCGTGGTGCCCGCTGTCGTAGCTGGCGCTGACTTCTTCCAGGATCAGATCGCGGTGGCGCAGGTCCACGTGCAGCGGGTTGGCCATGGAGCGGTGCATGGGGATGTCGGCGACTTCGGCCAGTTTCTTCTCGGCGGCCTTTCCGGTCATCCCGATGTAGAAGAAGCTGCCGACGTAGTTGACCGGGGCGAGCATCAGGAAGCTCAGGATCACCAGGGACAGGGCAGAACCCGGGGTGATGGCCCCGGAGCTGGCGCGCCACCAGGCCAGCAGGGCGGCACTGGCGAGCAGCAGCACGGCGAAGCTGGAATCGATGACCAGCAAGATCAGCTGGTTGCGGGCCAGCAGCTTCATCACTTGCTGGCGTACGCGTTCGGTGGCCTGCTCGATGCGCGATCCCATCCACCGGCTGCCGCCGTTGAGCTTGAGCATGCCCAGCGAGCGCAGTGCGTCCAGGAAGGTCGCCGAGAGGATGCCCTGGGCTCGGCGGTACTCGCCGTTCGAGGAGCCGAAGCGCCGCTGGAAGCCTAGGACGATGACCGGGACCAGCGCGGTGGGAACCAGCAGCACCAGTGCGCTGAGCGGGTCGATGGCAAAGGCGATGAAGCACAGGATCAATACCGGGGTGGCTACCGCGGAGATGGCCGGGCCGATGAAGCTGGAACGGTATTTCACGGACCGTTCCACCGAGTCCATCGCCGCATGGAGCAGCTCCCCGTCGCCGGAGGCGCGCACCGCCAGCGGGCCGATGGACAGATAGTGCTTGAGCAGCTTCGTGCGGTGGTACTCGGTCAGGTCGAGGCTGTTGCGCGAGATCACCACCGGGATCAAGAAGGTGGCAACCGCCATGATCAGCAGTTCGCCGAAGGCGCTGGCATACCATTGGGTGCCCAGCGGGCGATGGGCCATGAGTTCATCCAGGCCTTGGCCCACGACGATCACCAAGCCGGCGGTACCGGCCGCGGCACTGAGGCTCAGTGCCACCACGATGGCTGTTGCAGCCGAAAATATTCCAAAGACCCTACGCACCCTCCTATCCTAGGGCAGAGCCCACCGGCAGTTCCGCGCCGTGGGACTTGCCGGCAAGGCTGGGCCGCGAGGCGTCATACATTGCCCGTGATGCGCGATGTGCGCGAAACTGGAGTGCATGAGCACCCCGGAGCTGAAACAACGTCCGCATTCTGTCACCTTGCGATTCCTCGCGGCACCGACCGACGTCGATGTCACCGGGATTGTTCCTGCGGGCACCGTTCTGGAGTGGGTCGACAAGGCCGCCTACGCTGCGGCGGTGGGATGGTCCTCCAGCTATTGCGTCACCGCCTATGTAGGCAATATCCACTTCGAAGACCCGATCCACTCCGGAGATCTGGTGGAAGTGACCGCTTCGGTGGTGTACACCGGAACCAGCTCCATGCACATCCATACCGAGGTGTCCTTCAGCGATCCGCGCGAATTGCGTCCGGTGAAGTCCAGCAGCTGCCTGGTGATCTTCGTAGCCGTCGGCGAGAATGGCAAGCCAACCCCGGTTCCGGCATTCACCCCGGGGACGGCCCGGGAAATCGCCATGCGCGAGAATGCGTTGGCGCGCATTGAGATCCGCGAGCAGATCGTCGCGTCCATGAACGAACAGGTATACACCGATGAGGGAACCGCCGAACGCGTGACGCTGCGCTTTTTGGCGGCGCCCACCGATGTGAACTGGGGCGGCAAGGTCCACGGCGGCATCGTGATGAAGTGGATTGACGATGCCGCTGAGCTGTGCGCGGCCCGCTACTGCCAGCAGGAAACCGTTGCAGTGTTCTCCGGCGGCGTGCGTTTCTACCGCCCGCTGCTGATCGGCCACCTGGTGGAGGTCGAGGCGCGCCTGGTCTACACCGGGAACAAGGGAATGCACGTTGCGGTGCATGTGCGCTCTGGCGATCCGAAGACCCGGGAAATGCAGCTGACGACCTACTGCCTGACCGTGATGGTGACCCGCGATGAAACCGGCACCGCTGTTCCGGTCAAGCCCTGGGTGCCCGTCACCGGGGAGGACAAGCGGCTGTGGAATCACGCCCGCGACTTGCTGGCCATCCGCGCCAACGCGCCTGGCGGTTACACCCCAATCCATATGGCCAAGGAGAACGCCAAGTGAGTGCAGCAAAGCCCTTCGTCAAAGTGTGCGGCTTGTCCACGGCCCAGGACGTGCAAATCGCTGCGGCCCATGGTGCTGATGCCATCGGGTTCGTGCTCACGCCCAGTGCCCGGGAAATTTCCGCGCAGCGCGCCGCCGCATTGGTGGAGGCGGTTCCCGCAGGCATTGCCACCGTGGCGGTATTCCGCGGCGAAGAGATCCAGACGGTGCTTCAGCTTGCGGCGGACGCCGGCGTGAGTTGGGTGCAGCTGCACGGGCAGCGCACGGCAAAGGATGTGAGCACCGCCCATGAGGCCGGGTTCAAGGTCATCCGCGCGGTGCGGCGCGATGACCCGGAAGAGCAGTTTGCCGATTGGGGCGAAGATCTGCTGCTCATTGACGCCTCGGTCCCCGGCAGCGGCGAAAGCTGGGATTATGCGGCAGTGAAGGATCTGGCCGCTGGGCGGCGCTGGCTGGTGGCCGGCGGACTGTCCCCGCAGAATGTCGCTGATGCCTTGGCTGCGTCCAGCGCTTTCGGCGCCGATGTCTCCTCCGGCGTCGAATCATCGCGCGGAGTCAAGGATCCCGAGCTGATCGCCATGTTCATTGATGCGGCCAAGGCTTCGCCGAATCCCGCTCGTTGAGTCCCCCGGCGCCGTTCAGCAGGAATTGCGCGAGTGAATTAATTCAGCGGATCCAATTGTGCGGGGCCGGCTTGCGGGTGCTGGGCAGCGCTCCGTCCTGGCGCCACTGGTGCAGCCACTCGGGCAGCACCATGTCTGCTGGCAGCTCCAAGCCGACCGCTGCCAGGATCTCCTCGTTGGAAACCGCACCCTTTTTCGAGGTCATCCGGGTGGCGACATAGGCGCGAGCGTAGATTTCGCCCTTCACGACGATGCGCTGCTCGAAGAAGATGCACTTGTCGTCCATGCCGATCAGCCGGGTTTCCTGGGAGAACTTGGTTCCCAGGCGGACCGACTTGCGGAAGGTGATGGTCTCGGTCTGCACGACCGGAACCCATTTATTCCTGGACATGATGTCCCAGACGCCGGAACGGAACATCAAGTCGAAGCGTCCGAGATCGAAGATCGAGAAGTACATGCCGTTGTTGATGTGGCCGGCAAAGTCGATATCGGTCAGCGTGGCACGCATGCCCACTGAGCTGGTGTCGAACATGGACAGCTTGGAAGCCTTCTTGCTGTTCAGGTAAACCATGAGGATTCGGAAAATCATGTGCATACCATCACATTACTGCCTAGTAACCTTTCTGCCTAGCGCATTTCCTCCCGGCTCAACGCCAGGGGTAAGCCTCCAGGCTCATGCCCGGAAAACCGCAGACCGGTAAAGTCGTTTCCAATGCCTGGCCAACGAGATGATCAAGGAACACCATGTACCGACTCCCCGAGCTAGTGCACCGGAGGCTCCCCACGCTGCCTCCGGTGGATTGGGAACGTCCGTCTCCGGATAAGAAGAGCTTGCGCCGCGACATTATCGTCGCTTCGGGCTTTCTTCTGCTGGCGCTGGCCATGCACGAACTGCTGCTCTCCCTGACCGAGCAAGAGAACGCGCCCGATCCTCTTCTCGCCTATCTCGTGCTTGTGTCCCTGATCGTGCCGCTGATGTTCCGCCGGCGCTGGCCCATCACCATGATGCTCATCGGTTCGGCTGCGTTCGTGGGCGCCGGAAGTGAAAATACCTACCAAGTCGGCATGGAGCTCTGCGCGCAGCTGGCCTACTTCATCGGCATCTACACCGCGGTCACGTGGTCGAAGAACCGCCGGGGACTGTGGATAGCGATGAGCGTGGTGCTGCTGTTCATGGCCACCTGGGTGATCGTCACCTTCTTCACCTCCGACTTGCTCACGGCCACCGGAACTTCCATGGTCGAGGATCCAGCAGGCGTGCTGCCGACGTCAACGGCCTTCATCTTCTACAACCTGCTGATGAACCTGCTGTACTTCGGCGGCGCGATCTTCCTGGGCATGGTCAGCTGGACCAATGCCTACGCCAGCCAAATAGTGGAAACCCAGGCCCAGCGCATTGCCGACCAGTCCCAGCAGCTGGCAGACCGTGCGGTCAACGAGGAACGGCTGCGCATCGCCCGCGAGCTGCACGATGTCATTGCCCACCACATTGCCTCGGTGGGAATCCAGGCTTCGGCCGCCCGCATGGTGCATGAGCGCGATCCCCAGCAGTCCATCGAACTGATGCGCGGCATCGAGTCCTCGGCACGCAGTGCAGTCAGCGAAACGCGGGCACTGCTGGGCGTATTGCGCGAACATGGCGGACCGGAGGATTCGCCGAACAGCGCTGAGGGGGCACGGAACCCCGAACCCTCCATGGCGCAGCTCGATGAGCTGATCGCAGCCAATGAACGCCAGGGACTGAGCATCCAGATCTCCCGCGATGAACACCAGCCCGGCTTCATTTCCTCCCTGCCGGCAGGCCTGTCGCTCGCGCTCTACCGCATCAGCGGCGAAGCCTTGGCCAATGTCCGTGCGCATTCCACGGCCCGCACAGCTACCTTGTCGCTGCGTTCGGGAACCGATGCCGATGGCGCATGGATAGAAGTCGAGGTCACCGACAGCGGCCGTCCCCGGCCGGACTCCGCCGGTGGCGGCTACGGCCTGCGTGGCATTCGCGAACGCGCCAAGCTGCATCACGGGCTGGTGGAAATCGGCCCGCGCATTCCGCACGGCTGGCGTACCCGGGCCCGGTTGCGCGTGGTATCCGACGCGGCAACTAGACTGGCAACATGAGCAAAATTACCGTGGTGATCTGCGATGACCAGTCGCTGATCCTCTCGTCGCTGAAACTGATCTTGCAAACCGATCCGCAGATCCAGGTCATCGGCACGGCAGGCAACGGCCAAGCGGGCCTGGAAATGGTTCGCGAGCTGAACCCCACGGTGGCGCTGATGGATATCCAAATGCCGCAGATGGACGGCATCGAAGCCACGAAGCTCATCGCCAGCACCACCCAGACCAAGGTCATTGTGCTGACCACCTTCAACCGCGACGACTACCTCTTCGAGGCCATGGATGCCGGGGCCAGCGGGTTCCTGCTGAAGAATGCAGAGCCTGAAATGCTGGTGGCCGCCGTGCACCAGGTGGCCGCCGGCCACGGGCTGCTCTCCCCCGAAGTCACGCTCAAGCTCATCCAGCGTGGCACCGGCGCGGTCCCTGCCGCGGATTCGGCAGCGGCAACTACCGAGGCCCAGCAGCTGGAAAAACTCACCGAACGCGAACGCCAGGTACTCTGCGAACTGGCCCAGGGCAAGAACAACCAGGAAATCGCCGCAGTGCTCTCCCTGTCGGAAGCCACGGTGAAAACCCACCTGTCGAACCTGTTGGCGAAGCTGCACCTGCGCGACCGGGTGCAGGGCGTGCTATTTGCCCACCGCGCCGGACTCATCCAATAGTTTCATTCTCCAGACGGAGCGCAAATGCTGCTTCGTTTCCTAAGCTGATGAGTAGAAACAATACTTGGCAGAGGAAAACATGCTTGAGCTACACCATGTGTCACGGTCATTTGCACAGAATTTGGTGCTCGATGACATCAGCTTCACCGTACCTGGCGGCGCGCTCACCGGATTCGTCGGTGCCAACGGTGCCGGCAAGACCACCACCATGCGCATCATCATGGGATTGCTCAGCGCCGATTCCGGTTCTGTTTCGCTCAACGGCCGCCCGCTCGATGGAGCCACCCGCCCCAACTTCGGCTACATGCCCGAGGAACGCGGCCTGTATCCCAAGCAGCCGGTCATTGACCAGCTGGTCTACCTCGGACAGCTCCATGGCCTGTCCCGCACCGGAGCACGCAAACGGGCCATGGAACTGCTGGCCCGTTTCGGTTTGGCTGACCGCGCCAAGTCGAAACTCGAATCCCTGTCCCTGGGCAACCAGCAACGCGTTCAAGTCACCGCAGCACTGCTGCACGAACCCGACGTGCTCATCCTCGACGAGCCTTTCAGCGGACTTGACCCGATCGCGGTGGACGCAATGAGCTCCATCCTGCGCGACTATGCGGCGCGTGGCGTACCGGTGCTCTTCTCTTCGCATCAGCTGGATCTGCTCGATGTGCTGGTGGACCATCTGGTGATCATCCAGGACGGCAGGATCCTGGCCAATTCATCGGCAGCCGGGCTCCGTGCGACGCAGGCATCCCGGCACCGGTTGTCCCTGGGCTCCGACACGGGCTGGCTGCGCAATGAACCGGGGGTTACCGTTATCGATATTTCAGGCCATGACGCATTGGTGAATTTCGATTCCGAATCCGATGCCCAACGCGTGCTCGCCACCGCCATGAGCCGCGGGCCCGTCGCAGAGTTCGCAGTCCATCGCCCTTCGCTGGCCGACATCTACCGGGAGATCATCAAGTGAACACCACTACGGCTCCATGGCTCATTGTCGCCTTGCGCGAAGTCGAAACCAAGCTGCGCGACAAAGCTTTCATCATCAGCACCATCGTGACCTTGCTATTCATCATCGGATCGGTCGCCGTTACCGGATTCCTCGCCAATCGCACGTCGAATTTCGCCGTGGCGGCCACCGATGATGCCAGTTTCCGGGTGCTGGAGCAGGTGATCCAGGATCGCCCCGAAGACGTGGAACTGAGCATTTCCAGGCTCGCTCCTGAACAGGCGGAGCAGCAGCTATCCGCTGAGCGGCTGAACGCGACCTTGTCCGGTTCGGCCGATGCGCAGGAATTCACGCTGACCGGTTTCAACGCGGTCGACCAAGAGCTCAGTTCCCTGGTCCGCGAGGCAATGAAAACGGTGAAGACCGATCAGCTGCTGGCCGAGGCCGGACTGGAATCGGCTAGCCTGCCCGATAACGAAGACCTCATACTCGATCAGCTTCATGGCGATTCCGAACGGGCCGCGATGGCCAGTGCCATGGCGCTGGTCTTCTCATTCCTCTTCTACATGGCCGCATTCCTCTTCGGCATGCCCATCGCCAACTCGGTCATCGAGGAGAAGCAGAACCGCGTGGTCGAGATCCTGGCCAGCACCATCCGGCTGCGCCAGCTGCTGGCAGGAAAAATCATCGGGAATGTCGTTCTCGCAATGATCCAGCTCCTGGCCTTCCTCAGCATTGGCTTGCTGGCTGCCTACATTTCCCCGATCCAAATCCCGTTCCTCGGAGTTGTCACCCAGGTGGCCGGGTGGTTCGTGGTGTTCTTCTTCGGCGGTTTCCTGCTTCTGGCCGGGATCTGGGCAGCTTTGGGCTCCTTGGCTACCCGTACCGAGGATCTGCAGCAATCCAGCGGGCCCGTGGTGGGTCTCCTGATGGCGGTGCTGTTCATCGGGTTGTATGCCAAGGGCAGCTTCCTGGTGGTCGCTTCGTACATTCCCATCGTCTCCTCGGCGGCGATGCCTAGCCGCCTGCTCTCCGGCGAGGTAGCTATCTGGGAGCCGATTCTTTCGTTGGCAATTCTCCTGGCTGCCTGCTGGCTCGTGCTGCTGTTTGCCGAGAAGATCTACGGCAGGGCAGTGATGCACACCGGTGGCGCGCTGACCGTTCGCAAGGCACTGAAGCTCGAGGTCTGAGCCGGCCTGCCAAGAACAGGAAAAGGGATTGCACAGCCAGTTTCATTAGACTTGGCTAAGTGAGCGAAGAAAAACCACTGTTGCATCTGCCGGCCCGCCTGATCATTGTTTGGCTGGTGCTGATCGCCGGCATCACCGGATCCACGCTGCTGTCCACCGCCGACTATGTCACCGGCGGCAGCCTGCTCTCCCTGATCGCGTTATGGGTGATCAGGCTCGTGGCCATCGGCAGCTTCTGGTTGCTCGAAGCGCGCAAGGACACCAAGGTCTTCGCGATGCTGCTCGTCCTGCTGTCGCTGGTCCTGGACATCTTGCTGAAGCTGCCGGTCCTGGACACCGTGGAGTACGGCGATTGGTTCCTGGTCACCGCGCTTGATCTGCAGGGAATGTACACCGGCTACTTCACCGTCTGGGGCCTGCTCCTGCCGGTGCTTTCGCTGGTTGGCTGGTTCGTCTTGCGTCCCCGCAAGCTCGCTGGCTGGATCGTCGGCCTGCTCTCGGCGGTCGGCCTGGGATTTGCGGCACTGTCCGTGGCTGGTTCGGCCAGCGGATCCGTACTCGCCTTCACCCTGGTGACCTTGGCGCGCTACATTCTTCCGGCGGTCCTCTCCGCCACCGCGGATATTCTGGTCGCCAAATTCAAGGTACGCAAGAAGTAAAGAGCTTTCCAACATAAAGCAGTGGCCAGCATCCAAATGAATGGATGCTGGCCACTGCTCTATGCGCTTGCCTGCTAGATCAGCGAATCACTGAGGTGATTCGGGGTGCCGAAGCGGTGAGCGGTAATGGATACCGCCTGCTCATGCAGGAACGGAAGCATCTCCACCCGTCCGGCAGCGGTCACCGGCGAGGCGTAGATGGCCACATCCGGCTTGCCGTTGGCTGCCTCGGCGACAGCCTTCATCGAACCGCCGATCAGGCGGATGCGGGCAGCGGACTCCGGACCGGTCTTCGCAGCCAGCTTCGCAGCACGGGCGGCGAAAGCAGCAGCGTCTTCGCGCACCACGGTGACCGAGTTCTCGGCCAACAGGTTGCGCACGCCCAGGGGCAGCTGCACGTCAGCGGAGAAGATCACCCGGGAACCTGCGGTGACACCGGCGGCAATGACGCGCAGCGCCTCGGCCAGTCCGTGGCCGCTGGTGGCTTCTTCGAAGCGCACGGTCACGTCAACCGCGCGGTAGCGGAAGATGTTGCGCTCGGCGATCAGCCCCGAGCGGTCCTTGGCCTGGTTGAACTCGTTGTTCCACCACAGCTTGTCGCTGGCCAGTGCCGAGCCCAGCCACTGCGCCTGCTCCGAATCCAGTTCTGCGGTGTTCAGCAGGCGCTGGTCGAATGCCGAGAGCGCTGCGCCCTGCGTGGCGGGGGCGTCCACCCAGGAGCCCATGCCGACCAGGTAGTTCGGGCCGCCCGCCTTGGTGCCTGCGCCGATGGCCGATTTCTTCCAGCCGCCAAACGGCTGGCGCTGCACGATGGCACCGGTGATGCCGCGGTTGGCGTAGATGTTGCCCGCCTGGATGTTCTCCAGCCAGTAGCCCATCTCCGCCGAATCCAGCGAGTGCAGGCCCGAGGTCAGGCCGTAGTCCACCTCGTTGACGATCTCCACGGCTTCTTCCAGGGTCTTGGCGGTCATCACGCCGAGAATCGGGCCGAAGTATTCGGTCTTGTGGTATTCGCTGCCGCGGGCCACATCGTAGCGCACGCCCGGCGAGTAGAGCTTGCCCGAGTCATCGAGCTGCTTCGGCTCAATGGCCCAACGCTCGCCGGCGCCCAGGGTGGTCAGGCCGCGCTTGAGCTTTTCGCCCGGCTCGCCGATCAATGGGCCCATCTGGGATTCGGGGTTCCACGGGTAGCCGACCTTCAGCGACTTCACCGCATCGATCAGCTGGTTGTTGAAGCGGCGGGATTCAGCCACCGAGCCCACCAGCACCACCAGCGATGCTGCCGAGCACTTCTGGCCGGCGTGGCCGAAGGCCGACTGCACAACGTCGCGCGCAGCCAGATCCAGGTCGGCGTTCGGGGTGACGATGATGGCGTTCTTGCCGGAGGTCTCAGCCAGCAGCGGCAGGTCCTTGCGGAAGGAGCGGAACAGTTCGGCGGTCTCGTAGCCGCCGGTGAGGATCAGGCGGTCCACGCGCTCATCGGAGACCAGCTGCTGGCCCAGGGAGCGATCGCCCACGAAGACCAGCTGCAGCACGTCCTTGGGCACGCCGGCATCCCACAGGCACTGCACCATGACGGCTCCCACGCGGGCGGCCTGGCTGGCAGGCTTGATGATCACCGAGGAACCGGCGGCCAGTGCCGAGAGGGTGGAACCGGCTGGGATCGCCATCGGGAAGTTCCATGGCGGGGTGACCACGGTCAGCTTCGACGGGACGAACTTCGCGCCATCCACGGCATCCAGTTCGCGGCCCAGTTCCGCGTAGTAGTGCGCGAAGTCGATGGCCTCGGAAATCTCCACATCGCCCTGGTCAATGGTCTTGCCGCATTCGGAGCCCAGGACCTCGAGCAAGGTGGCGCGGCGCTCCTCGAAGAGCAGGCCGGCACGGTGCAGGATCTGCGCGCGCTGGGCCGAGCCCAGCTGCTGCCAGCCGGCGGCGGCATCCACGCCCATGGCGATGGACTCGTCGAGTTCGCCGGCGCTGTTCAGGGTGTTGTTCTTGACCAGTTCCTTGCCCAGCGGCGAAGCCTGCATCTTGGCCAGGATCTCGCGTCCCCAGGCACGGTTCTGGTTCAGGTCCGGGTCGGTATCCGGGGTGTTGAAGAATTCGGTGGAGCCGTCGGCGAAACCGGCCACGCGGGTGCTCAGCGACGGATCCTGGACCTGGCGGTTCTGCACGCGATGCGGGGCAGGGACCACGTTGGACATGGCTTCCAGGGATGCGAGGAAGCGGTTCTTCTCGCGTTCGAACAAGGCCTCGTTCATGGCCAGCTCGAAGACTGCGGACATGAAGTTTTCCTGGCTGGCGCCCTCTTCGAGGCGGCGGATCAGGTAGGCGATGGCCACGTCGAATTCCTGCGGGTGCACCACCGGGGTGTAGAGCAGCAGCGAGCCGACATCCTTGCGCACCGCTTCGGCCTGGCCGGTGGCCATGCCCAGCAGCATTTCGAATTCGATGCCGTCGGTGGCGTTGCGCGATTTGGCCAGCAGCCAAGCCAGCGCGACATCAAAGAGGTTATGCCCGGCGATGCCGATGCGGATGTTCTTCACGTGTTCCGGACGCAGCGCGTATTCCAGCACGGACTTGTAGCTGGTGTCGGAGTCCTGCTTGGTGTGCCAGGTGGCCAGCGGCCAGCCGTGGATGTCCGCTTCCATGGTTTCCATTGGCAAGTTGGCGCCCTTGACCACGCGGACCTTGATCGGTGCGCCGCCTTCGGCCACGCGGGCCGAGGAGAATTCCTGGAGCTGGATCATCGCGCCCAGGGCATCTGGCAGGTAGGCCTGCAGCACGATGCCGGCGGGCAGGTCCTTGAATTCGGGCTTGGACAGGATCTTGGTGAAGACCGCGATGGTCAGCTCCAGGTCCTTGTACTCTTCCATGTCCAGGTTGATGAACTTCTTCTTCGGGCTGTTGGCAGCCAGCTCATACAGTGGCTGCAGCTTTTCCACGATGTGCTCCACGGCTTCATCGAACGCCCAGTGGTTATGCGGGGCGACGGTGGAGGAGACCTTGATCGACACGTAGTCCACGTCATCGCGTTCCAGCAACTTGGTGGTGCCATCAAGACGGCGGGCCGCTTCGCCTTCGCCGAGGATGGCTTCGCCGAGCAGGTTGACGTTCAGATCCACGCCCTCGCGCTTGATCTTGGAGATCGCGCCGCCCAGCTTGGCATCCGAGGCGTCAATGATCAGGTGGCCGACCATCTCGCGCAAGACCTTGCGGGCGATGGGGACAACTACCTGCGGCACGATTGGGGCCATGGCGCCGCCAACTGCGACGGCCTTGCGCATGTACCAGGGCAGGAAGCCTGGAACCATCGGGGCCAGCGCCTTGAGGTTGGCTGCCGCGACGTTCAGGTCTTCGGGGCGGATCACGCCATCGACGAAGCCTACGGTGAAGTCCAGGCCCTTGGGGTCCTTGAGCACTCCGGCCAGGCGGGCGGCGGCGGCATCTACGGGGTATTCGGAAGCTTCGGTGAGCCAGCGGCGAACCAGCTTGATGACGTCGTCAGCGAGTTCGGCCGGCGAGGTGAGCGGGTTGCCGTCGGCATCTAGTGCGGCTGGCACTACGTGCTGGGTGGAGGTGAAAGACACTGGTGGTCCCTTCGATGCAATTCGTACTTGTGGTTCGGCACCGAACGCTGATGTCGTTATGGCTAATCCGGTGGCCCGCTGCTGCCAGAGGGCCGATAAGAAAAGCTGTGTGCAAGATCGAGTATGAACCTATATTGTCTTAAGCAAAAGTGAACAAAGCCGAAGATGTTCGTTCGGTTTTGCCGAAGTATTTGGACTCCGTGAGTCTCCATTAACTGAATGGCGGGAAAACCGTGCTTGAACTGAGAAGATTGCGCTTGCTTCGCGAATTGCATATCCGCGGAACCATTGCCGAGGTGGCCGATGCGCTGAGCTACTCCCCCTCCTCCGTGTCGCAGCAGCTGAGCCAGCTGGAAACCGAAACCGGGGTGGAGCTGCTGCGGCGCACCGGACGCACCCTCAAGCTCACCCCGCAGGCCCAGATCCTGGTGGCCCACACCGAAGAGCTGCTCGATTCCATGGAACGCGCCGAAGCGGACCTGTCCGCGGCCATGTCCACGGTGTCCGGAACCGTCCGGCTAGCGGTTTTCCAGACGGCCATGCTCCGGCTCATGCCGCCGGTACTGCGCGAACTGCGCACCAGGCACCCCAATCTGCGGGTGGAAATGAGCCAGCAGGAACCAGCCGACGCGCTGAATGAAACCAGCAGCCGAAGTTTCGATTTGGTGGTTGCGGAGCAGTACTCGGGGCATTCCGCGCCGCACTACGACAACCTCGATCGGCGTGTTCTGACTCACGATCCGATCCGTCTGGCCTTGCCGGCACGGGGCGCGGCCGGAAATGCGGAATTCGACCGGGTGCACACCTTGGAGCATGCCAACTCCCTGCCCTGGGTGGTGGAACCCGCAGGTGCCGCCAGCCGGCACTGGGCCCTGCAGGCATGCCGGCTTGCAGGGTTCGAGCCGGACCTGCGCTACGAAACCGCTGATTTGCAGGCTCACGTGCAGTTAGTCGCTTCAGGCAACGCCGTGGCGATGCTCCCGGAGCTGGTCCTGCGCGACCAGCGCAGCAGCCTGCGCACGGTGGATCTGCCCGGCTCTCCGGAGCGCACCATCTTCACCGCCATGCGGCATTCCTCCACCCAGTCCCCGGCCATCCGCGCGGTGCGCAAATCGCTGCACGCACAGCCCGGAATGAGTGATGCAAGCAACTCCGCGATTTTGGCTACCCCTGCAGACTTCGATACGGTCGAGTAGATAACAGAATGATCACAGACCTAATGGCACCCGGCGACAAACCGGAGAATTAGTGCCATAGTGGTGACTCGCACCACAGAAATCCGCGCCTATGGCGGCTGAGAAAAGCCCCAGGCACAAACGGTAATGAGGAAAAATGTCCGACCAGACTTTCCAGATGATTGCGATCGCAATTTACATGGCCGCCATGCTTGGCATCGGCTATATTGCATATCGCCGCACCAACAACATTGACGACTACATGCTGGCCGACCGCGGCCTGAAGCCGTGGGTCGCAGCCCTTTCCGCAGGCGCATCCGACATGTCCGGCTGGCTGCTCATGGGCCTGCCCGGCGCCATCTACCTCGGCGGCCTGCACGAAGCATGGATCGGCATCGGCCTGCTCATCGGCGCATGGCTGAACTGGAAGTTCGTCGCCCCGCGGTTGCGTTCCTACACCGCGATCTCGCAGAACGCCATCACCATCCCGAGCTTCTTCGAAAAGCGCCTGAAGGACAACAGCCACCTGCTGCGCATCGGCGCATCGGTGATCATCCTGGTGTTCTTCACCTTCTACGTATCCTCGGGAATGGTGGCTGCAGGCAAGTTCTTCGAGGCTTCCTTCGGCTGGCAGTACCTTGCGGGCATGTTCTTCGTTGCCGGAATCACCTTGCTCTACACCCTGTTCGGCGGCTTCCTCGGAGCATCCTTGACCGATATGGTCCAGGGCGTGCTGATGTTCACCGCACTGATTGCCGTGCCAATTGTGGCAGTCATCCAGATCGGCAGCATCGGGGACATCACCTCGAAGGTCACCGAAGTCAATCCCGAAGCGTTCAACCTGTTCTCCACCTTCAGCGACAACAGCGCGATCCTGGCCGCCGTGGCCATCTTCTCCACCGCAGCGTGGGGCCTGGGCTACTTCGGCCAGCCGCACATCATCGTGCGCTTCATGGCGCTGCGCACCCCGGGCGAGGCGAAGACCGCACGGCGCATCGGCATCGGCTGGATGTTCCTGACCACCCTGGGCGCCATCGCCACCGCGTTCATCGGCGTCGCGTACTTCGCCGATCAGCCGCTGGACAAGGCCAGCAGCGAAACTGTCTTCCTGCTGCTGAGCCAGATCTTCTTCCACCCGCTGATCGCCGGCCTGGTGCTCGCCGCGGTGCTGGCGGCCATCATGTCCACCATGTCCTCGCAGCTGATCGTCTGCTCCTCGGCACTGGTGGAGGACCTGTACAACATCACCGGCCGCAAGGCTTCGCCCAAGGCCCTGGTCATGCTGGGCCGCTCCGGCGTGCTGCTGGTGGCCGTCGTCGCCGCCCTGCTGGCGCTGAACCCGAACTCCTCCATCCTTGAGCTGGTCTCCTTCGCGTGGGCGGGCTTCGGCGCCGCCTTCGGCCCGGTTGTCCTGCTGGCCCTGTACTGGCGCAAGCTGACCGCCGTGGGCGGTTTCGCCGGCATGGTCACCGGCGCCGTCGTGGTGTTCATCTGGGGCAACGTGGACGTGCTGGCCTCGGCCATGTACGAGATCGTCCCGGGCTTCATCGCCGCACTGGTTGTCGCATGGCTGGTTTCCCGGGCAACCTACCGCCCGAACCCGACCATCGATGCCGAGTTCACCGAAATGGAACAGGAAGTCGGCGCGAAGGTTACCGCCTAGCCAACGCCCCGATGCAAAGCTCCCTTGGTCCGCATGGACCAAGGGAGCTTTTCCCGTTCCCGGACCCTGGTGTAACAGTTCAGGCAGGCTTCGATGTCTATCCTGCCGAAGTGCACCGGGCACAGTAGCCTAGAGCTATGCCCGAGAAACCGAGCTGGAAGGAACTATTCCAAGATGAGCACCACGAGTAAATTCACGCACTGGCAGCGCACCGAGTCACAGTTCCTGGCCGCTGACCCGCAGGCCGTCTACTCGATCGTGGGCAACCTGTCGCAGACCGGCCAGTGGATGAAGAGCTTCGACGGCTTCGTCGTGCATGACGACCAGCGCGGCGTGGGCACCAAGGTGGACCTGCTGCCGCCGGGCAAATTCTTCGGCCCGCTGCACCGCAGCACCGCGCCTTCGGGTTCCATCACCCGGCGCAACCAGGACACGCTCATGGTGGAGTTCACCCAGCCGCAGCCGGCCGGTGAAATGGTCTTGCGCTGGCAGGTAGAGCCCCATGAGCACGGATCCGTGCTGCGCTTCGCCGCTGAGCTCAACGGCCCGGGCACCACCGCTTTCAAATTCACCGTGGCCAACGCCCTGTGCAAGGACTTCGCCATCGCGGCGGCCCGCCTGTACCGGATCATCGCCCCGGGTGCGCACCGCAAGCGCGAAGCCCATGTGGTGATCTCCGGCGGTCGCGGATTCCTTGGCCGCAACCTCGTCGCCGATCTGGTCTGCCGCGGCATTTCCGTTTCGGTGCTGACCCGCAACCCGGAAAATGATTTCCCTGCCGAGCAGTACAGCTGGGATGGCGTGCACCAGGGCCCCTGGGCCCGTGCGCTGTCCAGCAAGAATCCGGTGCACCTGGTCAATCTGGCCGGCGAGCGCGTCGATAAGCGCAACACCCCGGAGAACATCGCAGCGCTCACCGACTCGCGCGTGGCCTCCACCAAGACCCTGGCCGAAGCCGCAGCCTCGGTGCCCCAGCTGGCCACCTGGATCCAGGCCAGCACCACCGCCATCTTCGGCGACGCCGGCGAGGAAGAGCTGACCGAGTCCAGCCCCGTGCCCAGCGACCAGCGCGCCCTGCCGGAAATGACCGGGGTCGCTTCGGCATGGGAGCAGGCCTTCGCCGAAGCCGCGGTCAACGCCGAGCAGCGCTATCTCTTGCGCACCTCGCTGGTGATGCACCCCGACGCTCCCCTGCTTGGCCCGCTGAACCTGCTGGTGAATACCGGCATGGGCGGTCCGCTGGGAGACGGCAAGCAGTGGTTCAGCTGGATTGGGCTGGAAGACTGGCTGCGCTTGATCCGCTGCCTGCTCGGCTTCGAAGAGCCTTCCATCCCTGCCGGCCTGGTCCATGCCGCCAGCCCGAAGCCGCTGCGCAATGCCGAGGTCATGGCCGCCTTGCGATCCATCGCGGGGTTGCCCGGCCTGCCCACCGGGTCGGTGCTGCCCAAGATCGGCGCCGCGGTCATGGGATCCAATGCCCGGGTCGCGTTGACCGGCCGCAAGGTCACCAGCGAAGTCCTGCAGCAGGCCGGATTCGAATTCCAGCAGCTGGATTTCGCCTCGACGGTCTCTGGCTAGCGGCGGCCAGTTGCCGCAATAAGGAGTAACCTTTACCTCGCCTTGAGCCCGAACCTGCCGTTGCATGCCAAGTCACAGGCCGCATCGGCGGGGGCGGGCTCAATGTTCACCACGCGTTAAGCAGAACGTGTGCCGGTGCTTACGATGAGCGCTGAGCATGAAACTGTCACGCATTGTGCCGTGCAACCGCCCTTCTCCGGACAGTTTCAAAGGACATCTCCACATCATGGCCAACATTCTTGAAGCCCACGCCCCGGCTTCTCGCCACCGCATGCCCAAACCCAGCGATCTGGACAAGCTGCGCCACAAGGCGCGCGTTGTTACCGATCAGCTCAGCGCCAACGTCGCCGTCGACGCGGCCTACAACGAGTCCGAACCCGCGAATCTCCCGGCCAAGGTCCTGCGCATGGACCGCAAGCTGAAGAACATGAGCGAAGTTCGCCATTTCTTCCGCACCAATACCACTCCGATCTTCTTCCTCGGCGCCACCCCGGTCAATCTGCTGGGCCTTGACCGCTGGGTCCGCAAATTCAGCTACATCACTTACTACGACGGCTGGGACGGCCACCACCCGCGGGTCTTCACCCCCGCCGAGAAGCCCTATGTCGATTTCCAGAGCGCCGAAGAGATCAACAACTGGCTGCTGGAGAACTCCGAGGTGCGCGAATACATCGATTCCCAGTGCACCCCGGGCGGTCCCCGGCCGAAGATCGCGATGGTCTTCTTCGACGAGGAAACCGAATCCATCTGCGAGGAACTGGGCTACGACCTGATCCTGCCCTCGGCCGCCCTGCGCACCGAACTGGACTCGAAGATCGTTACCACCAAGCTGGGCAACGCCGCCGGCGCGCCATCGGTGCCCAACGTGCTGGGCACCGCCGATAACTACGACGAGCTCATGGAACTGGCCGGGGAAGCCGGCTTGGGCAAGGACCTGGTGGTCCAGACCCCCTACGGCGATTCGGGCAAGACGACCTTCTTCATCGACTCGAAGGCACAGTTCAAGGCTCATGCCAAGAACATCATCGGCGAACAACTCAAGATCATGAAGCGCATCAACAACCAGCCGGTAGCCGTTGAGGCGGTGCTGACCGAATGCGGCACGGTGGTTGGGCCGATCCTGACCGAACTGGCTGGCTACAAGGAACTGACTCCGTACAAGGGCGGCTGGTGCGGCAATGAGATGCACCCGGATGTGGTCACCGACTCGCAGCGTTCGCGCGCCATCGATCTGGTCCGCAAGGTGGGCAACGGCCTGAAGGACACCGGCTACCGCGGCTTCTTCGAAGTGGACGTGCTGGTGGACACCGACACCGACGAGGTGTACCTGGGCGAACTGAACCCGCGCATCTCCGGGGCCAGCGCCATCACCAACGTCACCGCCGGAGCCTATGCCGACGTGCCGCTGTTCCTCTTCCACCTGCTTGAATTCCTTGATGTGGAATTCGAGCTGGACGTTGACGAGATCAATGCCCGCTGGGAAGAGATGAGCGGGGCTGATGTCTGGAGCCACATGATCATCAAGGAAACCGATGACATCCTGCAGTACATCACCCATGCCCCACGCACCGGAAACTATTACCTCGACTCGCGCGGCAAGCTGCAGTTTTCCCGTTCCGCATTGGACTGGCACCAGCTGCAGACCCATAAGGAAGCATTCTTCCTGCGCATCTACGGCGTAGAGGATTACCGATGGAAGGGAGCCGATCTTGGGGTCCTGGTCACCAAGGCCAAACTGCAGTACGAAGGCAAGAAGAAGACCAAGCTCAGCATCGATGCCAAGCACTTCATCTCCTGCATCCGATCCCAATACAAGGGAATTGACGTTCCGCCATCAGAGCATGGCAACTGAAGCGACTGATGCCGCCGGGCACATGGCGGCCAACTTGGCAGGTCCTCCCAGCAAGGCGCTGAACATCGCCACCTGGCAGTACCCGCAGAACATCAAGCGCTCATTCCAGAACATCGCCAGAATCCATCCCACCGTGAAGGTCTCGCGCGGCGATGGCCCGATCGTCAGGCTGCACCTGGCCGAGGAGAAGCTGGGCAAACTGGAAGTGGCCAAAGCGAGCATTACCGACCCGGCACTGACCGTGCGCGGGGTAATGCACGCGACCAATACCGACGCCGTGCTGGTCATGCACAATGGACGGATCCTCTGGGAGAAGTACTACAACACCATGACCTCGCTGACCGATCATCTGCTGATGTCGGTCAGCAAGACCCTGGTGGGTTCCCTGGCCGGGGCGCTGGTGGACGCCGGGATGCTTGATACCGAGCAGGCGGTAGCCACCTATGTGCCGGCGCTGGAACGCAGCGGCTATGCCGGCGCCCGGGTGCGCGACCTGCTGGATATGCGCTCCGGGATCAAATTCTCCGAAGAGTATCTGGATCCCAATGCCGAGGTGCGCCAGCTGGAGGAGGCCATCGGCTGGGCCCCGTCGCGTGGCGGCATCGGGCCTATCGGGATGTACGAGTTCTTGCTGACCCTGCAGGCCAAGGGACCCCACGGCGGGGTCTTCGAATACCGCTCTTGCGAGACCGACGCCCTGGGCTGGGTGCTGGAAGCCGCCGGCGGCGCCCCGCTGCAGGAGCTGCTTTCGGACTATGTCTGGTCCAAGCTCGGTGCCCAGCAGGACCTGGTGATGGGCGTTGACCAATTCGGCACCGGAATGTTCGACGGCGGATTCAACGCCTGCCTGCGCGATTTGGCGCGTTTCGGCCATCTCTATGTCAATGGCGGGCGTGCGCTGACCGGCAAGCAGGTTCTCTCCGAGGCATGGATCGCCGACACCTTCGTGTCCGACCCCGCGCTGGTCCAGGCGTTCGCCCAGTCCCCGGGCGAGAACATGATGCCCGGCGGGCACTACCGGAACCAGATCTGGTTCCCGAACCCTGCCACCGGGGCCGCGGTGGCCCTGGGCATCCATGGCCAGATGATCTACATGGATCCGGCAACCAAGCTGGTCGCGGTCAAGCTGTCCAGCTGGCCGCTGCCGCAGGATGCTTCCAAGCTGTTCCCGACCATTCGTGCGTTCGAAGCGATCTCGGCGCATCTGGCCGGACGGAAAATATAGCCTTCGGGCTGCCCTGGATTCAGGCCCTGATTTGCGCATTCGGTGCGCGAATCAGGGCCTTTGCCGTGACGGCACCTGTTCTTGCGTGCAGCGTTCTTCCCCGCGAAAGCCGGAACCTACCCGGGGATGCCGGGTGGGTTCGCAAGCTGTGACGAGCCGCTCTTCGCGCTCAGGATTGCTGCGCCGCGACCTGTTCCAGGGCTTCGCAGGTGAACACCTGGTAGCCCAGGTCCTGGTGGTAGCCGTGGATCTCTCTGGTATCGAGCCGGTCCATGTAATCCAGAATGCACAGGGTAATGACCTGGCCGGGGACCAGCACCGGGAATCCCGGCGGGTACGGGGTGACGAATACCGCCGACACCACGCGTTCTCCGTTCACCAGCTGGGTGCGGATCTGCGCCGATGACAGGAAATGCGTCGCCGGGTCCTGGTAGGTCAGGTAGTAGGCCGAACGCATGTCCCCGCTGCCGCCGCCTCCTGCGAATTCTGGAGCGAAGGCGCTGAAATCCGGCAAGGGAATCTGTTCGGCCGCAGGCTTCTTGCCCAGCGCCAGCACTCGCCCATCCAGCCGGCGTTTGCGGTCCAGTTCCTCGGCGATCTTCACCAGCACCTCGATCAGGTGCGCCACGGCCGAACGGGTGGTGCCGATATTGGTCATCAGCAGCACCGAGGTGCGGCTGGTCTTGTTGACCTGGATCGAATGCCCATCCATCAGGTACTCGTGCTTGAAGGTGTCCCCGTCCACGCCGGTGCGGCTGATGTCCAGGGTCAGGCGCGAGGGGTCCACCACGAACTCGTCTTCCGCCCAGGCTTCATCCCAGGCTGCCAGCCCGTCGCGCACCGGGTTCTGCGTGGTGGACTGGCGGTACTTCTGCGGGATCAGGTCCGTCGAATGCAGGATCTTGAAATACTTGCCCAGCAGCTCGTTGCGCGCCATGGCCCGCGAAATCGACTGCGCCAAATCGACCTGGCGCTGCACCAGCGCATAGCCTTCCAGCTCGGCCTGGCGCCGGCCGATATCCAGCGAGGCGAGGATCTGGTAGTTCGGCGAGGTGGAGGTGTGGGTCATGTAGGCCTCGCGGAAGGCGTTGAGGTTGCGCACCGCGAAGTCCTGGTCGTAGATGTGGATCATCGAGCCCTGGCGCAACGAGGTCAGGGTCTTATGCGTGGACTGGGTGGAGTACACCCGCAAGCGGACCTGCTCCGGATCCGGAATCAACCGGGTCTCCAGCCAGGCCTGGTCATTCTCCGGGTGCTCCACGGTGCCCGGTGCTGGAAGGGCCGCACGCTGCGCGGCGTAGCGCTGGTGGTAATCCGCGGTTTCCAGCTGCTTTTCCAGCACGGCCGCCACGGTCATGGCGGTGCGCTGGCGGTACACCGGGTGGAACCCTGCGAAGGCGAACCAGGCCTCGTCCCAGAGGAACACCAGATCCGGCTTGATGGCCAGGCATTCTTCCATCACCCGGCGCGGGTCGTAGATGATCCCGTCGAAGGTGCAGTTGGTCAAGGTGAGCATCTTGACCTTGTGCAGCAGGCCCTCGCGGCGCAGCTGCAGCAGCCGCCCCTTGATCTCCTCCAGCGGCACCGCCCCGTACATCGAATGCTCGTTGAGCGGGTAGGCCTCCAGGTAGCTCACGTTCGCCCCGGCGAGCACCAGCGAGTAGTGGTGGGACTTGTGGCAATTGCGGTCCACCAGCACGATGTCCCCCGGGGCGAGAATCGACTGGTGCACGATCTTGTTGGCGGTCGACGTGCCATTGGTGACGAAGTAGGTGCGGTGGCTGCCAAAAGCCCGGGCCGCCAGCTCGTGGGCCTTCTTGATGGAGCTTTGCGGGTCCAAGAGGGAATCGAGCCCGCCGGAGGTGGCCGAGGTTTCGGCCAGCAGCAGGTTCTTGCCATAGAAGTCCACCAGGTCCCTGGCCCAGGGAGAGTTCTGCACCGAACCTGCGCGGGAAATCGGCATGGCGTGGAAGACCCCGCCAGGCCGCTTGGCGTACTTCTGCAGGGCGTTGAAGAACGGGGTCTGGTAGCGTTCGAGCACTTCCGAGACAATCGACAGGTGCAGGTCCATCCGGTCATTGCGCGAGAAGATCCGGCGGAAACGCCCGGTGATCTCGTGGGCAATGGATTCCAGGGCGACCCCGGCGATCAGGTACACCGGGACTTCGGGGCGCAGTTCATCGAGGATGTTTTCCAGGTCCAGCAGGCCCTGGATCTGCCGGGTGGATTGGAAGTAGCCTTCCATCCGCCGGGCTATGAAATTCTTGAGCGTCGAGGAAAGCCGGCGGCGCGTGCGCACATCAAAGCGGGCGGTGAGCACGACGGACTGGATGCCGGGATTGATCAGGATCGCGGCCAGGGCGTCTTCCACGCTGGGCACCACCACGAAGTTGTAGTGGAACGGATCGGTGCGCTGGCGCTGTTCGGCGATTTCTTCCTTGAAAAGCTCAATCTCTTCCGCCGGGCCATTATCCACCAGCAGGATTTCCACCATCGGGGCCTGCACCTTGGCGTTGCCAGGTGCACCGTTGCCCAGCTGGGATGGATCCTGTTCCGCCTCGTCATGGCCTTCAAGGTCAATGTACTGGGTCAGCGTCCTGAAGGTCTGGTTCGCCTGGTAGACCAGCTTCATCGCATCTTCGTACTGGCCGCCGGACATGAGCCGGGAAACCTCGTTGAAGTATTCGATGCCTGGATTCGCCCAGTACGGTTCTATGGCTGCCAGCAGCCCCAGCAACCGGCCGGCTTCCAGCTCATGCTCCGTGCGGCGGTCTTCCTCCTGGTATTCAGAAGAGATCTCGCTGAGCACATAGCCCAAGTGCTCCCACGCGTCCTTGCGTTTGCGCCACGCGCTTTCAGGCGTAGCCGTTCCCTGGTTCGTCCCGTAGGTCAACCTCTTGCTCACGGTTGCCGGTATTCCTTTCACCCCTGCAGCGTTAACTGGTTGTTAACAGCGCGAGCGAAGCCATGCCGCCCGGTATCGTGAGACTATGCCACTTCCGAAGCGGTTCCGAACCGTTGAGGCGATATTACGCATTATTATCGCCTTTCGGCGAAGTGTTCACCTTGCGTTTACCGCCGCTGGCTCCCTTGGGCTGCGGGGGCGAAAAACCGGTGAATTGTTGCTGAACACCTTATCCGGCGGCAGGTTCAGGCGCCGGCCAGCTGTCCGCCGCGCTTGCGGGCACCGAGCACCATCGAGGTGCGCAGCTGGACCATTTCGCCCCAGTTCGTCGTGGCAATGAATTCGTAGAGATCGCGCTGGGTTGGCACCGTGACGTCCACGAGCAATTGGGCATCGCCAGCCACCGCGGCAACATACCTCACCTGCGGCAAGCCGGTGAGCAGGGTCCCCAACGCGTCTACATGGGCCGGGGAGACCTGGACCCAGAGCAGCGCTTCGACCTTGAATCCCATCAGCGCGGGGTCAACCAGCGCACGAATGGTGATGTGCTCGCCGCGCAGCAGCCAATCCAGCCGGCGGGAGACCGAGGTTTCGCTCAGGCGCACTTGGCGCGAAATGGTTTCGATGCTTGCCCGGCCATCCTTGCGCAGCACGTCGATGATGAGGTGATCGCTGTCCCCCAGCTCGCCGACGGGGTTCCACGTAGTCAGCTCCCCTCCGGCGCTGGGGGCCAAAGCCGCTTCCTGCGCTGGGCTCAGTTTCCCGCCGCGCCAGGCGCGAATGGTCTTGAAGTATTTAAGGATCGGGTAGATCTGGATATTGCTCAGGCCCGGGGTGGCCGGAAGCTGCAACGTCAGGATGTCCTGCAACCCGCCGTCGTAGTGCAGTTCGCTGACGACGTCGCTTTCACCGGTGACCATATAGGTGAAACTGGTGTCGGTTCGCGCGGACAGCGCTTGGCTGGCTACCGGGATCGTTCCAGGCGCGCAGCTCACCGAAGCAATCACGGCGCCGGCGCGATGGGCAATAGCCGCGATCTTCACCTTCCGCTGCTCGAGCAGCGCTGAACCGTAGCGGGCAACGGTACGTTCCGGTTCGCCAATCACCCGGGCTATCTTGCGCCACGTCGCACGGCCATCGACCTGCAAGGCGACGATGATTTGCCGTTCCAGGTCGCTGAGGATGTTTAAATCGGACATAATTCCTGCTTTCAGGCCACAACCGCCGCATGGCGCCGGTGCCACTGCGATCCATATGGAAAAGTTCAGATTATTTCGTCTAAATCCCCACTTCTAAGGCGCAGAGCTGGGGTGATTTGGAGGATTTAGCCAGAATTATGGCTAATCAATCCATATCTTGCCAGAAACATTCTAATCACGGATCGTTGGTACTCGATAGAGATCCAGCTCACATCCACAGTTTCCAGCCCAAGGAGCACTCATGAATCCGCAACTCGTCATGGCAGCAGGTGATCCCGGATCAACCGACATCTGGGCTTTGGCCAACTCGCCGGTCCTCTGGCTTTGTGCGCTGGGTGTCTTCGCTGTCATCTTCGTGCAGTGCATCTTGTATTCGCGGGCGGCAAAGAAAGCAGCCCCGCATGTGGACATGCCGCTTAACGAAGTCAAGGAATCCTTCCGTGCCGGCATGGTCGCGTCCATCGGCCCGTCCCTGGCGGTGGTCCTGGTAGCTATCGCACTGCTGGCCCTGTTCGGCACACCCGCGGTCCTGGTGCGCATCGGCCTGATCGGCTCCGCCGCGGCTGAAACCGGTTCTGCGAGTATCGCGGCCAGCACCATGGGTGCATCCCTTGGTGGCGGCAGCTACACCCAGCAGGTCTTCGGAGTCGCCTTCTTGGCCATGAGCCTGTCCGGCGCGATGTGGATGATTTGCACGCTGATCATGACCCCGCTGCTGAAAAAGGGCGGCGCGTCCATGTCCAAGCGCAACCCGGCAATGATGGCGCTGATCCCCACCGCGGCCCTGCTCGGCGCGTTCTCCGCACTGACCATTGCCGAACTGCCAAAATCCAGCATCCACGCAATTCTGGTGGGAATTTCCGCAGCCTGCATGGGATTGTGCCTGTACCTGGCCAAGGTGCTGAGCATCAAATGGCTCAAGGAATGGGCCTTGGGCATCTCCATCGTCGCTTCCATCGTCGCCGCCTACTTCCTGCACACCGCCTAAGGATCAATCATGACTACGACACCTCAATTGACCGGCGCCGACGCATCAATGGCGCGATTCGAGAAGCAGACCTCGCGCTACGGCTCGATCACCATGGTCATCGGACTGGTGCTCTCGCTGATCGGCCCGATCTACATCGCGTTCTTCAGCGGCCTGCAGATCACCCCGTCCATGATTTGGGTCGCCTTCCTCGCCGTGGGTGCAACCTTCGGCGTGCTGTGGATCGTCGAACCGCTGACCTACTTCCCCATCCTCGGTTCGGCAGCCATGTACCAGGCGTTCATGATCGGCAACATCTCCAATAAGCTGCTTCCGGCGGCGATCGTGGCCCAATCCACCATTGGCGCCAAGCCCGGATCCAAGCGCGGCGACCTGGCCGCGGTCATGGCCATCTGCGGTGCCGCCACCGTCCACCTGACCAGCTTGCTGCTGTTCGTCGGCCTGCTGGGCACCTGGCTGGTTTCCATGATCCCCCTCGAAGTCATCGAGGTGGCCCGCCTGTACATCCTGCCTTCGCTGATGGGTGCCGTACTGGTCCAGAGCATCGTGGCAATGAAGTCGCTGCGCCCCACCATCATCGCCCTGGCGTTGGCCCTGGCCATGAACTTCGTGGTCGTTCCGGCGGCACCAGCGGTGGGCATGTTCGCCACCGCCATCGTGGTCATCAGCTCCATCGTCTTCTCCTGGGTCCTGCGCGACCGCAAGAAAACCTACACCGCAGAAAGCTAGAGGATCATTCCATGCTGAACACCTTCGGGCTCACCGATACCGAAACCCAAACCCTGCACGAGGACTACCTGCACCTGCACCGCACCCCGGAGCTGTCCATGCAGGAGCACAACACCGCAGCGTTCATCGAGTCCAGGCTCGAAGACCTGGGCATCGAGCACTTCCGCTGCGGCGGCACCGGCGTGGTGGGCATCCTGCGCAACGGCGAGGGGCCAGTGGTGGCCTTCCGCGCCGACAGCGACGGGTTGCCCATCGCCGAGGACACCAAGGTGGACTACGCCTCCACCGCCAGGGGCCTGCTGGCTGATGGCACCGACGTGCCGGTGATGCACGGCTGCGGCCACGACACCCACGTGGCCAGCGCCCTGGGCGCGGCCCGCGTGCTGGCCCGCAGCACCGGCCAGTGGGCCGGCACCGTGGTGTTCATCTTCCAGCCCGGCGAGGAAACCAGCGCCGGCGCCGCCGCCATGCTCGCCGATGGCCTGTGGGAGCGGGCCCCGCGGCCATCAGCAGTCCTCGGCCAGCATGTCTTCCCCTTCCCCACCGGAATCATCCACATCACCCCGGAGTCGGCGATGGCGATGGCCAACTCGCTGGAGGTTACCCTCTACGGCAAGCAGGCCCATGGTTCCCAGCCGCAGGATTCCATCGACCCGATTGTCCTGGGAGCCAATATCATCACCCGGCTGCAGACCATCACCTCGCGCGAACTGCATCCGCTGGATTCCGCCGTGGTCACCTGCGGCTCGTTCCATGCGGGCCTGAAGGAAAACATCATCCCGGACACGGCGGTGCTCACGCTGAACATCCGCACGCTTACCGAACCGGTCCGCGAGAAGGTGCTGGATGCGGTCACCCGCATCATCAATGCCGAGGCGCAGGCCTCCGGTGCTCCGCAGCCGAAGATCGAGCAGCTCTACACCTTCCCGCGGCTGTACAACGACCCTGAGCAGACCGGCAACGTCGTGGGCGCACTGCGCGGGGAATTCGGGCAGGAACAGGTCCGCCTGGTGCCGCCGCTCATGGGGTCCGAGGACTTCGGCTCCCTGGGCGATGCCATCGGCGTGCCGAACGTGTTCTGGATGTTCGGCGGTGCCGACCCGCAGGATCCAGCACCGGCTGGCAACCACTCCCCGTTCTTCCTGCCCGAATACCGTGGCGCATTGGATTCGGGGGTACGTGCCGCCCTGGCGGGAATCCGCCACTACCTGGGCAACTAGCCAACGCGAAAAGCCGGGGTCCAGGTGAAGGAAAAACCTCCACCCAGACCCCGGCTCGTGCAGATCCGCCCGAACGCTAGCCCTTGGACTTGCGATCGAAAACCCCGCAACCGATCAAGGCGATAAGCACCAGGACTGCGCCCATGATGGCTGTTGTCGATTCCATGGTCCATTCCCCTTTTGCCCAATAGCACCCAGCAGGTTCACTCGAGGCCCGAGCCTAGCGGAAATCGGCCGCCGCCGGCATCGGCCCCAAGAGGTATCTTGCCCGTAGCTTCAGAGCCGGGTACGCCCATCGAGGTAGGCGCCGAGCACCTGCAGCACACCGTGCTCGAGGTTGGAAGGCGCGGTGAAGTTCGCGGCTTCTGCCACCACAGGATGCGCATTGGCCATGGCGAAGGAGTACGTGGCGGCCTTGATCATTTCCAGGTCATTGGGGTAGTCGCCGAAAACTGCTGTTTCATCCGCGCTGATTCCCAGCTTGTCCTGCAAGGCTGCCAGGGCCAGTCCCTTGTGCACGCCGTGGTTCATGGCATCCACCCAGTGGCTGCCGGAGATCACCACCTGCAGCGGCACCTGCAGCGCTGCCGCCATTTCCTGCACGGCGCCGGTGCCGACGTTGACGGCCATCTTGATGATCTGGTCCTGGACCTGGGCCAGGTCGTCAACCACCTGCACGGCGCGGTAGTACGGGGCCACGGCGTTGGCAAACCGCTCATCGGCGCGCTCCACATAGGCGGTGCGGCGTCCGCACAGCACCAATCCGGCATCCAGCGCCGCTTGCCTGCGCACGGCCTGGATCACGGCGGCTACCGATGGCGGGTCGATGATGTTGGAGTAGATCTCATTCTCGCCGTGCATCACGACGGTCCCGTTCTCGGCAATGATCGCGATCTCCCCCAAGGGGGCGAACTGCTCGCGCAGGGTCGCGAACTGGCGCCCGGATGCTGGCACGAACTTGATGCCGCGGGCCTGGAGCTTGTCGATCACAGCCCACGATGCCTCGGGGATCTTGCCCTCGCCGTCCAGGAAAGTGCCGTCCATGTCAACGGCGACGAGCTTGATCTGGGCCTTCGGGTCAATCGTATGCATAGGTTCCTAGTTGCCGGGTTTCAGCGCGCGATGCGCAGCGCCCAAGACCCCGGCGGCGTTGTTGAATTGGGCAGGCACGATCCTGGCTCGCAGTTCCAGCTGCGGCAGGAACTTTTCGTGGTCTTCGGAGATCGCTCCGCCGATGATGATCAAATCCGGGCTGCACAGGAATTCCACGTGGGACAGGTAGCGTTGCAGGCGGGCAATGTACTGCTCCCAGCTGAGGTTTTCCTCGTGCATGACTCGCGCGGCGGCCTTGCTCTCGGCATTGAATCCGTCGATTTCGAGGTGGCCGAATTCGACATTCGGGAAGAGCACGCCGTCGCGGAAGAAGGCCGAGCCGATGCCCGTGCCCAGGGTCAGCAGCAAGGTGCTGCCCTTGACCGGCTTGCCCTGCTCGGCTCCGGCACCCGCGTAGACCTCGGCCACGCCGGCGGCATCCGCGTCGTTGAGCACAAAGACGTCGCGGCCCAGGATCGCGCTGAAGGTAGCGGTGACGTCTAAGCCGATCCAGGCCTTGTCGATATTGGCCGCCGAGTGCACGACGCCGTCGATGACGATGCCAGGCACGGTGACGCCAGCGGGGATTCCTGCCAACTCGTCGCCGGTGAGCTCCTGCAGGTCGGCAACGATGCCCGCCATCACCTGGGCGACAGCATCCGGATGCGCGCCCTCAGGGGTAGCTGCCTTGCTGAAGGTGCTCTCAACAAGCTTGCCGTCGGTTCCAACCAATCCGTACTTGATCGACGAGCCGCCCAGATCAAGGCCGATGGCAGCGAACTGCGACGTGGATGCCGATGCGTCAGATGGTGCCATCAGTGGTCTCCCCGGTGAAGCAAATAAAATTTTAAGGACTCTTTACAATATATAGCTTGGATCACTTTGGTCAACGTACCCGGTAGTTTTCCCATAAGTTGGCCAAGGCCAGCTCCCGGGCGCCGGCCAAAGCGCCCCGTGCCGCGGCCTCGGTTCCCAAGGTGGACAGCTGAACATGAACCGGTTTGGGCAGCAAGCTGTTCAGTTCGCTTTCCAGCGCCGCGCACAATTGCGGGGTGAGCCCCGGGCCGATTGCCACCACTCGCTGCGGATCAACGAAGCCGATCAGGTTGGCCAGGACGCGGCCGAACGGGGACAAGAAGGCTGGCCAGTTCCGTTCATCGGCCAGTTTTTCCCAGAGCACGCGGGTCTGGAACATCCCGGCCTCGCCGAGCGCATCGCGCAGGTTCGCGGTGCCCACCAGCTGGGTCTCCAGCTCGCCGGCGGTGCCGTGCTTGCCGCGGTGCAGCGCACCGTCGATGACCAGGCCTGCCCCCAGGCCGGAACCGATGTAGATCATCATCAACGAACCGGCCAGCTCCCCGGCTTCGGCCAAGGCCATCCAATTCACGTCGTTGTCCAGCAGCACCGGAACCCCGCCGGCGAACTGGCCGGCAAGGTTGGCCCCGGAGGAAGGGAAAATCGGGGTGGCCAGGACTCGCAGCCCGCCATCGCGCTGCACCGGGGCTGACTGGCTCACGGCCCCGGCCAGCAATGGGGAGCCGAGCTCAGCGGCCACGCGGGAGATCTCGCGGGCTCCCATTTGCTCTACCTGCGCTGCGGTGGTTTGCGCCGTCAGCGGGTAGAAGCGGTCCACCAGCGTCTTTCCGGCCAAGTCGGTGGCGCGCACCTGCAGGAATTCCGCTTGCAGGCACAGTGCCAGCAGGTGGCCGAAGCCGCTGTCCAGCGCATAGTGCTCGGGAACGCGGCCGCGCTTGGGCTCGTTGTCCCGCTCGATGGCCGAGGCCAGGCCGTTCTCCTGCAGGCGCGAGATCGCCTGCGATGCGGTGGGCTTGGAGATCCCCAGATCCGCAGCGATCTGGGTACGGGTCGCCGGGGCTTGGCAAAGGTAATCGAATACCCGGATGTCAGTCAGCGTTGCCAGGGCGCGGGGCCCCGCAGTGGAATCAGTCACCCACCAATCCTACTGGCCTTCTGCCCTGATTTCAGGGCAGCAGAACTTGGCGCACCGACCGTCCCTCGGCTAGTGCATCCAGGGCGTCGTTGACCTCGGCCAGCGGCCTGGTTTCCACGAGTTTCTCCACAGGGAGCCTGCCGGAGCGCCAGAGCTGCTCGTAGTAGGGAATATCCTTCTTCGGCAGGGCAGAACCCATGTAGCTGCCGATGATCGTGCGCGCTCCTGCGGTCAGGCCCAGGGGTTCGATGCTGCTCAGCGCGCCCGGAGCCGGAAGCCCCACGGTCACCAGGGTTCCGCCCACGCCGGTGGCCTGCAAGGCGGTTTCGAAGGCCCGCGGATGCCCGGCGGCCTCGATCACGATTTCGGCGGTGCGCTGACCCAGGGCCTGCGGCGTGCAGGCTTCATCGGCGCCCAAGGCCAGCGCGGTGGCCAGCTTGTCCTCATTGGCGTCAACGGCCAGGATCCTGCCGGTGCTCCTTTGCCCCGCGGCCACCAGCAAGGCGGCCATGCCTACCCCGCCCAGGCCGACGATGGCAACATCCTGGGCGCCGGTTGCCCCGGCGGCATTGCGCAGTGCGCCGCCGCCGGTGAGCACCGCGCAGCCCAGCACCGCGGCCACTTCAGCAGGAACGTCCGCGCCCACCGGGATGAGGCTGCGCGCATCCATTACCGCATAGTCGGCAAAGGCCGAGACGCCGAGGTGGTGATGGACCGGCTGGCCATCGAGGGCCAACCGGCGAGCGCCGGTCAGCAGGGTCCCGGCGCCGTTGGACGCGGTGCCGGCGCTGCACGGCAGCTTGCCGCCCTTGGCGCAGGCTTCGCATTGCTCGCAGCGCGGCAGGAAGACCGAGATCACCTGCTGGCCGATGTCCAGATCCACCCCATCACCCGCCTGCTCGACGATGCCTGCTGACTCGTGGCCCAGCACCATCGGCAGCGGACGCGGCCGGTTCCCGTCGATCACCGACAAGTCCGAATGGCACAGTCCGGCCGCGGTGATGCGCACCAGTACTTCGCCGGGCCCGGGTTCTTCGAGCTGCAGCTGGCGCATCGCCAGCGGCCGGTGCTCGGCATAGGGCCGCTGGTTCTGCCGGCGCTCAAGCACCGCGGCATGGATCCGGCGCATGCTCAGCCCGCGGCTGGCTGGTTGGCTTCGGCCGGCTCCGGGTTCCACCCGCGCACGCCGCCTTCTGGCAGCAGGTTCTTCACGATCAGCGAGCAGTCCTTGTCCCCCAGTCCCTGCTCGATCAGTTCGTCGAAGTGCTCGCGGGCCAAGCTGGCTGCCGGCAGCTGCACCCCGGTGCTTGCGCCCGCGTCCAGGGCCAGTCCGATGTCCTTGCGGGCCAAGTCGGTGCGGAAGGTGGCCTCGAAGTTGTTGTTCGCCGCGGCGGTATCGATGATGCCCGGCACCGGGTACCAGGTCTGCTGCGCCCAGGAGCGTCCCGAGGAGACCGAGGCGATCTGCCAGAAGACTTCCGGGTCCAGGCCCAGGGCTTCGGCCAGCTGGGAGCCTTCGGCGCTGGCCATCAGGTCGATGAACAGCATCATGTTGTTGCAGATCTTGGCGGCAATGCCCATGGAGGGGCCCCCGGCGACGATGGTCTTCCCGCTCATCGGGGCGATGAATCCGGTGGCCTGCTCCATCAGTTCTGGTGCCCCGCCGAGCATGAAGGCCAGGGTCCCGGCCGCGGCCCCGGAGATGCCGCCGGAGACCGGGGCATCGACGAAGTGCAGGCCGCGCTGCGCGGAGCCCGCGTGGATGTAGCGGGAGGTTTCGATGTCCACCGTGGAGGAATCCAGCAGCAGCATGTCCTTGCTGGCGTTGGCCCAGATGCCCGCGTCGCCTTCGTAGACCGCGCGCACGTGCTCGCCTTTGGGCAGCATGGTGAACACGGCGTCGGCCTGGTCCATGGCTTCGGCGATCGATCCGGCGATCTGGACTCCGCCGTCGGCCGCGGCGGCGCAGGCCTGCTCGTCCAGGTCGTAGCCGCGCACGGTGTGCCCTGCGGCCACCAGGTTCGCGGTCATCGGTCCGCCCATGTTGCCCAGGCCAATCCATGCGTACGTGCTCATCTGCACACCCCTCGTCCTTGAGTATTGTCCTTGTCAGGCCAGCGTAGGGGGCGCGGCGTGCCAGACTCAATGCACTGGGGCACGCCAATTGCGCAAGCCTAGTGTGCGCTAGCGCACACGAGGCATGGCAGACTGTGGACCATGGACCGCCAGATCGATTACCGCCATCTCGAATCCCTCATTGCCCTGCTGACCGTTGCGCGCCTGGGCCGCTACACCGCCGCCGCGAATGTTCTCGGGGTGAACCACTCGACGATTTCCCGTCGCATCGACGCACTGCAAAAAGCCATGGGCGGCCACCTGCTCACGCGCTCCCCCAACGGCTGGGAACTGACGGACCTGGGGCGCCGGGCCATGTCCAGCGCGGAAGCCATCGAGCAGGCCGTGGAAGCCATCGGCTCCCAAGAGGAGACTGGCGCATTGGCCGGCCATGTGCGCGTTGCCGCTCCCGACGCCTTCAGCGCCCACCTGGCGGCTCCGGCGCTGGCAAAGCTCCAGGCAAAGCATCCGCAACTGGTCTTCGAGATCGTTTCGGAAACCACCCGTGCACGGCAGACGCGGACCGGCATGGATTTGGAGATTGTCATTGGCGAACCCAGTGTCCGCAAGGCGGCCTCCACAAAACTCCTGGATTACGAGCTGCGGCTCTACGCCACGGCCGAGTACCTGGAAGCCCACGGCACCCCGGCACAGGTTGCCGACCTGGCCGGGCATAGCCTGAACTACTACATCGACACCGCACTGACGGTGGACAAGCTCGACGAGGCCACCGCCGCCTTGCCGCCGATGCACCGCGCGATTTCTTCCACCAGCATCGCGGTGCAATATGCGGCCACCATGAACCATGCAGGCATCGGCTTGCTCCCCACTTTCCTCTCGGAGCACTACCCGAATATGGTTCCCGTGCTCCATGACCAGTTCACCTACCAGTCCGAGTACTGGCTGGTGGGACGCGAAGAAGCCTTGCGCAGCCGCGCGGTCCAGGAGACGGTGCGCGCGCTCAACGATGCAGCCACCGCCGGCGACTGGTTCATCCCGCCATTCCCGGCGTACAACCTGTCCTCCGGCTAGGCGCCCTTCACCGTGGCCCGTCGGGTTCCCAGTCCACGATGGCCTGCCGCAGCTGCTCCACTGATCGGGCGCTATCCAGCCGGAGCACCGGACGGACTTCATTCTCCAGCCAGGCCTCATGGCGGGCGCGGCTGCGTCCGCTGAAGTCCGGGTCATCGTAGCCAGCTGCCCACGCCATGAATTGTTCCAGGGCGCCGAGTTCCAGGGATTGCCCGCTCAGCCGCTGCTTCTCGCGTTCTGCAAGACGGCGCAGGCGCACTTCGGGATCCAGCGCCAGGAAAACGAAGGCATCGCATTGCGACAGGACTTCTTCTCCCCATCCCTGCACTGATCCGGACAGTACCCAGGCCTTGCGCGGAACGAAGACCTGGTTCATGAGCATGGTTCGGGCAGCCGGCGCACGCTGCTCGCGGTATGGAGGATCGGTCGGAACCCAGAAGTAGTCATCGCTATCGGCATGCGGCACGGACCAGGCATCGGCCACGGCGCGCGCGAGGGTCGTGGTGCCACTGCCGCTGGCACCGAAGATATGCAGCCTGCACCGCTTCATCCAGAGCCCCGTCGGCAACCTTGGCTACTTTTCATCATTCTTCTTGCTGCTCCGGCGCCGCCCGTATGAAGCGCAAGCGGCAACGAAGCCAATACCGAACAGGAACGCCAACAGGTACTCGATTCCCATCTGCCCGTGCACCTCGCAATCGCATCATGCCGGGGACGGTGATGTCCACCGAACCCCGCCCTTCTTGGCTGCCAGACTCGCAGATCGGCAACGACAGCGCAAGCCAATGACCAGCCCCTGTCCGGGGAGCTGGCCTTCGGCGTCGTGCTGGATCTTGCGGCTTACTTCTGCATCTTCAGTTCATCGCGGGCGGCATTTTCGCCATTCACTGCCAGCCGGTCCGCCTCGTCGATCTCGCCGAGGTCCAGCCCCTTGGTTTCCTTCATGAAGAACACCGCCACCAGGGTGACCAGGGCGGCGAACACGATGTAGCCGGCCACCGGAACCCAGGATCCGTAGACCTTGAGCAGGAAGGTGGCGATGATCGGGGCCATGGACCCGGCCACGATCGAGGTGACCTGGTAGCCCAGCGAGACGCCCGAGTAGCGCATGCGGGTCGGGAACATCTCGGCCATGATGGCCGGCTGCCCGGCGTACATCAGCGCGTGCACACCCAAGCCCAGCACGATGGTGGCCAGGATGACCGCATCATTGGCGGTATTGAACAGCGGGAAGGCCGCCACGCCCCAGACGGCCATGAGCACCACGCCGGTGGCGTAGACCGGGCGGCGGCCGAGGGTGTCGGTGAAACGGCCGACGATCGGCACCAGGATCGCGTGGATCACGTGGGCGATGAGCATCAGGCCAAGGATCGTGGAGGTGTCCATGTCCAGCTGGGTGGCCATGTAGGTGATGGAGAAGGTCACCACCATGTAGTACATGATGTTCTCGCCGAAGCGCAGGCCCATGGCGGTGAACACCCCGCGCGGGTAGCGCTTGAAGACTTCGCCCACGCCGTAGCCGGCAGCCGCGTTCTGCTCCAGCTCAGCCTTGGCCTCCTTGAAGATCGGGGCATCGGAAACGCGGGTGCGGATGTAGTAGCCGACGACCACAATCACCACCGAGAGCCAGAAGCCGATGCGCCAGCCCCAGGCCAGGAAGGCCGCTTCGCTCAGCGTTGCCGAGAGCACCAGCAGCACCACGGTGGCCAGCAGGTTGCCCACCGGCACTGCGGCCTGCGGCCAGGAGGACCAGAAGCCGCGTTCCTTGTTCGGCGCGTGCTCGGCCACCAGCAGCACCGCGCCTCCCCATTCCCCGCCCACGGCGAAGCCCTGGGCGAAGCGCAGCACGATCAGCAGGATCGGTGCGGCATAGCCGATGGAGTCGAAGGTGGGCAGGCAGCCCATCAGGAAGGTGGTTGCGCCAACCAGCACGATCGCCACCTGCAGCAGGTGCTTGCGCCCGTACTTGTCGCCGAAGTGGCCGAAGACGATGCCGCCGATGGGGCGGGCAATGAAACCGACCGCGTAGGTCAGGAAGGCCTTGATGATGTTATCCAGATCGTTGCCGGTATCCGGGAAGAAGATCTTGTTGAAGACCAGGGTTGCCGCGGTCGCGTAGAGGAAGAATTCATACCATTCGACGACGGTGCCAGCCATGGAGGCTGCTACGACCCGGCGCAATCCCTTGCGCTCGGCCTTCGATGACGTTTCGCTTGCCACTGTGCGTTCCTTCCGCCCACGCCAGTACCCCCTTTGGAACCAGCTTCATCAGCGAGTATGGCCTAGATCACATCGCGAAAGATAGGCGAAACGAGGCATAGTGGGAGGCGGATTCTGCACATTCAGCGTGCATTTTTGCACACGCAGCGGCGGCTGCATGAAAGGTCGAGGATGATGGCTTGGGAAAACCCCGTGCACCAGGTGGCGTTGCGAGGCGTGCGCATGGATGCGCAAACCCGCTGCGCCCACTACCGCTCTTTGTTCGATGTGATCGCGCTGAAGCACGACTGCTGCGCCACCTTCTACCCCTGCCACCTATGCCATGGCGAACTGGCCGATCACGAGGCAACGCCGTGGCCGGCGGACCGGTTCGATGAACCTGCCGTGCTCTGCGGGGTCTGCAGCACGCAGCTGAGCCCGGCGAAGTACCTCGATGCCGATTCCTGCCCGAACTGCCAGGCGCTGTTCAACCCCGGCTGCAAATTGCATCTGGACTTGTACTTCGAGATGAAGCCAGCCAGCTAGTCCCAGGGCAGTTCGTTCTCTTGTGCAGGCTGCTGCGGGATCACCAGCACCGGACGATGCTGCTTGTGGGCCAGGGCCACGGCAATCGATCCGTCCATCAGCTGGGCCATCTTGCTGCGGATCCCCGGACGGCGGGTGCCAACGACGATCATCTGCGCATCGAGCTGCTCGGCTACCGCCGCCAGCACCTTGGCAGGGTCGCCGGCCACGGTGTAGCTCTCGAGCTCGACACCGGTAATCACCGAGGTGATTTCCCAGGCGAGCTCCTCGGAGACCGGGCTGGCCGAAGCCAGCAGGTCGCCCTCGGACAGCTTGTCGGCAATCAGGCGTCCGGAATCAGCGTGGATGCACACCAATCGTGCATCCAGCCCGCGTGCCAGCGCGCCGGCCGCCGCCAAGACCGCCGGGGACATGCCCGATTCCACGCCCATGACCATAGTGCTCATCAGCTCTACCCGCTTCCCTTATTGGCAGTTCCGGTCGAAGGAACTGCAGTTCACAAATCCTTGAGTGCTATGGCCGGATCGCTGAGCCGGTCAGCGTCGATCTCCCGGCCCACCAGCCCGCGCAGGGTGCCATTGACATCCCAGATGTTCACGTTCGCCGCAGCGGTGATTTCCGATCCGTCCTGCCAGAACATCAAGAACTCCCCGGATTCCATATCCCCGCGCACCACCGTCGTATCCCCGGGCGAACCATGCCCGACATATTCCATCCCGAGATCGAATTGGTCGGTGAAGAAGTAAGGCAGCCAGTCATAGGATCCTTCCTCCCCGGCCAGCGTGGCCGCGGCCAGCTTGCCTTGGCGAATCGCGTTATCCCAGTGCTCGACGCGCAGCTGCCTGTGCAATGCGGTGTTGAAGGCCTGGGCAATGTCCCCCACGGCTAGTATCCGCGCGTCGCTGCTGCGCAGCGAGGCATCCACTACGACGCCGGAGTCCACGTCCAGCCCGGCAGTCTCGGCCAGCTGCACATTCGGCTGCGCACCCATGGCCAGCAGCACCAGGTCGGCACGCGAGGAGCCCGCATCGGAAAGCACCTGCAGGTGCCCGTCGGCTTCTTCGATGCCGTGCACCCGTGCAGTGCGCACATCCACGCCATGGGACTGGTGCAGCTCCAAGAGGTGATTTCCAAGCCGTTCGCCGAACACCTTGGCCAAAGGGACCTCGGAGGGCGAGTAGACAGTCACCCGTGCCCCGCGCTGGCGGGCGGCGGCCGCCACTTCCATGCCGATCCAGCCCGAACCCACCACCGCCACCTGGGCGCCCTCGACCAGTCCTGCACGCAGGGACTTCGCATCGTCCAAGGTGCGCAGCACGTGCACTGCGGGCAGGTCGTAACCGGGTATCGGGGTTCGGCCGCCCAGGCTGGCCCGCGAACCGGTGGCCAGCACCAGCTGGTCGTAGTCCAGTGCGCTGCCATCGGCCAGCAGCACCTGCCGCTTGGCGGTTTCGATGCTGGTGGCGGCGACGCCCAGGCGCAGTGCGACATCATGGCTTGCGTACCAGGACGCGTCATGGACGGTGAAGTCCGCCGGTTCCTCCTTGCCCTGCAAGAACCCCTTGGACAGCGGCGGGCGCTCATAGGGCAGCTGCGTTTCCTCGCTGACCAAGCTCAGCGCCCCGGTGTAGCCGAGCTCGCGCAGTTCGCCGGCAACGCTCGCGGCGGCCAGGCCGCCACCAAGGACAACGATCGATTCCATGCTGCACCCCACTGCTCAACGACGATGTACTTTGATCCTCACACCCCATGGCCAGCTTGGCAACCTCTGGCCAGTTCACTGCCGGGAAAAGAAGAAACCGGCGAGCGGGCCGCTGCCTGCGGCCAGCTCGCCGGCTGTCAGGCATCCGCCTGCCCCGGCGGCTGCTACCGCTCGCCGTCCTTCTTCCGGCGCCCGCGGTCTGCGTTCTCCTCGCGGCGGCCAAAGGCCCCGCGGGTGCGCGTCACCCGGTAGTCGATGCGGTCATCGACGTAGCGGCGCAGCTCCGGCTGGTCTTCGAGCGTGGCCCACAGCTCGTCGGAGACGTGCTCGGTGACCCGCTCGAGGCGGAGCTTGGCCTCGATGATCTCCAGCGTCTTGCTCTCGTGGCGCAGCCCCTTGATGGTCGCCACCGCCATCATGATCATGATGATGCTGAAGGGCAGCGCCGTAGCCAGCGAACCGGCCTGCAGCGCCTGCAATCCGCCAGCCATCAGCAGCGCCGCGGCGAGCAAGCCCTCGAGCACCGCCCACAGCACGCGGGACCAGGTCGGCGGGTTCGGGTGCCCGCCGGAGGCCAGCATGTCCACCACCAGCGACCCGGAGTCCGAGGAGGTGATGAAGAAGATCGCCACCAGGATGATTGCCATCACCGAGAGGATCGATCCCAATGGCAGGTCCTGCAGGATCTGGAACAGCGAGCCCTCGGCGGAAACCGCCCCGTCCTGGACCATGTCCCCCGCTCCGAAGAACTGGCGGTACAGCCCCGCGCCGCCCATCACGGAGAACCAGAGGAAACCGACGATGGTCGGCACCAGCAGCACGCCCAAAACGAACTGGCGCACGGTGCGGCCGCGCGAAATGCGGGCGATGAAGATGCCCACGAACGGGGCCCATGCGATCCACCAGCCCCAGTAGAAGACCGTCCAGCTGGAGAACCAGGTCTGGGCTTCCTCGCCCTGCTGGAAGGCGCCGACGTCGAAGGTCATGTTCATCCAATTGGCCAGGTACACGCCCAGGGACTGCACGAAGTTCTGGAACAGGAACAGCGTCGGGCCCAGCAGCAGCACGCTGATCATCAGCAGCCCGGCCATGGACAGGTTGATGTTCGAGAGCCACTTGATGCCTGCGCCCAGTCCGCTGATCACACTCATGGTGGCCAGGAAAGTGATCACGACGATGAGGATGACCAGCAGCGTGTTGTCCACCGAATCCACCAGCCCGATGGATTGCAGTCCCGAGCTGATCTGCTGCACGCCCAGGCCCAGCGAGGTCGCGATGCCGAAGACCGTGCCGAAGATGGCCAGCACGTCGATCACATCGCCCAACCAGCCCTTGACCCGCTCCCCGAGCACCGGTTCCAGCGCCCATCGGATGGAGACCGGACGGCCGCGGCGGTGGATCGCATAGGCCAGGGCCAAGCCGATGACTGCGTAGATGGCCCACGGATGCAAGCCCCAGTGGATGAAGGTCTGGGCCATGGCCAGGCCAGCCAGTTCCCCTTCGGTGCCTTCCCATCCGGGCTTCGGGTCGACGGTGGCGTACATCAGCGGTTCGCCCACTCCGTAGAAGACCATGCCGATGCCCATGCCGGCGGCGAAGAGCATCGCGAACCAGCTGAACAGCCCGAACTCAGGTTTCTCCCCGTCATTGCCCAGGGTGATCCGGCCCAGCTTGGAGAAGCCGATGACGATCACCAAAGCCACGAAGCCGCCGATGATCAGCATGTAGTACCAGCCCAGGTTCGTCACGATCCAGTTCTGCATCGCGTTGAACGTGGTGCTTGCGGTATCCGGCAGCACGATGGCGAACACGGCCACCGCGAGGATCACGACCAGCGCCGGCCAGAAGACCGCCGGAGCGATCCCGCCCTTGCCCAGGCGCACGCCCTGCCGGCGCAGCTTCGCGGTGATCTGCGCGTCGGTGTCATTTTCTGCAATATGCATATGCACCGGAATCGGCGCAGTATGCGGGGATGCCTCCGGCTCCGCGTCCAGCGGCCTTGGCAGCTCGCTGTTGGACTCCGCGGAGTCCGAGTCGTCGATTTTCTGGGTCATCGTCTCCAACCTTCCTTGCATTGTTGTCCTTCTGCTTTACACCCTTGTAGCTTGTGCGCCCAGAAGCAAGCTGATCTGCGATAAAAAGCTTGCGAAGCCGGGAATGGGAGTTTGCGCAAAGTCCTCACCGCCCCTGCTTAAACGTCTGGCGCAGCGGGTAGGGTGCGAAGTAACTCGCCAAGCACGCACGGCGTGTGCCGGAAAACCAGCTAAGGAGCCAGCCATGCACACTTCCCGCCACCAAAGCACCGAAGCCGCTGAAGTCCCGGGCCGCTACGTGCTCGTCTTCGACCAGCCAGCTGCCGGCGTCCCTGGCCTGGCCCAAGTCCAACGCGACACCGAACTGCCCCAGCTGCTGGCCGAACAGGGCTACTCCACCAGCGAATACTTCCCGATGCTGGGCATCGCGGTGGTCTCCAGCGGCACCGAGCAGCTGGAGGACTTCCGCCAGCGCTGCGCCGGGCATCGGCTGCCGGCCTCGGTGGTGCCGGAACTGGTCTACCGGATCCTGCCCGATGCCGCCAAGGCCCCGGGCCAGTCCCCGTTCGCGGACACCGCGGAGTTCACCTGGGGCCTGCAGGCGGTGGGCGCATCGCTGTCCAGCTACACGGGCAGGGGAATCAACGTGGCTGTGCTGGATACCGGCTTCGACAGCGCGCACCCGGATTTCGCCGGCCGCACCGTGGATGCCAAGTCCTTTGTCGATGGCGAGGACGCCAGCGACGGCCATGGGCATGGCACCCACTGCATCGGCACCGCCTGCGGTCCGCGCGCCCCGCAGCAGGGACCGGGCTACGGGGTCGCCTCCGAGGCCAATATCTTCGCCGGAAAGGTGCTGGGCAGCAACGGATCGGGTTCCGACTCCACGATCCTGGCCGGAATCAACTGGGCTCTGGAAAACAAGTGCGAGGTCATCTCGATGTCCCTGGGGGCCGACGTGAGAACCGTGCACCCGCCCTATGTCACCGCTGGCCGGCGCGCCCTGGAGCTGGGTTCGCTGATCGTGGCCGCCGCCGGCAACAACGCGCAGCGCTCCGCCGGGAACCCGGGGTTCGTCGGCGCCCCGGCCAACAGCCCCTACATCATGGCGGTGGCCGCCTTGGATCCGCACCTGGCCGTCGCCGACTTCTCGGCGCAGGCGCTGGATGCCCAGGGCGGCGCAGTGGATATCGCCGGCCCCGGCGTGGACATCTATTCTGCCTGGCCGGGAGAAAAACGCTACAACACGATCAGCGGCACCTCCATGGCCACCCCGCATGTGGCCGGCGTGGCCGCGCTGCTGGCCGAATCCACCGGGCTGCGTGCCCAAGAGCTGTGGGACAAGCTCCTGTCCACCTCCCGCGATGCCGCGCTGCCTGCCGAGGATGCCGGTGCCGGGCTGGCCCAAGCCCCGGCCGGAGCGGAAGGACACTAGGATGTGCGGCGCCCAGGTGCACATCTACGTGGTCACCGTGGTGGCCACCGTGGCCCCCGAATCCGTCGTTGACCAGCTGCAAGCCCGCGGACTGCAGGTTAAGCAGGTGCTCGCTGCCCTGGGCCAGGTTATTGGCGAGGGCAGCGAGCAGGTGGCCGCAGCGCTGCGGGATCTCGACGCGGTCGAATCGGTTGATGCCCAGCAGCGCTACCGGGCCATCGACGAGGGCAGCTAGGGCACCGCTGGCGCGGCGAACTCTGCCATGGCATCGAGCAGCCAGCGCACGGCGTGCTCGGTGAACGAGGCGCGCGGCATGATCCGCCAGCTCTGCTCGCCGGTGCGCCACAGCAGCACCGGAATATTCGCCAGCGAGGTGCTGATCGCCTGGTTCACGCCGAAGGCGCGCGGGTGCAGGTCCGCCGGGCAGCTCTTGCGCAGCACCAGCGGCGCATCCGGGCCGGAAAGTTCCAGCACGCTGCGGTTGGCCGAGAGGTCCACCACCTGCCCCGGCTGCTCGCCCAGGGCCGCGGTCAGCGCCCCGGCCAGCTCGGCGTTCTCCGCACTGGTAGCCAGGAACTCATCCGGCGCCAGCCACAGCACCGCGATGCCCGGCGCCTCGCCGGCCACCTGGCCCACCGCAGCGGGCAAGCCCACGCCGGTGGCCGCGGCCACCGCCGCATGCGCCGGACTGCCCGGCGCGCAACGCAGCGAGATCTGGGTGGCGAAGGCGATTTCGCGCAGGCCCACGCGGCCGGCGATGCTGGCCGCTTCCATTTCCTGGGCCAGGTGCTGCGCCGGGGAACGGCGTACTTCGCTGTCAATCATGGTGTTGCTAGCCATCGCGACGGCTTCCTTCCGGGTCGTAGAGCACGGTTTCACAGACTTCGACGTCGACCAGCTGGCCGCCCACCGGGGTCTTGAGCACTTCGCCGATGCGGCTGCGCCCGTTCTTGATCAGCGCCAGGCCGAAGGTGCGTCCCAGCGCCGGCGAGTCGTAGAAGCTGGTGACCCAGCCTTCCATCGGGGTGATGCCCTCGGTGGCCATCGCGTCGGCGGCCACCAGCGCGGCGCCCTCGGGCAGCCGCAGGGACTTGTCCACCGGCAGCACCGAGACCAGGTGCTTGCGGTCCTCCCGGAGGTTGTCCGCCCGGGAGTAGGAGCGGTTGCCGATGAAGTCCTTGACCTTGGAGACCACCCATTCCATGCCGGCATCCTGCGGGGTCACCGTGCCGTCGGTGTCCTGCCCGACGATGATGAAGCCCTTCTCGGCGCGCAGCACGTGCATGGTTTCGGTGCCGTACGGGGTGATGCCGTATTCCTGGCCGGCGGCGTACACGTCTTCCCAGACGCGCAGCCCGTGCCAGGCCGGCACCGCGATCTCGAAGGCCAGCTCCCCGGAGAAGGAAATGCGCGAGATGCGCGCTTCGATCCCGGAATCCAGCACCACGTCCTTGAAGGCCATGAACTTGAAGCCCTCGTTGGACACGTCCACGGTGGAGGCGACCTTGGCGATCACCTCGCGCGACTTCGGCCCGACCACCGCGACAGTGGCCAGCTGCTCGGTGACCGAGGTGCACACGACATCCAGCTCGGGCCATTCGGTCTGCAGCCACTCCTCCAGCCAGTCCAGCACGTCTCCCGCGCCGCCGGTGGTGGTGTGCAGCAAGAAGCGGTCCTGCGCCAGGCGCAGGGCTACCCCGTCGTCGAAGATCATGCCGTCGGCCTTGCACATCACGCCGTAGCGGCCCATGCCGACCTTCAGCTTGGTGTAGCCGTTGGTGTAGATGCGGTTCAGGAACTCGGCCGCATCCGCCCCGCGGATCTCGATCTTGCCCAGCGTGCTCGCATCGAGCATGCCCACCGAAGCGCGCACCGCGGCGGACTCGCGGTAGACCGCCTGGTCCATGGTTTCCCCCGGCTGCGGGTAGTACCAGGGGCGCTTCCACTGCCCGACGTCCTCGAAGGCCGCGCCGTGGGCCAGGTGCCAGGGGTGCATCGCGGTGATGCGCGCCGCATCCAGCTGCTGCCCGCGGTTGCGCCCGGCCAGGGCCGCGAAGGCCACCGGGGTGTAGGGGGCGCGGAAGGTGGTGGTGCCGATCTGCGCCGGGTTCTCGATGCCCAGCACCGCGGCGATCACGCCGATCGCCGCCACCCCGGAGGTCTTGCCCTGGTCGTTGGCGGTGGAGATCGAGGTGTACCGCTTGATGTGCTCCACCGACTTCATGCCCGCACCGGTGGCGCGCAGCACGTCGGCCACGGACTGGTCGCGCTGCAGGTCCACGAAGTGGGCGGTGTAGTTCGCGGCGTCATCGCCCTTGGCCGATGGCACCAGCCAGACCGGACGGGTCTGGCCCAGCGCGGTTTCCAACGCCTGCGGGGTGCGGGCCACGGTGGCGAATCCTGCCGCGGTGGCAGCCGCGGCGCCGGTGGCGGCCCCGGTGGACAGGGCGCTGGCGGTATCCAGGCGCCCGGTCACCGCGCCGGCCAGGTGCTGGTTGGCCACCGCGGCGGCCGGGACGAAGGCGTGGATGGTGGTGTCCCAGTCCAGCTTGCCCTGGCGCTGGGAGTGCAGGTGCACCACCGGGTTGAAGCCGCCGGCCACGGCCAGCACATCGGCTTCGAAGCGCTGGGGGGCCCCCAGTTCGCGGTGCTCGTCGAGCGTCGCGACCACGATGGCCGACAGCTCGCCGGCGGCATCCGCCTCGGTATCCACCACCACCGAACCCGGGATCACGGTGACTCCCTCGGCCACGGCGGCCGCGGCGGCGGCCGAGATGCTGGTGCGGGCGTCGATCACGGCCACGACCGAGCCGCTGGCGGCCAGTTCGGCGACCAGCTCATAGGCCGAGTCGTTGGTGGTGGCCACCGCGATCCGCGACCCGGCGCGCACGCCGTAGCGGTTCAGATAGCTGCGCACCGCGCCGGCGAGCATGATGCCCGGGCGGTCGTTGTTCTCGAAGACGATCGGGCGTTCGTGGGCGCCGGTGGCCAGCACCACCTGCTGGGCGCGGATATGCCAGATGCGCTCGCGGGATACCCCGGGCTGCGACGGACCGTCCAGGTGCACGGTGCGGCGCTGCGCGGCGATCAGGTAGTTCGCGTCGTAGGACCCGAAGACGGTGGTGCGCTGCAGGTGGGTGGTTTCCTCTGCTTCGGCCAGTTCGCCGGTGACCTGCTCGATCCACTGGCTGCTGTCCAGGCCGTCGATCTGCTCCCCGGCGGTGTCCAGCAAGGTGCCCCCGGCCTCGGCGCGCTCGTCGAGCAGCATCACCCGGGCCCCGGAGCGCGAGGCTTCGCGGGCCGCGGCCAGGCCGGCCGGACCGGCGCCGACCACCAGCACGTCGGTGTGCACGTGCACGTGGTCGTAGTAGGCCGGGTCGGTGGCCGGGTCCAGCACGCCCAGGCCCGAAAGCAAGGTGGCGTCCAGTCCGTCGGTGACCGCAACGGTGGTGGCCGGCAGCATCGACTCGTCGATGTCCTGCTCATGCCGGGCCCCGACGGTGACCAGCGCGTTGGGTTCCTCGACCCCGGCAGCGAAGATGCCGCGCGGGCGGTCCAGGTACAGCGAGTTGCCGGCCTTGCGCAGCCCGTTGGCCAGCATCGCGCTGGCCACGGTGTCGCCGCGGAAAGCGGAGAGCTGCGCGCCGCCAATGGACAGGGCCAGTGGTTCCTCGCGGTTGATGCGGGCGCGGGTGCTCTGCGCTGCAGGCAGGCGTTGCGGCTTGCTCATCGGGTGCCTCCTTCGGCGCTGCGGATGTCGGTGGTGCTCAGTTCTGGGCGTGGTTCGCTGGCCTGGTAGATGGCCTTGAACTCGTAGGTGACGGTGTCGCGCAGGGCGTTGAACCACTTGCGGCAGCCGCCGGCGTGGACCCAGCGTTCGGCGAAGATGCCCTTCTTGTTCTGCCGGTAGAACAGGTAGCGGGACCATTCCTTGTCGCTCAAGGCGCTCGGGTCCGCCGGGTAGGCCACGTGGGCTTCTCCCCCGTACTTGAATTCGTTCTCATTGCGTGGCCCGCAGTTCGGGCAATCAATCAGCATCATGGCGGTTGCTCCTAGTGTGCGACGGCTGCGGCGCCGTGCTCGTCGATCAGGTGGCCGGTTTCGAAGCGATCCAGGCTGAACGGCTTGTTCAGCTCGTGCGGCTCGTCGTTGGCGATGGTGTGCGCCAGGGTGAATCCGGCACCCGGGGTGCCCTTGAATCCGCCGGTGCCCCAGCCGCAGTTCACGTACAGGTTCTGGATCGGGGTCTTGGAGATGATCGGCGAGGCGTCCATGGTGGTGTCCACGATGCCGCCCCAGGTGCGCAGCACATGCGCCCGGGCGAAGATCGGGAACAGCTCCACGGCCGCGGCCATCTGCTCCTGGATGACGTGGAAGGCGCCGCGCTGGCCGTAGCCGTTGTAGTTGTCGATGCCCGCGCCCATGACCAGCTCCCCCTTGTGGGCCTGGGAGACGTAGACGTGGATGTGGTTGGACATGACCACCGTCGGGTGCACCGGTTCGAACAGCTCGGAGACCAGTGCCTGCAGCGGGTGGGACTGGATCGGCAGTTCGAAGCCGGCCATTTCAGCCAGCACCGAGGAGTGCCCTGCCCCGGCCAGTGCGACCTTGCCCGCGTGGATGGTGCCGCGGGTGGTCTTCACGCCGGTGACCTTCTCGCCGTCCTTGATGAAGCCGGTGACTTCGCAGTTCTGGATGATATCCACGCCCAGCTCGTTGGCCTTGCGGGCGAAGGCCCAGGCCACGTGGTCGTGCTTGGCGATGCCGGCACGCGGCTGCCAGGTCGCGCCCATGACCGGGTAGCGGATGTCGTCGCCGATGTTGATGATCGGGCAGGCTTCCTTGACCTGGGAAGGGTCCAGCCATTCGGCATCCACGCCGTTGAGCTTGTTCGCTTCCACGCGGCGCACGGATTCGCGCACGTCGCCCAGGGTGTGGGCCAGGTTCATCACGCCGCGCTGGGAGAACAGGAAGTCGTATTCCAGGTCCTCGGGCAGCTGCTCCCACAGCTTCAGCGACTTCTCGTAGATGCCCGCCGACTCGTCCCAGAGGTAGTTGGAGCGGATGATGGTGGTGTTGCGGGCCATGTTCCCGCCGGCCAGCCAGCCCTTTTCCAGGACGGCGACGTTGGTGATGCCATGGTTCTTGGCCAGGAAGTAGGCGGTAGCCAGGCCGTGGCCGCCGCCTCCGACGATCACTGCGTCGTAGGACTTCTTCGGTTCCGGGTTGGCCCAGAGGAATTCCGGGTGCTCAGGCAGCAGATCAGCCATGGCTATTCTCCAATCTTCTTCAGGTTCGGGTACAGCGGGTGGGCCGCGGCAAGCTGCAGAACACGATCCTTCAGCTCCGGCAACACCGCCGTATTACCCTCAGCACCAGCAATCAACGCCTGCGCAATGATCTCCGCAACCTCAGCGAACGCAGCCTCCGAGAAACCACGGGTAGCCAACGCCGGGGTACCAATACGCAACCCCGAAGTCACCATCGGCGGACGAGGATCAAACGGCACCGAATTGCGGTTCACCGTGATCTCCACCTGAGCCAAAAGATCCTCACCCTGCTGCCCATCCAACTCGCTATTACGCAAGTCAACGAGCACCATGTGAACATCCGTGCCACCAGTCAAAACGCTGATGCCCTTGGCAACAACATCTTCCTGGGTCAAACGCTCAGCCAAGATCCGGGCACCAGCCAAGGTCCGCTCCTGGCGCTCCTTGAACTCCGGCGAAGCGGCAATCTTGAACGCCACCGCCTTGCCAGCAATCACATGCTCCAACGGACCACCCTGCTGGCCAGGGAACACCGCCGAGTTCAACTTCTTCGCGATCTCCGCATCATTCGAGAGAATAATGCCGCCACGAGGACCAGCAAGCGTCTTATGCGTCGTGGAAGTCACCACGTGAGCGTGCGGAACCGGCGAAGGATGCAACCCGGTTGCCACCAAGCCAGCGAAGTGCGCCATATCCACGAACAGGTACGCGCCGACCTTGTCAGCGATCTCGCGGAAGCGCTGGAAATCCACCTGGCGCGGGTACGCCGACCAGCCAGCAACAATCATCTTCGGCTGGTTCTCAATGGCAAGGCGCTCCACCTCGTCCATGTCCACTTCATAGGTTTCCTCGTCCACACCGTAAGGAACGATGTTGAACAAGCGGCCCGAGAAGTTCAGCTTCATGCCGTGGGTCAGGTGGCCACCGTGGTTCAGGTTCAGGCCCAGCACGGTATCGCCCGGGCGCACCAGCGCGTGGTACACCGACGCGTTAGCCTGCGCACCGGAGTGCGGCTGCACGTTGGCGAACTTCGCCCCGAACAAGTCCTTGAGGCGCTCGATCGCCAGCGTCTCGATGACATCAACTTCCTCGCAACCGCCATAGTAGCGGCGGCCCGGGTAGCCCTCGGCATACTTGTTGGTCAGTACCGAACCCTGCGCCTGCATGATTGCCTGCGCCGTGTGGTTCTCCGAAGCGATCATTTCCAGGCCGCGCTGCTGGCGAGCCAGCTCAGCGTCAATACGCTGCGCGACTTCCGGATCGAGATGCGCGAGGTCTGCGGTCAGGGAATCTGCCGAGAGAGTTGAAGCTTGTGCCATTGCCCATTCCTAAATGTATGAATTGCCGACAACTGATATATCAATCTGCGATTCACTGTATGATGGAAGTCACAGCCCGGTCAATGGGTAACCCGAAATTATTTCAGCGTGCAGCAATCACGCGGTATGGAGCAGAGAAAACGGAGGCAAGATGACACTCGCCACACAGCTTCCCGTGGGCGCCGAGTCCCTGGCTGAACGCGCCTACCTGGTTCTGCGAGACCGGCTCATCATGATGGACATCGCCCCCGGCGACCCGATCAACGAGGCCCACCTGGTCAACGAACTCGGCGTCGGCCGCACGCCGTTGCGCGAGGCGCTCAAGCGCCTGGAGGTCGACCACCTGGTGCAGTCCTATCCGCGCCGCGGCACCTTTGCCACCCGTGTGGACATCACGGAGCTGGCCGATATCACCGAAGTCCGCGAAGCCCTGGAACCCCTCGCCGCGGCCAAGGCGGCAGCCTTGCAAGGCGGCAGCGCGCGCAGTCGCATCGAGACAACGCTCCAAGCCGTCAGCCAGCTGTCGGGCGCGAATCTCCGGCGCACGTTGATGGAGAACGACCTGGAAGTCCACCGGCTGATCTACCAAGCGGCCGGCAACCACCATCTGGAGCAGACGCTGATCCGCCTGGATAACCTTGCCACCCGCATCTGGTGCATGGCCCTGGATCGACTGCCGAGCATCGACGAGCACATCGAAGAACACATCTCGCTGCTCCAAGCCATCCTCGACGGCGACGCGCAGCTGGCACAGGAATTGGCCCTGGAACATATCGTGCACTTCGAGGCATCGGTGCGATCCGTTCTCTAGCCGCCGCTTCACGGCTGGAGCGATGCCATGCATTGCGAAAAAATAGTTATCCCCATTTCCCAGAATCGAAGACATGTTCGAGTAAGCGAAGTATAATTAGAACATGTCCGAAGCAAAGGCGCACGGAAACAGCCTCACCCCACCAGCACCCCCCGAGGAATTCGACCTCCACGTCCAAACCGTGCAAAACGACCTCTCCGCCCTCGAAGAACACGGCAGCAAAGCCGACTGCGCCCACGGCATCGAACTGCTGGAAGCCCTCATCTCCGCAGCACGCTGCAAACAAGCCGGCCTCGCCCACCAAATCGAAAAAGAATACGTCCGCGACCACGAAGAACGCGGCATCCACCTCGATGACCAAACCCGCGGTGCAGCCGCCTGCGTCGCCCTGGCCCGCAAGCAATCACCGCACGGCATGCGCAACTACTTGGTCAATTGCCGCATCCTCTTCGAAGACACCCCGAACCTCGCCGCAGCCTGCTCCCGCGGCGAATTCACCGAAGCCCAAACCCAAGCCATCCTCACCCCGCTCCAAGACCTCAAACCCCAGCGCCGCACCGAATTCGACCAGCTCTACGCCCAGAACCCGCACATGTTCGAATCCATGGGCACCACCCAAATCAGGGAAACGGTCCGCAAATTCGCCCTGGCCTACATCTCCGACCCCGACTCCATCAAGCAGAAAACCGTCGAAGAGCAACGCAACCTCACCCTGAAAATCGACGACCAGAACGGCCGCATCATCATCCACGGCGAATACCCCCTGCTGCAGGGCATGTGCCTCAAACGCTACCTCGACGAAGAATCCAAAACCCTGCGCAAAAAAGGCGACCCGCGCACCCGCACCCAGATCCGCGCCGACCTGCTCTTCAGCTACATGATGGTCGGCGAACCCTCCAAAATGCCCATCGCCCTGCAAGTCGCAGTAGTCATGACCGACCGGGCCCTGTTCGCCGGCGAACGCGAACCAGCCTACCTGGAAGGCTACGGCTTCATCCCCGCCCAGAGCGTGCGCGAATGGATCAGCGGACACCAGATCCCCAACAGCCTGACCTTCGACCAAATGGACGCCAAACCCACCACGGAACTGATCGAACAGCTCGACGTGCGCACCGAACTCGCCCGCCTCTACACCGCACCCGGCGACCAGGACCTGATCGCCATGGACTCCAAAGCCCGGATCTTCCCGGAAAAGCTCAAGAAATTCATCGCGATCCGCGACCGGCACTGCCGCACCCCGTTCTGCGACGGCATCGTGGAGGAAATAGACCACGTCAAGCAATACGCCCGCGGAGGCAAGAGCACCGTCTTCAACGGCGATGGCCGATGCGCTAGTTGCAACAAGGCCAAGGAAGCCGCCGGCTGGTACGAATACACGACCTACGGCAACGGCCACACCATCATGATCTGTCCCGGCTCGGCGATGTCCTACAAGTCCACCGCGCCGCCAGCCACGGGATACGCGCACAAGCCGTTCCCGCAATTGAGACGCGACTCGAAATGGATACAGCAACTCAAGGAACGGCTGAAGCCCAAGGATGGCCCCGAAGACATCGCAGCCTGACTCCCAGCAAATAATATCGATCCCGTGGTTGCGGTCCGCGCCAACCCATGCGGTCGAACCTGCCTGGCGTGCAACGACTGCCCAACACGTCGAATTTGGCGCATTCGGCATCCATACCTAGGTGATCGAACCAGGCGGACTGGCTTAGCTGGGAGTTTGCCCGAGGGCCTTTTGCCACCCCTCGCCCCGGTGCTGAAGTGGTTCCATGGATTACAACATCGGCTATTTCGTTGGTTCGCTCGCCACGAACTCCATCAACCGCGTCCTGTCCAAGGCCCTGATAGCCCTGGCACCTGAAAACCTCAGTTTCACGGAGATCCCGATCAGCGATCTGCCCTTGTATAGCGCTGACTACGATGACAATTATCCCGAAGCCGGGACCGCGCTCAAGACCGCCATCGAAGCCTCGGATGGCCTGCTATTCATCAGCCCGGAGTACAACCGTTCAATTCCCGGTGCGCTGAAAAATGCCATCGACTGGGGTTCGCGGCCCTGGGGTACCAACTCCTTCGCCCGCAAGCCCACCGGCCTGCTCGGCGCTTCGGTCGGCGCCATCGGCACTGCGGTCATGCAGTCCAGCATGCGCAGCGTCCTCAGCTTCCTGGATGCCCCGCAGCTGAACTCCCCCGAGGTCTACCTGCAGTACCGTCCCGAAGACTTCGGCGAGGACGGGAGCATCAGCAACCCGGACACCGAGAAGTTCTTGGCCCACTACATGGGCGAATATGCGGCGTTCGTTGAGCGTGTGCTCGATGCGACAGCTGCGGGTCATATCGGAGACGAAGGAATGTAGCCGCCTCCAACGTCCACTAGCCGCGCGAGTACTCGGCAAGACAGACTCCGGAGGCAAAAGACTGCATGTTCTCCAGCCTCCAGCGATCCGGGGCATACCCTGTGTCCCCGAAGAGCCTGATACCCGACCCGAACATCACCGGCTGCACCTTCAGGGCTAGCCTGTCGATGTCCGGCCGGAGCCTGGCGGCCAATTGCCCTCCGCCGCACAGCCAGATGCCGTCACCCGGTTGGGATTTGAGTTCCCCGATGACCTCTCGCGGATCCGCACTGGTGAACTGCACCTCTTGGCTTCCTGGAGGTGAAGAGTGCTCGCGCGTGAAAACAATCTGTCTCAGATGCGAGTACGGGCTGGGCAGTGCTGGCAAGCCGACAGCGTAGGTATTCCATCCCATCAGCACCGTATCGAAAGGGCACCCCTCGATAGGCAGTCCAGCCGACTCTGCCAGCTGGGTCGGCGCGGTGCCGCGGTAGCGGTCCCAGATGGGCGCCGCATGGTCGCCAGCCACCGCGAATGCATCGAATTCGCCGTGAGGACCGGCAATGTACCCGTCCAAGCTCACTGCAACGAAGTAGGTTAGTTCTCTCATTGATTCTCCCTTGGCTCGAAGACGGAATCGTCTGGGAAATTGAGCCAACCCTACAGCATGGCCTGTTGGGAACTTGGGAGAATGCGAAAAAACCGGGAAACATCATTTCTGATGTTTCCCGGTTTTTTTCCATTTGGTGGAGGTAAGGGGATTCGAACCCCTGACCTTCTGCATGCCATGCAGACGCGCTACCAACTGCGCCATACCCCCAAACGAGGTGATTCCGGTGGCTTGTACAACCCCTGAACCGAGATAAAACTTTACCGGAGCACTGCCGAAAACTCCAAATCGGCTGTTCGAGACGCTGGTCACAATCCTCTATTCACACGGTGCTCCCCAAGTGGAAGAATATGGGTCGGGACCTGCCGGCCCCACCCATTCCTTCGAAAGGCGCAATCCCATGACCATCGGACTGACCCCATACCTGCGTTTCGCCGGAGACGCCAAAGAAGCTATGGAGTTCTACCACCAGGTACTCGGTGGCGAGCTTTCCATGATGACCTTCCAAGAAGGCATGAATGACAACAATCCGGCCGTTGCCGACCAGATTATGCACTCCTCGCTATTTGTTGAACGCGGCCTGCACTTCATGGCCTCGGACACCCCGCCCGAAATGGACGTCCGTGGCAATGGCGTGATCGCGCTAAGCAGCGACGGGACGGCCGGAGCCGACGCGGAGACCCTGACTAGGTGGTGGGAAGGATTGGGCGAAGGCGGCCAGATCAACATGCCATTGGAGCGGGCCCCGTGGGGCGACTCCTTTGGCGAGCTGCGCGACAAGTTCGGCGTGGTCTGGATGTTCAACATCACCGCGGTGGCCAGCTAGCCGATGCGCTAGTGGGTGCGCGCCTGCTCGCGGGCTTCCAAAGCTTCGCGGCCTACGAGCAGGCCCACCTTCTTCGCGCGGATCTGGGTGATCCACGCGATCAGCAGACCCAAGGCGGCCAGGCCAGCGCCGACCACAGATGGGGCGCGGAAGCCGTAACCGGCGGCAATCACCGCGGCACCCAGGGCGGCGCCCAGCGCGTTGGCAACATTCAGCGCCGAGTGGTTCAGCGAAGCAGCCAGCGACTGCGCATGCGGGGCCGAATCCATCAGCAGCGTCTGCAACGCAGGGATCAGCAGGGAACCCACCGCGCCCATCACGAAGACCATGATCATCGTCGGAACCACCCAACTGGTCACGGCAGCGAAAATCAGCATGGTGGCGATCATGAAAACGGAAGAAAGCTTGATCGCGCCGAAGATCGACCAGTCGGCAAGCCTGCCACCGGCCAGCGAACCAACGACCATGCCTACGCCATAGAGCGCCAAAGCCAGTGGCACCAGCTCAATGGGCAGTCCTGCTTCTTCGGTCAGCGTGGGCGAAATGTAGGAGTACACCGCGAAGAATCCGCCGAAGCCGACAATGCCGGTGAGCATCGCCAGCCACACCTGGGCACTCTTCAAGGCGGTCAGCTCGCGGCGGATGCTCGCCCCGGCATCGGTCTTGCGCCATGGGACGAACAAGCTAATCAGCACAGCGGTCAACACGCCGATCGCAGTGACGACCAGGAACATCGAACGCCAGCCGTATTCCTGGCCGAGCCGGGTCACCAACGGGACACCGGCAACGTTGGCCACCGAAAGCCCGAGCATCACCCAGGCAATGGCGCGTCCGCGCATCGTGGCCGGAACCAGGCTGCCGGCAAGCACCCCGGCCAGCCCGAAGTAGGCCCCATGCGGCAGGCCTGCAAGGAAGCGGGTCACCAGCATGGTGTTGTAGTCCGGAGCGAAGAATGAGGAGAGGTTGGCGAGCGTGAAGAAGAGAATCAGCAGCTGCACCGCACGCTTGCGCGGGATCTTGGCAGCCAGCGCAGTGAGCACCGGGGCGCCCACCACCACGCCGATTGCGTAGGCGCTGATCATCAGGCCCATCTGCGCATAGCCCACTTCCAGATCAGCGGCACCTTCCTGGAGCAAGCCCATCATGGCAAACTCAGTGACACCGATGCCGACGCCGCCCATGGCCAAGGCAATAATTGCCAGCAGTAGTTTTCCGCCAGATACATAGGCAGTCATTCAATTTCTCAATTCATGGCAGGGTCTTGGGAAGCGGCTCCCTCGGCGCTCTTATCCATCGTAGTGACTGCATCGGGCGACAGTGGCAATCCCCGAGCGGAAAATTACGAATCCCACAGTTTTTTGTGCCACTGTATTAAGTCCTATGCCTCATTCATCGCACCATCGCCTGTCGGCCTCGCGAATAATCGCGAGGTTCTTCTTTGTCATGCTCTGTCTCGCGCTGGCCGGGCTAATGGTGTTCCACCAGCAGATCCCCGATGTCCTGGGTCTCGGATTGATCGTCGATAACCTGGCCCCGTGGATGGGCCTCGGAATTCCAGTGCTCTTGCTGATGGCCTTGGTGGTGCGCGGACGCATCAGCTTCATCGGCCTGCTCGTACCGGTCGTTGTTTGGGCTGTGCTCTTCGGGCCGGCGTTCCTGCCTTCGGACCAGCGCGCACCAGAAGCTTCCCTGCTGGTTGCCACGCAAAACGTCCACGAGTCTGCGGGCGTGCAAGCCGCCCGCGAATTGGCAGCCAACGGCGCGCAGGTCATCACCCTGCAGGAAATCGGTGAAGGCCAGGAGCCGGAAATCACCGCCGAGCTCGCCCAATCCCATCCTTACAGCTACATGGTCAGCACCGTAGGCGTGTGGAGCGCCTATCCGCTGAAGAATCCAGAGCCCCTGGATCTGGGCCTGGGTTGGGACCGCGCGTTGCGGGTGGACGTGGCCAGCGAAAAAGGGGATGTCCGCCTGTACGCTGTGCATGCGGCGTCGGCCAGGCCTACCGGCCATCACGAGCGGGACATGATGCTTGCTTCCTTGGCCGGCTACCTCGCCGATGACGAATCTCCGAAGATCGTTGCCGCCGGAGACTTCAACGCCACCAGCTCCGACCGCCACTTCGCGCCGGTCGCTAACCAGCTGGAGGAAGCCCACTACAGCGACTGGGGCTTGGCCCTGACCTGGCCGCGGTCCCTGTTCCCGATGCTCGGCATCGATCATGTGATGCTGCGCGGCGTCGAATCAGCAGGCCTGGAGCGGCTGGAAATCGCCGATTCCGATCATTACGCGCTCTTTGCCACGATCGATCTGGGGAACTAGTTCGCTTCCAGCCCGGTTTGGCGCAGCGTGATGTTAATGCGTCCGCCGCCAAGGCCCAGGCCTGCAGGCGCGGTCCCGGCATGGATCTTGCTCACCCCGTGATAGGCGAAGCGTGAGGGGCCGTCGAAGACGAACAGGTCCCCCGAAGCCAGCCGGATCTCTTGCCATGGCCGGTTGCGGTTCTCGGTATTGCCCAGGCGGAATGTTGCCGAATCGCCGATGGACAGCGAAACCACCGGGGCATTGATGCGCTCTTGCGCATCCTGGTGCATGCCCATGGCGGCCTGCACGTCGTAGTAGTTCACGATAGCCGCATCGGGCTGGTAGTCCTGCGCGCGCTGCAGGTCACCCGTAGCTTCTGCGACCGCCTGCTTGCCCAAGCGGACCAGCCAGTCTTCCATGGGCGCCACTGATTGCCCGTCCAGGTCGTCAGCGGTCTTGGAGTAGCGGTTCGGGCTCCAATGCCACCCCAGGCACAAGCTCTGCACGCTCATCGGATGGCCGTTGACGGCTGTGCGGTGCGGCGGAACAGGCCCGCTGCCCCATTCGAAGAAGCGCCGGACGATCCACTGCTGCGCGGGCGCGTCCAGCCACCCCGGCAAGTGCCAGGCTCCTGGGCGCAAGGCTCCCCCGCTACGGGGCAGTGCACTGTCGTCGAACAGGGATTCCATGTTCCCAGCGTGCCCGTTGCAGGCAGAACTCGGCAAGTCTCCCGCGTATTCGCTCACTGAACTTTGCAGGATCAGCCAGGCCGGTGCCTCGCAACAATATTTACATTAGAGACTTTGTGTTTCGTCTTACCCTCGCGAACATTTCGAAAAGGTTAACCTTTACTCGAATTATTGCGCTTGAAACATTTGCGATACCTCCGGGAAAACCTGGGCGCCTAAGCTGGGTGCATCCACTAGTTCAAGGAGAATCCCATGTCACCCCTAGAAACTCGAGCAGAATCAAGGAAACCATGATTGGCATCGACCTCGAACTGCGCGGATGCACTGTGCTGATCGCTGGAAGTAAATCCGGGAGCAAAAATACTGCGCTGCGCTTCCAAGCAGAGGGCGCCACAGTGCTCACCGCCGACGGGCCCTTCCAGGCAATACAGTTGCTGGAACAAGCCGGCCTGCTGGTGATCTGCGATGCCGAACCGCTGCGCTTCGCCTCGGTGGTGCAGGCCGCGCGCATTCCCGTCATGCACCTTGGACCAGCGCCCCGGGCCGGATCCATCACCCTGCTCGGTGGCGGCCCCGGCGCATTGGACCTGCTGACCCTGCGCGGCGTGCGGGCCCTGGCCGAAGCAGAAGTCGTCTTCGCCGACAGACTCGGTCCCGCAGCGCACCTGCCGGCTCTTGCACCGCAAGCTCAAATCGTGGACGTCGGCAAGCTTCCCGGACACCACAAGCTCACCCAACGGGATATCGAAGCCCTGATGATCGAAGCGGCCCGCGGTGGCGCTGCCGTAGTCCGGCTCAAGGGCGGAGATCCCTTCGTCTTCGGCCGCGGCTTCGAAGAAATCGCGGCCGCTACCTCTGCGGGCATCCCGATCAGCGTCATCCCGGGACTGAGCTCGTGCATCACCGTGCCGGCAGCAGCCGGCATCCCGGTCACCGCCCGCGGGGTGAACACCATGTTCACCGTGGTCTCGGCCCACGATCCACTCAGCGATGCGCAGCTTGACCACCTGGCCAAGCTGGGCGGAAGCATCGTGATCCTGATGGGCATGGGCACCATCGAGCAGACCGTCGCCGGGCTGCACCGGGTCGGCATGGACCCGCACATGCCATGCGCCATCGTCGAATCCGGCACCACCGACATCCAGCGCACCAGCTGCACGCGGCTAGCCCATCTCGCCGAAACAGCCCGCGGCCATTCCAACCCTGCAGTCATTGTCATCGGTGAAGTCGCTGGGCTGCCGGCCACCCTGGTGAACGCGGCAGCGCAAGAAGAGCCGGCCGCGCTGGCAGCGCGATTGGAAGTGGCCTGATGAGCAGCCCCAAACCCTTGGCCGGCTTCCGGCTGGCCGTCACCAGCGACCGCCGTTCCGCAGAACTCATCGAGGCCTTCGAACGCCGCGGCGCCGAGGTGACCCATACTCCGCTGCTCCAGCTCGCCCCGCTGGACGACGAGCAGCAACTGATCGCCCAAACGCAAAAGCTGATTGAGGTCCGTCCGCAGGTAGCCGTCATTACCACCGCCTACGGACTGCGCCGCTGGGTTGATACCTCCGAGGCTGCCGGCATTGGCGACGAGCTGCTGGCAGCGCTCGGGCAGACGCAGCTCTACGTCCGCGGGGCCAAAGCCCATGGCGCCGTCAAGGCCCTGGGCCTGGAACCGGCCGCCGTGGCCAAGGACGGGCGCAGCGCCTCCATGCTGGAACTGCTGGAGGGCAAGCTCCAGGGCGCCACCGTGGCCTTGCAGCTTCATGCCGATTCCGACCATGGAATGCCCCAGAGCCTGCGCGAGCTGGGCGCTCGCCGGGTGCTGAAGGTGGAGCCCTACCGCTGGCAGGACACCAGCAGCGATAGCGGGATTTCGGCTTTGGTGGAGGGCCTGTGCGCCGCCCACTTCGATGCGGTGACCTTCACCAGCGCGCCAAGCGTGCATGCGCTGTTCGCCGCTGCCAAGGCGCGCAATCGCTTGCCCGCCCTGCTGCGCTCCCTGGCCGAGCGCGTCGCGGTGGCCACCGTTGGACCGGTGACTGCTGCCCCGCTGATCGAGGCGGGCATCTGCCCGCTGGTTCCCGAGCGCCATCGCATGGGGGCCATGATCGGCCAGCTCGTGGAGCATCTGGCTTCGCTGGGCACGTTGCAGGCCCAAACGGTCCACGGCCAGGTGCAGTTGCGCGGTCGCACCCTCTCGGTCCAGGACGAAAACTGCGAATTGACTCCCGGGCAGGCCGAATTGGTACGGGCGCTGATCGAGGCAGGCGGCAGCGTCCTCTCCCGCGACGAGCTGGGGGCCGCACTTCCGGAAGCCAGTTCCAAGCATGCCTTGGATATGACCCTGAGCCGGCTGCGCAAGGCGTTGCCGCAACCGGAAATCATCGCCACGGTCATCAAACGCGGGTACAGGCTGAACGTATGATCACCCCGATGGGCTTTTTCTCTCCGGGTTACGTAGGATCGATGTCATGGTTAATATTCAGGTTGCCGGTGAAGCCCTAGTCGATATCGTCGATGGCGTGGCGCATCCCGGCGGTTCCCCGATGAATGTTGCTGTTGGACTGGGCCGATTGGGCCACGAAGTCCTGCTCCAGACGGACATCGGCGATGACGAGCATGGCCGGCTGATCGCCGAACATGTGGCAGCCTCAGGCGTTCAGCTGGCAGCCGGATCGCACACCGATGCGCAGACTTCCAGCGCCACCGTCGTGCTGGACGAGTCCGGAGATGCCAACTACGAGTTCCAGCTGAACTGCAAATTGCAGAGCATGGCTTCGACCCAAGCCACCATGTTCCATTCAGGATCCGTTGCAGCGTTCCAGGGTCCGAGTGCCGCTCGAATCCATGAGGCTTTCGAGGCTTCCCCTCCGGGCCAGATCCTGAGCTTCGATCCGAACCTGCGCCCGGAGCTGGTCGAGGACCGGACAGAATCGGTCAAGCAGATCGAGAAGCTGGCCGGGCTGGCGGATATCGTCAAGCTCAGTGACGAAGACGCCCTGTGGCTCTATCCGGGATGGGACACCAATCGCATCCTTGAGCACTTCTTGGAGCGCGGGGCATCGCTAGCGATCATTACCTTCGGCGCACGCGGAGCCGAGGCCCGGACCAGGCAAAGCGAAGTCATGGTTCCCTCGATTTCGGTGCGCACCGTAGATACTGTCGGCGCCGGTGATGCGTTCATGGCCGGGCTGCTCCACGCCATCTTGGACAGCTCGCTGGCCAAGTCCCTTCGCGATGGCACGCAGCTGGACAGCGTCGAGCTGGAGAAGGTCATGCAGATCGCTTCGGTGTGCGCGGGAATCACCGTGTCGCGCGCCGGGGCAAATCCTCCAACCCTTGACGAGCTGAATCATTTCCTCGCTTCAACTAGTCGATAAGAAGTTCCGAGGGAATACCCACCTCAGGATGTTCCCTCGGAAACATCCGATGTCTATGATTGAGCTATGGCAGTCACAGACGCAGCAATTACACATATCAAGGATATGATCCTCAATGGCGCGCTCTCCCCTGGAGATCGTTTGCCACCGGAGAAAGAACTCTCCGAAAAGCTAGGTTTGTCCCGCTCCTCGCTACGTGAGGCCGTCAAAGCCCTAGAACTTATCCGCGTTCTTGATGTTCGACGTGGCGACGGTACATACGTCACGAGCTTGGAACCTGGGCTCTTGGCTGAAGCCATGGGTTTCGTAGTTGACCTACACCGAGACTCGTCCGTACTGGAACTGCTTGAAGTACGTCGAATCCTCGAACCTTCTTGCGCAGGATTGGCTGCTCAACGGCGCTTGGACGAACACCTTGAATTGCTCGACGCTTCGATAGCGAAAGTCAATGCAGGAACTGACCTTCCCTCCCTGATCGAACACGATCTGGAATTCCATGCAATCATCGCGGAAGCTGCGAAAAACTCATATCTTGCGACCCTGCTCGAAGCTCTGTCCAGCAAGACGGTTCGAGCCCGTGTGTGGCGAGGACTAACGCAAGACCACGCAGTGCAGCGAACTCTGGATGAGCATCAAGCTATAGTCAGCGCGATTCGTGATTCTGATACCGATCTGGCCAAAGCCTTGGTCACGGCGCATATTTCGGGTGTTGAAAACTGGTTGCGCCGTTCCACCACCTGATTGAGTGGAATCATTAAAAATAAAAACGTTGCTGAGCAGGTCCACATCCCCGCTCAGCAACGTTTGGCTTTCAGAACTATTTAGTTAGTTTTGTAACGTTGCAACTCGCTACTCGTATAGGTTGGCTGCAACTTCTGGATCGTCAATGTTCCCATCGTCGTACCACATAGCGCCTGTATCGATCACTTCCATTAGCTCTTCGCCCTTGATGGCTGAAGCCGCGGCTTTGACAGTCTCGTACCCTATGCCAACAGGGTTCTGAGTAACTGCCCCGTCCATCACTCCTGAACGAATGGCATCCATCTGGGCTTTGCCCGAATCAAAACCCACAATCACCAAATCATCAGCCTTGTTCAGTTCTTCTACCGCTTTGACCACACCGATTGCCGAGCCTTCGTTGGTACCGTAGATCCCAGCAAGGTCAGGGTTGCCGTTGATAATGGTCTTTGCCAAGTTCGCCGATTCCAGCTGATCGCCAGCGCCATATTGGATGGTGACAATCTCAATCTCAGGGTTGTTCGTCTCCAGATATTCCACGAAGCCATCGCGGCGGTCCTGGCCCGAAGTCGACGTCTGGTCATGGGCCACAATCGCGATCTTTCCCTTGCCCCCGATTAGCTCCGCCATGTGCTCGGCCGCTATGGCTGCTGCGGCTTTGTTATCGGTTGCAGCAGTTGCTACAGGGATATCCGATTCAACACCAGAGTCAAAGGCAATGACCGGAATATTCCGCGACTTCGCATCCTCAAGAGCGGGTGTGGCCGCTTGGGAATCGAGAGCCGCAATTCCGATGGCATCCGGGTTCTTCGACAGTGCGGTGCTGAGCATTTCGATCTGTTGTGCCACGTCGGTTTCTGTATCTGGACCTTCAAAAGAAACCTGGACGTCGAATTCTTCACCAGCTTTCTCTGCGCCTTGCTTCACCGACTGCCAGAACTGGTGCTGGAAACCTTTAGAAACCACAGCGACATAGGGCTTCGATCCATCTTCTCCAGTGCTACCACCTCCAGCACTGGCTTCAGTATCACAGGCTGTCAAGGACAAAGCCATGAGGCTGGCGACAGACAGGGCTAGGATCTTCTTGCGAAACATTGGTTCTCCATCTCAGAGGTTGCGAGCGATAAAATACTGGGTCGTGCAGTGAAGTTGAAGACTTGCTGGACCTATCTACCTTCGGACGTATCCCTTCTGCGCAGCATGTCGACGTAAACCGCCAGTAGGATGACGCCACCGATAGCCACTGACTGCCATTCCTGTGGGACGTTGATTATGCGAAGCCCACTGGTCAAGACGGACATAATCAATGCGCCGATCACCGTTCCAGCGATGGATCCTTTACCGCCCTGCAGAGATGTGCCACCAATCACCACGGCTGCGATGGCTTGCAGTTCATAGCCTGTACCCTGCCCCGGTTGGGCTGAGTTCAATCGCGAGGCGATGATGACACCAGCTAGACCTGTAAAGGAGCCTGCCAGCATATAGATCCACATTTTCCAGCGGCGCACGTCGATTCCCGATAGTGCGGTGGCCTTTTCATTGGAGCCTATCGAGTAGGTGTAGCGGCCAATGAGCGTCTTGCTCAGCACGACACCCGCAATCACAGCAGCAATGAAGAATACAAAGACCGCGTTGGGAATGATCAGTCCTGGAATTGATTTGCCCAGGGCAAGATTGCTGAATCCCGGGGTGTCATTGAAGTAAATCGGCTTCGTCCCGGAGATAACTAAAGCCAAGCCCTGGGCGACCATCATCATGGCCAAGGTGGCTATGAATGAGGGAATCCTCAAGTACGAGACAAGCACTCCATTGACCAGCCCCATCAAGGCTCCGGCCAGGATACCAGCGATGACTCCGAATGCGAGCGGCAGCCCCATATAGGTCAGAGTCACGCCGACCATCACTGATGTAAGTGACATCCCTGTACCAACCGACAGGTCAATTCCTCCCGTGATAATCACAAATGTTGCACCCAAAGCCAGCAAACCGATCACCACGGTGGAAAGCAGAATGTCAGAGAGATTGCTTGGGGTGAGGAATAGTGGGTTGAGGATGCCGAATAGAATCACTAATACAATCAGAGAAGCTAGCGCCATTAGTTGCTGCATGCTGGAGCGCAAACGGATTTTCAATGACGATTTCCGAGTGAACTCGGAAGTAGCCTTCGCAGTTGGGGATTCCACCGGACGTTCAGTGGTTGCGTTGCTCATACTGTTACTCCTCGGATGCTGCGAGTGGCGAGATCCATGATGTTTTCTTGGGTTGCTTCGTTGCGTTCTAGAACGCCAGTAATACGTCCTTCGGACATTACTGCGATCCGGTGGGACATTCTGATCACTTCCGGCAATTCGGAAGAGATCATGATGATGGCTTTTCCGTTGGCGGCGAGTTCATCGAGCAGGGCGTAGATTTCTTCTTTTGCTCCGACATCAATGCCGCGGGTCGGCTCGTCGAAGATCAGCACATCACAGTCCTTGACCAGCCATTTGGCTATGACGATTTTCTGCTGGTTACCACCGGAAAGGTTCTTGGCGGACTGATTCATTGATGGAGTCTTGATGCGGAGACGCTGAATTTGTTCACCGGCGATGTAATTGATCATTTGGTCGCGCATCATCCCGAATTTACTAAGCTGTTTAAGGCTAGAAAGGACAATGTTCTGTGCGACATCAGCTTCAAGCATCAGACCCAGATGTTTGCGGTCCTCCGATAGATAACCGATTCCGAGCTGAGCGGCTTTAGCCGGATTGCTAATCGCTACCTCTGAACCGTCTACGGCGATACTTCCGGAACTGATCGGGTCAGCACCCACGAGCGCGCGGGCCACTTCAGTGCGACCTGCACCCATGAGTCCGGCGAAGCCTAGGATCTCCCCTTTATGCAAGTCGAAGCTGATGTCACTCAGCAAGGATTTGGTGTTCAAGTCCTTGACAGAAATTTTCAGTTCGCCAAGTGCTGGAATCGGAGCCACTTCAATGGTTTGTTCCACTTGGCGCCCGACCATCTTGGAGATCACTTCCGGCATGGTTGTTTCTTCGGTAATCATGGTTTCGATGTATTCGCCGTCTCGAATCACAGTGATCCGATCTGAAATAACCTTTAGCTCATCCATGCGGTGCGAAATATAGATCGCTCCGGTTCTATCGGTGATGAACCGTCTGATAATCCCATGCAGCGTTTCCACTTCGGCGTCGTTCAACGCAGCCGTGGGCTCATCAAGGATCAACAACCGGGCTTCGAAGCTCAATGCCTTGGCAATTTCGACCATTTGCTGCTTAGCAACAGTCAGTTCCGAAACTCTTTGAGCAGGGTCCAGCTCAATTCCGATTCTTTCGAAAAGTTCACGGGCACGACGATTCAAAGCAGAGTCGTTGATAAATGGTCCTAGCATCGGCTCACGACCGATGTAGATATTCTGGGCCACACTCAGGTGCTGCATCAGGTTGAACTCCTGATGGATAATACTGATTCCCAATTGCTGGGCCATTTTGGGATCAGCGATATCAACCTCAGCGCCATCGAATCTGAAGCTACCGGAGTCAGGGGCATAAATCCCCGATAGAAGCTTCATCAGCGTCGATTTGCCGGCTCCGTTTTCGCCTACGAGGGCCAAGACTTCGCCGCAATACACGTTCAATCGCATATCGGCCAAGGCGCGTACACCTGGGAAGCTTTTGTTCACACCGTCAACTTCAAGTAACAAGTTGTTCACACCACACCACCTAACATCAGATGTTTAGATAGAAATTACCCGCGATTCGATAGAGCCGCAAGGTTTTCAGGAAAATTCATCATACGTATAATAATCTGTATTGAAAGCTGCCCTAGATTCGGTAAATACGTCGAGCAGTACCCGACCAGACCTGTTCCTGCTCATCAGCGCTAAGTTTGGATAGGCACTCACTAATGATTTGCAGGCTCGCTTGGTAACCCCCGTTAGCCATGCTCATCGGCCAATCACCGCCATACATCAGCCGCCGGGCACCGAAGACCTCTAGGGCGAAATCAACCACCGGTTCTACTGAATCGACCGTGAATCCTGGACCGCAGTCGAGACCCGAAATCTTTGCCACAACGTTTGGAAAGGCAGCGGCTTGCTCTAGATCAGAGCGCCAAAGCTCCATACTTTCTGCAGGAGCGCCCCATGGAGGCTTACCCAAATGGTCTATAACTATGCTCAGTTCAGGATGCCTGCGAGCCAGTTGCAGCACTTGTTGCAGATGGCGAGGAAAGGCATCGGGAATATCCAACGCCAATCCGGCTTCGGCCACCATTTCGAGCGATTGCTCCACCTCGGCTCGCAAGATGAACTGCGCATCTTCTTCATCGTGGATCAGATGCCGTATTCCTTTCAGGACGCCTGATTCCATGGACCCAACCAGCTGAGTAGCTGCACGCCGCGGAGCAGCAAGATCGATCCAGCCGACGACACCGCCTACCCATGAATTCCGCTTCGCCGCCCCCAAAAGATAAGACGTTTCTTCAATGGAATCCGAAGCTTGGACCAGAACAGCTTGTGCGATCTCGTGTTCATCGAGGACTTTGGATGCAGCAACCTCATCGAAGTCTTTATATAGAACTCCCAAGCTGGCATTTAGCCACGGATGCGGTACGTCTTGGTCAAGCTGCCAGATATGAAGATGCGAATCTACTATTCCTGTCACTGGCACACCTGTGCAGACAAATCGACTCGCTCAGCAAGAAGATTCCAGATGACCGGAGGAACATCTTGGCTGTATCGGCGCGCATTTTCCCTGACCTGCTGAGCACTTGAGGCTCCGAGCACAAGAGACACGATGCTTGGATGACGCTTCGCAAACTGCACAGCCAAGGTTGGCAGGTTCGTACCATAGGAGGTGGCAAGGTCCGCTAAATCCCGAGCTCGCTGGATCAGGCCTTGAGACGCTTGCTGGTAATTGTAATTCGCTTGGTCACTCACCACTGGGGAAGCTAACAAGCCTGAATTATAGACCCCGACGTTCACCACGCCTACTTCGCGTTCAACACAAAGTGGTAGTAGTTCGTGAGCAGCCGGCTGTTCAAGCAACGTATATCTTCCCGCCAACATCACCAGGTCCAAATCCGCAGCACGCACGCACTCAGTGGCAGCCTGGACGCTATTGACTCCAACTCCGATTGCTTTGACCACTCCTTCTTCGCGCAACTTAACGAGCGCGGGAAGGGCCTGTTCGATTCCTTCTTGGAGGTCATAGCAGTCAGGATCATGCAGGTAGGCGATCTCGATATGATCGGTGCCCAACCTTTCTAAGCTTGCTTCAAGGCTACGGCGAACGCCGGACTCGGACGGATCCCATTTGCGCACCGCATCGGCAGCAACCGCATATCCTTCGTTATCGAGCACCCCGTGCGGGTTATCTTGTGGAACCAGTAAGCGCCCCACCTTCGTCGAGATCACCAAGTCCTCACGTACGCCGCTTGCGCGAAGCCAGCTGCCAATACGGCGTTCTGACAAACCCAAGCCGTAATGTGGTGCGGTATCGAAGTATCTGGCGCCATGTTCGAAGGCCTCCTGAAGCACTTGCAACGACTGCTCATCAGTCCGTTCCCGATAGAGATTGCCGATGCCTGCTGTACCGAACCCTAATTTCAATCCCTTATTGGGATCTTCAAAGCCCAGCCGTCGAAGTGATTCACGCATTACTGGTCCGTCCATAGTCTGATTCGAATTCCCAGACTCGGCTCAGGCCCTGGTCTTGTCCTGAATAGCTGTCTGCGACTTCCAAATACTGATTAATTTGTTCTTGCCATCTCAAATTATGTTCGTTTTCAGCTAGCTCGATGCGCATTCGCTGATAGTCTTCGACTTCGATCAGATGGAAGAGTTCACGTCCGCTGCGCCAAATTCTCCAGTTCACAACACCTGCCTGCGCCATGGCTGCGTTTAACTCCGGGACCAATTTTGAATGGGCTCGATCATAATCAGCCTCTCGGCCCGGGACGATACGAGTGTGAATCGCGATCTGTTGCATTTCGCTTACGCTTCCACGACTTCAGGCTGCCAGATTTTCCCGGAAGAAAATTCATAGTCCACCAAGGTTTCGGGCAGAATTTCATACCCAGCTCCTGGTAGCTGAGGTGGCCAGTACATGCCTGAATGCACGTTGATGGGCTCGACGAAGTGCTCATGCAAGTGATCCACGAATTCAATGAAACGTTCTTCCCGATCACCTGAAACTGCAACAAAATCAAACATCGACAGGTGCTGGACTGCCTCGCATAGCCCAACGCCTCCCGCATGTGGGCAAACCCGCACACCGAACTTCGCGGCAAGCAACAAGATCGCGACGTTCTCGTTGACTCCAGCAACGCGCGATGCATCCAGCTGTAGCACTTGCAAACCATCAGCCTGCAAGAATTGTTTGAACAACACCCGGTTTTGGCAATGTTCGCCTGTTGCTACGGGAATTGGGGAGATGGCCTTAGCAATGGCAGCATGAGCCAACACATCATCCGGGCTGGTAGGTTCTTCGACCCAGGCGATATCAAACTCTTCAAGCTTCTTCACCCATGCCACCGCTTGGTCAACGTCCCATCGCTGGTTAGCATCAATGGCAATTTTGATGTCTGGCCCGACAACTGCTCGCGCGGTACGCATCCGACGGATATCGTCGTCCAGGTTAGCGCCTACTTTGAGCTTGATTTGCTTGAATCCTTGCTCCACGGCTTCGGCGGCCAATCTGCTCAGCTTCTCATCCGAGTATCCGAGCCATCCGGGTGTGGTGGTGTAAGCAGGGTACCCTTGGGCCAAAAGCTGTTCACGACGCTTCGCCTTTCCGTCCTCAGCACTGCGCAATATCTCCAAGGCGTTCTGCGGCGTCAGCGCGTCAGAGAGGTAACGGAAGTCAATTAGCTCCACGATCTCTTCTGGGCTCATGGAAGCTAATAGTTCCCAGAGCGGAAGGCCAGCACGCTTAGCCTTTAGATCCCACAGCGCGTTAATGACTGCTCCGATAGCCATATGCATGACACCCTTTTCCGGACCTAGCCATCGGAGTTGGGAGTCGTGCACTAGTTCGCGCCAAGTCTGACCCATATTGGCCAACATTGGCTCAACTTCGCGATCCAGAACGAAAGATGCAAGTGCCTCGATGGCGGCTGCTTGGACATCGTTGCCCCGCCCGATGGTGAATACGAATCCATGACCGGCAAAATCGTTAGGATCATCTGTGCTCAGAATCAGGTAAGCCGCAGAATAGTCCGGATCGGGGTTCATTGCATCCGACCCATCTAGATGTTTAGACGTAGGGAAACGAACGTCAATTGTCTTCATGCCAGTAATTCGACTCATTGGCCCTCCCGAGCGGTATATCCAAATTTGGAAGTCTTCGGCATCGGCAGATGCAGAATAGTTGTATCCTCGATCACAGCGTAAACATCAGATGTTTATCTTGTCAAAGTAAATTTTTAGACTAAAGTTATGGACCATATCACTCAATTGATCGGATGCTTGGAGGCATTATGAAGTTTTTACGCATAGGAGAACCAGGCGAAGAACGTCCTGTCGTGCTCAACGATTCGGGCCGTGCCTTTGATCTGTCGCCCCTCGTTGCAGACATCGATGGCGATTTTTTTGCCACCGAAACGTTCCTACGAGCCCGCCAGGCACTCGCCGATGGAACATTGCCTGACCTTGGCTGGGAGCTCACGGCGGATCAGTTGGAGACCCGCACACCGTCAGGAGAGCGTATCGGGGCTCCGATTGCCCGTCCGGGAAATATCATCTGCGTCGGCATGAACTACGCAGCGCACGCTCGTGAATCCGGTGCCGAGCCGCCGAAGACTCCAGTGGTCTTCCTCAAACCCGCGAATACCATCGCTGGTCCCTACGACAACGCACCAATACCTCCTGGCGCCAAAAAATACGATTGGGAAGTAGAACTCGGGATCGTCATCGGCAAGCATGCCAGCTACCTAAATTCTGCTGAGGAAGCTACGGCCGTCATCGCTGGCTACGTCGCGGCCAATGACCTTTCCGAACGTGAATACCAACTGCCTGGCGAAGCTGGTCAATGGACCAAGGGCAAATCCTTGCCGTACTCCACGCCGGTAGGACCGTTCCTAGTCCCAAGCAGTGAAGTTGACGGTGAAAATCTCGCATGTAGATCATGGATCAATGGCGAAATCCGCCAAGATTCCAATACAGCGGATTTCATCTTTGATATTCCCACCATGGTTCAGCACTTAAGCCAATACATGCTGCTAGAACCGGGAGATCTCATCCTCACAGGGACGCCGGAAGGTGTCGCGCTTTCCGGGAGATTCCCGTACATCACTGATGGTGATGTCGGAGAATTTGAAATCGATCAACTTGGCAGGCAACGCCAGTCTTACTACCAACTTGTAACCCAGTAAGGAAATTCGGATGACTCATAAAATCAAAGATCTGTCAGGACTACGCGCCATCGTCACAGGGGGCGCCTCGGGTATCGGTGCCGCCGTAGTTGCTGAGCTGACGGCCCGAGGTGCCGTTGTGAGTATCTTGGACCTTAACATCACATCGGTTCCCGAAGGCCAGCTTGCCTTTCAATGCAACGTCGGCGAGCGTTCTTCGGTCAATGACGCCGTCAACGCAGCCGCGCAGTCAATGGGCGGGATCGACATCGTGGTCAATAATGCAGGCGTTGGTGCACAGGGAACTGTTGAAGCCAATGACGACGACGAGTGGTCGCGAGTTCTAAATATTAATATCACCGGAATCGCCCGCGTTTCTTGCGCGGCCATGCCCCATCTGCGTCAGTCCCCTAGCGCATCCATCGTCAATACATGCTCCATCGCAGCCACAGCGGGGCTGCCAGAACGCGCCCTTTATTCAGCGTCCAAAGGCGGGGTGTACTCGTTGACCTTGGCAATGGCGGCCGACCACATTCGGGAAGGAATTCGTGTCAATGCAGTCAATCCTGGCACAGTGGACACCCCTTGGGTGGGGCGCTTGCTTGATTCAGCTGCCGATCCTCAAGCGGAGCGCCAAGCGTTAAACAGTCGTCAGCCACACGGCCGACTGGTTTCAGCACAAGAAGTCGCGACATCCGTGGCCTATTTGTGCAGCCCGCTTTCGTCGTCTACCAATGGCGTTGCGTTAGCCGTTGATGGCGGCATGCAGGCACTACGGCTTCGTCCGGTGGGTTAACGCCGGCTCAATATCTGTACAACTGTATGGTGAGGAGCCAACCCGTAAGGCTGGCTCCTCACCGCTGTCTCTAAGATCGGACGTCGCGATAGACCACTACGCGCGTAGTCCACACCAGCACTCGCAACTTATCGTTGATACGTTTTACCAGTTGGGAAGGAAACCGCTGACCAGGTTGCTAGAGTTCCTTGCAGAGCACTATGCACGATTCATTGAGGAGGCCCCATGGGCAGCAAGGTTCCAGCGGCCGATAACACCTTGCGGATCCTCAGGTTGCTGGCCAGCCGGAAGACCCCGACTCCGGCGGCAATGATCGCCACGTTGCTGGAGCTTCCTCGATCCAGTGTCTACCAGCTGCTGAACGTGATGCTGGAGCACGGATTCATCACCCACTATCCGGAGGACAAATCCTATGGTCTGGGTGTCTCCGCTTTTGAGCTTTCCAGCGCCTATACCCGCCAGGAACCGCTGGCGCGGCTGGGCGCCCCGCTGATTGCCCAGCTGGTCGACAAGGTCGGCGAAAGCGCCCACCTGGCCGTGCTGCATGGTTCCGATGTTCTCTACATTGTCGAAGAACGCGCCAAGGGCCGGCCATCCTTGGTCACCGACGTGGGTGTTCGCCTGCCTTCGCACTTGACCGCATCGGGCAGGGCAATTCTCGCCGCGCTGCCCAAATCCCAGGTGCGCGCGCTCTACCCCGGTGCCGCCAGCTTCACGGAGCGCGTGGCCGAGTCATCGATCTCCAGCTACTCGCAGTTGCGCCGCGAGCTGGACCAGAGCACGCAGCGCGGCTATGCCGTAGAGCGCGGGGATGTCACCCCGGATTTCCACTCGCTCGCGGTAGAAATCCGGGATTCCAGCGATTGGCCAGTGGCCGCCGTTGCTGTCACTTTCCTGGCCGATCGTGTCCCCGAAGAGCAGTGGGAGACTCTCCTGCTGCAGATCCGCGCCACTGCTTCGGTGATTACCTCACGGGTGCAGGGCAAACGTCCGTCCTAGCCAGGGGCTACTGGTTCGAGAATGCCGCGTCGAAGGACGCTTCGGGGCGCTTGAACAGGAGGCTGCGGATGTAGCCCACAGCTTCCTTCGCACCGTGCAAACGGTCCATTCCCGCGTCTTCCCATTCGATGGAGATGGGGCCCTTGTACCCGTGGAAGTCCAGTGCGCGGAAGGCATCTTCCCAGTTGATGTCGCCGTGGCCGGTGGAGACGAAGTCCCAGCGCCGGCGGGGATCGCCCCAAGGGAGATGGGAACCCAGGATGCCATTGCGCCCGTTGGAATGATGCATCCGGGTGTCCTTGCAATCCACGTGGTAGATGCGGTCGGCGAAGTCGGTGATGAATGCGACCGGGTCGATGCCCTGCCAGAACATATGGCTGGGATCCCAATTCAGCCCGAACGCTTCGCGGTGGCCGATTGCTTCCATGGTGCGCACGGTGGTCCAGTGATCGTAGGCGATCTCGGAGGGGTGCACCTCCAGCGCGAACTTCACCCCCTGCTCATCGAATTCGTCCATGATCGGATTCCAGCGATCCGCGAAGTCCTCGTAGCCTGCATCGATGACCTCGCCGGGAACCGGCGGGAACATGGCGACGTACTGCCAGATCTTCGAGCCGGTAAAGCCAACCACTACATCGGCACCGAGCTTGCGGGCGACGCGGGCCGAGCGCTTCATGTCCTCGGCGGCCCGCTGGCGGACACCTTCCCCATCCCCATCGCCCCAGACATAGTCGCGCAGGATGGCCTGGTGGCGGAAGTCGATGGGATCATCGCAGACAGCCTGGCCGCCCAGGTGGTTGGAGATCGCCCAGGCTTTCAGCCCGTACTTGTCCAGGATTTCCAGCCGCGACTGGAGGTAGGCCGGATCCTCGTCGGCGCGCTTGAGGTCCAAGTGGTCACCGCTGGCTGCGATTTCCAATCCGTCATAACCCCACTCGGAAGCCAGCCGGGCGACTTCTTCGAAGGGCATATCAGCCCACTGGCCGGTGAAAAGCGTCACTGGATGCGTCGCGTTCATGGTGGTTTCTCCTCTAGTCATCGGTGTCGATCCAGTCCCCGGAATCAGCCGATTCCAGAACGGCATCGGTCAAACGGCAGGCGCGGGCGCCATCGGCAAAAGTTGGAAGCCCTTCGGGTGCTTCGCCACGGATCGCCGCGTAGGTGTCGGCCACGAAAGCGGCGAAAGCATCAAGGTAGCCCATCGGGTGTCCTGCAGGGACCACCGACAAGCGTGCGGCATCGGGACTGAGGTCAGCGGCCTGGCGGGGCAGGATCGAGGACATGTCGGGTTTGCCGATCCACAGTTCTTCCGGCTTTTCCTGCTTGAATTCCAGCGCCGACCGGTCTCCGGACAGCTCGATGGTCAAGGCGTTCTTCCGGCCGGCGTTGACCTGTGACACCATCAGCGTGCCGATGGCTCCCGAAGCCATCTGCACAATCAAGGCAGCAGCATCCTCGGTATCGACGTCCACGGCCCCCCGCTGCTTATGGGCAATGGAGGTGGTCGCGTTCAGCCGAACGATCCGCTCCCCCGCAATGAATTCCAGCAGATCCACCAGATGCGAACCGATGTCCGCGAAGGCCCGCGAAGGCCCGCCTTTGTCCGGTTCTACCCGCCAGTTGCTGTCGCTGACCGTATGCATCCAGTCTTGCAGGTACTGGCCACGCACGGTCAGCAGCCGGCCAAGTTTCCCTTCCTGCACATGGGCCCGGGCCTGCCGCACCATGGGGTGGTAGCGGTAGACGAACGGCACCGAAGCCACGGCCCGGGAACGCGATGCCAGCAAGGCCAGCTCGCCGGCTTCCCGGGCGCTGGTCGCCAGCGGCTTCTCGCAAACCACGGACAGGCCAGCTGCCAGTGCGGCGGCTGCCTGCTCGGCATGCAACGCATTGGGCGAGGTGACATGCACGGCGTCGCATTGGGCGAGCAGCGCTTCCACGCTGCCGAAACCGGGCACGCCCAGGGCGGCTGACGCTTGGCGGGTGGATTGCTCGCCGTTGGATCGCACCCCGATGAGCTGGGCGCCTGCCCGGCGGATCGCATCGGCGTGGGTCCGGGCCATGAAGCCGCCGCCGATGACGCCGACCTTCAGTTCCTGCGTGGCCGGTGCAGCCTGCTGGCTGTTCAACTGGGACATGTAATTCCTTGTCTTTTCTTACTTGACCGCGCCGGAGGACAAGCCTGCGACCAGGTGCCGTTGCGCGAAGAGGAAACCGACCAGCACCGGAATCGATACCACCACCGAGGCGGCCATCATCTGGTTCCAGTACACATCGGTCTGCGAAGCGTAGGCCTGCAAGCCGATGGACAGCGTCCTGGTGTCCGAATTGGTGAGCACACTGGCGAAGAGCACTTCGCTCCAGGAGGTGATGAAGCAGTAGACCGACACCGCGATGATCCCCGGGCGTGCTACCGGCAAGACCACCTTGAGCAGTGCGCCGAGCCGGCCAAGTCCATCGACCATGGCCGCCTCTTCCAGTTCCTTGGGCATGGCGGCAAAGAAGCCGGTGAGCATCCAGATGGAGAATGGCAGGGAGAACGTCATGTAGGTGACGATCAGCCCCAGGTAGGTTCCATTCAGCTGCAGTCCGACGGCACGCTCCAGCTGGGTGAAGATCAAGAAGAGCGGCAGCAGGAACAGGATGCCGGGGAACATCTGGGTGGAGAGCACGATCAGCCGGAAGGACCGCGCCCCGCGGAAGTCGAAGCGCGAGAGCGCATAGGCGGCCAGGATCGCGATGGAAACCGACAGGACGGTGGCGCTGATGGTCACGATCAACGAGTTGGCGAAGTACTTGCCCAGCGGCACCGTGGTCCAGATATCCAGGTACGGGGCCAGCGTGATTTCCGAGGGAATCCACTCGAAGGCGCCGCGCACATCCTTGAGGGGCTTGATGGAGGTCGTGAGCACCACGTAGAGCGGCAGCACGATGACCAGGGTGATGAAGGCCAGTCCGAAAACTCGCAGGATGCGGAAGCCGCGGGTCTCAATCATCGATGCTCTTTCCCTTCGGCATGACAAGTCGGATGTAGAACGCTGAGACGATCAGCAGGGCAATCAGCAGGACGACGCTCAAGGCGCCACCCACGCCGAAGTTCCAGTTGTTGAAGGACTGCTGGTAGATCAACGGGGAAATCAGGGTTGCTTCTTCCGGGGACACCGGGCCGAAGAGCAGGTAGGGGATGTCGAATTGGTTGAACACCCACAGCCCCAGCATCAAAAGCAGCACCACGTTGGCGTGCTTGATCATTGGCAGGGTGATCCTGGTGAACTGCTTCCACAGGCTGGCTCCATCCAGGGAAGCGGCTTCATAGACTTCGTTCGGGATGGATTGCAGGGCGGCCAGCAGCATCAGGAAAGCGAAAGGCCAGAATTGCCAGACGGCGACAACCACCATGACAAAGAAGGAATTCCCGCCCAATAGCCAGAACGGCCCTTCGTCCAGGATCCCGAGGTCTTCGACCAGGAAGCGGTTGACCATGCCATCGCGCTGGTTGAACATGAACGCCCAGGCGATGGTGGTGACGTAGCTTGGCAGTGCGTAGGGCACCAGGAACAGGGTGCGGAAGAATCCGTTGCTGCGGAATTTGGATGCCAGCAAGACCGCGGCGAAGATGCCAAGGCTCCAGGCGATTGCCACTACCAGGAAGGTGAACAGGAAGGTGCGCCCGAGGGCGTCGAAGAATTGGGAACCGATCGGACCGTTGGGGTCCAGCGCGGTGGTGAAGTTCTGCAGTCCCACGAACGGGGCCTTGACCCAGTTGGCAATGGAGAACTGGGTCAGCGAGAGGAAGGCGATCCATACGCCCAGCAGCATCGGGATGATGTGGATCAGCAGTTCCAGGAATGCTGCGGGAGCTGAGAGCGCATAGGGGAAGAACCGGTCGCGCTTGATGGAACTGCGCTTGATCGCCCTTGAAGCGTCGCGGGGCTTGAGCGGTTCGCTGATTCGAGGCGGTGTCTGGGCTGGCGCCGACATTCGGTCTCCTTTCATGAAAACGAATTTGGGTGCTGCAACTGGCCGCGGGGGCGCAAGGAGGTCCGCTCCCGCGGCCAGTGCAACGTGTCGGTCCGCTAGCTAGCCGGCATCTGCTTCTGCGCGTCTTCCAAGGCCTTGCGGACATCGGCCTCGGTGATTTTTTCGCCCTGGGCAATCCTGGCGAATTGCTTGGCGATGGCCTCGCCTACGAGGGATTCCATCTGCCCTTCGGTGGGGAACAGCGGCATCGGGGCCGCGTTATTGGCCAGGATCTCCTTCTTGGCCTGCTGCTCGGGGGTGTCGAAGGCCGGGTCGTCGAAAGCTTCGGTGACCGATGGCAGCGAGGTGTACTTGGCGTTCAGCTTCTTCTGCTCATCGACGCTGAGCAGGTGGTTCACGAATTCAAGGGCGGCATCCTTGTTATCCGAGTTCTCGAAGACGCTCACGTTGATGCCGGCAACCAGCGACTGGGTGGCTTCCAGCCCGGTGGCATCGGCGTTCTTCAGCGGGATGGGTGCCATGGCGTAGTCCTTGAAGTCCGCGGCATTGAAGGACTTGCCCGGGGCCTGGTCGAAGAACATGGCGGCGTTGCCGTCCATGATTTCCCCTGGCAGCACCGAACCGTCATTGATCTCGGCGTTGGACTTGGAGACCACGCCGTCCTCGCCCATCAGCTGGATCCAGTCATTGACGCCGCTGACGACGCCATCATTGGTGAAGTCCGGCTTGCCATCCGTGGTGTACAGCTCGCCGCCGTTCTGCATGCCCAGGATGAATGCGGAGTGTGCGTTATTGGCGGTACGCTGTCCGGCCAAGGTGAAGCCGTACTGGTCGACCTTGCCGTCGTCGTCGGTATCCTTGGTCAGCTTCTTGGCGGTGGCCAAGAATTCATCCCAGGTCTTCGGAGCCTGCTTGATGCCGGCTTCCTCGAACATCTTGGTGTTGTAGTACAGGCCGTAGGCCATGGAATACAACGGCAGCGAGGTTGGGGCCTGGCCTTCGGCGCCGCCGGTGGCCAGGGCTGCCGGCACGAACTTCTCGGCTCCGCCTATGGCCTCCAGCGCCTCGCCTTCAAAGGGGACGAAGGCGCCGCTGGCCTGCAAGGTGGTGGCCCAGGTGTTGCCGATGTTCAGCACGTCCGGCCCTTCGCCGCTGGAGACGGCGGTGAGGATGCGGTTGTACAGGTCGGCCCAGGGGACGACTTCCAGCTCGACCTCGATGCCGGTTTCCTCGGTGAACCGCTCGATGGATTCGCCCAGGATCTCCTCGTCCTGGGTGACCGAGCTGCCCTGGTTCGAAGCCCAGTAGGTGATGGTCCCGCCGGCTTCTTCCGAGCCGGAGCCGGAAGCCGAGCCGGAGCAGGCGGCCAGGCCGCTGAGCGACAGCGCTGCAATGGAGGTGATCGCCGTGAAGCGCCCCAGCTTGCTCTTGAAATGTGGTGCAGACATGTTTATTCCTTTTCAGGTGCGGGTGATGCTGTCAAGGGGTGGTGCTTCAGGCAAGGATGCCGGGAGCCGAAGGATCCCAGGCCGGGTCCAGCAGCGCGATGGGCTCGACCGTCGAGGCCACGTCGATGAAGGCTCCCGATTCCATTGCTTCCGCGGCGCAGACCATGATGTCCAGGACGTGGAACGCCAGTTCGCCGGGCACGCGTTCCTTGCGGCCCTCGCGGATGGCTTGGGCCAGTTCGGCAACGCCGGTGCCGCGCCCGTAGGTGGATCCTTGGGCGGTGACAACGCTCGGCTCCTGGTCCCCGAAGTGCAGGATGGTGTCTCCGGTGAATTCGTTCGGATCCGGCAGCTGCGCGGTGCCTTCCGTTCCGGAGATCTCCACGAACCCTGCACGCTTGAGCTTGGAGTCGAAGCTGAAGATGCACTGCGCACTGGCCCCGGATTCGAAGGAGAGCAGCGCTCCGACGTGGGTTGGGACCTCGACCGGGAAGCTGGTTCCGGCCTTGGGGCCTGCACCGATGACCCGCTGCGCGCGGGCCTGCGAACCCAGGGCGGCGACCTTGGCTACCGGGCCGAAGACCCGCACCAGGGTGGTCAGGTAGTAGGGCCCGAGGTCGAAGAGCGGTCCCGCGCCGTGGGCGAAGAGGAATTCCGGGCTGTGGTGCCAGGATTCCGGGCCGGGGCCCTGGAAGATGGCCAGGCCCGAAAGCGGGGTGCCGATGGCGCCTGCTTCAATCTGCCGCAGGCCGGTCTGCAGGCCCGCACCCAGGATGGTATCCGGGGCCACGGCGACGCGGACCCCTGCCGCCTTGGCGGCTTCGACCAGCTGCCGTCCGGATTCGCGGTCCAGCGCGTAGGGCTTCTCGCCCCAGACGTGCTTGCCGGCGGCCACCGCCTGCAGGGCTACCTCGACATGAACTGCCGGGATCGTCAGGTTCACGACGATCTGGATGTCTTCGCGGGCCAGCAATTCGGCGTAGGTTCCCGAGGCTTCCACGGACCATTTGCGCGCTTGGCTTGCTGCGCGTTCGGTATCCAGGTCGGCGATGAACCGCACGGCGAGGTCCGGGAATGCGGTGAGGTTCTCCAGGTACTGGTCGCTGATGGTGCCGGCTCCGACAATGCCCACGCCCATGGGCTGATTCTGAAATTCCATAGTCCCTAGTTCTTTTCTGCTACGAGGTAGGCGCGGCTTTCGGACACGGCCTGGAAGATGTCGCCTGCGAAGTCATCGAGTTCCACCACATGCAGCATGCCGCTGGTGGCCTCGATGATCTGGTCGATCGGCATGGATCCGCTGCCCACCGGCACCTGTTCCTTGTGGTTCTTGGACTTCGGCCCGTCCTTGATGTGCAGGGCTACGACGCGGGGTGCCAGCGCTTCAAGCAGCTGCAGCACATCGGCGCCGCCCACGGCAACCCAGTAGGTGTCCACTTCCAGGACGACTTCCGGGTCCAGCAGGCTAGCCAGGTATTCCAGGGCCGTCTTGGAATTGATCTTGCTGGAGATCTCCCAGTCGTGGTTGTGGTAGCCGACCTTGATGCCGTATTCGGCACCGCGCCGGGAGGCGGCGTTGAGCTTCTGCGCGATGGCACCGATGGACTCGGCATCCTGCCACTGCTCCGCCGGGATGAACGGATCGATGACGGTGCTGATGCCGAGTTTGCCGGCCGCGGCGAAGACCTCGTCGTAGTCCGAGGAGAGCAGCGGTGCGTGCGCCGTTGGCGCGCTGAGTTCGTTCTCGGCCAGCGCCTGGGCATACTCGTCAGCGCGGGCCACGAAGTTGTAGGGCTCGACTTGCGTGTAGCCGATGCCAGCTACGCGTTCGAGCGTCGCAGCCAGGTTCTCTGCGATGTGCTCGCGCAGCGTGTACAGCTGGATTGATAGGTCGTGGGCAGGCAAAGGCGTCTCCTGAAAGAAGTGGTGGGTGCGATCCAGATGCTCATGACTTGCATCACACCTTGAGACTAGTTTTACTTTTGTCGATAGTCAATAGAAGTATGTCGACATTCTCGTAAAGTGTTTCGGCTTCGCGTCCATTGCTGTGTTTTACTGGGTTCATGGCCAATCCTTCGAGCCCCCAAAGCATGCAATTCGCCCGCGGCGCCAGTGGGGCAGGCGACGTCTTGCAACTGTTCATGGACGGTGCCGCGCATAGCCGCACGGACCTTGCCGCCCTGACCGGCATGGCTCGCTCCACCCTGCAAGAGCGCCTCGACGTGCTCATCCAACTGGGCCTGGTTGGCACCATCGCGGATGGCGCGTCCACCGGAGGCCGCCCTCCCCAGCGGCTTGCCCTGCTCCCCGATGCCCGTCTGGTGCTGGCCGTCGATCTGGGAGCCAGCCACCTGCGCGTTGCGCTGACCGATCTGGCCCCCACTCCCCTGGTGCAATCCCAGGCTCCCATTTCCTTCGCGGACGGCCCGGTGGCGATCTTGCAGACCGCGATGGATCTGGCCGATGGCTTGCTCGATTCGCTGGGCCGCACCCGTGACGATGTCATTGCCATAGGCATGGGAGTGCCAGGGCCGGTGAATTTCGAGACCGGCCGCCCCGCCAATCCGCCCATCATGCCCGGATGGGACGACTTCGACATCCCCGCTTGGTTCCAGCAGCAGCTGGACGCCTTGGTGGTCGTGGACAATGATGTCAACCTCATGGCCATTGGCGAGAAGGACCAGCTGGAGACCGGCAGCGAGGACTTCATTTTCGTCAAGCTGGCTACCGGCATCGGCTCGGGCATCATTTCCGGAGGACTGCTGCAACGCGGAGCGCAGGGCACAGCCGGCGATATCGGGCACGTGCGCATCCGCCGCGGCGATGGCATCTACTGCCATTGCGGCAATGAAGGCTGCTTGGAAGCCGTAGCTGCCGGACCCAAAATTGCCACCGCGTTGCGGGCGCAGGGCATCGAAGCGCACAGCAACACCGATGTGGTCGCCCTGGTGAACTCCGGGAACATCCAAGCGATCCATGCAGTGCGCCAAGCCGGCCGCGACGTGGGCGAGGTATTGGCTGCCAGCGTGAGCTTGCTGAACCCGTCGCTGATCGTGGTGGGCGGTCGGATCTCCGCCGCCGGAGAGCACCTGCTGGCAGGCATCCGCGAGGTGGTCTACCAGCGCGGAGCGCCGCTGTCCACCCAGCACCTGCAGATCCGCACCTCGCGCAGCTGGGAAGTTGGAGCCCTGCGCGGAGCCAGCATGATCGCCATCAGCCAGGCCCTGAGCCCGGAGGCCATCGAACGCAGCGCGCTGGCGCTGATCCCCGCCACCTAGGAGCTGGAGGCAACCGGAAATTCCTTCGATTCTGAAATACCGGACAGCTCTGCCTATTCTCCGGTACCCAAGCCATGGCCGATAGCCAATGATGGAATCAGTTAGCTACGTTACATCGTAAGGAATTGCCATGAGCCACGAACCACGTGTTGTCCGCGCCCCGCGCGGTACCGAACTGACCGCCAAGTCCTGGGCCACCGAAGCCCCATTGCGCATGCTGATGAACAACTTGGATCCGGAAGTTGCCGAACGCCCCGAGGATCTCGTGGTCTACGGCGGCACCGGCAAGGCAGCCCGCTCATGGGAGGCATTCGATGCGATCGTCCAGACGCTCAAGGACCTGGAAGAGAACGAAACGCTGCTGGTGCAGTCCGGCAAGCCGGTCGGCGTCTTCAAGACCAACAAGTGGGCACCGCGGGTGCTGATTGCCAACTCCAACCTCGTTGGCGACTGGGCCAACTGGGAGCACTTCCGCAAGCTCGAAGCCGAAGGCCTGATGATGTACGGCCAGATGACCGCCGGTTCGTGGATCTACATCGGCACCCAGGGCATCTTGCAAGGCACCTACGAAACCTTCGCCGCGATCGCCGAGAAGCGCTTCAAGGGCTCGCTGGCCGGAACCCTGACCTTGACCGGCGGCTGCGGCGGCATGGGTGGCGCCCAGCCGCTGGCCGTGACCCTCAACGGCGGTGCCGTGCTGATCGTTGACGTGGATGAAACCCGACTGCGCCGCCGTGCCTCCAAGCGCTACCTCGATGAGGTCGAGCTGGATCTGGACAAGGCGCTGGGCAAAGTCCTGGCAGCGAAGTCCGAGGGCCGCCCGCTGTCGGTGGGCTACGTCGGCAATGCCGCCGAGGTCTTCCCGGCGCTGCTCAAGCGCCACGAAGCTGGAGAATTCTCCTTCGACATCGTCACCGACCAGACCAGTGCCCACGATCCGCTCAGCTACCTGCCGGTGGAATACACCATGGACCAGTGGGACACCGAAGCCGAAGCTGATCCGGCCGGCTTCACCAAGAAAGCCCAGGCCGCCATGGCCGCGCAGGTCGAGGCGATGGTGGGATTCCAGGACGCCGGCGCGGAGGTCTTCGACTACGGCAACTCGATCCGCGACGAGGCACGCAAGGGCGGTTTCACCCGCGCCTTCGAATTCCCGGGCTTCGTCCCGGCCTACATCCGCCCGCTGTTCTGCGAAGGCCTGGGCCCATTCCGCTGGGTAGCGCTGTCCGGGGATCCCGAGGACATCAAGGTCACCGACCAGGCGCTGAAGGACCTGTTCCCGGAAAACGAGCACCTGCACCGCTGGCTGGATGCCGCACAGAAGCACGTGGAGTTCGAGGGCCTGCCGGCGCGCATCTGCTGGCTGGGCTACGGCGAGCGCCACAAGGCCGGCTTGCTGTTCAACCAGCTGGTCGCCGAAGGCAAGGTCTCTGCACCTATCGTGATCGGCCGCGACCACCTGGATTCGGGTTCGGTAGCCTCGCCGTACCGCGAGACCGAGGCCATGAAGGACGGCACCGATGCCGTGGCCGACTGGCCGCTGCTGAACGCCTTGACCGCAACCAGTTCGGGTGCCACCTGGGTTTCGATCCACCATGGCGGTGGCGTGGGCATGGGCCGTTCCATCCACGCCGGCCAGGTCTCCTTGGCTGACGGCAGCGAAATGGCCGCCGCGAAGCTGGAGGCACTGCTGACCAATGACCCGGGCATGGGCGTCATCCGCCACGTCGATGCAGGATACGAACGCGCCGCCGAAGTTGCCGCTGAGCGCGGCGTGCGCATCCCGATGGCCGCACAGGAGAAGTAGGACACGCACATAGCCTGAGGCACCACTGATTGTGGTGCCTCAGGCTATTTATTCAATTCCAGGACCACGCGGCCCGGTTTACGGCTTGCGGGTTTCCGCGCTGATAAACCAGGCTTGCTGCTCCAGATCCGCAATGTACTGGTGCAGGATATCGGCGGTGGTCGGATCCGCTTCATCCACCGGGTCATGGACCTCTCGCATGACTCCCACAGTGGTCTGCAGTGCCTTGACTACCATGTCCACGGCATTAGTGGTCAGGATTTCGGTATTCACCGGTTGTTCCAGCTTCGTGTACTTCGTGACCGTTGCTGCCAGCCCGTCCGGAGTGGCATGCAAAGCTCGCATCCGCTCGGCGATTTCATCCGAGCCGCGGCGCGCGATGTCAACAATTTCGTCGAGGTTCTGGTGCAGGTCGCGGAAGTTGGGACCAACGACGTTCCAGTGGATTTGCTTGCCCACCAGTTGCAGGTCCAGCAGCTGGATCAGCACGGTCTGCAAGGACTCGCGCAGCACTTCCGGAGCCACGAACCCGTTTTCTGCGTTTTCGCGATCAGTTTTCTTTGCTGGAGTCTTCTTCGAATTAGCCAATGCTTCTCCTTACGTTGTCATGGACGCTTGGGGCAAGACCTTTCTCGGTGTCCCAGTTTGGACACTATCGATTTACCGGGCGGAATCCGACCGGATGGACAATTCTTTCGGAGAACGTTCAGCTTTCTCTTCGCGCCTGTTGAGCAATTCCAGAAGCCGCCATGGCAGCTGCGGAAAATGCTCTTTGCCCCTCGGGTTCCCGGGAACGGCGATTCCTTTTAGCACGCAGTGGTGAATATTGGCCGAAGTCTCCGAACACCATAGGTATTGGCTTAACTGCGGGTTTCCAGCGGCTCTGAGCTTCCCCGGAATCCTTGAACCGGGCTTTTTCTACGCATAGCGTAGGGCAAGTCAGGAACCACCGACCCACGGAGGACAGCATGTCTGAGCAGGATGCAAACGAGCAGTTCGGGAACTTCGACAACAACGAATCTGAAGGCTTCGAAAGCCAGTCCAATTCAGATTTCGGATCAAATGACGATGGCGGGTTCGAAAGCCAGCAGTCAGAACAGCAGTCCTACGGCGGTGGCGAAAGCCAGCAGTCCTACGGCAATGACAGCCAGTCCGGACAGCAGTCGGAACAGCAGTCCTACGGTGGCGGCGAAAGCCAGCAGTCCTACGGCAGTGACAGCCAGTCCGGTCAGCAGTCGGAACAGCAGTCCTACGGCGGCGGCGAAAGCCAGCAGTCAGAGCAGCAGTCCTACGGTGGCGGCGAAAGCCAGCAATCCTACGGCAGTGACAGCCAGTCCGGACAGCAGTCGGAGCAGCAGTCCTACGGCGATAGCAACGAATCCGGTGAGGAATCGTTTGGCGGCGAAAGCCAGTCCGGACAGCAGTCCGATGGCCAATCGTATGGAAACGATGAAAGCCAGTTTGGTTCCGAAGAGCGGAATGAAGGATTCTAGGAACCAAATAACCCGGTAGGTTCTCCTGCCGGCTCAAATCGTGCCCCTTCTCCCCCTGGGCACTAGTAATCGCTTCACTGCTTGCACTGGGCAAGCGGTGAAGCGATTGCTTTTGTCCCCGCATGGAATCGTCAGCAAATTGCATGGTTGCGTGCTCCCGGGGCACGAGAACTCATTCGTTCCTGAGCCGTTCGCGTTGGTCATTTGTCGTCATTCAACGCAGAATGTATCTATACCGCCTGTCCAAATGGGCTGGCCGGTTCGATTGACAGGATGGTTATGTTCTCGAAAATTACCAAACGCTTCGCTGGGCCGCTGGCGGTTGGAATCCTTGCAGTCGCACTGGCAGGTTGCGTGAGCATCCAACCCTCCAGCGAAGAGACAAGCGCACCAGCAGAAGAAAGCATGGCACCGGAGAACGCCGGGCCTATCGAAGGCAGCGTCACCCCAAGCTCCAAAGCCCCGGAAGGCGCTTCTACGGGTACTCCCAATGTTCCGAAGGCACCTGCGGACAGCACCTTCCAGTCCGTCTATGATTTCCTCGATGCGCAAGCGACCGAAATCAGGTGCACGGGCGGCATGGATATCTCTGAAATGGGTCAAATGCTGAAGCTCATCGGCGATTGCCAGAACGTCACCGTCTCTGGTTCCGGAAACATGATCGTCGCTCCGCACATCAAGAATCTTGAGCTGGACGGCAGCGGTAATATCGCAGCGGTCAAGAACATCAAGCACGTAACCTTTAGCGGCATCGGCAATTCTGCCGCATCCCTTAACGAGAACGCCAAGGTCACGGACAACGGTTCGTCCAACAAATTTGGCGAGGAAGCCTTCGAAGGCATCACCTTCTGAAACCGGAACCGCTGAACGGACCTCCAATTGGCACGCCAATTGGAGGTCCGTTCTTTTCTTCCTCCAGGGCACTGTCTGGCATTTCGGACAGATGACCCGAATATCAGTGCCGTGCAAACTCGTTCTGCCGAACAATGGAGATTAGAGACCTCATTGCAGCGTAGAGAACGGATTGAAAATCATGGCTACTTCCCCGCACGTAACCCTGGACCTAGCTGGCGCCACCGCCGATGACGTGATTGCGGTAGCCCGGCACAACGCGCAGATCAGCATCGCGCCTCAGGTTCTTGAAGAACTGGCAGCAGTCCGCGCCCACATTGATGCCCTCGCCTCAGCCGACACCCCGGTCTATGGCATTTCCACCGGGTTCGGTGCCCTGGCAACGCGCCACATCGCTCCCGAGGACCGCGCTAAGCTGCAGCGTTCGCTGATCCGCTCGCATGCAGCCGGCATGGGCGACCCAGTTGAGCGCGAAGTGGTGCGCGCGCTGATGTTCCTGCGCGCCAAGACCCTGGCCTCGGGCCGCACCGGCGTGCGCCCGGTAGTGCTGGAAACCATGGTTGGACTGCTCAATGCCGGCATCACCCCGGTAGTGCGTGAGTACGGTTCGCTGGGTTGCTCAGGAGACCTTGCTCCGCTCTCCCATTGCGCACTGGTCCTGATGGGCGAAGGCGAGGCCACTGACCGCGAAGGCGTGAAGCGCCCCGTGCCGGAGCTCTTTGCTGAAGCAGGACTGGAACCTGTCGAACTGGCGGAGAAGGAAGGCCTGGCGCTGGTCAACGGCACCGACGGCATGCTCGGCCAACTGCTGATGGCACTGGCAGACCTGGAAGAGCTCGCAGACATTGCCGATGCCACCGCTGCCATGAGCGTCGAAGCCCAGCTGGGCACCGACCAGGTCTTCCGTGCTGAACTGCACGAACCGCTGCGCCCGCATCCGGGCCAGGGCCGCAGTGCTGCGAACATGTTCAGCTTCCTTTCGGGCTCCCCCATTGTCGCTTCGCACCGCGAAGGCGACGGCCGCGTGCAGGATGCCTACTCGCTGCGCTGCTCCCCGCAGGTTACCGGCGCAGTGCGCGACACCATCGCCCATGCCCGCCTGGTCGCCACCCGCGAATTGGCGGCCGCCATCGATAACCCTGTCGTGCTGCCATCGGGTGAAGTCACTTCCAACGGCAACTTCCACGGTGCTCCCGTGGCGTACGTCTTGGACTTCTTGGCCATTGCCGTAGCTGACCTGGGATCCATTGCAGAGCGCCGGACCGATCGCATGCTCGACCCGGCTCGTTCCCGCGACCTGCCAGCTTTCCTTGCCGATGACCCGGGCGTGGATTCGGGCATGATGATCGCCCAGTACACGCAGGCCGGACTGGTCGCGGAGAACAAGCGTCTGGCCGTACCGGCCAGCGTGGATTCCATCCCGTCATCAGCGATGCAGGAAGACCATGTTTCCCTGGGTTGGCACGCGGCGCGCAAATTGCGCACCTCGGTCGCCAACCTGCGCCGCATCCTGGCAATTGAAATGCTGATTGCCGGCCGAGCCCTGGATCTGCGCCAGCCATTGCAGCCTGGCCCGGCTACCGGCGCCGTATTGGAGCTGCTGCGCACCAAGGTCGCAGGCCCTGGCGAGGACCGTTTCCTCTCTGCCGAGCTGGAAGCTGCTTGCCAGTTGCTGGCCTCCGGGGAAGTGCATCGCGTGCTGGAAACCCATCTGCCAAAGTAGCCGTTCGCGGCCAACTGTGTGGGGTGCCGGACAATGCCCGGGCATCTGCGCGCAAGAGGCGTAAGCTTGGATACCGGGAAACCACTTACCTCGCGTGAAAGAATCGTCTAATGCAACGCACCATGTTCAAGTCCAAGATCCACCGGGCAACTGTCACCCAGGCAGACCTGCACTACGTAGGCTCGGTCACCGTTGACTCCGAGCTGCTCGAAGCCTCGGATATCCTGCCCGGCGAACTGGTCAGCATCGTAGACATCACCAACGGCGCCCGCCTGGAAACCTACACCATCGCCGGCGAGCCGGGCAGCGGGGTCATCGGCATCAATGGTGCGGCAGCGCATCTGGTGCACCCCGGCGACCTGGTCATCCTGATCAGCTATGCGCAGATGGACGATGCCGAGGCGCGCAGCTATGTGCCGAGCGTGGTGCATGTGGATGGCGATAACAAGATCATCCACCTCGGCGATGATCCTGCCGAAGCAGTGGCCGCCGGGGTGCAGACCCCGCCGCACGCACTGCTGAACAGCAACTAGTCCAGCTTCATAAGGCCAGCCGGCGCGCAAGGTATTGCGCGGTTCTGCTGGCCTTGTCTTGCGCCACCGCCCTTGGGGTCCCCCCGGCAACGATGCGCCCGCCGCCATCCCCGCCGGCCGGCCCCAAATCGATCACCCAGTCGCTTGCGGCAACCACATCCATCTGGTGTTCCACCACGATGACGGTGTTGTCCTGGTCGACCAGCTGCTGCAGCTGCGATACCAGCAGCTGCACGTCGGCAGGGTGCAGCCCGGTGGTGGGCTCATCGAGCAGATAGAGCGTGTGCCCGCGGCGCTGGCGCTGGAGTTCGGTGGCCAGCTTGATGCGCTGGGCTTCGCCGCCGGACATTTCGGTAGCTGGCTGGCCCAGCTGCAGATACCCCAGTCCGACTTCGCGCAGGGTCGCCAGGGCCCGTGCCGCGGAAGGGATGCCGGAGAGGAATTCTTCGGCTTGGCTGACGTCCAGTTCCAGGATCTGGGCAATGTTCTTGCCCTGGTATTCGACGTCCAGGGTCTGCTGGTTGTACCGGGTTCCGCGGCATTCGGGACATGGCCCGTAGGTCCCTGGCAAGAAGAGCAGCTCGATTTCCAGGGAGCCTTCGCCCTGGCAGTTCTCGCACCGCCCGCCGGCAACGTTGAAGGAGAAGCGTCCGGCACTGTAGCCGCGTTGCCTGGACAGCGGCAGTTCGGAAAAAGCCTTGCGGACCGCATCGAACAAGCCCGTGTAGGTAGCGACATTGGATCTGGGCGTGCGCCCGATGGGTTTCTGGTCCATGAGCACTACGCGGCTTAGCTGGTCTGCGCCGGTGACCTCGGCGATCACCGCGCGATCCGCCGCCGCCTCCGGATCCTCCGGCCCGGCAAGCACCGGGCCGCCCGCAGCCTGGGCCAGGGCACCACAGACCAGGCTGGACTTGCCCGATCCCGACACGCCGGTGACCGAACAGAAGACCCCCAGCGGGAACGCGGCATCCACGTCGTCCAGGTTGTGCAGGTTCACCCCGCGCAGCTGCACCCATCCTTGGGCTTCACGCGGCTCGCGGCGCGGCGCAGGCCCGGGATCGAGGAAGCGCCGGGTCACGGATTCCTGAATTCCGGACAGCCCGGAAACTTCTCCGCTGTAGAGCACCTGCCCGCCGTTGCTGCCCGCGCCCGGGCCGACATCGACAATCCATTGCGCACGGCTGACCACATCCATATTGTGCTCCACCACGAACACCGAGTTGCCTTCGGCCTTGAGCGCGTCGAGCACCTCGATCAGCGGCTGCACATCGGCCGGGTGCAGTCCGGCCGATGGCTCATCGAGCACGTAGATGACGCCGAACAGTCCCGCGCGCAGCTGGGTGGCGATGCGCAGGCGCTGCATTTCCCCCGGCGACAGCGTCGGGGTGGCGCGGTCCAGGCTCAGGTATCCCAGCCCGAGTTCGACCAGCACCTGGATTCGGCCCAGCAGGTCCGCGCTGATGATGCTCGCGACTTCTGCCTGGGCATCAGCCGCGAAGGGGCGCAAGAGCTCGGCCAGGGAGCTGAGCGGCTTGCCGTTGAATGCCGCGATATCCAGGCCGTCGAAGGTGATCTGGAGGGCATCGGGGCGCAATCCCGTCCCCGAGCACGCCGGGCAATCCTGCGAATGCATGAACGCCAGCGCCTTGGACCGCAGGTTCTCGCTCTTCGAGGTCGCAACCGTGTGCCGGACGTAGCGTTCGGCACTCCAGAACCGGCCCTTGTACGGTTTGGCCACGCGATCCCGTTCCGGGGTGACTTCCACGACTGGCTGGTCTTCGGTGAACAGCAGCCACTTCCGTGTTTCCGCGGGCAGCTGCTGGAACGGAACGTCGATGTCGTAGCCCAGGTGCGTGGTGATGTCCCGCAGGTTCTTGCCCTGCCAGGCGCCGGGCCAAGCCGCAATCGCGCCGTCCCTGATGCTCAGGGAGGAATCCGGGACCAGCGATTCCTCGCTGACCGAATGCACCGTTCCCGCACCGTGGCATTGCGCGCAGGCGCCGGCCGCGGTGTTGGTGGAAAAGGCATCCGAATCCAGCCTCGGTGCACCCTGGGGGTAGGTTCCTGCGCGGGAGAACAGCATGCGCACGGAGTTGGAGAGCGTAGTCAGGGTCCCCACGGTGGAACGGGAACTGGCAGCGCCACGCCGTTGCTGCAGGGCCACGGCCGGTGGCAGCCCGGAGATGAATTCCACCTTGGGCGTGTGCCCCTGGGCGATCAGGCGCCGCGCGTAGGGAGCCACCGATTCCAGGAATCGGCGCTGGGATTCAGCGAAGATGGTTCCGAAGGCCAGGGAAGATTTCCCGGAACCGGAGACCCCGGTGAAGGCGACAATGGCATCGCGCGGAATGCGCACTTCGACATTGTCCAGATTGTTCTCGTTGGCACCCCGCACATGGATGAAGCCGTCATGGTCGGCAGGTGCCCGGAAAGATGCAAAGCTCTTCATCTTTCCCACACTATGCGCCTGCACGGGGCGAACTCAATTCGCACCTCGCGCGCTCACCCTTCGGATTGGCAGGCCGCGTCGGGGCAGCCTTGCCAGGTCTTCGAGAAGTATCCGACAATATCGGTACCGTGTTCCCACGGGTAGATTCCATCGACCTTCCCGTGGATACGCATCGCCGCCTGCTCCACGGCCAGGTGGAAGAACCGGCAGACCTGCGAGTAGTGCCAGAGATCCGCAATCAGCTCGGCCAGCTGTCCATGGGCCAGCGGCCGGCCGGGTCCGAATCCGGCTTCCGCCATAGCCTGGAACACGATGTCCTCCGTGAGCTCATGGCCTTTGCCGCAATCGCACCAGGCCAGGCCCTGGCTGGGCATCGACCACACATCAATGCTGCTCCCGGCGGCGCCATCGGGTTCCATCTGCTCCTCCATCGTCGAATTCTGCTTGGCTCCCGAATGTACCGGCCGCGACCTACAGTTTGGCCCGGCGGGCCGGCAGGCCCTTGCCTGCACCGGCATTGCTTGGCATAGTCGTTTGAGCCGGCGGGGTTCAACCAGCTGGCGGATTGAGGCCGAGGAGAACAGTGATGATCAAGCGTTCCCACCCCGATACCAGCGATGGCGCACCGCACCGGCAGTGGAACGAGCTGCTGCAGGAAATGCGGGTGATGCAAACTGGTGTGCAGATCCTTGCCGCTTTCCTGGTGGTCCTGCCCTTCCAGGCGAGGTTCGAGATGCTCAGCCGAACCGACGAGGTGGTCTACATCATCTTGCTGGTGGCGGCCACTGTGCTGATTCTGCTGCTGATCACCCCCGTGGCCGTGCACCGGTATCTCTTCGGGCAGCGGCTCAAGGAGCAGACGGTCAGCTTGGGCCACGCCATCGTGAAGATCGTGGGCATCGGCGTGGGGTTGCTGGTCTCGGGCTGCGTCTGGTTTGTGCTGCAGGTGCTCTTCGGCTGGCAAATCGGGGCCTGGATCGGAGGGCCGCTGATCCTGGTGGCCTTGTTCCTGCTGGTGGCGCTGCCACGGATCCTGATCCGGGTTGGACCAGAGAACGGCTCGGGGCACTAGGCTTCGGGCCGGCTAGGCCATCTTGTCGACGCGGCGCAATATCAGCCGCATCGGGGCATGCCTGAGGACTCGCGGCAGCAGCCGCGTGGCTGCCCTGGCGACGGCGATGACGCGGGCGTTGCGCCTCGCGGCTTTCCCCGTAAGGCGATAGCCGAAGCCCTCGCGCACCGGGGCCGGCAGCTGGGCGATGGTCACGTCGCGCATCAACGGCATGCCGATCCGGACCCACCATGGGGCATTGCGTGCTTCGAAAAGTTCGCTGGCCAGCGCCCTGGTCTGGTCGGTGACTTCCAGCTTCGCTTGATTCTGCGCAAAGTACTGCTCGAAGCCGCCGAGGTCCTGCGGCCAGTAGCCGCCCGGCATCTGCAAGGCCTCACCGAGCCGCGCGTACTGCAGGTAGAGCTCTTCCTGGTCGGCCTCGTTTTCATCCAGGATCTGGCCGGCAATGACGCGGGCCGAATCATAGAGCGTGGCCGCCACCCACAACTGCAGCCTGGGATCCAGCGCAGAATACGCGGGCCTGCCCTCGTCACGCGTTGCGCGAATGGGCCGGTGCGCCGCGTCCACATGGGCGATGATCTTGCGCTGCTGTTCTGCTGTGCCATTGCTCAATGCATAGATATAGCCGAGGGTATGAATCAGCCGGCTGAGCGGATTGGCGGCGAAATCAGAGTGCTCGGCAATGGCCCGGCCAATCTGCGGGTGGGCCAGCTGAAGCAAGATGGCTCGACCCGCTCCGAGCAGCAGCCCGGCTTCCGGTGCGATGCTCGAGAAGGTCTCGCCGTTCTCTGCGGCCAGGTTCCTTTGCTTCATGACCCCCATTCTAGGCAGTCGGCTTGCCCAAGGGCATTGGCGCCGATGGCTGCAGGAAGTCGCTCAGGATTCTTGCGTCGCAGCCTTCTTCAGCAGGACAACGACGGAAGCTGCGGCCATGAACACGGTTCCCGCGATCACCGCAATGCTCTGGGGCGTCTGGCCCGGGTCGCTGGACAACGCCGGCACGGTGAGAATCAGGACGGCCGCCCCCAGCACCATGAGGGCAAAAGCTGAATAGAACATCTTCTTCATTGCATCTCTCCTCGGGTAGCGCGCTGCCGCGAAACAGCTGCGGCATCCGTTCCCTAGAATGCTACCCCGCAGTGCAGGATCGCGTTGGCGTAGGGGGTAGCTTCCCCCGTGCGCACGATGACCTTGGCCTGGGGCAGTTGGGCTTTCAGCTCTTCGTGGGAGATGAAGTCCGGGTCCAGGCCCTTGGCCAGGCACAGTTCCTGGACCGGGCCGTCCTCGGCTTCGGCCGCCAGGGTGCTGTTCTCGATCACCAGGTTCCGGGCCAGGACCTCGAGCACCTGATCGAAGCTGGGCAGCCCCTGCACCAAGGCCAGATCGATGACCAGTGGGCCTTCGGGCAGCGGCAGGCCGCAGTCCGCTATCACCACGGTGTCGGTATGCCCGCACTTGGCCAGGGCGGCCAGCAGCGGGGCGTTGAGAATTTCGGATTTCAGCACAGCGGCTTCCTTAGGTCTTGCTCGAAAAGGGGTCTCAGAGGTTCTGCAGGGAACGCGGGTAGGAAGCCTGGGCTCCGTGCGCCTGCACCGTTAGCGCGGCGAACTTGCCGGCGAATTCTGCGGCCTGCGCCAAATCGTCGCCCTTGGCCAGGCGGGCAGCCACCGCACCGGTGAATGCGTCGCCGGCACCGGTGGTGTCCACGGCCTTGACCTTCACGGCGGGCAGCGCGCGAACCTGGGCCCCGCCGTTCTCCCCTGGGAAGCGGTCGGCAACCAGGCAGCCATTGGCGCCGAGGGTGATGACCACGCTGGCGATGCCCTCGTCGACCAGCATCGCGGCCAGGCGCTCGTACTTGCCGTCGAACCGGCGAGCCGGGTGCGGGTTCAGCTGCTGGAGCACGGCTTCGGCCTCATGCTCGTTGACCACCAGCGGGTTGGCCTTGAGCAGGTACTCGCGGTCCAGTTCGATCACCGGCGCCAGGTTGAGCACGATGCGCTGTGTGGCGGCATCCATGGCGGCCTTGATGCCCGAGGCAGGAATCTCGCCCTGCAGCACCAGGATGCCCTCGATGCCCCCGGCGCCCTGCACAGCCTCGCCGGAGACGGTCGAGTTGGCCCCGGAGACCACGGCAATGGAGTTCTCTGCGCCACGGTCCACCTGGATGATGGCTACGCCGGTCGGCTCGCTGGCGCGGGCCACGCGATCGAGCTTCACGCCGGCTTCCTCGAGCTGGCCCAGCGCGATTTCGGCGTGCGAGTCGTTGCCGACGGCGCCGATGAATTCCGTGGCGGCACCGGCCAGCTGGGCGGCCAGCGCCTGGTTGGCGCCCTTGCCGCCGGGCGAGAGCTGGTAGGAATCTGCCAGCACGGTTTCGCCCGGGCCGGGAAGGCGGGCCATCAGCGCGGTGATGTCCACGTTGCTAGAGCCCACAATGGTGACCTGGATGTCCTGCTGCATGCTATGTCCTCTGGTTCTCTCCACCCGGCGGCCGATGGGCGCCGGTGCACTGCTTGTTTGCCACTAAGGGCAGATTACTCGCCTGCGTAGTCGGCGACGTTCTTCTCGTCCACCGTGTCAACGGCGACCTGCACGTTGGCTTCGACTTCTTCGCCCTTGATGGCCTTGGCCAGGATCTGCACCGACTGCTTGCCCAGCTCGGCCGGGTTCTGGGCGATGGTGGCAACCAGGGTGCCATCCTGGACTGCCTTGAAGCCGTCGTCGGTGCCGTCGAAGCCGACTACCTTCACGTCCTTGCCGGCCTTGTCGCCCAGTGCCTGGATGGCGCCCAGGGCCATTTCGTCGTTCATCGCCAGCACGCCAGCGGCATCCGGGTTGGCCTGCATCAGGTTGGTGACCACGTCCAGTGCTTCGGCTCGGTCGAAGTTGGCGGTCTGCGAGGAGACGACCTCGATGTCCTTGAACTCGGCCAGGCCCTTGTCGAAGCCTTCGCCGCGCTCGTTGGTTGCCGAGGCGCCTGGAACACCTTCCAGCACGATGATCTTGCCCTTGCCGCCCAGCGCCTCGCCCAGCGCCTTGGCAGCCTGCTCGCCGCCGGCAACGTTATCCGAAGCCACGAAGGAAGCGATCTTGGTCTCGCCCACCGCACGGTCAACCGCAACGATCGGCAGGCCGGCCTCGGCCACCGGGTTCAGGCCGGCTTCGGCGGTTTCGGTATCCACGGCGTTGATGATCAGGCCGGCCGAGCCGTTGGTTGCCGCGGTGGCCAGCTGGTTGGCCTGGGTTGCGGAGTCGTTCTGCGCGTCGACGACGGACAGGTCGATGCCCTGCGCTTCGGCCTCGGCCTGGGCGCCGTCACGCAGGTCGACGAAGAACGGGTTGTTCAGGGTGGACACTGCCAAGGTGGCTGAGCCGGCCTCTGCTTCGGTGCCGCGGTTGCAGGCGGCCAGGCCGGCCACCAGGGCCAGTCCGACGCTGACGGCTGCGGTCTTGCGGATGATGTTCTTCATGGGGTTCTCCTTTGAACTTTTCTTGAATTGCTGGGAACGGAGGGAAAATCTAGTGCTTGACGTTCTTGCGGCGCAGCACGTCGAAGCCCACGGCGATCGCAATCACGGCGCCGATGACTACCTGCTGCCAGAAGGCGGAAACCGAAAGCAGGTTCAGCCCATTGCGGATCACGGCCAGCACCAGGGCGCCGATCAGGGTGCCGGAGATGCGTCCCACGCCGCCGGAGAGCGATGCACCGCCGATGACCACGGCCGCGATGGCATCCAGTTCGTAGCCCGATGCCAGGGTCGGCTGGGCCGAGTCCAGGCGGCCGGCCAGGATCATGCCGGACAGGGCCGCGAAGACGCCGGAGATGATGAAGACGGTGACCAGCACGCGCTTGACCGGGATGCCCGACAGGCGCGCGGCTTCGGTGTTGCCGCCCACGGCGAAGGCGTTCTTGCCGATGACGGTGCGGTTGAGCACGAAGGCGGCAAGCAGGCCGGAGACGACCAGGATCAGGATCGGCACCGGGATCGGGCCCAGGTCATCGCCCAGCCAGGACACCGAGGAGCTGGTGGAGATCGGCCGGCCATCGGAGATCACCAGGGTCAGCCCGCGCACCACGGTGAGCATCGCCAGCGAGGCGATGAAGGTGGGCAGCTTGCCGTAGGCGCTCATCGCACCGGTGACCCAGCCGCACAGTGCACCGACGGCCAGGCCGATCGGGATGGACAGGCCATCGGGCAGGCCGGCGGTGGTGATGGCGTAGGAGGAACCCATGGCCGAGAGCGCCGCGACCGAGCCGACCGAGAGGTCGATGCCGGCGGCGACGATCACGAATGTCATGCCGAAGGCCATCACCGCGATGGTGGAGACCTGGATGCCGATGTTCATCAGGTTCGGTCCGGTCAGGAAGCGCGGGGTGGCGATGAACAGGGCCAGGCAAAGAATGACCAGGCCAACCAGGGCTCCGTTGTTGGCAAGGAATGCCTTGAAATCAAAGCCCTTCTTCGGGGCAGTAGCTACGCTGCTCATTACTTGGTTCCCATTTCTTCTTCGCGGTGCACATTGCTGACGGCCAGGGACATGATGGCGTCCTGGGTGGCTTGTTCGGTGGCCAGTTCCCCGGCGATGCGTCCCTGGCTCATGACCAGGACGCGGTCGGACATGCCCAGCACTTCGGGCAGTTCGCTGGAGGCCATCAACACGCAGCCTCCGGAGGCGGTGATCTCATTGATCAGTTCGTAGATTTCGACCTTCGCTCCCACGTCCACGCCGCGGGTCGGCTCATCGAGCAGCAGCACCTTGGCCCCGGCGGTGAACCAGCGGCCGAACACGGCCTTCTGCTGGTTTCCGCCCGAGAGCGAGCGGATGGGCGCATCGATGCTGCCCATGCGGATGCGCAGGCGTTCGGCGACCTGCTGCGCGCGGGCCTTCTGGCCCTTGCGGTCCACCAGTCCGTTCTTGGCGGTGGCGGCCATGGTGGCGTAGCCGATGTTCTCGGCCACCGAGGCATCCAGCACCAGGCCCTGGGTCTTGCGGTCCTCGGGAACGTGCCCGATCCCGGCACGGGTGGCTGCAGCGACGTCGAAGCTGGCCAGCTTCTTGCCGTTGACCGCCACGACGCCGCTGGCGTACTTGTCGGCTCCGGCGATGGCGCGGATCAGCTCGGTGCGCCCGGCACCCATCAGGCCGGCCAGGGCAACCACTTCGCCGGGCCGGACTTCCAGCGAGATGTCCTTGAGCATGCCCTCGCACAGGTTCTGCACGCTCAGCAGCGGCTTCTGGCCTGGCTCGGTGGCTACGCGCGGGAACTGGGCGTCGATGTCGCGGCCGACCATGAGCCGGACCAGCTCGTTCTCCTCGGTGTCCGCCGGCACGGTGGCAATGAATTTGCCATCGCGCAGCACGTTCACGAAGTCGCCGATTTCGGCAATCTCATCGAGGTGGTGGCTGATGAATACCATGCCCACGCCTTGTTGCTTCAAGGTGGCGACCACCGAGAACAGGTGCGCGATTTCGGCCTTGGTCAATGCCGCGGTGGGCTCATCGAGGATCAGCACACGGGCGTCCAGGCTCAGCGCCTTGGCGATCTCCACCAATTGCTGCTGGGCCAGGCCCAGCTGGCCCACCGGCGTATCGACATCCAGCGCCAGCCCGAGCTTGTCCATCGCTTCGCGGGCGATCTGGCGCATGGCGCGGCGGTTGATGATGCCGAATTTGCGCGGCACGCGGCCCAGGGTGATGTTCTCGGCGATGGTCATCGACGGGACCAGGTTCAGTTCCTGGTGGATGGTGGCGATGCCCAATGCCTCGGAGGCCTTGGTGTTGGGAATCTTCACGGCCTTGCCGTCCACCAGGATCCGGCCGGCGTCCGGCTCGTGCACGCCGGCGATCATCTTGATCAGCGTCGACTTGCCTGCGCCGTTCTCGCCGAGCAGCACCGAGACCTTGCCGGCATGCACCTCGACGGTGACCTCGTCGATCACCTGTACCGGGCCGAAGGACTTGCAGACCTTGTCCAGGACCAGCAGAGCGTCATTACTCATTTTCGTTCCTTCCATCCTCGCCTATGCGCCGGTGGCGGGTTGCGTTGGGGCCAGCGACTCACGCGCGGTGAATCGGCTGATGAATTCTTGGGGCTCGGGGCTCTTGCCCGCCATGACGTCCTGGAGCGCGGTGACCGCGGCGCGGCCCATGCTGGTCAGGTCGTGGCTGATCGTGGCGATCGGCGGATCGTGCATGAGCATTGCGTCCACCTCGTCGAAGGTGATCACCGAGAGCTGCTTCCCGATCCGGATGCCGGCTTCGCGCCACACGGTCAGTGCGCCGATGGCCATCGGCGCATCGGCGATGACCACCGCGGTGGGCCGCAGTTCATGGCCCAGCAGCCAGCGGGCGCCTTCGGCACCCGAGGCGGCACGGAAGTCGCCGGCGAAGTGCAGGGCAGGGTCGGTATCCATGCCGTTGGCTGCCATCGCCGAGTCGAAGGCGCTGTGGCGTTCGCGGGCGGTGGAAGCGTGGTCCGGGCCGCCCAAGAAAGCGATTTTGGCGTGGCCCAGGGCCTTCAGCCGCGCGATGGCTTCTTCCAGGGCGCCGGTGCTGGAGGCGGTGATGGATGGGATGCGAAGCTCGGGCAGGGTGCGGTCAACGAAAACCAGCGGAGTGCCCGAGGCAATGATGCGCTGCATCATCTGGCTTGGCCGGTCGGCGTCTTCGTCAAGGCCCTGGGGAACGAGAATCAATCCGTCAACGCGGCGCGAAAGCATCGCGGCGAGGAACTGGTCCTGCTGTTCGGTGTCCTCGTTGGCATTGCCGATGAAGGTCATCATTCCCGCGGCGTGGGCCTGCTGCTCGACGGCATGCGCGAGATCGGAGAAGTAGGGGTTGCGCACATCGGATATCAGCAGCGCGATGGTGTCGGTTTTGGTGGAGCGCAGGGAGCGGGCCTGGGCATTGGGCACGAAACCCAAATCCTTGGCGACAGCTTCCACTTTTTCGCGGGAAGCGGCCGAAGTGGCGGGGTGGCCGGATAGAACGCGCGAGGCAGTCGCGGAAGATACTCCGGCTGCAAGTGCCACATCCTTGATGGTGACAGCGTTCATGGCGATAAGCCCCTTTGCTTACGTGTAATCGATTCCATGGAATCGATTACACAGTTTTCCTCACAAAGAAATTTAAGTCAATACGCTGCCCCTGGGCTTCGAATAATCCTTATCCACGGACCAGAATTTTAGGGCTCGTGACTAGCCGCTTTCAGTTGTCAGCGGCCTCCGGCCCGAAATGCCCAATAATCAAAGTCACCTCGCGGCCAGCTGGCCCAATGGTCGCTAAGATGGTGCTTGTGTCGGTCAACCAGCTTTCAGATAGCGCCCAGAACTATCTCAAGATCATCTTCGGTCTCAACGAGTGGTCAAGCGATCCGGTAACCGCCAGCATCATCGCCAGCAAATCAGGCATGAAGCTCTCCACGGTTTCCGGTGCCCTGGGCAAATTGCGCCAGCAGGGCCTGCTCGACCATGCGCCCTATGGCGCCGTAACGCTGACCGAACTGGGACGCGAGTATGCGGTGACCATGGTGCGCCGCCATCGCCTGATCGAAACTTTCCTGGTGCAGATGCTGGGCTACCGCTGGGACCAGGTGCATGACGAGGCCGAGAGCCTAGAGCATGCGGTATCCGATTTCATGATCGAGCGCATCGACAGCCTGCTGGAGCACCCCACCCGCGACCCGCATGGCGACCCCATCCCGACGGCCGAAGGCCGCATTTCCATCCCGCAGGCGTTCAACCTGAGCGAAGCCAGCGATGACGCCCAGGTGGTTGTCGAACGCATCGCCGATGACGATTCGCAGCTGCTGCAGTATTTCTCCGATCACCGGATCGTTGTCGGCGCGCAACTGCGCATTACCGCTGGCGAGCAATTCTCCGAGACAGTGAATGTCCAGGTCTGCTCAACTGGCGAAACCCTGCGCTTGGGATCGCGTGCAGCCGCGGCCGCATGGGTCTCCCTTCTCCCCTGAATAGCCTTTCCAGGTCCTGGCTAACGGCAAGCGAAAAGCCTGTGGCATCGACGCGTCCCTGCACCCAGGGTGCTGATTGTCCGGCCAATAGTCTAAAGTGATGATCAACCAGGGATACTGCAATGTACAAGTTTTACATGGGGGTGCATTGCAGCATTCTTGGCGAACTCCTGCGCTCACACTCTCTTGAAAGACATCACCTTGCCAAGAAAACTCATTGCTGCGCTCTGCGCTGCAGTTTTGGTGCTCGCTGGATGCAGCGCACCGGCAGAACCTTCGGCACTTACCGGGATGGATCCCGCACCGGTTGAAGACCTGCTGGCAACAGATCGGCCATTGCTGGTTGAACGGGCTGCCACCAGCAGCAAGAAGGTCCTTCCCGGGGCGAAGCTCAAGGGCCCCAAGGCCACCGCAATGCTCAAGACCCTGCCGGTAAAGGGCAAGGCGGCCGCCACTGGGTACAACCGGAACAAGAAGTTCGGCAATGGGTGGAAGGACTTCGACAAGGACAAATGCGATGAACGCCAGGACACCTTGTCCCGGGACATGTCCAAGGTGAAATTCAAGGACCGCAAGAAGTGCACCCTAGCTTCGGGCACGTTGCATGACAGCTACACCGGCAAGAGGATCAACTGGAAGGTCAAGTCAGGCAGCGTCGACATTGACCACGTGGTTTCCCTGAAGAACGCGTGGATCTCCGGCGGCCAGAAGCTTTCCCAGGCCCAGCGCCAGGCTCTGGCTAACGACCCTCTGAATTTGATGGCCGCTGACGCCTCAGCCAATCGCCAGAAGGGCGATAAGAACACGGCTGAATGGCTCCCCAAGAACAAGTCCTTCCGGTGCCAGTACGTAGCAACCCAGATCAGCGTCAAGAAGAAGTACGCGCTGTCGGTCACCAAAGCCGAAAAGCAGGCCATGGCCAAGGTGCTCAAGAGCTGCCGCAACCAGAAGGCCGCGAAAGTCACCACGATCAAGCCTGCCGGTTCCAAGCCCAAGGCATCACCGAAGAAGGACGTGCACAAGGCTCCTTCCGTGGTCAAGGGGACCGTGCATCCGGGCGCTTACTGCAAGCAGGCAGACAAGGGAAAGCGCGGCAAGTCCAAGGCCGGCAAGCTCTACACCTGCAAGACCGATGCCAAGGGCAAACTGCGCTGGCGCGTTTAATGCCGCTTGCAGGTCCCGATCGAGCCAGCTGGTTCAGCTGCCCATCCGGGCGCAGCGCAGGGAAGCGCCCTTCCAGTTAGCAGGGTGGTCGGGTGGAGGTTCAAGCCATGCGCCGGGTCGCCCGGATCCGGATCCAGCCATGAATCGAGAGGACCGCCCGCCGCCTTGCCGGCCATGGGAAGTACGCTGATTCGCTGATGCGTGCATCCATTGCCCATCAGCTGACGCCGGCGAGCGCACGTCTCACACGCCATTTTCGTTTCAGCTGCGGGAAACTTGCCACCGCCTTCTACGCGTTCGCCGCAAGCGCCTTGCGCCGCCCCTTGCTGGCCAGCCGGGTGGCAATGAGTCCTTGCTTCGGACTGAACAGATAGGCAATTCCAAAAATCGCCGCCTGGGCCAGAACCACCATTCCGCCGGTTGATGCATCGAGGTAATAGCTCATGTAGACACCCAGGATTCCTGCACAGGCTGCGAGGATCGGTGAGATCAGGAGCATCTTCCCGAAGCGATCGGTCAACAGGTAGGCCGTGGCGCCGGGGATGATCAGCATGGCGACTACCAGGATGACGCCAACCGCCTGCAAAGCCACAACAGAGGTCATGGCCAATAGCCCCAGGAGCACCGCGCCGATGATCCGCGGGCTCATCCCCAAGGCATGTGCGTGCGTTTGGTCAAAGGCATAGAGGGTGAAGTCCTTGCGCTTGAGAATCAGGATGGCGAAGGTGATCGCGCCAAGCACCAGGACCTGCCACAGGTCATTGGCCGAGACGCCCAGCAAATTGCCGAAGATGATGTGGTTCAGATCCACATGGCTCGGCGTGACCGAGACCAGCACCAGCCCGATGGAGAAGAGCGTGGTGAAGACGATGCCAATGGCAGCATCTTCCTTGAGCTTGGTGGTGTCGCGGACTCCCCCGATCAAGGCCACCGCGAGGAATCCGAAGACCAGGGCACCCAGGGCAAAGGGAGCACCCACGATGTAGGCCAGCACGACTCCGGGCAAGACCGCATGCGAAACTGCATCGCCCATCAGCGACCAGCCAATGAGGACCAGCCAGCAGGACAGGACCGCGCACAGGACGGCGGCGATGATCGTAACCAGCAGGGCGCGCACCATGAAGGTGTAGCCCAGCGGCTCAGCTAGCAATTCGATGAGGTTCATTCCCCGCCTCGCTTCATGGGATCCAGCCCGAAGGCCAGGGCCAGGTTTTCCGCCTGCAGCACGAGATCCGGATGGCCATGCATCAGCACCTTGCGCATCAGGAGCACCGCTTCATCGGCAAGTTCCGGAAGCGCGTGCAGGTCGTGGGTGGAAATCAGCACGCTGCCGCCTTCATCAGCAACTTCGCGCAACAGCTTGGTGATCGTTGCTTCGCTGCGTTTATCCACGCCTGCGAAAGGCTCGTCCAGCAGCATGATATTGGCGCCCTGGGCAATGCATCGGGCGACGAAGGCACGCTTCTTCTGACCTCCGGAGAGCTGGCCGATTTGCCGGTTGGCAAAGCTGGCCAGCTCCACCCGTTCGAGGGCTTCATCCACGGCGGCGTGGTCCCTCTTCCTGGCTCTCCTGGTCCATCCCATTTGCCCGTAGCGCCCGGTCATCACCACTTCACGCACCGAGATCGGAAAGTTCCAATCAACGGCTTCGCTTTGCGGCACGTAGGCAAGCTGCCCGCTTTTCCGAGCTTGCAGCGGGTCGGTGCCGTTGATGCGCACGCTGCCGGTGTCGGGCTTGATCTGCCCCATGATGGTTTTGAACAGCGTGGATTTGCCCGAGCCATTCATTCCGACCAGGCCGCAGACCCGTCCGCGGCCCAACTGCAAGGAGGCATGGTCCAGAGCCAGCACGGGGCCGTAGTGGACGGTCGCGGCCGACACATCAATTGCGAGTGCATCGCTGGGCTTCGCGTTCATGGTGTTCCGCCTTTCAAGGCACGGGCGATGGTTCTGGTGTCATGCGAGATCAGGTCCAGATAGCTGGGTACCGGACCGCCAGGCTCGGAGAGCGAGTCCACATAGAGCGTTCCGCCATAGGAGGCATCGGTGGATTCGACGACTCGTTGCATGGCCGCATCGGAGACCGTGGATTCGCAGAAGACCGCAGGAACATCGTTTTCCCTGACATAGTCAATCGCCGCGGCGACCTTGCGCGGCGTAGCCTGTGATTCCGCGTTGACGGCCCAGAGATACTTTTCGGCCATTGCGGTATCCCGGGCCAGATAGCTGAAGGCCCCTTCGCAGGTCACCAGTACCCGCTGGCGTTCGGGGATCTCTGCCAGTGCCGCTTCGAGCTCGTCGTGGACCTTTTGCAGTTCGGCTTGGTAGGCCTTGGCGTTGTCCCGGTAGTCGCGCGCATTGGCCGGATCCAGCTCGGTAAATGCATCTGCCATGCGGTCCACGTAGATTTTCACGTTCAATGGGCTCATCCACGCATGCGGATTGGGCTTTCCCGCACCTTCTTCCTGGGCGATATCGATGGCCTCGATCCCCTGGCTGACGGTGGCATGCGGAGCGTCATTGCCTTCGACGAATTGCTGGAACCAGGCTTCGAGGTTCAGCCCGTTATCGAGAATCAGGTCCGCATGCGATGCCCGGCGCAGATCATCAGGGGTAGGTTCGTAGCCGTGGATCTCCGCACCCAGACGGGTAATGGATTCAACGCGCAGGTGATCGCCTGCGACATTCTGGGCGATGTCCTGCAGGACCGTGAAGGTTGTCAGCACCACCGGCCGGTGGTCTTGGCTCTCGGCGGGCACGGCACTTTGGCTACCGCCGCATCCAGCGAGCGCGATCAGGCATGCCAGGCCAGCGGCCAGCCAGCCTGCGCGTTGCCCCGCGCGTGATCGGGGCTTGAGGGTTCGCACCATTGCACACCATTCCAAATCTCGCCATGACGATTAGTTCGTCCCCCTCAATCATAATGTTTGAGGGGTCGAACATTGCAAACTCGCGTCGGCAGATTTCGGTGCGCCCTACTGCATCAGACCCGCAGCAGGGTATTGACCAGCCTGGCTGCGGTGCGGGCCGTTCTTCCGTCAATATCCAATGATGGATTCAATTCGACAACATCGACCAGCGCCAGCTTGTCACTGCGCGCCAGCATCGCGCAGACCCCGTGAATTACTTCCAGCGGCACCCCGAATCCGGCAGGGGCGCTGACCCCGGGGGCCACCGAGGCAGGAAGCACATCCAAGTCAATGGTCAGGTACAGCTTGTCTATGCTCTCCATGAAGTCGGCAACGAACGCCAGGACGGAAGGCAGCTGCCCGGCAGTGCACTGCTCGTCAAGCAGGTAGCGCACTTCCAGGGCGCGGGCCTGTTCGAAGAGGACCCGGGTATTGTTCGGTTTGCTGATTCCCACCACGGCATAGTTGAAATCTTGTCCCGCCGCCTGCAGGTCCTTGGCAATATCCAGGAAAGGGGTGCCGCTGCTCCGCCGCGGAGCACTGCGCAGATCGAAATGCGCATCCAGGTTCAAAATGCCCAGCCGGGTTCCAGGCTCTTGGCTGCAATGCCGGAAAAGGCCGTTGAACGAACCGTAAGCCGTTTCGTGGCCGCCGCCGAGCACTATTGGAAGCATCCCTTCTCCGAGCAAAGCGCTCACCGACTGCGCCAGCCGTTCCTGCCCTGATTCAAGCTCATCGCCAGATACTGCGACATCACCAGCATCAATCAGGTGCCGTGGCTCGTGGATAGCCAGGGAACCCAAGGCGGCACGCAGTGCCTGCGGTCCTTGCGCTGCCCCGGCCCGGCCCTCGTTGCGCAGCACGCCGGCATCCGAAGCGAAACCGAGCAGCGCTGCCGGTCCCCGCCCGCTGGACTGGTCGGCAGCCTTGCGGTTGATTTGCTGATGCCATCTCAGGTGCTGCTCGCCGGCACCGTCATTGCGCCCGCTCCACGTAGCCGCTGCCCGGTCAACAGCCAATTCCGGCTTAAAATTCTCCATGGTTCCAGCTGACCAGAGACACCGCGAGTACGCCATGCCCCCTGCGCATCTTCGTCTGAAACACCAGACAGCAGCAGATTAGCGGGTTCGCAGCGCACCGTAGTCCAGCGGACCTCCCGTGGCCGAATTGCCGTAGACCTCCACATGGATGTGATCCATATGCATCGTGGTGTCATTCCAATTGCCGGTGAACTGGTTTCCGTACTTTCCTGATCCGGAATACGGCGTCCAGCCTGTCGTTGGAAGCCAAATTCGGTCTTGCCAGATCAGGTAATAGATACCCAGCTGGCTGCGGTTATCCAGCAGGAACTGGGCCAGCTTCTGGCCCTGGGCAACCCGCTGCCTGTTCTTGTAGTCGCGAATCATCAGGTCCACGGCCTTCCCGGAGCTGTGCCCGGCAGAGCCGCTTCGAACGGTATGAATGGCGCTGATGGTATCGCCGGTCTTCCCCTGCAACGCAGCGATGACGCGCTGCGCATCGGGTTGCAACGTTCCCGGCTCATTTTTGGAAAGGTAGTTTTCCTTGACCCAGCCGGTGGCCTGGGGAGCGGCGACTTGCGCCCATCCTGAATCGCTGCGCAGGTAGGTGACTTTCTGCCCCGCTGGCAGCACGGCTTTGCTCTGGTGGCTGATTCCCGCGCCGGCGCGGAGGTTCACGTTGGTTGTGGTCCAGCGGTATTCGGCTTTCGGGGCCGGAGCCGGTCGCGGTGCCTGCGGTTTGCTAGTAGCAAGATAGCCATTGCTGATCCATCCGGTGCCCTGCGTTGAGGCAACTCGCGTCCAGCCATTGGCTGTTCCCAGGACGCTGACCTGTTGGCCCTTGGAGATGACCGCCAGTGATTTGTGGCCGGTGGAGTACCCGGAGCGCAGGTGCACATTAGCCGTCGTCCAGCGCTTGGCCTGCTTCAGCGGCGTGTAGGCCTTGGCCACCAGTACGCTTGATGGAACCCATCCCATCGTCTTGGAGGTCTTCACTCGCGCCCAGCCAGTCGACGTGCCGTGCAGGGTGAGCTTGGACCCCGCTGGCACAGTCCCCAGGGACTTGGCAGAGCCCGAAGCGCCGACGCGCAGGGCGGTATTAGCCAGGATCCAGCGAGCCGATGGGTTGGCGGGCTTGTAGGCGGTGCTGGACAGGCTAGCGCTAGGCACCCAGCCGGTGCCGCGCTGGGACTTGATCTGGGACCAGGAACCTCGGGTTGCGTACAAGCCGACTTTTTCACCCGGCGCAAGGCTTCCAAGAGATGGAGATGAGCTGCGATTGGACTGGCGCAGGACGCTGCTGCTGATCAGCCAACGGTTCCCGATCGTTTTCCGGGTTGCTGCCGGTTGCGACGACAACTGCTTGGCCGGCAGCCAGCCGCGTTTTCCGGCAGAAATGGCATAGGTCCACGAGCCTGACGTGCGCAGCCACTCGACTTTGGCTCCTGCTGGAACACCCGCGACGCGTGCCGCTTTGGCAGAGGCGGACTTGCGCAGCACTTGCGCGGTTTTCGCATACCGGTACACCGGCGCCGGCATTGCGGTAGACAGCTGGCTGGTGGGCACGAAACCGGTGATCTTGCCAATCCTGATCCGGCTCCAGGAACCGGTTGCGCCCAGGTGCCGGACTTCGGTTTTGCGCATGGCCCCGGTCAAGGCCGCGGATGCCGCCGATGCCTTCTTGCGCACCGGCTGGAAGGACATCAGATAGCGCACGGCTGAGGTCTTGGGCTTTGCCGGCGCCGGCGCTTTTGGCGTTGCCAGGTACTTGGCCGAGACCCAGCCGGTCTTCTTCATGTAAGTCGCTTGCACCCAGCCCGATGAACCCTTGGACGCGAGGAGTTTGGCACCTTTGGGAATGACTAGCAGCGACGCGGATCGGGCCGATGGCGACTTGCGCAAGTTCAGGTTGGTGGTGGTCTGCTTGGCAATTGCCGGAGGAGCGGCAACGAGATGCGCAAGGCCGGCTGGAGCCTGCGTCGAGGCGCTGGCACCAGATGCGGTCCCGAAGGACAGCATCAGGACCAGCAGCAGGCCCAGTACACGTTTAGAGAATTTCAATGTCAGTGCTTTCGAGCAAGGGCATATTGCCGTTTCCTGCGGCCCACGGAAGTGCACAGCGATCCGCTGTGGTGACAATTGCTGTTACCGCCAAGGAAATCATGACACACGCATGGCGGTTTCACCGCGCTTGGATTCTAAGGTTCTAGCGTGCCTCGGAAATGACGAAAGCGGTGACAGATCCGGGTTCGATTTCAGTTCGCCCGGCATCCTGGATGACAGGTCCAGCGGCCTGCCGCGACAAGCGGTCGAACTCCCTGCGCGGCAGGTGCCTGATGCCCACCGGAGCATGGGCGTGGAGCCACGCTTCGACCTCTTCCGCTGGGGATTCTGTCAGCCAGGCGAACAGCGCGTGCGCTGCCTGCGCCGCGGCCTTGCCTGTGGACATGTCCAAGGATTTGTTCAGCACGATGCTGATCTGCGCATCCAGGACTTCCTCCGCTTTTGGAAGCTGCGTGCCGGAGACCTGCAACTTGGCAATCAGCTTCGGCAAGTCCGTGGCCGGCAATGGAGGCAAGCCAACGGCTCGGGCCTTGCCCACTTCACTGACCATTTGCTCAGGGAACATCTCCAGCACCTTGGCGAACATCTTGGGATTAGCCCGGCGTACCGATTTGGCGTAGGCCTGTGAAGCCCACTGCTGCCAATCCGGGTTCTGCGGATCTTGCAGATAGGCAATCACGGCTGCTCGTGCCACCGCTGACAGTCCCTCGTCCTCGCTCGACGGATCCTCCTTGTCGATTCGCAGGATGATGGGCTGGACCAGTTCTCCGGGGTCGCGATCGCGCAGTTCAGTCATGGTCTTATTCTATGGCGAGTGGTGGCCCTGAAATACTCGGAGCGGACTAGCAGTGACCCTATTTGCGAAGCCGATTGCTCCCCGCCTGCAGCTGTGCTTCCTCGGCAGGCACAGCGCGGCATTGCGCCATGTCCCAATGCTTGGCTTACGTTGGCCGGTGGGCCCCGAGCACTGGTGCTTCGGGGAACGGCAACGGCAAGCTGACCAGCAAGCTGATTCCAATCGCCTCCGCGAACACCACCGTTTTGCCAGTGGGCCTGCAGTTCATCGAGCCCACGGTACGTACCGGAGGGCTGGGCACCGTGCTGCTCGATGAGGCTGTCAGCAAATCGTGGTGGACCCTGCTGTTCCGGGCAATGATCCAGCGGAGATCCTGACGGCGCACACTCTTGCCAACCACGAGGAGCTGGGCGCGCCTGGTCGCCGTTGTTCTAAAAATCCATTACGGATGGCCCGCAAGCCTTTGATGCTGTCTTGGCATCAATGAACTTCCAGGGTGCAGTTCGCGTCGTTGCTGATATTTGGCCAGCACCGGCTAACTAGCGGCTTGGACTCTTGCCTAGCGCCGCCGCACCTTGCGAACAATCAGCAAGATGACACTGGTAAGCATGGCCGTCGCCAAGCTGACCAGCAGCGGAGTCTGCCACGGAATTTCCAGGACACTTGCGGTGAATTGTTCCCAGAAGGAGCCGACGGTCTTCCAGCCAGTGGTCTTCGATCCAATAACCCTGGCCGTGCTTTCCACGACTGCCGGCATCATCCATTGGATAGCCAATGCGAAAACCCACATCAGCAGGTTCATGATCCTCGAGAACCCGACGAATCCCAAGATGAGGCCGAGGATCAGCGGCCCGGAATACCAAAGGTAAACGTAGTACGACTGGGCGCCCGCAACGAGCGATGCGATGATCTGCAGCCAATAGCTCACGCCCACAGTGAGCGTTGCATAGAAGAGCACCGCTATGGGCAGCCGCAATTTAGTGGCCAGGAAATACCAGGCTTGGCTGACCAGCAGCAGGCCACCAAAAACCCAGAGATGGCGAATCGAAGCTGCGGAGAGTTCCCCCTTCAAAAGCCCCGGTTCGAATGCGTGGAGTCCTTGGAACCCCAGGCCCAAGAGTCCCAGGACCATGCCCACGGCAGTCACGATGGCAAAGCCGGTGCGGCTATATCCAACGCGTCGGGCAAACCAACTGCCCCAGAGGGTGATCACGGAGAAAACCACCAGTAGCCCTTGGGCGTCGTCGCTGGCATGCGGGAGAATTGAGCGGTCTTCCTGACCGATCCATAACCACGGCAACACCACGATCGCAGTGATCAGCAATCCGGCGACCAATTGCATCCACCAGTTTTGCCAGACGCGCCTCATTGAACCCACTCTTACTCCTCGGTGTCCCTACGCGCTCATTGTTCCAGAGCCAGAGCGAAGCATCGCGAATGCCGGCAGGCGTTTCCCCCAACTCGCTCGGAGCTTATGATCCGAACGTCAGTGATTTTGGCAGAAATGCCAGATGGCCCGTGGGCATTCCACCCAACTGGAATGCCCGCGAGCCATCTGGACTATGTCTTCTACCTTGCCTCGGCGTGGGTGGCCAGGGCTCCTTGATCCCGTAAATGCAGATGGTTTACGTCATCAGGCGGTCCTCGTTGATTTCGGCGGTAGCCTGTTCAACTTCATCTACCAACAGTGAACTACACATAGATCACACTGTGCAACAGGCATGCTAACAAGTAGTCAATATGATCAATCAGGCAAGGAATACCTCGTTATTATTCGCCATTTTGCCGTGAGATCTGAATCACAAATTTTGATCAGGGAATGCGGCTGGGACTATTGACCTTGACGTTGCGTCAACCATTAGCGTGGTAGCCATGAAGGATTCAACTAGCCACGAGCCGGCAGTTCACCACTCGATTGCGCACGTCTCAAAATCCGCTGGCATCAGCAGCCGTACCTTGCGGCACTACGACCAGATCGGCTTGCTGAAACCTGACTACGTGTCCGCCAACGGATACCGGTTCTACACCGACGGGCAGCTGGTCCGGCTCCAGCAGGTTCTCCTGCTCAAGCAGCTGGGCATCAAGCTGGAGACCATCGCTGAAATCCTGGACGAGCAACGAGATGAACTGGCCGCGCTGAGCACACATAAGGAACAGCTCCATAGGCAGCGTGCGGCGCTGGACCGGCAGATCGCTGCCTTGGAACACAGCATTTCAACACTAACGACGGGAGGAAACATGGAACCGGAAAAGAGCTTTGACGGCTTCAACGAGCAGTACAAGCAAGAGGTTGCCGAACGCTGGGGCGCCGACGCGTATGAAACATCGAATCGCTGGTGGCGTTCCAAAACCAGGGACCAGCAAAACGCATTCATGGAAGAGGTGAAGATGCTCAATCAGGATTGGATCATGGCGGGCAAGAATTCCGTCCCAGCAGACAGCTTCGAGGCCCAGGAATTAGCGGCTCGACATGTGCGCTGGCTCCAGAGCGCCAAGGGCACCCCGCTGGATTCCGGCGATCCGGCACAGCACAAGGCATATATCTGCAATCTCGGCGAGATGTATGTCGCTGATCCGCGGTTTGCAAAGAACTACGGCGGATACGCGGAGCTGGTTCGCGACGCATTGCGGATCTTTGCAGAACGAGCTATCGAGCTGGACTAGGCTGTGGCTGTTCCCGATGGGCTCGGGAACAGCCAAGGTCAGCGCATTCAGCTCTGGGATTCGTTCGCGATATCGTCGCGGGCCTGCGCATAGCGTTCTTGGATATAGTTCTCCAGTGCAACGCGTTCCACGCGCCACATGCCCCGCCCGCCAATTTGGATGGCCGGCAGCTCGCCGCTTTTCACCAAAGCGCGGACCTGGGGCAGCTTCACATTCAGTTCCTCTGCCACGTCTTCCAACCGCAAAAACCTCATATCAACAGGTTACTGTGATTAGCGCCCATTTGATCTCAGCCTGGTTATTTTGTGGATAAAAGATGGCTTTTCGCCCGAGCATTCGCCCTGTTGACCCCAGTAGCCGACTTGCACGCAATAATATCGGCCAATCCGCGCAACACATTTGGGATTCACTGGTCATATTGACTAAAATCTAGGTTGGTACTTATGCACGCGCAACACAACCTGTCTCAGGAGACCACCACATGAATTCGGATACGTATCAGCTCGATGAAACCGACCGGCGTATCCTTCTGGCACTCGATGCGGATCCGCGTGTGCCGATCATGATGCTGGCGCAGCAGCTGGGCCTGGCCCGCGGCACCGTGCAGACCCGTTTGGAACGTTTGGCCCATTCAGGTGCGCTGCGCCCGAACACCGCGCGAATCCTTCCTGCGTCCATGGGCCGTGGCGTCAGCGCGTTCGTTAGCGCTGAATTGAACCAGGCCAGCTTGAATGACGCCATCGCCGCACTGCGCCAGATTCCCGAGGTTCTGGAATGCGTCGCGCCGGCGGGAGACACGGACTTGTTGATTCGCGTGGCCGCAACTGACCCGGATGACCTGTACCGGGTCAGTGAAGAGATCCGCCTCTGCCCGGGCATAACCCGCACTTCCACCTCGATGATCCTGCGCGATGTCATCCCATTCCGCACCACCGAGCTGCTCAAGAAGCTGAGCCAGGACTAGCTCCAAGCACGTTGGAGTCCAATGCGTAAACGCCGTTGCCGGCACCGCAAGGTGGCCGACAACGGCGTTTGGCATTATGGCCTGTTTGGAACTTCTTCGAGAATGGCAGCGGGCAGATACTTGGTCGAGCGGTACACCTGCATCATGGACAGCAGGCAGAGCACGGCAAGCAGGCCAATGAATAGAGCAGGATGAGCGACCGTGCGCCACAGTGCAAAGAATGTCGGGAAACTGAAACCGATGAAACAGCACATGTAGAACCGGCCGGTCAATTTGCCGACATCGGCGCCGCCGGCAAGATCCAGTACCTGGCTTAGCCCGGCAACCAGCAAAATGCCATTGGCCGAACCGGCTATGGCGAATGCGATAATTCCCAAGAATTCTGAACCGCTCAGCGACACTGCGATCATCATGAGCAGTGCAGCCAGCGAGGTAGCCAGTCCGGCCATGAGCAGCCTGATCTTGCCCAAGTCATTGAATCTCTTGACGAACGGCTGGATCAATGTGCCCATGCCCATGGTGACCGCCACTGCCAAGGTGGTGTAGAACAGGCTGGATTCACCGGCTCCGTTGCTCAGCGCCGGAACCACGGCAAACCCTGTTGCCGCCATGCCAAAGACCCATGGGGCTGCGGGCAAGACGATGCGATAGAACCGCTGGAGGTTTGCCGGAGTCGTCACGTCGGCCTCCAGGTGATGCCCTGCCCGATCAGTGACTCGGTCTTCTCGGGCGAAGAACATCAGCAGCAACCAGGAAAGCGCCGCGGCGGCATGGACGATGTATGCCAGTTCCGGGCTGCCGCTGGTCCCGACAATTGCCCCTGAAATGACCGGTCCCAGCGCGAAGCCCAAGGACGTGCACAGCGCGGCACGAGTCGCGCCGGCAGCTCCCGGGCTAAGCAGCTTCACCCAGCTGGTGATGGCAACCATGGCCAGGCCCATGCCCAAGCCGGTCAGGATGCGTCCCGCATAGAGACCGGACTCGTGAACCGATCCGAAGATGAGCCCGAGAGATCCCAGAATGGAGCAGGCCAGGGCAAGCAGCGAAAATGGCTTGCGCCCGAACTTGTCCGCCAGCGGTCCGCCGAAAGCCAACGCCGGGATCATGCCCGCCAGGTAGCTGCCCATGACCAGCATGGCCTCGAACTCACTGAGCTCGCGGAATTGCTGGTACCAATTGATCAGCGATACGTATTGGTTGGCACACCAACCAGTGAGCACAAGGCATACGCCCGGAAGCCACCACGGAGTTGCCTTTCGTGTGGTGATGCGAACAGTAATTTCTACCGCTCCAGCTCGTGGAACAGTTCACGGACGCGATCAGCAATTTCATCGCGGATCATGTTCATTCGTTCGGCACCGGTGATGCCGTCTTCACTGGGTTCGTAGGTGACCCAGCGTTCGGTCTTGATGGACGGATCGAATTGCGGATTCGCATCGGAGCCAAGGATTACCACGCGGTCAACTTGCTCGACGACGCGAGGGTCGATGGCCTTGGGCGTGCCCTGCGACATGTCCGCGCCGGCCTGCGAGAGCGATTCAACCGCTTCGTGGTTGATGCCTAAACCTGGGTTGGTTCCAGCCGAGTAGCTGGTAACTTTCCCTTCAGAAATGTAGTCCATCAATGCGGCCGCCATTTGCGATTTGCCTGCATTGCGGGAGCAGATGAAAAGTACCGAGTTAGCCATGAACCTATTGAACCATTTGCGCGCCGGTTAGGGGCCTTTGGACGAGAAGGTTGCGAAGCAGGCAAAGACCTGCCTTTGGCGAAAGCAAACAGCACTCCCGCTATAGCTAAAAGTGGCGGATTTGGCTACGGTTGGAAATACTCAGCCCAAGGCAATAGGAGAAAACGATGCTTGCTCTACATAAGAAGATGATTGTATCCGGCGTCGTCATCGTATTGGCAGGCGTTCTCATCAGCAGCATCTTGCCAGTCCTGGCGATGTGGAGCTTCGAATCCGGTTTTGGAAGCAGCCCTTTGGGCAGCGCGCCGCTGGCTTTCCTTAATTCATTGATCCAAAGCGCGCTCATCCCCTTCGGCGCCGTGCTGGCCGCCATCGGCGTGGCCAAGCACATGACCCGGACCGAGGCCGCCGACTAGCGGCAAGATAGCTCCTGCGGCGCTGCACCGAACCCGAAGGACCACCCGCGATGCGTTCGCGAGTGGTCCTTCTGGTTCATTGCCCCGGTTCTACTTCAGCAGCTTGTAGGTCTTGATGGTTTCTCCCTTGAAGAACGCCGGGTGGCGCACCCGCATCCACAGCATGATGCCAACGCCCAGCAGCAGCACGCCGACCCCGAGGATGAACACCATGCCCACTCCCCCGATATTGGAGCCCGAACCGTAGTCCGGATTCATGGATTCGATGGCGGTGGCAAAGAACATCACCAGCAGGACGACGCCACCTGCCAACGGCGCCAAGAACTTGCAGAAGAAGTTCCTGGCATTGGCGAACAGTTCGCCGCGGAAGTACCAGACGCAGGCCAAGGCGGTCAGCCCGTAGTAGAAGCAGATCATCAGGCCCAGCGCCGTGATCGTGTCCCACAATGCGTTCTCCGAGAGCAGCCTGGTGACCACGTAGAACATGGCAGCGGCAGCAGCGGAGGCGAAGGTCGCCACCGACGGGGACATGAAGCGCGCGGAGATCTTCGCGAAGCTGGAGGGCAGCGCCTTGTAGTAGCCCATGGCCAGCAAGGTGCGTGCCGGCGAAACCATGGTGGATTGCAGCGAGGCCGCGGAGGAGGACAAGATGGCCAAGGACATCAGCATCGCCAGCGGGCCCATGACCGGACCGGAAAGCACCGCGAAAATTGATTCCTGGTTCTCCGGGTTGCCTGCGCCCAGGCCCGTGGTGCCCACCCCGGCCCAGTAGATCACCCCAAGGGATACGGCCAGGTACAACGCAATGATCACCAGCACCGTCCAGGTGGCACCGCGTCCGGGGACCTTCTTCGGATCGGTGGTTTCCTCGTTCATGGTCAGGGTGACATCCCAGCCCCAGAAAACGAAGATGGACAGCGAGATGCCCGCGGCGAAGGCCGAGAAGGTATCGATGCCGGCCGGATTGAACATCTGCCAGGTGATGGGTGTCGGATCATTGGGCTGGCTGGAGGTCAGGGCCATGACCGCGAAGAGCAGCAGCACCGCCACTTGGAACCCGACCAGCACGTACTGGAAGACCTTCGTGGCGTTCATGCCCCGGTAGGAGATCCAGGCGGCCACCGCAATGAACACCAGCGTGGTGGGGATGTTGACCCACAGGTTGCCGGTCAGCTCCGCAATCCATGGCTGGCCGGTGAGCTGGGCAATCAGGATATAGAAGAAGTCCACGGCCACTGCCGCGAGGTTGGAGAGCACAATCACCGTCGCGGCGATCAGGCCCCAGCCTCCCATCCAGCCGATCATCGGGCCGAAGGCACGCGTCGCCCAGGTGAAGGAAGTGCCCGAATCGGGCATGGCGCTGTTCAGCTCGCGGTAGCCCAAGGCCACCAGCAGCATCGGCAAGAATCCGGCCAGCAGGATCGCAGGCAGGCTGGTGCCGACTTCGGCCACCGTGGCGCCGAGGCCTGCGGTGAGGGTGTAGGCCGGGGCGATGCAGGAGATGCCGATAACGACAAGCCCCAGAACGCCAACGGTGCCCTTGGACAGTCCTTTTTCGTGCAGTCCGCTCTCGGAGCGTGCAGGCGGCGATGCCTGCCTCAGGTCGTGCGACATGGTGGTTACCTTAAACAATTAGCGAGGTGTGAGTGCGTCGGCCAGAAGTACCGAGCCACCTTCCGTCAGGGGTCAGATGGGCACCGTCCGCGTGCTTCGCGACGGCAAGTGCCCGGGGAACAAGGATCGTGCAGGAATGATGCGCTGCCTTCTAGCTGGCAGCCTCGAGGGTCGGGATGACGCCCATCGGGACGTTGAGCTGGCCCAGGATCCGCTGGGCCTTGGGGCCGATGAACAATCGGCGCGGGGCGGCCAGCCGGGCCGATCCCAGCAGCGCCAGATCCCCGTCCTGCCAGGACAGCTGGGCGGCCGCTTCGTCCAGGCCGCGCCCGGAGACCACCTCGACTACCGCTTCCAGGCCCAGGGAACCGGTCAGTTCCTGCAGGTAGCTGCGGGTTTGGGCCAGATGGTCATCCAGCTCCAACCGGGGGTCGGCCAGATCCATGTGGGAGACCAGCGTGGCCACGCGCAGCGGCAGTCCGCAGGCGGCGGCGATCCGCGCCGAGAGGCCGATGACTTCCCGTGCCCCCGGGCGGTCCCCCACGAATGCGGTCAGCCTGGTGATCTTCCCGCCGGCCGCGCGCAACGTGGCCAGGGAGGCCGGCGAGGACATGAACACGGCCATCGGCGAGGAATGCAGCAGCGCATTGGCGATCGCCCCGGGGCTGAAGAATCCTGCGCGGTGGCGCTTGCGGCCGCCCAGCACGATCCCGTGGGCCCCGAATTCCTCGCCCAGGGCGATGAGCCCCTCGGCCACGGAGGGCACGGAACGGGCGACCACCGAGGTGGCAATTCCTTCCGGCACCAGGGCCAGGGCCTGCGCCGCCCAGCGGTCCACCTGGTCGGAAAGGATGGAGGAGAACCCATGGTCCCCGCCGGGGTAGACCGCGTTGAACGGGGTGGCGGCGGGCAGCACGATGGCGATCCGCAAGGACGCGTCGCGGGTACCGGCCACCAGGGCGCTGGCCAGTTCGATGGCTTCGGCACCGCGCTGGTCCGCGGTGTAACCTACGAGCAATTTCATGGCCTAGGCACTGGCCTTTTCCTTGGACGGGGTCAGCGTGGCAACGCCATCGTAGCTCTGGTCGTAGGCGGTGCCATCCAGTGCGGCGATGATGCGCGCGGCCGAGCGGCGGCCCATGCGCACCGCGCCGTCCACGTGCTGGAAGCCTTCGCCGGCCAGATCCGAGGAGGAGAAGTAGATCGGTCCGACACTCTCGTTCTGCGCCGGGCCGAAGCGGTGCAGCCCGCCCAGGTCGTAGCTGGTGGCGTAGGCGCCGCGGGTCCATTCCTCGGCGGCGAAGTCCGAGAGGTAGAAGACCTTGGGATCCAGTGCCTTCTCGCCCAGGTAGCCGGCCATGGCCTTGAGGATCACCGCGCGGCGCTGTTCCTCGTCCAGTTCCCACATGGCGTCGGCCTTCAGATCCGAAATGAAGCCGACCAGGGTGCCGGTTTCCTCCCCGGCATAGGTGTTGTCGTAGAGCTCCTGGACCAGGCTGCTCGGGCCGAAGCAGGTGCCCGACAGGCCCTCTTCGCGCCAGAACGGGGTGTCGTAGACGGCGTGGACCTTGATGACCAGGCCCATGGACTGGTGCTGGTGGGTGATCTGCTGCTTGCGCGGCAGCGCCGGGACGTAGGAAATGCGCGAGTACAGGTTCGGCGGTACCGCCAGCACGGCCTTCTTCGCCGAGACGGTCACGGTGCTCCCGTGGGCCACCACCCCGCCCTCGAACCATTCGAGCTTGAGCACGGGGTTGCCCAGGAAGACGGTCTGCTGGCCCAGCTTCTCGGCCAGCGTCTTGGATACGCCCTGCATGGTGCCCACGATGCGCCGGTCCAGGATGAAGTCCTCGTCAACCAGGTTGTCGAAGGAGCCGGCCGAAGACGCCATGAGCACCGCCTGCAGCGCGGAGAAGGTGTGCGCCGGCTTGGTCAGCATGCCCCCGGCGATGAACAGGCCCACGTTGTTGCAGGCCAGCTCGTCGGCACAGTGCTGGCGCAGGAAGTGGTGGAAGGAGATCTGGTCCAGCTCCTGGGCCTGCGGGTGCTCCCACGGCTTGTCCGGGTCCATTTCGGCGGCCAGCTGGTTCATGAGTTCTACCAGCTTGTCCATTTCGGCCACGGTGCTGGCGGCCACCGGGAAGTCCTCGCCCTCATAGGCGATCCGCTCGCCTTCCCCGGTGAGGTAGACGCTCTTGCCCGCCTTGTAGCGTTCGAAGGTCTTGATGCCAAGTTCATTGATCAGCGAGTAGAGGCCGGTCTGGTCGGGGCTGATCCACTGGCCGCCGATCTCGATGGTCGCGCCGTCCATGACGTCGGTCCAGGTGCGCCCGCCGACGCGGTCGCGGGCTTCGAGCACCGCCACGGACTTGCCGGCCTTGCTCAGCTCATAGGCTGCTGTCAGTCCCGATGGCCCTGCCCCGATGACGACGACGTCGCGTTCCAGATGTTGCATGATCGACTCCCTTGCACATTTAAATGAATAAGGTTCATTTACCTGTCATATAGCATAGGGTACGAAGATCCAGTTGTGAAGCACCCCACGTCAGGAAGAGGTCCGCATGAGTGAAACGGAAGCCAGGCGAGCCGGGCGCCCGCGCAAGGCGGTGCTGAATCGGGAGCGCATTACCGAGCACGCGCTGGAACTTGTTTCCGGGGACGGCTACGAGTCCCTGACCATGCAGCGGCTGGCAAAATCCCTGGGCGTCTCTCCATCGGCCCTCTACAACCACGTCGATTCCAAGCACGACCTCCTGCAGTGGATCCAGGAACTGGTCATGGCCGATATCGACACCTCGGTATTCGACCAAGCCGATACCAGGCAGGCTTTGCTTCAATGGGCTACGAGCTACCGGAACGTCTTCGCGCGGCACATTCCGCTGATTCCGGTCATCGCGGTCCTGCCCGTCTCCGATTCGCCGCGCACCTTGGGAATGTACGAGCGCGTTGCCGAAGCGCTGGCAGACTTCGGCATGGCAGAGAACGAGATTGTTCCGACGATTGTCGCACTGGAATCATTCATCTTCGGCTCGGCCATGGATACGGCCGCTCCGCATGACATTTTCGACACCAGCAATCACCAGGACCTCACTCCGCATTTCACCCAAGCTGTGGCGGCGCAACGCCGATCAGAGCTTGATACCAGCGATGATTCGTTCCAGCGCGGGTTATCGGCCCTCGTTGCCGGCTTGCTGGCGAACGGAAGCTGAGCATGGGCTACCCGGAACAGCGGCCGCCGAAGAAGGGGCTTAGCGCCAAGCAGTGGGCAGCTATTGCACTGGTGCTCCTCGCGGTGGTCTTCATGCTGCAGAACCTGGCCTTCGTCCGCGTTGAATTCTTCTTGATCCATTCCACGGCTCCGCTGTGGCTTGTCCTGCTCATTACCCTGGCCGCGGGGTATGCCATCGGGTGGTTCTCCAGACGGCGAGGCTAGTCGTCGAGGATTGCCCACTCCCCTACCTGCTCGTTATCCGAGTCGTAGACGTCTTCCTGGGCGCCGGCAACGATCGGATACATCGTGATGTTCGTCGACCAGTCGCGCAGAATCTTCTGCAGCTCCTCCAATGGCTTGAGCTGCATGTTCTCGGTATCGAAGTTAACTTCCAAAACAAAACGCATGGCCTGCTCCCGTCCTTCCCGTTGCCGCCATCCTATGCCCGCCGGGCAAGAAATACGAGACTTGCCGCAAGCCCGGCCTCGGAGTAAGCACCTGGTCCGGAAACAGGAAAACGGGATCCCGAGTTGCCTCGGAATCCCGTTTTCCTGGAAATGCTTGCGAGAGCTACTGGCTTGCGCCCATGTAGCTCAGCGACTGGAGAGCTTCATTGCCGCCGACCTTGTACAAAGCCAAGACCAGGCCGCCGAAGACGATGCCCATGATGGCAGAAAAGCCGAGCGAGATCTTGACCAGCGAACGGACTTCGCCGCGGCTGACCTCGGCTTCATCGTTGAGGTAGCGAGCCGCGCCCTGGGTGAAGCTGGCTGCCGGGGTCAATGCGGGAACTGGTGCGGTGAGCAGGTTCGAGGCCGTATCGGTGGCTCCACCGCGCAGATGGGCAACAGTGGTGCTGTTCTTCCGATCCTGGCGGAGCTTGACGATGTTGGCGCCGTGGCGTGCCAAGAGGATGTCTTCACCGAGTGGGATCGAGGCCATTGTTGTTGCTCCTAAAGAATTAACGCTGCTGCATTTCCAGTCATATCCATCATTTCCGACCATTTATCTATTGAGAAGTGGTTTGTTCAGAACCCCACATGCCCCTGTGATGCAATCCGCATGATTCAGGGGTTAAATCGGCTTTTCTGGTGACCGGGGACATAGTTTCCCGGAATTGTGCGAGGTTAATTACCTGCCTGCATTCCGCTGGCACCTGCCGGTTATTCCCGACGCCATTTCCCGGTTCATTGGCATTGGATAAAGACGGGGCCAGCAATCGCCAAGCACCCTTGACGCGGCTGAGCCCCAGTCCGGAAATGGACTGGGGCTCAGCATCGTCAACGCATGGGTGCAAACCCTATGCGGTCTTCAGGTCCTGCCCATCCTGCTTGCGCTGGCGCTTGGCCGCGCGGATCTGCAGTACCAGATCGTGGTTCGACAGGTCCTCCGGCGAGGCAACGCCGCGCTTCCGGGCCTTGGTAACCAGGGCCTGGCGGATTTCTGCCTGGTGGGTGCGCTTGTACCGGATCACCAGCACAGCAGTTGCGATGGCCAGAACAATCAACGTCACCAGTGCGGTGACAACAGTTGCGTCAAAATGCATTATCTTCTCGACCTCCCCATTCTTTCAGTCGCGGCTGCGGCGGGGTCCGTTGCTTCGCTGGAGAACCGATCCCCAGCTGCCAACGGGCCGCAGCCATGCTAAGAGAAGAACATCAAGTTTAGCATGTTTCTTCGACCAACGCAGGGCTGCGGGTTGTTCCTGCGAACATCGGCGAGATGGAAATCGGCCAAGAATGGTGGCTAGTACTCTCCACTGCCGTGGCCGTGTTCGAATACCAGGGAGGTTTGGGTGGTTGCCACGGCCGGATTGGCTGAGAGGTTATCGAGCACGAACTGGCGCACATCCGAAGAATTGCGCACCGCTACGTGCAGGACGAAGTCGTCGGCGCCACCCAGGAAGAACAGCTGCCGCACCCCCGGCTTGCTGCGCATGTCAGTAGCGAAGTTCGACATCAGGTGACGGGCTCCGGGACGGATTTTCACGAAGATCAGCGCTTCGAGCTCCCGGCCCAGAACCTGCGGATCCACTTCGATGGTGAAGCGCGAAATCACTCCCGAATCGCGCAAGGCATTCAACCGCGCCAGGCAGGTGGACGGTGCTATGCCCAGCTCCTCAGCCAGGGAGTTGTTGGTCCGCCGGGAGTTCTTCGTCAGCAACGCCAGCAGTTTGCGGTCTATGCCATCAAGCTGCGTCGCACGGCTCTCCCGCCCGGATTCGTTCATCGACATTCAGCCACCTGCTCCTCATTATCGCGGTTCGCTGGATTCATCATACGGCCCGGTTGGCATCCCCTTGGCGTTTTTCCGCCACCAGTTCCCGGTGCCGCACCGTTTCCGTTCCGTTCGGTGCGCGACGCTGGGGAATGCTTCGTCCAGGACCTACGGAACGCTCTTGATCTGGCGTACCAGCACGGCGCCGAGGAGGCTGATCACCACCGAGCACAGGAACAGGGTCGGGTAGCCGCCGAACCAGCTCACCGCCAGCCAGGCGATCAGCGGGGCGACCACCTGCGGCAGCGAGTTGGCAATGTTGATCATGCCCAGGTCCTTGCCGCGCGAATCGGCGTTCGGCAATACCTGGGTCAGCAGCGCAAAGTCCACCGCCAGGTAGGCGCCGAAGCCGATGCCCAGGAGCACTGCGGCGACGATGGCGGTGGCGAATGACGTTGCCGTCGCCAGCACGCCAGCCGCGGCGGCAACGATGACCGAAGAGATGATGACGTACTTCTTGCGCTTGCCGTCCTTGTCCGAGAGCTTGCCGGAGATCACCGAAGAGAAGATCACGCAGAAGGCGTAGATCGCGGTCAGCACCAGCACGCCCTGGGCCGGCTCTGGATGCTTGATGGCATCCTGCAGGAAGAACAGCAGGTAGACCAGGCACAGCTGGCAACCGAGATACAGCAAGAAGCGGGTCAGCCACGCCCATCCGAAGTCGGCATGCTTGACCGGGTTGATCCAGAAGCTGCGCACGAATTCCAGCGGCTTGACAGGCTCCAGCGCGCCCTTGGGCAGCGGAACATCCTGGCGCATCAGCACGAACGGGATGGAGCAAATGGCCACGGCGGTAGCGACGATGGCGTAGCCGAAGACCAGGTTGCTCGCAGCGACCATGCCGATCACGGCACCGATCAGCGAACCGCAGGTTTGGCCCAAGGCCACCAGCCCGCCAACCATGCCGCGCTGCTCTACCGGCACCTTGTCCGGGATGGCCGCGAAGATCGCAGCCAGCGCGGCGTTGCCGGCAGCTTGCATCAGCGCCCAGCCGATGACCAGCGTGCTCACGGTTTGCGAGGTCGACATCAGCAGCAGGGCCAGCGCAGCGCAGATAGTTCCAAAGAACACCCACGGGATGCGGCGCCCGAATTTCGATGTGCTGCGGTCGCTGAGCGCGCCGAACAGCGGGTTGGCTACCAGCGAGACGGCCGCGCCGACGCCGGTGACCAGCGAGAGAATCGCGTTCTTCTGGCTGGCATCCAGTTGTTCGGCGTGCAATCCGAGCAGTACCTGGATCGGTGCGAAGAAGCCGACATTGATGCCGATATGGACAATGACAACCGCAGCGATCCAGCCAGGGCCAACCCGTTTGGTGGGCGTCTGCAGGGCCGCGGGAACCTTCAGTGGTTCGGCTGCATTCATAAGTTTCTTACCGGCCTAACTCGCGCGGACCCGTCAGTGGGTCCTTCAATTGTTCGATGCTTGGGGTGGCTGATTTCGCAATGAGCCGTTTCGCGGCCTTGGCCATCAGGCCGCCATCGATCATCGAGGCGGACACCAATGCGCCATGGGCGTCGAGCCCGAAGACCGTCTGGATCTTGCCTCGCCGGTTCAGGCGCGTCACGGTGCTGGCGGCCTGGCTGAAGTCGCCCACGGTTTCCACGTGCATTTCGTGGCGGTCGCTCCAGAACCATGGCACCGAACGCTTCGGTGCGGTTGTGCCCATGATTGTTGCCGCCGCTTGGGCGGCATCTTCCATGGCAGCTTCCCAGTGCACCGCACGGGGCTGGTTTTCCTCCCGTGCGACGTCGCCGATCGCGAGCACCTGGGGGCAGCTGGCAGAACGCTGCTGCGCGTCGACCACGATCCCGTCGTCGACTTCCAGGCCCAGCTGCTCGGCGAGCGCAGTTTCAGGTTCGACGCCGATGGCTGCCACGATCAGCTCCGCGTCATGGCGCTGGCCATTGGCCATTGCATAGTTGGGGCCGAGCTCGGTCACCGCACCGGTCAAGGTGGCAATGCCGTGGTTGGCATGATCCGCGTGCAGCTGTTCGGCAAGTTCGTGGCCCAGCACGTGGGCCAGAGGTGCGTCGGAGCTGGAAATCAAGGTGACTTGCGCCCCGGACATCTTGGCGGTGGACGCGAACTCGGCCCCTACCAGCCCCGCTCCGATCACCAGCACCCGCTGGCCGAACATCCCCGATTCCAGGACGTCGGATATGCGGGCGGCGTCAGCTGCGCTGTGCAGGCTGAGCGCATGGTGCCCGCCGGGAACATCCAATGCCTTGGGGGTAGTGCCGGTAGCCAGCACAACCCAGTCGTCAGCGGATTGCGGCAGTTGCAGGCTTTGGACATCTTCCTGGATCAGGCCGACGCCATGGTGCTGGTACCAGGACACCGGTGCGAACGGTTCAACCTGCAGGGACTTGCTCAGTGGCGGACGATCATAGGGCAGGCCCTGGGCATCGCTGATCTTGATGGATCCGGCGTACTGCTGCTGCACCAGGTGCCGGGCCATTGCGTACCCTGCGACCCCGCCTCCGATGATGTGCACGGAAGGCATTTAGATTTCAAGCTCCAAGAAGCCGTCCACGACGTCCACCTTGTAGGTCCGGGCGTCCACGGTGGCTGGCATGCACTGCACCTTGCCGGTTTTCAGGTCGAAGGTCGAGGAGTGGATGGGGCATTCGATGCTGCAGTCTTCGAGCCAGCCGTCGGAAAGCGAAGCGACCTCGTGGGTGCATTCATCTTGCAGCGCGTAGAAGTTGCCGTCTTCGGCGTGGAAGATCGCGATGTCTTCGCTTGCGCCGCTGTCTTTGGCTTCAACCAGCAGCGATTCGCCTTCGGGGACAAGATCTACGGGACCGACTCGGAAACTCACGATGACTCCTTAATAATCACGACGTTCTCCACTAATCTTGTCACCTATTGATTGCCTGCACCTATTTGATGGCCAGTTTTCCCCGCTGCCCACGTCTTATGGCTGGGCGCGAAAGCGCGATACGAGGCCTTGCAAGGCGTGGTCCGCTGGCAGGAGGGCTAATGCACGGGCTCCATCCAGCCCATTTCCCGGCGAATCCTGGACTTGCGCGGCAGGGACCAGCAGGTGCAGCTCCCGCACGAAGCTGCTTCTGGCGAATTCGCCGGCGAGCACTCCCCCGATGGCTGCGACCGGAATCGCTCCGGCGTGCTGCTCCAGCCCCGCGCGGCGCAATGCCGTTGCCGCGGAACTGGCCAGTTCTGCACCGGCGAGCGCGCAGATCCGGGCGGCCATTTCATCGGTCGCCGCCAATTGGGCAACCGTCTGCGCAAAGGAGGCGACGATGGCCACCCTGTCCGGCATCGCTTGCAGGTCAATATATGCTTCGGAGAGATCGGGCCAGCGCTTCGCGAGTTCCCCGGTCAGGGCGGTAGCTGGCCCGCGGCCGTCAAAGCCGCGCATGGCCGCATTCATTGCCTGCTGGCCAATCCAATAGCCGCTGCCGGCATCACCCATGATGTGGCCCCATCCATCAACTCGGGCCACCGAGCGGGGGCCTACCGCCAAGGTGACGACACCGGTACCGGCTGCAACGACAGCGCCGTGGCGTTCTCCCAGCGCTCCGAGATAGCTGGTCACCGAGTCGTGGGCCAGCGCAATATGGGAAATAGCGCTGGATCCTATGAGGTCGTAGAGCTGCCGTGCATCGTGTTCGGCTTTCACCAGGCCCGTGGTGCCTACGCTCACGGTGCCGCACTCCCATCCGGCGGCAGCGGCAGCTTGGTTAATGGCGCGTGCCAGTTGGGGCAGGACTGGTTCATGGGTTTGCACACCGGGAAGCGCTAATTCTGCAGTTTCGCCATCCTGCTCGAATCTCAGCTTGATTCCGGTCTGCCCGCCGTCTACTGCCAAAAGTCCAGATGCCATTTTTCCATTCCTCTTGCACTTAGTTCTCAGGATACTTTGTGCTCCCCGCATTGGCCGCAGAGCTGGCGGGGTTCGACCTGCAATCCGCAGATGCCGCAAACCGATCACCGGCACGATCGAGCCAGCAGCTTCGCGACCCAGAACTGCGGGCACCGCGGTGTGGTTGCCTCTGGCAAAGAATGGAAGAACGCAGGAACCCGATGGCAATCCACCTCTGCGGAATTCCAGCTGATTGGCAGCACCCTTCCGATAGGCCATGCCCTGGAAAGTTCAACGGCCGTTGGAGACTCGTATCCCGGTTGCTGGTGCACTCGCGACTCGTCTCACGCAATCGGCTGGAGAGGCTTGCTGGGGCGCAGATCGCGACCGAACAGGGTTTTGAGGCATCTGGAAGCCCTGGTTCAAACCGCAGCCCTGTACAGCACGCGCCGTGACGAATTCAAGGATTGCACCACGCAGAGAGTTAAAGGAGGAGCAAAATGAACTTTCCCTCGAATGCGCAAAAGCCGTTGCAATCCCCGGGATCCAGGGATTGCAACGACCGCAAGAACGATGGTTGATTCTCGTTCAGCTATTGGGCTACCGCAGTTTCGATCTCCTTGAAGGCATTCTGCGCCGCATCGCTTACGCTCTGGCGCTCGAAGAACACTTCCATTTCATAACGGTAGAGGACATCCTGAACCGCACTGAACCCCATTGGCGGGATCGGTTCCGTGCTCTGAAGTTCGGGTTTCAAGCTCGTCACGAATTCTGCAGAAGAAGCTTCGATTGAATCCAATTTGGAGACGACTTGTTCCCGCACTTCGGTGTTCGAAGGTAGCCCGCGGTCCATCTGGTTCAGCGCGCCAGCTTCTTGCGAATTCACCATGAAGTCAACGAATCTCTTGACCTCTTCCGGGTGTTCGGTGCGAGCATACCCCGACATCATCATTGACGACTTGTGCCAAAGACCGTTGTCCTCAGCTTTGCCGGTGTGGCTTGGCAGTCGCAGCGGAACCAAGTCCGAACCAACCGCTGTGGAAAGGCCTCCCAACTGGTTGCTCCACCACATGCCGAAGGCTGCCACTCCCGTGCCTGTCATAGAACGGTCTGGGCCTGCATTCTGGTTTTCTGCCAGGACCGAGGCCTTTGGATAAGAACCGTTATCCATCAAGTCCTTGTGGTGCTGGAAGTACTCGGCCAGATCGTCAGGCGAGAATCCGAGTGATCCATCCGAGCTCGTCAGATTCTTCTTGTCTTGACGCAACCAGGTCTGCAATCCGGCCGGTTCGTTCGGGGCTTCGGCTCCATATTTGCCGTCGAGCTTCTGGCTCACCGTCTCGGTGATCGTCCGGTAGTCATCCCACGTCCAAGTCTTGTCATCTGGAACTTCCAGGCCAGCTTCGGCTAAGACTTTTGGATTGGCGGTCAGTGTGAAGGAATTGATTCCAGTGGTAATGCCGACAAGGCCGGCATCGGTCGTACCGTTCTGAACGGCAACGTCTTCGAACTTGGAAACATCTACGCCTTCGAGGTCCAGCAATGCGCCTCGGTCCGCGTATTCGCGAAGGTACTTGTCGTCCATCTGGATAATGTCCGGAGCATCGTTGGAGGCAACCTGTGTTGCGAGCTTGTCCCAGTAGCCGCTCCAGTCGGAGTACTCGCCCTGGACATCAATGTCCGGGTTGGCCGCTTCGAAAGCCTCAATAATTTCATTGGTTGCCTGGGCCCGCGAATCCGAGCCCCACCATGAGAAACGAAGCTGTGTCTTCCCGTCCTCACCGTCGGCAGCGCTGCTACCGCCACAGCCAGTGAGGGCCAGGGCGGCTACCGCCACAACTGCAACTGATTTGCTTAGCCGCAGACCGAATTTCCGTCCAGTTTTTCTCGTGCATACCTGCTGAGTCATGAAAATCTTCCTTGGGTGGGGTGGTGATGCGAGGCCATCCTGCAAGCAACACCTGGTTTTTCATTGTGGAAAGCGCTTGCCAAACAATCTAGATGTGATTGCGGTCACTGGTCAAGGGGTTTCGGGAATCAAGTCAGTTAGTTTTCGCATGGCACGATTCCCAATGAACATCGCTATTGGCCGTCAGCCAGCTGCGTGGACTCGCGCAGGACTGGCACACCGGAAACCACAATCTTCCGCAGCTCGCCGTGATTCAATGCCATCTCACCAGCCCATTTTCCGATTTCTTCCAGAGGAAGTCGAGCAGTGCTGACCGTGGGCGTAATGTCGATAAGGGTCGGGATATCATCGAATCCAACCACAGCGATATCTTCGGGAATACGCAAGCGGTTCTCGCGAATCGCCCGAATGGCGCCCAGGGCCATGACATCCGAAACGCAGAACACGCACACCCGAGGGACACCACCTGCCGACTTCTGCCGCTTGAGGTAGTCGCTCATTGCAACATAGGCCCCCTCGCGCGAGAAGGGACCGCTGATAACTTCCTCTGCGTCCAGGCCACTGCGCTTCAGCTTCTCCAGGAACCCGTTGGAACGGTCCCTCGATGTCAGCAGATTCGCTTCCCCGGCCAATACGACAAACCTGCGGTGGCCGGCACTGATCAGCTCGGCCGCCAGGTGCTCGGCAGTTGCCTCGTTGTCGATTTGTATGCCGCCCATATCGGTCATGGGCTGGCCGATAATCATGACTTGGCCACCATTTTCCTGATAATTCTCGATCAGTTTCAGCAACTGCCCGTTCTCGCCCAAACTGCGCGATCCCGACAGGATGATAGCGTCCGTCCGTTGCGACATGAAGGCCTGAACTGCTTCGATTTCCCGCTCGGGATCGTACTCCGTGCTGGCCAAAAGCAGCTGGACACCGCTATCACCAAGAGAACGCTGCACTCCCCGGGCGATGGTAGAGAAGTAGGGGTCGGCTATGTCCCTGACCACTAAGCCGATCAGCTTCGTGGTGGATCTGGCAAGCGCTTGCGCTTGGGCATTGGGGAAGTATCCGAGCTTTTCAGCCGCAGCACGCACTTTATCTGAGATTTCCACAGCCGGCTTGCGCGCTGACCCATTGAGCACTCGCGAAGCGGTCGCCAGGGAAACCCCGGCTTCATTAGCCACATCAGTTAGTCGAACAGCCATCTGAAATCCTTATCATTCTCTGCAACTTGGCACAAGCTTATCTTTCACGAACGTGATGGTTGACACTCCAATTACACCTCACTATCGTGGAAAGCGCATTCCCATTCTATTCCCTTACGCATTCCCCGTTTTGAGGAGACCCCAGTGACAGAAACAAAAGTTCTACGCATCGCCATGAACGGCATCACCGGCCGCATGGGATACCGCCAGCACTTGCTGCGTTCAATCCTTCCTATCCGAGACCAGGGAGGAATCACTCTCGGGGACGGTTCGAAGCTGACCGTTGAACCGATCCTCGTTGGACGTAACGAAGCGAAGCTGCGCGAACTTGCTCAGAAGCACCAGGTTGAGCACTACAGCACCGATCTTGACTCCCTGATTGACGACCCGAGTGTCGACATCATTTTCGACGCGTCCATGACTTCCTTGCGTTACGAAACGCTGTCGAAAGCCATCGGGGCGGGCAAGCATATCTTTACCGAGAAACCGACCGCTGAAACCCTCGAAGAGGCCGTGGATCTCGCCCGCCAGGCACAGGCCAAGGGAATTACCGCTGGCGTCGTGCACGACAAGCTCTACTTGCCGGGCCTGGTGAAGTTACGCCGCTTGGTCGACGAAGGCTTCTTCGGACGCATTCTCTCAATGCGCGGCGAGTTCGGCTACTGGGTATTCGAGGGAGACATCCAGGAAGCGCAGCGGCCTTCCTGGAACTACCGTCTTGCGGATGGCGGATCGATGACCACCGACATGTACTGCCACTGGAACTACGTCCTTGAAGGAATCATCGGCAAGGTCAAGTCGGTCACCTCGACCACGGCAACCCACATCCCTACCCGCTGGGACGAACGAGGCGAAGCCTACGACGCCACCGCAGATGATGCGGCCTACGGCATCTTCGAACTCGAAACTCCTTCCGGCGATGCAGTAATTGCGCAGATCAACTCCTCGTGGGCAGTGCGCGTCTACCGCGATGAGCTGGTGGAATTCCAGATCGACGGCACCCACGGTTCCGCCGTAGCGGGATTGAACAAGTGCGTTGCCCAGCAACGCGCCCACACTCCGAAGCCTGTTTGGAACCCCGATCTGCCAGTCACTGAGTCGTTCCGCGACCAGTGGATGGAAGTTCCCGCCAATGCCGACCTGGATAACGGCTTCAAGCTGCAGTGGGAAGATTTCTTGGCCGACGTCGCAGCCGGACGCGAGCACCAGTATGGCCTGCTTTCGGCAGCTCGCGGTGTCCAGCTGGCGGCTTTGGGATTGCAGTCAGCCGCTGAACGCCGCACCCTCGATATCCCGGAGATCACGCTATGAGCTACGCATCCTTGCCCGAATTGACACTCATTGACGAAAACGGGCAGAACTTTTCCTATCGGTTGAAAGGCCCAGGAGAATTCCAGCGGCCGTCTGCCCCGCTTTCCTCGCGCAAGGCCTATGCCGCAGCCCATGTCATCCCCCTCATGGGAGCAGACAATACGCCTGGCGCGCCGGCAAGCATCGATTGGGATGCGACGCTGGCCTACCGGCACGAGCTATGGTCCTACGGGCTGGGTGTCGCCGATGCAATGGATACGGCGCAGCGAGGCATGGGGCTGGACTACGCGGCTACCTGCGAGTTGATCAGGCGATCGGCGATCGAAGCGGCCGGGGTTCTCCAGAAGAACAGCTACCCGGCCTTAGCCGGGCTCACCGTCAGGGATATTCTCGCCTGCGGTGTCGGCACGGACCAGCTGTCGGCAGACACTGTCCAGCCGGGCCAGCTGGCTGAAGTCACCAACGCTTATTTGGAGATGCTGCGCCTTGTTGAAGATTCAGGTTCGAAGGCGATCTTGATGTGCTCCCGGGCCCTGGTCAAGGCTGCGCGCACCTCGCAGGATTATCTGGACGTGTATGCGACTTTGCTCGACGCTGCCAAGCAGCCAGTGATCCTGCATTGGCTTGGCGACATGTTCGATCCACAGTTGAGCGGCTACTGGGGAACACAGGATTTGGCAGAAGCCACCGGGGTTTTCCAGTCCATTCTGGAGCAGCATGCGTCGAAAATCGACGGCGTCAAAGTCTCTTTGCTCAATGCCGAGCATGAGAAGCAGCTTCGTGCCGCATTGCCAGCTGGAGTGCGCCTCTACACAGGCGACGATTTCAACTATCCCGAGCTGATTCACGGTGACGGGCAACTGCATTCCGATGCGTTGCTGGGAATTTTCGCCGCCATCTATCCCGCTGCGTCAACGGCCCTGCAGGCTTTCGATGCAGGCGACGCAGAACGCGGCCGGAAGATCCTGGACTCCACCAGAGAGCTGGGATTGCATATTTTCAGCGCCCCAACTTTCTACTACAAGACCGGGATTGCCTTCCTTTCGTGGCTCAATGGGCACCAAAGCGGTTTCCAGATGATCGGCGGGCTGCACGCCGGACGTTCCCTGCCGCATTTGGTGCGCACATTCGTTCTCGCTGATGGCGCTGGCCTGTTGCAAAACCCGGATCTGGCTGCTGAGCGAATGGAACAGCTCCTGGCAATTTCTGGCATCAAAACTACAACTTCGTCCCTGACAGGTGTGTCATGACATTCGAACTATCGCTTAATACCGGCACTACCCCGAATCTCAGCCTCCACGAAGCCGCCGAAGCTGCAGCGCAGGCGGGCCTGAGCCATATTGGTCCGTGGCGGCATTTGCTTGCCGAGGCCGGCGGCGCTGGACCAGCAGCCCAGATCATTGCTGGGGCAGGGCTCAAAGCCAGCACCTTGTGCCGTGGCGGCTTTCTCACTGCACCTTCTGCCGAAGCCCAAGCTGCCGCGCTGGCATCGAACCGGCAGGCCATCGAGGAAGCTGCCGTCATCGGCGCCAATGAATTGATCATGGTCGTGGGCGGCTTGCCGTCGGCCGCACATATTCTGGGCGGCACCGGGGATCCAGCAGACAAGAACATTGTCGCGGCTCGCGATCGCGTCGCGCGCGGCTTGGAAGAACTGGTTCCCATCGCCCTGGAACACGGCGTTCGGCTGGTGCTAGAACCGTTGCATCCAATGTATGCCGCCGACCGAGCGGTGCTTTCCACACTCGGACAGGCCCTGGACTTGGCCAGTCCTTATCCAACCAAGGCCGTGGGCGTTGTTGTTGACACCTTCCATGTGTTCTGGGATCCGCAGTTGCAGCAGCAGATCCAGCGGGCAGGCCTTGAGCATCGCCTGGCCAGCTACCAGATCTGTGATTTCAATCTGCCGATTGCCAGCAATGCACTGCAATCCAGAGGCATGATGGGCGACGGCCATATCGATTTCTCGGCGATTTCCCGATGGGTGTCACAGGCCGGATACCGAGGTCCAGTTGAAGTCGAGATCTTCAATGACGAGATCAACCAGCAGGATTCCGCGCTGACCTTGGCAACCATGTCCCAGCGCTACGAAACTCTCGTACTGCCCCACCTTGAGCAAGCTGCGGGCGTTCAGCCGGCCAGCGCATTAAACTGATCTGAATTCGAATATCTCTGAAGGAACACGATGAATCAGCAAGCCACCGCAGCGGGATCTGCAACGACTAGTGCCCTGGCAGCGCCAACTGCTCCTGCGGTGGTGCTGATTGGTCTGAACGGATTCGGACGCCAGCATCTGGCAAATATCCATCGACTCGCAGCCGAGGAGAAAATCACGTTCCTTGCCGGCATCGATCCGGTCGATCCCGGGAAAGAGATTCGCGGCAAGGACACGCACGTGTTCGCCGACTTTGATGCTTTCCTCAGCTCCGGATTAACCCCGGACATCATCATTATTTCAACGCCGATCAGTACGCATGCCGACCTGGCGATGAAGGCCTTGCATACAGGTGCCGATCTCTACCTCGAAAAACCGCCGACAGCGACCCTGGATCAGTATTCACGCCTGCTGCAAGCCGCGGCCGAAGCTGGCGCCCACGTGCAGGTAGGGTTCCAGGCCCTTGGCTCGACAGCCTTGAAAACCATAGATGGGTTCTTCGCCGATAACGCGAAGAACTCTCCCATCGGGGCCCTGCGTGCGGTGGGTGCCAGTGGAAATTGGCTCCGCACCACGGGCTACTATGAACGTTCGTCTTGGGCAGGACATCGGAAACTCGACGGCGTCGAGATTGCCGACGGTGTAGTGACCAATCCCCTGGCCCACGCGGTCGCCAGCGCCTTGCACATCGCCGGAGCGCGCAAAGCCCAGGATGTCGCCCATCTGGCCACCGAGCTGTATCACGCCCACAGCATCGAAGCAGACGATACCTCCGTGGTGCGCGTGCAAACGAGCACCGGAATCCCCGTCATTGCCGCGCTGACCGTTTGCGCCAGTGAACAGCAGGATCCATGGATCACCATCTATGGCACCGAGGGCACCGCAACGTTGTACTACACCCGTGATGAGCTGCTGGTTCGACCCAACCCGGACTTGGGGCTTCCAGAATCTTCTGAAGTTTTCGGACGAGTCAACCTTCTCGAGAACCTCGTCGAGGTGCGCAACGGCAGCGAAACCGAACTCTTGAGCTCTTTGGCGTCGGCCGGTGCTTTCATGCGCGTCCTCGAGCAGATACGGACCTCGGATGCTCCAACTCAGATCGCAGAAGAGCAGGTTATCCCTGCAGGGGATGGAGCAGATTTCCACCCAGTGATACCGAACATCGAACGATTCATCGACCGAGCGGTGGCGGCGCAGTCCAGTTTCTCTTCGCTCGGAGCGCCTTGGGCCTTGCCAGCGAAAACCAGTGGCTCGTTGTCGCTGATCAACCCCGCAACGGGGAAGCAGCGCACCCTTGCGGAGTTGCGGACGGGAGAAGATATTTCCCGCACCAATTCACCGCGTCCTTTCTTGGATAACCTGAAGACCTTCAACGGAGTTGTTGTCAGTGAGCAGCAACCGCTTGACCACACCTGGCATCTAGGTGTCGGGGTTGCATTGCAAGATGTGAACGGGACCAATTTCTGGGGAGGGCGCACCTACACCCGCGACGCGTCACGCTACATATGGCGCGCGGACCATGGACATATCCGCACAGTGTCCAATGCGTTCGCCCGCAATGGCAGCGCTTTGGATTCGCAGCTTGAATGGGTCAGCCACGAACAGGAAATCCTGCTCGATGAGCACCGTTCGATTGAGCTCAATGCATTTGAGGACCATGAAAGCGCCATCACCGGCTGGAGCCTGGATTTCAGTTTCAGGCTCTCGGCGCGCGAACGCCAGGTGTCGCTTGGCTCTCCGGGTACCAACGGCCGTCACAACGGCGGCTACGGAGGTTTCTTCTGGCGTCTGCCGCCAATCGCTGATCCACAGATTTTTACCCCATCGGCTTCCGGGGAATCGCAAGTCCACGGTGTGCATAGTCCGTGGCTCGCCTTCAGTGCCACGTTCTCCTCGGACGCGGTGGCTTTGGCTGATCTTGCTGAAGGCCACGGGGATGCCACCGTCATTTTCTGCAGTGAGCATGATGACCCATGGTTTGTTCGCAGTTCCGGATATCCGGGTGTCGGCAGTTCCCTGGCCTGGTCTACACCGGTTGTGCTGGACCCTCAGGAGTCGATAACCCGCCAGGTACGAGTACTCGTGGTTGATGGGAGGGTCCCGGTGCAGGCCGTGGCCCTGCTAGCCCGAAAATACGGTTCAGGTTCCAAGGAAGGCTGATTGTGCCCACCACCGCCACTCATGAATACGCAAAGAAGCATGCCCAACTGGTCGAGCTCATTAGAAGCCGCGATGGGCAGTATCTGCTTCTCTCAACCCCCGCCTCGCTTGCCTGGCTCTTGGGCGGTGCCCGCACGCACGTATCTCTTGCGGCACCACCCATTGCCCGGGTTCTGGTTCATGCCCAGGGGTGCGAGCTTGCAACGTCTGTGAGCGAAGCTGCACGGATCCAGCTAGAAGAGCTCGGCAGCGTGGAACAGGTTTCGGTGCATGTCACCGCCTGGTACCAGGATCTCGACGATGTCCGAGAATGGTTTCCAGCGGCGAGCGGACAGAAGATCCTCAGCGAGCGGGAAATCGAGTCCGCTTTGCGAGCCCTTCGCTCAGCACTCAACGAAACTGAGATTAATAGGTATCGCGCTCTTTGCCGCGACACCGCTGCACTCATGACCCAAGTGCTGTCGGCCGCCCGTAGCGATGATTCCGAGTTCGACGTGGCAGCCAAGCTGACAGCTGGAGCCGTCGCCCAAGGAGGCGAAGTGCTCGTTGCCTTGGTCAGCGGCGATTCACGTGCCACAGCCCGGCACCCCCTGCCCACCGCGGCCCCGCTCGGAGGCAAAGCCATGGCAGTGCTGTGCGTAAGACGTCATGGGCTCATTGCCAACATCACCAGGTGGGTTCGATTCGGTGCGCCGACGCCTCAGGAACTCTCTGGAGAAGACGACATCCTGGCTGTCGAGGCAGATATCCTTGCGGCAATTCGCCCTGGCGGCGTTCTCGGTGAATTACTGCCCGTCATCCAGGGATCCTACCCGGAGCATGGTTTCGATGCCGGGGAATGGTCATTGCATCATCAAGGCGGCATTGCCGGCTACAACGGACGAGATCCCCGGCTCACCCCAGGAGCAACTGATCTCTTCCAGTTGAACCAGGCTTTTGCGTTCAATCCGAGTGCAGCACGCGATGGTCTGGCGTTCAAAGTTGAGGACACCATGCTGCTGACCGAGTCCGGGGATTTTGAGGTTCTCACCTTCGATCCGCTCTGGCCCTCAAACCTGGTTAACGGTTTGCCACGGCCGGCAGTACTTCAACGCTAAGCGCACCCCTAAACAATTATTGGCTGGGAAATCCTTTAGAGGTTTCCCAGCCAATGATTTTATGTACCGATACCTTTTATACGGTGGCCTTCAATTCCGAGCGCCAGCTGCGTTTCGGTTCCCAGCCGAGGACATCTCGCGCTTTCTGGATACTGAAGGCCGGGCTATCCGTGGTGAGTCCCGCTGCAACGTCCTCGAGCTCCGGATAAATCTCGGGGATCAGCTCTGCGAGCGGACGCGTTGCCATGGCATCCTTTGCACCAACGAAGAACACCGAGCCATTCTCTACGCGGTCAAACCGTTCAAGCAGTACCAGCAGGAAATCTGCCACATCCCGCGCATCAACGTAATTGAATAGCGCGGGCGCTGACAAGCGAGGATCTTGTAGCCGCTCAGCAACAGTGTGTCCCTGCTGCGTTGGAGCGCCGGCCCATTCTTCCTCTGCGATCACATAGCAGGGCCTGAAGGAAGCGAACTTCACCGAACTTGCCGGTCCCATTTTCGCTGCGAACATGGCGGCAATCTGCTCGGCGACGAATTTTGAAAGCCCATAAGCATGCCATGGCTTGGGAACTTCGTTTTCATCAAGAGGCAGCTTCTCCGGCACCCATCCGCCCGGAGAACCGTAGCCCATTATTGATGGGCTGGAGGCCAGCACCACCCGGGTAGCACCGGACTCCACTGCCGCCGAGGTGACGTTATGGGCAATGGTCGCGTTCGTGTGCAGAAGCACCTCTTCCGGGGCCATGAAAGGAACAGCCATTGCCGCGAGGGACACCACCGCTTGCGGAGCAAGCTGCTCGAATAGCGCATGCGTAGCCTTCGCATCCATCAGATCGATGCAGTGATACTCCACGCCATCGAGAGGTTCTTCCGGAAGCTGCCTGTCAAGAGAGATCACTTCATGCCCTGCGTGGGAAAACCCCGCGAGCACGGCACGGCCTAAACGCCCTGATCCCCCGGTGATGACGACTTTTTCACCCATGGCTCCGTTTACACCTTGACCTTCGGTTGAACCGAAACGTCCACGCCCAGGCCAGCACTCCCGACGTCCACGAGCTGCCTGGTTTCCAGCGATTGATTTCCGCAAATCCCGACAGCAATGGCGCGCACACCGTCGATGAATCCGGCTTGCCGCGCATATCCATCCTCGTTGGCTCCGCGGAAGAGCTCTTCGAGCAGGAGCTTGTCGCCGCCACCATGCGATCCATTCGAGTTTTCGATCTGGATCTCCACTGCTTCTTCCCAATGCCGCTGCAAAAGCAATCTCTCGCCTTTCGACCTGGCATTGCCGCTCTGGCCGTCATTGCTATATGAAGGATCCACCGGATGCCCGCCGGCCGCGGGCAGTACTGCTGCCCGTTCGACAACGTCCAGTTCCAGGCGTCCTTCCGTCCCGTTTACCGCAACCCGGTATCCTTCCCATGGGCTGTGCGCGTTCAGGGAATATGAAAGCACCGGTCCGTTTTGATACTCAGCAGTCAGGCTCAAATTGTCTTCGATGGTGATCTCGCCATTGAAGACTCCCTGGTCTCGGCGGTACCCATCAAAGTGTTCGTTCTCTAGATAGAGCTTTTCCAGCCGCTCATCGCTGCGAAGATCCAAATCGAACGGATCCTTATCGCTTAGCCCGTGGGTACCGCGTTCGTTGGCTTGGCGGCCCCTGAACTCTGCATTGTCGGGCCCGTAGAACTTCAGCCCTCCAGTTGCAAAGACCTTCTGCGGTGAATCGTCGAGCCACCAATTGACCAGATCGAAATGATGGCTGGACTTATGGATTAGCAAGCCGCCAGAGTTTTCCTTGAGTCGATGCCATCGGCGAAAGTAGTCTGCTCCGTGAACGGTATCCAGCATCCAGTTGAAGTCCACGGAGGTGACTTGGCCGATTTTCCCATCGTCGATGGCCTTCTTCAGGGCTGTATTCCGAGGAGAATAACGGTAGTTAAACGTGACCACGATTTGATGGCCGCTTTCTTCCACCGCCCGAGCTATACGGGCGGTGCTCGGCGCATCAATTGTTAGTGGCTTCTCAACTATCACGTCGGCGCCGGCATACAGAGCGGTGCAGATCAGCTCAGCATGCGTGTAGTCCGGGCTCGTGATGATTACCCGGTCAATGCGGCGTTCTCGAATGACTTTGGCCAAGTCTTGCGGGTCAAAGGACCCGACCTTCTCGCCGAAGGTCTGTTCAACTACGTCTTGGTAGTACTCGATTCGCCCCTGGTTGGTATCTGCCAATGCGACAAGTTCAGCGACGTCGCTATGTTCACCGAAGATAGCAGTCAGGTACATTTCGCATCGGTTCCCTGTGCCGATCAGTACGTAGCTGGTGCGTGATGAGCTTCCCATGCGGTTTCTCCTACGATATATTTCTGGCGCTTGTGTCTGGTATCGGGCGATGCCACTGGCCTAGCGCTGTTGTCCTAGGCCAGTGGCATATTCCTGCTATTTGATACCAGTAGTTGCGATGCCCTTGACCAGGTATTTCTGCCCGAAGAGGAAGGCCAGGAATACAGGGACCAACGTGACGATTGACATTGCGAACAGTGCTCCCCAGTTGGATTCTCCGGTGGAGTCTATGAAAGCGTTGAGCGCAACTTGCACGGTGTAGTTACTCGGGTTGGTGAGGTAGATCAGTGAGGTAAAGAAGTCGCTCCAGGTCCAGATGAACGTGAAGATTGCCGTAGTTGCCAAGGCTGGAACCATAAGCGGCAGGATGATCTGCAGGAAGATCCGTGGATGGCCGGCGCCATCGATTCGGGCTGCTTCATCCATATCCTTAGGGATTCCTCGGATGAATTGGATCATCAGGAAGATGAAGAACCCGTCCGTGGCAAGCAGTTTCGGAACGATGATTGGCCAGAAGGTATTGACCCAGCCGATCTGAGAAAACATGATGTACTGCGGAACGATAATCACGTGGATCGGCAGCATGATGGTCATCAGCATCAGCGCGAACATGATCTTCTTGAACTTGAAGTCAAGTCTGGCAAATGCGTATGCCGCCATGGAGCAGGACACCAAGTTGCCAAGGATGCATCCCAAAACCAAAATCGCAGAGTTCATCAAGTACTTGCTGAAAGGTTCAGACAGCGCGTTCCAACCGCTGGGGTAGTTATTCCAGTCCACCTGGGAGATAACCAAACCGGCCTCACGGAAGATCAGGTCGTTCGGGCGGAAGGAGCTGGCTACCATCCACAGCAATGGATAGATCATGATTCCGGCACCCAGGATCAGTAGCGCGTGCTTGAGCAATGAGCGCATTGAAACCTTGAACTTCGGGCTCTCACCCTTAACAGTCTTGCCTCGTTCATCAGTACCGCCAACCGGCGGCTTTTTTCCGAGAAGTTCTTCCTCATCAAGCACGAGTTCTTGCGGTGACCCACCGCGTACTTGCGAATCAGGAAGTGAAGTTTGATTAGTCATCGTAAAACACCCAATACTTAGAAACGAAGAAGTTCACAGCGGTAAATGCACCAACTATGAGCACCAGGAGCCATGCCATGGCTGAGGCATAACCCATATCGAACTGTTTGAATCCTTGCTGGTACAGGTAGAGCGTGAAGAACATAGTGGAATCGGCAGGACCGCCCGATCCATTGGACACGATGAAAGCTTGAGTGAAGTTCTGGAACGCCCCAATGATCTGCAGGACCAGGTTGAAGAAAATAATGGGGCTAATCATCGGCAACGTGATGCTCAGGAACTGTCGCCATTTGCTCGCCCCATCAATGGAGGCTGCTTCGTAATACATCATGGGAACTTGACGCAGACCTGCAAGGAAGATCACCATCGGTGAGCCGAAGGTCCACACATTGAGCAGGATCAGGCTTCCAAGGGAAGTATTGGGATCGGAGATCCATCCAATGCCTTGGATACCGACCATTTCCAAGAGCTGATTCACCAGGCCGGTGGTACCGAAAATCTGCTTCCACAGCACTGCGATTGCAACTGAGGAACCCAGCATCGAAGGCAGGTAGAAAACTGAGCGGTAAAAGGACAGCCCGCGCATTCCCCGGTCAAGCAAGATTGCTACGGCGAGGGCCACTGCCAGCTGCAACGGAACGCCGATCAAAACGTAGGTGAACGTGACCCGCAATGAATTATGCAGCCGCTGGTCGTCGAGCATCCGTTCAATGTTCTCAAACCCTGAAAAGGACGGAGCCTGCAAAAGGTTGTAGTCCGTGAACGCAAGATACAGCGACATGGCCATGGGCCCCAGGGTGATAAGGAATAGCCCGATCGTCCACGGAATGAGGAAGATATGCGCTGCCTTGTTGTCCTTGGGAGGGACTTTGCGGCCATTGGTCTTGCTGAGGTTCTGCAGTTCGGCAATGGCGCTCATTGACCACTACCTCCTTTCGACGAAACGCGAAGGCAGCCCTTACGAATCGGGACCGACATGAGTGACTCCTTGCTAGAAGCGCTTGGTGAAGACGATTCGAAATCGACTTCAGGAATGCGCTTTCCAATCTCCATTCCTCAACGCTAAACTAAACACCAACGTGAGGTCAACCACACTGGCGAGATAGGTTTGAGGAATCCCCTCGGAGCCACCGCTGGACGCCATCGCACGCTGCGAACAGTCGCTGGATGCGTCCATATGAGAATAGGAGATCAGTAGAATGTCGCAGGCCAAAGGCGGTTTAAGTGACGCTATCGTGTCAATAGAGCTCTATTGGATATCACTGCCATTTGATGCCGCGCGGCGAAGCCAGGAAGATTCCAATGCGGAATCAATCGATGCTTTCAATGCATCATCACGCACGTTGACCCAGATGGAATCATTAATGGTGAAGGTGCACACCGCGGATGGGTTCACCGGCTGGGGCGAAGCTTTCGGCCACAAATCCAATCCCGCGACATGGGCTGCCCTTGAACAGATCGTGGCCCCCTTTTTCTTGGGGCGTTCATCGGCCCTCGACGGAAGCATTGCCTCGGCCGAATATGCATTCCACGCCTTCGGGCGCACCGGACCCATACACTTTGCACTGTCCGCAGTAGACATCGCTCTTTGGGATATAGCGGCACGTCGTGCAGGACAGACGCTGCGGGAATTCATCAATATCGATGCCCGCCATGAAATCAATGCCTACGCGTCTTTGGTCCACTACGCCGAGGATCCGCAGGAGGTTGCTTTTCATCTTTCCAGGGCTTTGGAGCACGGATTCAAGGCGTTCAAAATCCATGAGTCCTCGATTCCAGCCATCACGGCCGCACGGCAGGCCGTGGGCTCCCACCCGCTGATGGTCGATGTCAATTGCAAGTGGCATCACCCAGCCGAAGCCGGGTCATCGATTGCTGCCATGGCGGACCTGGAGCTGCTGTGGATCGAAGAACCGATCTTCCCGCCAGATGATTCGCAATCACTAGCCGCCCTCAATGCTCGTTTCGGCAACGTCTCCGGTGGAGAAAACCATTCAGGGGTCCAGGGGCTGACCTCGGATATGGAGCTCGGCGCCCTGCAGTTTGCCCAGCCTAGCGTCGGAAAGATTGGCGGACTCAGCGCCATGCTCAAAATTCGCGAGGCGGGTCAGCGGCTTAATGTCCATGTAGTGCCACACTGCTTCTACTACGGTCCGGCCCTTCTGGCCACCGCGCAGCTGATCGCCGCAGACCAGGAAGTCCAGCTTGCCAACGGGTCGCTCCGTCCGGAATTGGAAATCCCCTTCCTCGGTTGGGAAACCCAGCTCCACCCTTGGCATGCGCCGCATCAAGGGAAGCTCACTGACGAGGGTACGATCCGCCTGCCAACGGAAGCCGGGCTCGGTTTCACCCCGGATCCAGTCGTTCTTGAAAACCATGCTCTCAAGCATCTGGTCTTGACCACTGCGCCTTGCGAAGGGTAGGTGATCCGGCCAGGCAATAGGCGTTTCGGGAAATGCGGACAGTCCATGACTGCCTGGAGCGCCCCGTCCAGACGGGAACCTTCCGCGGCTTCAAGCATCCGAGCAGCAGCTCACGGCGCATTCGGCCAGAGAGCGGACAGGGGCAGCAGGCCCCGAGGGAAACACTCGAAAAATCACTTGTGTAATAAGTTCCTTACTTATAGGATAAGTAATTAAATGAGCTAACCCCCACAGCGTTCCCCACAGGAGATTTCCGCCATGACCTATACCCCCGATGCCATCCGCCACGTCAAGCTTTCAACAGCCCGGTTGCCGCTGGCCACACCGATCTCAGATGCGAAAGTTTTCACCGGCCGCCAGAAGCCAATGACCGAAGTGGTCTTCCTCTTCGCGGAGATCACCACGGAACAGGGCCATGAGGGTTTCGGGTTCTCCTACTCCAAGCGGGCTGGCGGTCCTGCACAGTACGCCCATGCCAAGGAAGTCGCACAAGCGATGATTGGCGAAGATCCAAGTGACATCGCCAAGTTGTACACCAAGCTCCTCTGGGCCGGCGCTTCGGTGGGCCGCTCTGGTGTGGCGACCCAGGCGCTGGCCGCACTTGATATCGCGCTCTACGATATGAAGGCCAAGCGCGCCGGGCTTCCGCTAGCCAAGTTCCTCGGCTCCCACCGCGATTCGGTGCGCACTTACAATACTTCCGGCGGCTTCTTGAACGCCAGCATCGAGGAGGTCAAGGATCGGGCTACCCAGTCCATCGAGGAAGGGATCGGCGGCATCAAGATCAAGGTCGGCCTGCCGGACAGCGCCGAAGACCTGCGCCGGGTTGCCGCAGTGCGCGAGCATATTGGCCCGGATTTCCCGCTCATGGTCGACGCCAACCAGCAATGGGACCGCGCTACCGCATTGCGCATGGGGCGCAGGCTCGAGGAGTTCAACCTCGTCTGGATCGAAGAACCGCTGGATGCCTACGATGCTGAAGGCCATGCGGCCCTGACCGCTGCCCTGGATACGCCAATAGCCACAGGAGAGATGCTTGCTTCGGTATCCGAGCACGAACGCTTGATTGCCGCACGCGCCTGCGACATCATCCAGCCTGACGCTCCCCGGGTTGGTGGCATCACCCAGTTCCAGAGACTGGCAACTTTCGCTGACCAGGCTGGGCTGGATCTGGCACCGCACTTCGCAATGGAAATCCACTTGCATCTGGCAGCAGCTTACCCACGCGAGCCTTGGGTGGAGCACTTCGACTGGCTCGACCCGCTGTTCAATGAGCACTTGGAAACCAAGGACGGCCGGATGATCGTTCCGAACAGGCCAGGGCTCGGCTTCACCCTGAGCGACCAGGCCCGCGCGTGGACCACCGAAACCGCGCAATTCGGCACCGCCTGAGTCCCCATGACTGGACCTTCGCGCCGGAACCGCCTGCCAGGCGGTTCCGGCGCTTATCCTTTAAGCATGCACAACGCCAAACCCAATCTGGCATCGGCCTTGGTCGGGCACCTGCGCGCGCAGATCAGCGGCGGGGCCATCCCTCCGGGACAGAAGCTGCCCAGCGAGAACGAGCTGATCGCCGAGCACGGGGTATCGCGCACCGTGGTCCGCGAGGCCATCACCCGGCTGCAGGCCGAAGGGCTGGTCTACACGCGGCGCGGCGCGGGCAGCTTCGCTTTGACTCCTCCACCGCCCGCCGAGCCTGCCGCCCAGGCACTGGTTCCGCGGACCGTCGAGGAACGCCGCCAGTTGATCGAGTACCGGGTGGGTTTCGAGACCGAGGCCGCCGCCGTCGCGGCCCGCTCCCGCACCGCGCAGGATTTGTCCGCAATGGACCAGGCCCTGCGGGGCTTCGAGGCCGCAGCGGGCAATGCGGCGGTGAGCATGAGCTGCGATTTCGAGTTCCACCTGGCCGTGGCCAGGGCTACCGGCAATCCCTACTTCGGCCAGGCTGTGGAGAATTTCGGTCCCTCCATGATCGCGATGCCGCGCGGCCGGCTGGATTCGGCCGACACGATCACCGCCGACCGGCTGGGTTCGGTGGCCGCAGAGCACCGCACCGTGCGTGATGCCATTGCCTCCGGCGACCCGCACATGGCGGCCGCGGCCATGCGCATGCATTTGGGCAACTCCATGCTGCGGCTGCAATCCGAAGCGGGGCTCGGCCCCGCGCATTAGGGCCGGGACGCGGAAAAGACCTCCGGCTGGCCGTGGCAGCTGCCATCAGCTCCATGTCGCCGAGAGGTCTTTCCTTCAAAGTTCCGTACCGGGCCTAGGTGATCACCAGGTCCAGTGCGAAGACCCCGAGCAACCCGAGTACCGCCAACGTCGTGGTGTAGGTGGTGCGCACCGCGAGCGCCTGCCCGACATTGAGGTTGAAATACTCCTTGAACATCCAGAAGCCCGGGTCGTTCACGTGGCTGAAGGCGATCGAGCCGCAGGCGGTGGCCAGCACCATCAGCTCAGGCGACGCTCCGGTGGCCGCGACCAGCGGTGCAGCGATGCCGGCGGCGGTCGATACCGCCACCGTAGCTGATCCCAGCGCGATGCGCAGGATCACCGCAATGATCCAGGCGAGGAACAGCGGGCTGAGATTCCACCCCGCAGTGGTGTCCGCAATGTAGTCGGCAATGCCGGCGGAAACCAGCACCTGCTTGAAGGCGCCGCCGGCGCCGATGACCAGCAGGATCATGGCCATGGCCCGTGCGGCCTCGCTCATCGACTTGGCGACCTGCGCCATGGAACGGTTGTTCAGCGGGCCGAAGGCGGCAATCGCCACCAGCAGGGCGATCAGCAACGCAATTTCCGCAGAGCCCAGCAGCGCGAGCACATCGTCGGCCTCTTTGCTCAGCGTCACGGTCATGCGCAGGATTTCCGAACCGGCAATCAGCACGATGGGCAGCAGCGCCACCAGGAAGGACAAGGCGCCCGAGGGCAGCTCGTCGTCGGCGAAGTCCTTTTCCGCGAGCAGCCCCGAGGGCATCTGCGGGTTCATCTGCCGCACGAAGGACAGCCGCGGCCAGGCCATCGCAATGGCCACACCGGCCGGAATGGCAATGAGCAGGCCGTAGGCCAGCGTCAATCCGACCGATGCGTTGTACAGCCCGGCCACTGCGGTCGGACCCGGGTGCGGGGGCAGGAAGGAATGCATGGTGGACAGCGAGATGGACATGGGCAGGCCCACCCACAGCAGGTTGACCTTGGTGGCGCGCACCAGGGTGAAGGCGACCGGCACCAGGATCACGAACGCGACCTCGTAGAACATGGTCACGCCGATCAGCATCGCGGAAATGATCATGGCCCACTGCACGCCACGCTCGCCGAAGACCGAGAGGATCTTGCGGGCAATGCGCTGCGCCGCCCCGGCGTCGCCCATGACGCGGCCAATCATGGCGCCTAGGCCGATGACGACGGCGGTGCTTCCCAGCTGCCCGCCCAGGCCCTCGGTGATGATCTCCGGGATGTCAGCGACGCCCGCGGGCTCGCCGTCCACGCTCAGCGATCCGGTGGCGACGGCCCAGAAGGCCACGAGGGTGGCGACGAGGATCAGGGCGATGAATCCGTTGAGCTTGAACCTCATCATGAGGATCAGCAGCACGACTACCGCCAGCGCTACGACAAGCAGGGGCATAAAGGGGCTCCGATCTGGGGAATACTTTGGAAAGGGTGGAATCTCGGCATCGCGGGTGGCGGCGGGGGCCCGGGTTTACGTGAGCTGCCGCATATCGCCATGTGCCTGTAGTCACGTTAGTAAGCCGGGATCACTCCCGTCCAAGACTCGATCCGCATGTTTTGATACCCAGCCGGCATCGCGTTGCGTGCCCAGGTGGCGGCCATCCCCGCGATCCCGCGACATTCCGGCACTCCGCGCCCGGTAGCGCATTCGGCACGGCGTTTCGGCACTCCCCGGGAACCGTGCATTGAGTGACGAGCCTCACAGTAGTTGAAGCGCTGCAACCATTGAGGAGCCACCGGACCGTGGACGCGCAAAGGCCGCGGAAGGCTTCCGTTGAAGCCTTCCGCGGCCCTTGGCAGCGGTGCGGTAGCGGGTCAGCCGGCCTTGACGGCCAGCACCGGGTGCTGCGCCTGCAGCAGGATTCGCTGGGCGTGCGAGCCCATGATGAACTTGCCCACCTGGCTGCGCTGGCGCAGCCCGATGACGATCAAGGACACCTCGTGCTTCTCGGCCAGCCCGAGGAACTCCTCGGTCAGGTCATCACGGTAGCTGGACTCCACGATGCGAGCCTCGATTCCCGCCGCGGCGGCAGCTAGCAGCACGCGTTCCAGGTCCTCGGGCGAAGCGGTGTGCTTGTCCACCAGCGACCCCTCGCGCGAGGAGTTCACGATCAGCAACGGTTCGGCGCGCAGCTTCGCCTCGACGATGGCCGCGTCGACGGCGGCCTGCCCTACTGGGGTGGGGACGTATCCCACGATGATGCTCATGCGTTTTCCTTTTCCTTTACGGCCTGCACGGCCACCAAGCGGTTCTTGCGCTGATCGATGGCGGACTTGATCATCGGCCACACGGCCACGAACACGAACACCACCAGCAGCGTTGCGGAGATGGGTCGGGACAGGAAGCCCGAGGGGTCGCCTTCCAGCACCAGCAGGGATCGGCGCAGGTTGGATTCCAGCAGGCTGCCCAGCACGAACGCCAGCACCAGCGGGCCGGGCTCGAAACCGAATTTCTTCATCAGGTAGCCCACGGCGCCGAACATGACCACCAGCATCACGTCGAACATGGAGTTGCGGATGGTGTACGCGCCCAGCAGGGTGATCAACGCCGTGATCGGCGCCAGGATCGCGGCGCGGATGCGCAGGATCCGCACGAACACCCCGATCAGCGGGATCGACATGATCAGCAGCAGGATGTTGCCGATATACATCGAGTTCACCACGCCCCAGAACAATTCCGGGTCATTGGAGATCAGTTGCGGACCGGGGGTAACCCCCTGGATCAGCAGCGCCCCGAAGATGATCGCCATTGTCGCATTCGCAGGAATGCCCAGAGTCAGCAATGGGATGAACGAGCTGGTCGCCGCCGCATTGTTCGCGGTTTCCGGTCCGGCGACACCCTCGATCGCCCCCTTGCCGAAGCGCGTAGGGTCCTTGGCGGTCTTCTTCTCCAGCGCGTAGGAGGCCAGCGAGGAGATCGTCGCGCCGCCGCCGGGCAAGATGCCCAGGAAGAAGCCGAGCACCGACCCGCGGCCGATCGCCCCGGAGGCCTGCTTCAGGTCCTGGCGCCGCGGCCACACGTTGGCCACCTTCAGCGGGGCGGACACGGCCCGGTGCCGCTCCTCCAGGTTGTAGAGGATCTCGCCCACGCCGAACAGGCCCATGGCGATCGGCACGAAATCGATCCCGTCGGCCAGCGACAGGTTGCCGAAGGTGAAGCGCTCGGCCCCGGTGAAGCCGTCGCGACCCACCGTGGCCAGGAACAGGCCCAACGCCGCGGCGATGATCGCCTTGATCTTGGATCCGCCGGAGATGGTGGCCACCAGCAAGATGCCCAGCAGTGCCAGCGCCGTGTACTCCGGCGGGCCGAAGTCCAGCGCGAAACTGGCCACCAGCGGAGCCAGGAAGGTCAGGCCCACAATGGCGATCGTGCCGCCAATAAACGAGCCGATGGCGGCAATGCCCAGTGCGGTGCCGGCCCGGCCCTGCTTGGCCATGACATAGCCGTCGAAGACCGTCACCACGGAGCTGGCCTCGCCGGGAAGGCGCAGCAGCACCGAGGTGATCGTGCCGCCGTACTGGGCACCGTAGAAGATGCCGGCCAGCATGATGATGGCGGTCACCGGCTCGACACCGTAGGTCAACGGCAGCAGGATCGCGATCGTGGCCGCCGGGCCCAGGCCCGGCAGCACGCCGATCAGCATGCCGATGACAACGCCGAGCAGGCAATACAAGAGGTTTGTGGGGTCCAGGACGGTGCCGAAGCCGTCCAGGACTGGTCCGAAGAAGTCCATGGGAGTCAACCTTTAATTGCGACTTAGAACAGTCGGGGAATCGTGGTGCCGAGCGCGGCGATGAAGATGGCGTAGAAGGCCACGACCACCAGCACCGAATACAAGGCGGCAGAGCGCCAGCGCTCACCGCCCAGCCAGCGCATCCACACGAAGCACAGCAGCAGCGCGGGAATCTCGAAGCCGATCAGCGGCATGAGCACCACCATCAGGATCAGGGTGGCGAAACCAATGACGGTGTACCAGCTCATGGCACTGAACTTCTCCCCGTCCTTCCCGCCGCGCCTGCCCACGATGAGCTGCACCACGGCCATGACCGAGGCAATCAGCGTGACGATGAAGGGCCACATCCCGGCGCTGGGCGCCGCGGGGGTGCCCAGTCCCAGGCCAACGGACAGCGCCATGCCGGCGCAGCCCAGCCCGAGCACCACCAGGCTGGAGGCAAGGTTCGCCACCGGCCCGGCCGGTTCCGGGGCCTCGGCTTCCCACTGGGCGGCGAGTTCCTCCGGGGTCAGCGCCTCGGGCGACGAATCGTCCTCGGGCTGCACCGGGCCGGATTCCGCGCGGGGCGCGGCGGTCACCGGCGGGCGTTCAACGTGTTTGGCTTGCATGATGTTTGTCCTGTGCTTGAAGTGTTCCGGATCAGCTGGCTGCCGGGAGGCTACTTGCCGGCCAGCGAGATGTCGTACTCATCGGTCAGTTCCTTGTACTTCGCGGCCAGCTCGTTCCATTCGGCGGTGACCTCCTCGCCGGAAATCTCGTTCGGGGTCAGCATGTTCTTCTCGTTGAACGAGGTGTAGGTGTCCGTGGCTACCGCGTCCTTGATGGAGGCCACCAGCTTCTGCTTGGCGTCATCGCTCAGGCCCTTCGGGGCTGCGATGGCGCGGTACTGGGAGACCGGGACTTCATAGCCTGCCTCGATGGCGGTGGGCACATCGGGAAGGAACTCGTTGCGCTCGGAGGAGAAGACCACGATCGGGGTGACGGTGCCGGCGTCGATCTGCGGCTTGGCTTCGCCCAGCTGCACTGTGGAGACCTGTACCTGGTCGCCCATGACGGCGGTCAGCGCCGGGGAACCCGAGTCGAATGGTACTGTGGTGCCTTCGATGCCCGCCTGGGCCAGGATCAGTTCCTGGGCCAGCTGCGAGCCGGTGCCCACGCCGGTAGTGCCGAAGGACAGCTTCTTGCCGCTGTTCTTGATGTCATCGAAGTTCTCCATCCCCGACTTGGTGCTGGCTACCATGACGTAGTCATCCTGGCTCAGTCCCATGAGGACATCGAGGTCATCGAGCGAAACCGCCTCGTCCGCGGATACCGCCAGCGGGGTAATGGTGATCAACGAGGCGTTGAGCAGCACGAGGTTCTGCCCGTCCGGGGCCATGGCCGCCACTTCTTCGGTGGCCAGCGCGCCGTTGGCGCCCGGCTTGTTCACCACGGGCAGGGCCACGCCCAGGGAATCCGCCATGCCGTCCGCCGCGGCGCGCGCGATCAGGTCGGTGGAGCCGCCAGGCGCCTGGCCGACGGTCAGGGTGATGGGGCCGCTGGGGAATTCGGCGGAGGCCGAGCCCCCGCCGACGTTGCCGCCGCAGGCGGAAAGCGCTAGTACCGCGCCAGTGGCCGAGAGGGCGAGCAGCGAGCGGCGAGTCAAGCGATTTTTCATGGGAAGTTCTCCTGTGGTGTCGAGTGTGGGACCCCGGCCGAGGCCTCGAGTGAGACAGCTCACCTTGCTGGTCTTGGAGTCAAGCGTAGAAACTTGAAGTGATGCATGTCCAAGGTTGAATGTGCATAGAATGATTCCAGAAAGGTATCAAATGTTTACTCTGGACCAAGCACGCAGTTTCGTTGCCGTTGCCGAGGAATTGCACTTCGGCCGTGCCGCCGAGCGGCTGAACATGACCCAGCCGCCGCTGAGCCGGCAGATCCAGAAACTAGAGCGCACGGTCGGCGTGGAACTGCTCGAGCGCGACAACCGCCGCGTGGCCCTCACCGCGGCGGGCCACGCTTTCCTCCAGGATGCCCGCCGGCTGGTCGTGGCCGCCGAGCGTGCCCCGGACAATGCCCGCCGCATCGCCGCCGGCCAGCTGGGCGAGCTGCGCATCGGCTTCACCGCGGCCTCGGGCTTCAGCCTGCTCGGCCCGCTGCTGGGAGAAATCTCGGCGCAGATGCCGCAGGTGCACCTGGAGCTGTCGGAAATGGTGACCGGCGAGCAGGTCGACGCCCTGCTGGACGGCGACATCGATCTGGGCTTAGCCCGCCCGCCCTTCGACGAGAAGCTCTTCGAATCCGCACTGCTATTAACCGAGGGGCTCTACGTGGCAGTGCCCTCCGGCCACCGGCTGGCCCGGCTGCAGCGGGAGGTATTGTTCGATGACCTGCGCAACGAACCGCTGATCATGCACTCCCCCACCAAGGCCCGCTACTTCTACGACCTGGTGGTGCGCCGCGTCGACATCGAGCACAAGAACGTGCGCCATACCGTCAGCCAGGTGCTGACCATGCTCGCGCTGGTCTCCGCCGGGCGCGGTATTGCTTTCGTCCCGGAGAGTGCCAAGCTGCTGGGCGTGGGCGGGGTCAGCTACCTGCGGCTTGGCGAGGTTACCGACGATCCGGTGCAGCTGCACGCCATCTGGAGCAAGTCCTCGCGCAATCCGGCGCTGGAACGGGTGGTCTCGATCGTGCGCCACGCGCTGCACGCTGAATGATGCACAGTAGGTATCAAACAATACAAATATGGGCTTGGACAGGCATCATAGAGGGTTCCTAGGCTGAGGGTAATACCAATGCACCGCCCCCAGCTTTCCCGTCTCGCCTGAGGTGGGAACCAGTCAAAGGAACAAACCATGGCCCAGTACACCCCCGCCGAACTTGCCTCCAAGCTCAAGGACGGGTTGCTCTCCTTCCCGGTCACCGCATTCGACGCGAACCTGGAAATCGACGAGGCCGCGTACCGCAACCACCTGGCCTGGCAGTCCAGCTTCGATGTCGCGGGACTGTTCGCCGCCGGAGGCACGGGCGAAGGCTTCACGCTGACCCCGGCAGAGGCCTCGCGTGTGGTCCGCATGGCAGTGGAAGAAGCCGGCTCCAAGGTTCCGGTGCTGGCCTCGGCCGGCGGTTCGACCAAGCAGGCCATCCAGAATGCGCAAGACGCCGAGGCCGCAGGGGCCGAGGGCCTGCTGCTGCTGCCGCCGTACCTGACCGAATGCGACCAGGAAGGGCTCTACCAGCACGCGTCGGCCATCTGCGCATCGACGACGACCGGCGTAATCGTCTACAACCGCGCCAACGCGATCTATTCGGCGGACACCGTGGCCCGGCTGGCCGATAACCACGAGAACTTCATCGGCTTCAAGGACGCGCTGGGCGACATCGAGCACCTGACCAAGGTGTACGCCAAAAACGGCGACCGCCTGTTCTACCTGGGCGGGCTGCCTACCGCGGAGACCTTCGCGCTGCCGCTGCTGCAGCTGGGCATGAGCACCTACTCCTCGGCCATGTACAACTTCGTTCCGGAATTCGCGCTGGACTTCTACAAGGATGTGCGCGCCCAGGACCTGAAGGCGGTCAACGAGAAGCTGAACCGCTTCGTGCTGCCGTACCTGGAAATCCGCGACCGCGTCAAGGGCTACGGCGTATCCATCGTCAAGGGCGGGCTGAAGGCCATCGGCCGCGACTCCGGCTCGGTGCGCCCGCCGCTGCAGGATCTGACCGAGCAGGACCTGGCGGACCTGTCCGCGCTGATCCAGCAGGCAGGCATCGTTCCCGCCGGCGCGAGCCTCTAACCAGCACTGGCACTTTACGACACACCAATCAGTCGACTCAGGAGCAATTCATGAGCACAACCACGCAGAACCTCACCGGCCAGTCCATCCTCGCCGGCGCCAGCACCGAAGGCAACGGGCGCAAGGTCAACGGCTATAACCCGGCGACCAACGAGCGCCTGGAACCTGCCTACAGCCTCATCGATGAGCAGCAGCTGAAGCTGGCCACCGCTGCGGCGGCCGAGGCCTTCGAGTCCTTCCGGTCCTTGGAACCGTCGAAGCACGCAGAGTTCCTGGAAGCCATCGCGGAGAACATCGAGGCAGTGGGCGCCGAACTGGTCGCTCGCGCCATGGCCGAAACCGGCTTGCCCGAGGCGCGCCTGACCGGCGAGCGCGGACGCACCACCGGACAGCTGCGCCTGTTCGCGCAGGTCGTTCGCCAGGGCGACCAGCACGGCGTGCGCGTGGATCCGGCCCTGCCCGAGCGCACCCCAGCCCCGCGCGTGGACATCCGGCAGCGCAAGATCCCGGTGGGCCCGGTCGCGGTGTTCGGCGCGTCGAACTTCCCGCTGGCGTTCTCCACCGCCGGCGGCGACACCGCCAGCGCGCTGGCGGCCGGCTGCCCGGTGGTCTTCAAGGCCCACAATGCGCACCCCGGAACCAGCGAGATTGTTGGCCATGCCATCAGCAAGGCCGTCGCCGACTTCGGGCTGCACCCGGGAGTCTTCTCCCTGGTTTATGGCCCCGGCGCGTCGATCGGCCAGGCGCTGGTGAAGGATCCGGCCATCAAGGCCGTGGGCTTCACCGGTTCGCGGGCCGGCGGCACCGCCCTGATGGCCGCCGCGGCCGCGCGACCGGAACCCATCCCGGTGTATGCCGAAATGAGCTCCATCAACCCGGTGATTTTCTTCGAGGGAGCCTTGGCGCAGGATCCCGTTGTGCAAGCCAAGGCCTACTTGGCTTCTGTTGTCGGCTCTTCCGGGCAGCTATGCACCGCACCGGGACTCGTCTTTGTTCCCACCGGAGCTGCCGGCGACGCATTCGCCCGCGCCGTCAGCGGCCAGGCACCGGAAACTTCCGGGCAGACGATGCTCACCGAGGGAATCTACAATTCCTGGACCGCTGGTGTCCAAGCGCTCGGCAGCCAGGACGGTGTCGAACTGCTGGGCCGTGGCACCGAAGGGGCAACCGAGAACGCTCCGGCACCAGCCATCTACACCGCTGGAGTGGAGCAGCTGCTGGCCAACCCGGTGCTGCAAGACGAAATCTTCGGAGCCGCCTCGCTGGTGATTCGCTACGCCGATGCCGCACAGCTGCAAACCGCGCTGGGCCGGCTGGAAGGCCAGCTCACCGCCACCTTGCAGCTGGACGATTCGGATCACGAAGCCGCAGGGCAGATCATCGGGACGCTGGAAACCAAGGTCGGGCGCATCCTGGTCAACGGATGGCCAACCGGTGTGGAAGTGGGCCACGCGATGGTGCACGGAGGTCCGTTCCCGGCAACGTCCGACCCGCGGACCACCTCGGTGGGCACCCTGGCCATCGAGCGCTTCCTGCGCCCGGTCGCCTACCAGAACCTCCCGGAAGCGCTCTTGCCCAAGCCCATCGCGGAAGACAATCCGTGGAAGCTGACCCGCCGGATCGACGGCGTCCTGCAGGCGAAAGGCGAATAGTCCATGACTTCCCAGCCCACCATTGCCTCGGTGAAGGTCATCCCGGTCGCCGGGCACGACTCCATGCTGCTGAACCTCTCCGGGGCGCACGGGCCGTTCTTCACCCGCAATATCGCCATCATCACTGACTCCGAGGGCTGCACGGGCCTCGGCGAGGTACCTGGCGGCGAAGCGATCCGTTCGACCATAGAGGAGGCCGGCACACTGATTACCGGCGCCCCTGTGGCGACTTACCGTTCGCTGCTGCGCCAGGTGGCAGCCCGCTTCGCAGACCTCGATTCCGGCGGACGCGGTGCACAGACCTTCGATTTGCGCACCACCGTGCACGCAGTCACCGCACTTGAGTCTGCACTGCTGGATTTGCACGGCCAGTTCCTCGGAGTGCCGGCGGCCGAACTGCTCGGCGACGGGCAGCAGCGCGACGCGGTTCCGATGCTCGGCTACCTGTTCTACGTGGGCAACCCGGATACGACGGATCTGCCGTATCTGCGCGAACCGCAGGGCAACGACGACTGGGAGCGCTTGCGCCGCGAGGAAGCCATGACACCAGAAGCCGTGGTGCGCCTGGCCGAGGCGGCTCAGGCCCGTTACGGGTTCAAGGATTTCAAGCTGAAGGGCGGCGTCCAGGACGGGGACTCCGAGGTCGATGCTGTCATCGCTTTGAAGGAACGCTTCCCCGAAGCCCGGATCACGCTTGACCCCAATGGCGGCTGGCTGCTCGAAGATGCTATCCGGCTTGGCAAGCGCATGCGTGGAGTGGTGGCCTATGCCGAGGATCCGTGCGGCCCTGAGGGCCGCTTCTCGGGCCGCGAGGTCATGAGCGAATTCCGCAGGGCGACCGGTCTGCAGACCGCCACGAACATGATTGCGACTGACTGGCGAGAAATGGCGCACGCGGTGCGCACCAATGCGGTAGACATCCCCCTGGCAGATCCGCATTTCTGGACCATGTCCGGTTCAGTGCGTGTTGCCCAGCTGTGCAACGAGTTCGGACTGACTTGGGGGTCGCACTCGAACAACCACTTCGACATCTCGCTGGCGATGTTCACCCAGGTCGGCGCCGCTGCTCCGGGCGAGATCACGGCACTCGATACCCACTGGATCTGGCAGGATGGACAGGGCCTGACCGAGGAACCATTGGTGATTCGGGACGGAGAGATCAAGGTTCCGCAGCGGTCCGGCTTGGGTGTCAGCCTGGACATGGATCGGGTCGCCCAAGCCCACGAACTGTACCTGGAACATGGGTTGGGCTCGCGTGACGACTCGGTGTCCATGCAATACCTGATTCCCGGCTGGACCTTCGATTCGAAGAGTCCCGCGCTGGTTCGCTGACAGGCTGCCAGGGAATCTGAATAATGCACCGTGGACGGTAGAGGGAGCTTTCGCACCCTCGCCGTCCACGGCTTCGAGAAGCCCCGGAGCTGGGAACACCAGTACCGGGCGGGAAAGGCAATATGCAAGGAGTTCTACAGGGATTCTCCGTTGTCTTGATCCTCATCGGCATCGGCCTGCTGACGTCGGTCGCACTGCCGCGACAACGCGCGGCCATTGCCCAGGGGCTGACCCCGCTCATCTTCTACATCACCAACCCCGCCCTGATGTTCACTCTGCTTGCCAGCACCGATCTGCATGCGGTGGTTGGTGTATTCACCCCGATAGCCTTGATGGTTGCCGTGCTGACCGGCTCCGCTTATGCCTTGGTCGCGCGGCTGGTCTTCAAGACTCCAGCTCGTCGGCTGCCCGTTGCGGCCATGTCCACGAGTTATGTGAATGCTGGAAATATCGGTGTGCCGCTGGCCCTTTATGCGGTGGGCAGCACCAGTCCCGTAGTGTCGGTGCTCATCGCGCAGTTGCTGATCATCGCTCCCGTCTACCTGTGCATGTTCGCGGTGCTCTCCCGCGCCAAGTCGGGTGGCGCGGATAGCCTGCCCGGTGCGAAAATGATCCTCAAGTCCATCGCCAACCCTGTCACTATTGCGACCTTCCTCGGTGCGGTGTTCTCCTTCTTTGGCCTGGCACTGCCCGAAGTCATTCGTGCGCCAGTGCAAATGATTGGCGACGCATCCATCCCCCTGTTGCTGATGTCCTTTGGAATGGCGCTATACGGCCAGCGTCCATTGTCAGATAAGAACCTGCGCGGCGAAATCTATCTGGCGACCGCGTTCAAGGTGTTCTTCATGCCTTTGCTCGCCTGGCTCGTAGCCCGCTTCGTTTTCGGCCTATCCGGAATCGAACTTATCGGAGTGGTGATCATGGCGGCGCTTCCAACCGCGCAAAACGTCTTGCTGTTTGCCCAGCAATTCAAGCTGCCCGTCGCCGTGCCGCGCGAAGTGGTGCTGGCAAGCACCCTGCTGACCTTTCCCAGTGTGCTGGTCATTGCCTTCTTGCTGGGCTAGATACGTGCAGCACCGGTATTCGCTCCGGTGGGCATCTTGAGCTTGCCGAAGCAAGCCGTTGCCAGCTGTCTCCCGAAGGGTAACTCGGCGGAACTGATTAGTTGGCGAAGCCTCCAGCCGATGAGCTGGCAACCAAGGCGCTATCGGCCATCGCACGGTGCCGAATCCGGAGGGACCCCATTTATTCAATGAATTAGCCAAGATACCTATCACGCTTGGAACACGGCTTCGACGCCAGGAGAGCTGGATCCCGGAATGTACTTCTAGCGTGAAACAACTTCGGAAAGATAGCGTTCGCTATGCAAATAATTATGTGTTTTCCATGGTCAGTGCGGATCTGAAAATTTCGAACTCCCCAAACATGCAGATAACCATCATTCATTTTTCGAATCTGCGAGTCCGCCGGGATAGTTCCACAGAAATATGTGAAACACCTTTTTAGTACATGAGCGAATATAAAAGATTTATTTGAGAAGTACTTCCTTTAGGAGTTGCCGAGCAGTTACGCTCCTACCGGCACACACCACATCGATTGATCACCGACCTTTGTGCGCCCAAAAACCCTACAAGGAGAACATCAATGGCACGTTTTTCTACCCCTCTTCGGAGAACCCTGGCCGTCTCCGCGGCCGTAGTGATCGGCATGAGCGGCTTCGGCGCTGGCGCCTTGCCAGCTACCGCCTCCCCCGTGTCGGCTCCCGCTGAAAAGTCCCTCCCCAAGGCAAATGGCGAAGACAAGGTCAAGATCGGTTCGGTGCAATCAGGCGAGGCCTACGACCAGTTCATCGTCACCTACAAGGCTTCAGCCACGCAGACGGGCAAGTCCTCCCGCGCCAAGGCCTGGGGCAAAGCAGCCAAGGCAGCAGGCGTTACCGTCAAGGAAATGCGAGCCATGGCCACCGGCAGCTTCGTGGTGAAGGCCGACAAGAAACTCAAGGGCAACGGCGCCAAGGAGTTCATGGCCGATATTGCGCAGTCTGGTCTCGTGGAATCGGTGGAACCCGATGCCATCATGAAGATTTCCATGACGCCTAACGACACCCGGTACGGCGAGCAGTGGCACTACAGCGGCACCAACGGGATGCGCTTGCCTTCGGCCTGGGACATCGCCACCGGCGAGGGCAGCATCGTCGCAGTCCTGGATACCGGCATCACCTCGCACTCGGACCTGAACGCCAACATCGTTTCCGGCTACGACTTCGTCTCCAGCTCTGCCTCGGCCCGCGACGGCAACGGCCGCGACGCGAACCCCCAGGATGAGGGCGACTGGTACGCCGCTGGTGAATGCGGCGGCAGCTACTCGGGCAATTCCTCTTGGCACGGCACCCACGTGGCCGGCACCGTAGCCGCAGTCACCAACAACTCCAGCGGCGTGGCCGGAGTTGCACCGGATGCCAAGATCCAGCCGGTCCGCGTCCTGGCCAAGTGCGGCGGCAGCCTGTCCGATATCGCCGATGCCATCATTTGGGCTTCGGGCGGTGCGGTCCCGGGAATTGCCAATAACCCAACCCCGGCAGACACCATCAACATGTCCCTGGGCGGTGGCGGCGCTTGCGGAACTACCTACCAGGCGGCCATCAACGCCGCGGTTTCGCGCGGCACCTCGGTGGTAGTTGCCGCCGGCAACGAAAGCCAGAACGCTTCGAATTCCCGCCCGGCCAACTGCGAAAACGTCATTACCGTAGCGGCAAGCAACCCTTCGGGCGCTCCGTCGTACTACACGAACTACGGCTCGGCCGTTGACGTCACCGCACCTGGTGGCGACACCCGCTACGCCGGCCAAGGCGTGCTGTCCACCATCAATACCGGCACCACTACTCCATCCAGCCAGGGCTATGCCTTCTACCAGGGCACTTCCATGGCCACCCCGCACGTAGCGGGCATGGTCGCACTGATGAAGTCGGCAGACCCTGGGATGTCCCCCGCCTCCGTGGAAACTGCGTTGAAGCAGGGCACCCGCGCGATGCCAGGCGGTTGCAGCATCGGTTGCGGCGCCGGACTGGTGGATGCCGCCAAGATCATGAATGCCCTGGACGGCAGAAACCCAACACCAACCCCGGAGCCAAGCGGCAACCTGCTGAAGAATGCTGGCTTCGAGAACGGGGCGGATTACTGGACCGCCAACCGCGCCGACACCTTCGAGTCCGGCTCGGCAGCCCGCTCCGGCAGCGGATTAGCTGGGCTGAATGGTTGGGGCAATTCCAACACCTACACCCTGGACCAGAAGGTCGCCATCCCGGCAGATGCCACCAATGCGCAGCTGGAGTTCTACCTGCATGTGCTGACCAATGAAACTACTGCCTATAGCCAGTACGACAAGCTGACCGTACAGGTTCTGGACGGCTACGGAACCTACAACGTGGGCACCTGGTCGAACTTGGATGCCGGCTCGTCCTACGAACTGCAGGCTGTTGACCTGAACAACTTCCGCGGTAAGACCGTTACTTTACGTTTCAAGGGCGTGGAAGACAGCTCGCAGGCTACCTTGTTCCGCATTGATGATGCATCGGTAGACGCCAGCTAGAGGATCGACCAGAAAAGTCCACTATTACGTGCGCAAGCGCGGCACCAATCGGTGCCGCGCTTGCTGCGGGAAAGATAGGGAGATCGCCTAGCTCAAGGTCCAGGAGCGCTTGGACAGGCCGTACCAGAAACCGTCAATTGCCGTCTTGGCATCGATTCCACCCGAGGCGTATGCCGCTCCCAGCGCAACGTACAGCGGAGCCCAATGCTCCGAGCGAGGGTGCGCTTCACGGGCCGCCGGGGCCTTGTGCAGGAAGTCGAGGATCGAGTCCACATCCCCGCGGACCATCGCCTCCTCAGCCCAGTGGTCGAACTCGCTGGAGGCCGATGGCGGCGCCGAATCCGGCCCGCCGGCTGGGTTGAACCAGCGCAAGTTGTGGGTGGTGAATCCGGAGCCAACGATCAAGGTTCCCCGCTCGCGCAAGGGTGCCAAGCTCTTGCCCAGATCAAAGAGTCCTGCAGGATCCAGTGTTGGCATGGACATCTGCACCACAGGTACATCCGCATCCGGGAACATTTCCTTCAGCGGCACGTAGGCGCCATGGTCCAGTCCACGCGTCTCGTCGCGCTCCACGTGATGGCCATAGGCCGAGGTCAGCCGTTCGACTTCATTGGCCAGCCCGGGCGCCATTGGCGCATCGTAGCGAACGTCGTAGTACTTCTGGTCGAAGCCCCAGAAGTCGTAGACCAATTCGTTCTTCTGCTGGGTAGCACTCAGCGTCACCGGCGCATTTTCCCAGTGCGCGGAGATCATCAGAATATCTTTCGGCTTCTCGAAAGTGCCGGACCAGCTAGCCAGCTCCTGGGTCCAGCGCTGGTCGTCGGCGAGTGGCGGTGCACCATGGCTAAGGAACAAGACGGGAGGGGTATCGGATAGCTGATTCATGATTAAAAACTACCAACCATTAGTTGAAGCGTCAAGCTTTATTTTCATGAATCCCGATATCCAATTCATGCAAGACCCTCAATGCTCTCCAAGAGGCCCGTGGACAGTGCGGACAGATTCGCCGCACCACGTTGGGTCCAACGCCAGCGGCAACGGAGGCCATGGCTTTCTTGCTCTGCTTCTGAGCGGCGGCGGAAATCTATTGCTTCTCTAATCACGAATGCAATTGGCAAGTCGTTCCTAAGCTGCGCCGGAGAAGTGGAACTGTACGGCTTTGCAGGCATCAGGCGTTGTCTGGCCAGTCTTTTCCAAGCCATTAATTACGCTCAGCTGGGGATTCGCAGTGCGTTCAACACTTCGGCTCCGAACGGCTGCGGAGTCCAAAATCAGACTTATTGGCCATTAATCTTTAGAATGGTTCGTATGCAAGAAGAAGAACTGATGCAGACGGTCGAAGAAGAATTCACCGCCATCTTATTGCGCGCCCGCCAGATGCTGATCCGTCGCGCCAAGATCATCCACCCGGACCTGCAGGATCCGGGGTACCGCTTGCTTGCAGTGGTCATCCGTGATGAAGCCCAGCAACAGGGAGCACTCGCAGAAAAGCTGCGTCTGGATAAGGCAACTATTTCCCGCCTCGTGCAGCACCTCGAGTCTCTGGACCTTGTCACCCGCACCCAGGATCCTTCCGATGGCCGGGCCCAGCTGGTCTCGGCAACAGAAATCGCCAAGGAGAAGTGGCGCTCCAGCGGTAACACGCTGCGTGAGGAACTGCGCCGCCAGCTCAAGGAATGGGAAGCCTCCGAACTGAAGAATTTTGGAGATCTCCTGCACCGCCTCAACGACAGCTTTGAACAGATTCTCTAGTTCCCGATCATCAGCTGAAGCCTTGGAGACCTTGTGGTTTCCAAGGCTTCAGCTTTTTAGGCTCATTCCATCAGCGCCAGGAAATCATCGGCACTTAACGCCGCACTCTGCGCGGCTTGGGCAGTCTCTCCCAGGACATCATTGAACAGCTGCGTCTTCTTGGCCTGCAGCGCGAGCACCTTGGATTCGATGGTGTCCTTTGCCACCAAGCGATACACATAGACCGGACGAGTTTGCCCAATGCGATGGGCCCGGTCAATAGCCTGGGCTTCAGCCTGCGGGTTCCACCATGGGTCCAGCAAGATGCAGTAGTCGGCGGAAGTGAGATTAATGCCGAAGCCGCCGGACTTCAGCGAGATGAAGAAGACCGGGAAATCTCCTTCGCTGAAACCGTCAATCAGTTCCTTGCGCCGAAGGCCAGTGGTGGATCCGTCAAGGTATCCGTGCTCGATGCCCAGCTCTTCTGCGACGTCGCGCGCCTTGGCCAAGAAGCTGGTGAATTGGCTGAAGACCAGAATCTTATGCCCTTCAGAAACCGCGTCCCCCATGAGTTCGCGCAGCATTTCCAGCTTCACGCTCGGGGCATCGCCCTCGCCTACCAAGGACGGATCCAAGGCCAGCTGGCGCAGCAAGGTCAGCGATTGGAGAATCTGGAAGCGATTCGAATCAACGTCGTCAACCAGGCCCAGGACTTCTTGCCGCACACGCTGGAAGCGGCGGTCATAGGCTTTGCGGTGCCCCGGCTCCAGTTCGACTTCCAGAACCTGCTCGGTCTTCGCCGGCAGCTCTGGAACGACCTGTTCCTTGGTACGGCGCAGCACGAACGGACGCAGTCGGCTCTTCAGTCGCTCCAGGCGCTCCTGGTCTCCATCGGCAATTGGCTTCTGGTAGTTGTCCTTGAAGGACTTCGCACCGCCCAGCAGGCCTGGTGCAGCCAGTGAGACCAACGCCCACAGTTCCAGAAGGTTGTTTTCCATGGGAGTGCCAGTGACCACGAATTTGCACGGCACAGGCAGCTGCCGGGCCTGCTTATAGCCTTTGGAGGCATGGTTCTTCAGTTGCTGGGCCTCGTCCATGATCATGACGTTGAAGCCGGCGGCTTCAAAATCCTCATAGGCCAGGCGGAAGATCGTGTAGCTGGTAACTACCAGCTGGGCATCACCGATCTGCGCAGCCATGCTTTGGCCGCTCTTTCTGGCTGTTGAAGTGATGCCGGTGACGCTCATCTGCGGCGCAAACCGCTGCGCCTCATTGATCCAGTTGCCCACCACCGAGGTAGGAGCCAGCACCAAGAATTTCTGGGCAGGATCCTCGACGCGCGCTTGTTCAAGGCAAGCCAGCAGCTGGACGGTCTTGCCCAGACCCATATCGTCGGCAAGGACGCCACCGAGATCATGGGTACGCAAGAAGTTGAGCCAGGAAAGGCCGTGTCCCTGATATGGGCGCAGTTCAGCGTCGAAGGTTTCCGCTAGTTGGACCGGCTGCATTTCTTCGCCGCTTTGCAGCTCCTTCATGGTCTGCAGCCACTGGTTGTGCTGGGCTTCGATAATGCCCAGATCCACCAGTTCTTGCCACCAGTCGATGCTCAACTTGTGGATGCGGATCGTATCGCCTTGCACCGTGCCCAGCTCCCCGGTCTCGGATATCAGCTGGCGCAGCTGCGTGAAATCTGCACCATCAATCGGGATCACCGTAAGGTCATCGAGAACGAGGTACTCATCTTGCTTGGTCAAGGCCTCCAGCAGCAGTGGGAAAGGGACCTTGGTCTCGTCCAGGAGCACTTCCACAGACAAGTCGAACCAGTCCCCCGTGCTTTCGCCGGCTTCGACACTGACAGTGGCCGGCGCGTGGCTGATCCGGTACTTCGGCAGCCTGTTCTGCTCTTCAACGACCACATCGGGATGCTCTGCCAACAGCGGCAATGCGTAGACCAAGAATTCAATGGATTCGGACGTGCTGAATTCCTTCGGCGGGAATATTCCTGAAGAGGTCAGTTGCCCCAAGAAAGCCTGCGCGCCGAGCTTATCCTGCACCGAAGCTGCAATTTCCTTTTCCACGGCATACTGGCGGGGGCCCGCGGAGGCGTACTCCCAGGAATAGCTCACGGTCAGCGGAGTTCGGATGCTCTCCAGGGACAGCTTGAGGCTGGGGCGTGCTGGAACAGGGATGCTGTAGCTGTCATCCTCGCTCTTCAACGGTGCCATCAGGCGCAATCGGTCCAGGTGCTGGCGCTCGAAAAGCTCAACGCCTTCCTGCGGGATGGATTGCGCACCGGATTCAATAAATGTTGCCAGTTCCTTCGTGACCGGTTCAGCGAACCGGGCCAAACCGATTTCCCTGGCCTTGGGCAAGGGGCTGGATGCGTAAGCCAACAAGGTCGGCGGCGTGCCTATCGGCAAGAGGTAGACGTGCTCTTCGCTCGGCCCGCGCAGCTTCCCCTCCATGCTCAGGCCATGTTCACCGCGACGCACATCCACGTGTGCCATGGCTGGTTGCTCGCTGAACTCCACCGGGGCCTTGGCCGTAGAACCGCCGTTGACGATCTGCACTCCAGCTTCATGCAGGGCTTCGAACGCATCCAGCAGGTCCTGGCCTGGAAGATCCATCAAGGAGATCCACTCCTTGGGATCCCACGAATGGCGATAAGTATCGTGTTCAACGTGTTCACGCAACCGGTCCAGCTCAACGACCGCACGACGCTGCTTCTTGGAGAAGCGCGCATCAAAGGCAACATTGCGCCAGCTGATCCCGGTTTGGATCCAAGGGCTCTTGGTGCCCTGACGGGCCGGGCGTGCCTGCAAGGTCAGTGCGTCCTCGCCGCCATAACGGGGTTCACTGACCACCTTCAGGATCAATCCCAGCGGTTCTTCGGCAGCCAGCGGCTCATCGGAAATGACTGGAAGCAGACGGTCAAGGGTACGTTCCCACTGCGGCTTGCTATTGCGTTTCCATGCGTGGGGATCCACCCCGGAGTCGGAGACGAAGAAGCCCTGGTCTTCTTCGGTGGTGACCTCAATGAGCAAGGCGGCCACATCTTCACAGGACTGAACCCCCGGATGCTTGCCGCAGAAGCTGGTGAAGCTGATATTGCCCTCGGTGATTTCCAATTGGGCCATCACCGATTCGCGCAGCACCACACCGGAAATGCGGGTAGATCCCGGTTGCATTACCCGGTTGGCGATCTGCACTTTTCCGGAATCACACAGGAACTGGCCCAGGTTGTATTCGGATTCGGTCACCAAGGTCTGGGCCGCAGAAAGTGTCAGCTGGAATTCCATACTCGCCGTTCATTGTTCGTGCAGTGGGCGCCCGAGAGCTAGATTCCATCTTAGCGAGCCGGCAACCAAGATGCCCGGTGACGAAAAGTTACTTCTGCCATTTACCCGCGGGCCCTGCAACCGATAGAAAAGAATCACTGAATCACGAGTTCCACTCTTTGAGCCCTGGCTGAGTGGACGGCAACCCTCCTGCGTCATTGTGCGGGGTGCCCCAGGTGAAGATTCGACGCATCTTGAACGCCAAGATGCGTAAGCGATGGCGCCCCTTGCGCCAGAAAGGGGATCAATTCCCCATGACTAATGCAGCATCTGCCCCGACCGTATCCGAAGACCGCGCACAGCGCCTGCAGGAAGCAGGCAGGGGCTGGGGCGAACGAATCTCGGCTGCCCCGCAAAGTGCCCAATTGACCTTCACCGTCGAGGGCGAAGGCTTCGATTCTGTAGCCAGCAACATTGTCTCGGGCAAGCACACCTTCCAGGTCGACGAACCGGCTGCCCTGGGTGGCAGCGACCTGGCCGCAAGCCCCGTGGAATACGCGCTCGGAGCGCTCATCTCCTGCCAGGTTGTGGTCTACCGCTTGTACGCGCAGAATCTCGGCATCCAGGTGGACGACGTGAAGATCCAGGCCAATGGCCACCTCGATGTCCGCGGACTCTTCGGCATCGACCAGACCATCCGCCCCGGCTTCTCGTCGGTGTATCTGGACATCCGGATTGCCGGACCGGAATCAGCTGAACGCTATGAAGAACTGCGCCGCGCAGTGGATGCCCACTGCCCGGTGCTGGACCTCTTCGCCAATCCGGTGCCCGTGACAACCGCGGTAAGCATCGCAGAGACCAACTAGAGTTCGCTGAACCAAAAAGCACCGCGGCGGCCCCCGACTTCAGGGGCCGCCGCGGTGCACCTCTAGCTGAAGCCAACTACTGCCCCAGGAAGTTCAGCAGGACTTTGCCGGAGCGAGCCGAATCCTTGGCCGTTTCGAAGGCTTCAAGCGCATCGGCGACCGCGAACTCGTGGGTTACCGCGTCGGAAACCTGCAGCGATCCGTCGGCCAGGGCAGCGAGCACCTGGTCGATTTCGTCGTTGAAGCGGAAGGAACCAACCAGTTCCAGCTCGCGGGTAATAGCCAGCGAAATGAGTGCTGGCTGTTCTCCTGAGGGCAGCAACCCGACCATGACCACTCGACCGCCGCGCACGGCACCGCGCACTGCGGAGGCCAACCCGCGGTAATTACCGCTGGCCTCGATGACCACGTCCGCGCCCACCTGGGCAAGAGCTTCCTGGTCATCGGCTCGCAAGGTTGAAGTGGCACCGAGTTTCCTGGCGATTTCCAACGGCTTGTCGTGCATGTCCACTGCGATGATTTCTTTGGCTCCGGCACGCTTGAGCACTGCTATGGCGAGAGCTCCGATCGGTCCAGCACCAATAACCAGCGCCTTCTTGCCGGCGACTTCACCGGCGCGCGACACCGCATGCCAAGCAACCGCAGCCGGTTCTGCCAGTGCCGCATCACGCAGTGCTAAGCCAGCAGGCAGCTCACGCAGCATGCGTGATGGCAGGTTCACTTCGCGGGCGAATGCGCCCTCGGTGTGCGGGTAGCGGGCGGCCGAGCCCAGATAGGTGCACCCCGGGGAAAGATTCGGGCGGTCGGCCGGGTAGGGTTCCCCGGTCTCGCCTGGTGTTGCCGGGTGCACGGCGACTTTGGTTCCGGATGCCGGCCCGCTGCCGTCAGCGGCGGCCTGCATGACGGTCCCGACGATTTCATGCCCGAGAACCATTGGAGCCTTGAGGATCGATTCCCCGGCGGCGCCGTGGCTCCAGTAATGCAAGTCTGATCCGCAAATACCGCCGTAAGCGATGGCAACGCGTGCTTCATCTGCTCGCGGCGCTGCCAGCTCGATTTGTTCAATACGCAAATCACCGGCTGCATGGGCTACGACGGCCAACGTGCTGGTGGCGAGGGAATTAGACGACAACGCTCATGCCTCCGTCGATGAAAATGGTCTGCCCGTTCACGTAATTCGATCCATCCGAGGCCAACCAGACTGCTGGTCCGGCCAGATCCTCGACAGTTCCCCAACGGGCAGCCGGGGTGCGGCCCAGAATCCAGGAGTTGAATTTTTCGTCATCCACCAGATTCTGTGTCATTTCGGTGTGGATGTAGCCCGGTGCGATGCCGTTGATCTGCAGTCCCGAACCAGCCCATTCGGCGGTCATGGCGCGGGTGAGATTGCGCAGGCCGCCCTTGGCCGCGGTGTAGGCGGAGATGGTGGGGCGGGCCAGGTCGGTTTGCACCGAGCAGATGTTGATGATCTTGCCTTCGCCACGCTGCACCATGGAGCGTGCGACTTCTCGGCCTACCAGGAACGCGCTGGTGAGGTTCGTGTCGATCACGCGCTGCCAGTCAGCCACCTCCAGATCCAGCATGGGCACGCGGTGCTGGATACCCGCGTTGTTCACCAAAATGCGGATGGGGCCGATGTTCTTTTCAATGGCTGCGATGTTCTCGCGCACGGCGGCATCATCGGTGACATCGAAACAGGCGCTATGGATTCTTTCGGTGCCATAGCGGGTACCGAATTCGGCGGCAGTTTCGGCCAGGCGTTGCGCATCCCGGCCGTGAAGGATGATGGTGGCACCGGCATCCGCCAAGGCGCTGGCAAGTTCGCGGCCAATGCCGCGGGAGGATCCGGTGACCAGGGCCAGGCGTCCGGACAGGTCAAAAAGTTGGCTCATGAATTCCCTCGCATGAAGTGTCGATGGTACATCGACGGGAACACATCAGCGGTATGAACCAGCTGTTTAATCCGAAAAATCAGCCCCGTCGCTTCCCCAAAACATATCAGATATAAGAGGCGCGAGGGGCAATAAAGTCCGACTTATTTATTTGAAACTATCCTGCCGGATCTAGCGGGTCTGCGAGTAGAACCAGTTGATGTGCTCTTCGAGCAGCTGGGCCGCCCGTTCGCGCTGGTTCGTCGCGAATGCGTGGTGGATGGCCTTGTGCTGGCGGCGCAGGACGCGCACCACCGGCTGCCAGGCCTCGTCGCTGGGCACCGATTCGGAGACATAGTCGCTGATCGAGTTGCGCAGCGATTCCATCATCGATTCCACTACCGCGTTGCCGGCCATGGAGGCCAGGAGCACATGGAACTCGGCATCAATGCGGTGGAAGGCCTCGCGCGAGAGCTGCGCGTCGTCCATGCGCATGATCAGCACCGCGGTGCGGTCAATGACCTGCTGGGCATGGATTGGATCGCGCGGCGTCATTTGCGCTGCCCAGGTTTCCAGCAGGATACGGGATTCGACGATCTCGCGGACGTTGATCCCCTTGGCCGCCAGATGCAGGCGCAATGCCTGCGAAATGCCAGCCGAGGGGTTGGAGATGATCACCGCTCCGGAGTTGGGCCCGGAGCCGGTTGAAGTCTTGATAATGCCCATCACATCAAGGATGCGGATGGCATCGCGGACCGAGGCCCGCGAGATCCCATGCTGCTCCGCGAGCGCACGCTCGCCGGGAAGCTGGTCTCCAACGGAGAGCTTCTCCTTGCGCAGATCCTCTTCAATTGCTTGGAGAACAATCTGGTACGCACGCGGAGCTGGGTTTACTGGCATCGGATCTATTTTAGCCGTTCACGGCTAAGGCAGCATCCAGGACAGAACCGGGGTGGACTGCAGGTAAACCAAGCAGCACAGCACCAGCAGCATGCCTACGGACCAACCGGCAACCTTCTTGAGGATCACCGACTCCTGGCCTTCCATCTTCACCGAGGTAGCGGCGATGGCCAGGTTCTGCGGGGAGATCAGCTTGCCGACCACGCCGCCGGAGGTGTTGGCGGCAACCAGCAGGTTCGGATCGATGCCGGCATTGATGCCAGCGGTCTGCTGCAGCTTGGCGAACAGCGCGTTGGCCGAGGTGTCCGAGCCGGTCACCGCGGTGCCGATCCAGCCCAGGATTGGCGACAGGAAGGCGAAGAATGCGCCGGTGCCTGCCAGCCAGGTGCCAATGGTGATGGTCTGGCCCGAAAGGTTCATTACGTAAGCCAGGCCGAGGACCGACAGGATGGTCAGCGCGGCGTAGCGCATGTTGTAGACGGTCTTGCCGATTTCGGCAGCACCCTCGGCGAAGGTCATCTTGTACTTGCCGTTGCCGTCGTTCTTCGCGTAGACCAGGGCCACGATCAGGCCGGTGATCAGCAGCAAGGTGCCCGGGGAGGATAGCCACTGGAAGTTGTAGATGGTCGAAGATACCGCTTCGCCATCAGCATTCAGGATCTTGCCGTCCAGTCCTGGCCAGCCGAACTTGATGTCCGTGGTTGCCAGCCATGCAGGAATGTCCACGCCCAGCTTCCACAGCTTGGCCACGCCGAAGATGACGATAACCAGCAGGTACGGGAACAAAGCCATCCAGGTGTTGACCGGGTGCAGCTTGGCATTGGCCTCGTATGGAATAGCGGCGGCTTCAGCAGTCAGCACGCGCTGGCGTGCCTCGTCGGCACCCTTTGGAGTCCAGAAGCGCAGCAGGATCACTGCGGCGGCCAGGCCAACCAGCGCAGCAACGATATCGGTCAGCTCATAGGAGAAGTAGGTCGAGCACAGCCACTGGGCGACACCGAAGGAAATGCCGATGGTCAGCGTTGCCGGCAGGGTCTGGCGCATGCCGCGCCAGCCGTCGAGGATCAGCACCAGGATCGACGGGACGAACAGCGCCAGCAGCGGGGACTGGTGGCCAACGATGGCGCCGATGTCGGCAGCCGGGATGCCGGTCAGGGCACCGGCGGTGGTGATCGGGATCGCCACGGCGCCGAAGGCCACCGGGGCGGTGTTGGCGATCAGCACGGCGCAGGCTGCGCGCAGCGGCGACAGGCCCAATGCCAGCAGCATGGTGGCGGTAATCGCCACCGGTGCGCCGAAGCCTGCCAGCGCTTCAAGCAGGCCGCCGAAGCAGAAAGCAATCAGCACGGCCTGGATGCGCACGTCGCCGCCGCCGATGACGTCGAAGACGCGGCGCAGGTCTTCGAAGCGGCCCGACTTGACGGTGACCTGGTAGAGGAAGATCGCCATGACAACGATCCAGACAATAGGGAAGGCACCGAAGACCATGCCCATCAGTCCGGAGTTCAATGCCAATCCAACCGGCATGTTCCAGCCGAAGATCGCCACGAGGATGGCAACAGCGAGCGAGCCGAGGCCGGCCCAGTGGGCCTTGACCTTGACTACCGCCAGAAGTACGAAGAAGGCTACAAGCGGGATCAGTGCGATGAGCGCTGAAACAGCTATGCTCCCCGCGATCGGATCCGTGGAGGGTGTAAACACGGTGTGGGCGTCCTTACTCGAGATGGTCTGACCATATGTGGTCCGACCACCTAGAGTACAAGGTGAGAGCTATCACAACAAGTCTTGACTATTACGAAGTGCGTGGCATAGTATGGTCTGACCACACCCTGAAAGAGTCATTTATTATGCGAATTGCTCTCTTTGCCACGTGCATTGTGGATGCTATGTATCCGGAAACCGCCAAGTCGACAGTGAAAATCCTGGAACGCTTGGGCCATGAAGTCATTTTCCCCAAGGCGCAAGCCTGCTGTGGGCAAATGCACATGAATTCCGGTTATATGCCTGAAGCCCTGCCCGTGGTCGAAAACCACATCAATGCCTTCGACACCGAAGACTATGACGTCGCGGTGGCCCCCTCGGGCTCCTGCGTTGCTTCGGTCAAGCACCAGCACCCTTTCCTGGCAGAGCGCCTGGGCAAGCCGGAGCTCAAGGAACGCGCAGTTGCCGTGGGCAAGCGCACCTATGAACTGAGCCAACTGCTGGTGGATGTCCTGGGGATCACCAACGCCGCCGAGCAGCTGGGCAGCTACTTCCCGCAGACCATCACCTACCACCCTTCCTGCCACGGCATGCGTTCGCTGAAACTCGGCGATCGGCAACTTGATCTGCTCAAGACCGTCGGCGGCATCACCGTCAACGAGCTTCCGGAAGCTGACCAGTGCTGCGGCTTCGGCGGTACCTTCTCGATCAAGAACTCCGATGTCTCCACGGCAATGCTCGAAGACAAGATGAAGAACATCTGCTCCACCGGCGCCTCGGCCTGCGCGGGCGGCGACGCCTCCTGCCTGATGCACATCGGCGGCGGACTTTCGCGCACCGGAGCCAAGCCAAAGACCCTGCACCTGGCAGATATCCTGGCCAGCACCATGGAAGAGACGGTGTCACTGTGACTCAGGTATTCCTCGGCATGCCTGCCGGCGGGCAGGGCAACCTGTTCGAGACCGAGCCATTCCCCAAGGCCGCGCACCGCGAACTGGGCAACACCCAGATGCGCAAGAACCTGCGCCACGCCACCCACACCATTCGCGACAAGCGGCTGAACGTCGTCGGCGAGCTTCCGGACTGGGAAGAGCTGCGCGACGCCGGCAGCGCCATCAAGAACCTGACGATGGCCAACCTCGAAGAGCGTTTGGAAGAGTTCGAGAAGAACTTCACCGCCCGGGGCGGCATTGTCCACTGGGCCCGTGACGCGGACGAAGCCAACAAGATCGTTACCGAGCTGGTCAAGGCGACCGGCTCGAAAGAGGTCGTCAAGGTCAAGTCCATGGCCACCCAGGAAATCGGCCTGAACGAGCACCTGGAGACCGAGGGCATCGAAGCCTTCGAAACCGACCTTGCCGAGCTGATCGTCCAGCTGGGCAACGACAAGCCAAGCCACATCCTGGTTCCGGCGATCCACAAGAACCGCACCGAGGTGCGCGACATCTTCCTCAAGGAAATGCCGGTAGTGGATCCGAACCTGACCGATGAGCCAGCCAAGCTGGCCGAAGCTGCCCGCAAGCACCTGCGCAAGAAGTTCCTTTCCGCCAAGGTCGCCATCTCCGGCGCGAACTTCGCGCTGGCTGATACCGGCACCCTGGGCGTAGTGGAATCCGAGGGCAACGGCCGCATGTGCCTGACCCTGCCCGAAACCCTGATCACGGTCATGGGCATCGAGAAGGTTCTCCCCCACTGGGAGGACATCGAGGTCTTCATGCAGCTGCTGCCGCGGTCTTCCACCGGCGAGCGCATGAATCCCTACACCTCGCTGTGGACCGGCGTGAGCGAAGACGATGGCCCGCAGAACGTGCACATCGTGCTGCTGGATAACGGCCGCACCCGCGCCCTGGCCGACCGCTTCGGCCGCACCGCGCTGAACTGCATCCGCTGCTCGGCGTGCATGAACGTGTGCCCAGTGTACGAGCGCACCGGCGGCCACGCCTACGGTTCGACCTACCCGGGCCCGATCGGCGCAATCCTCTCCCCGCTGCTGACCGGCATCCAGGTCGAGGAAAACGGCTCCTTGCCATATGCTTCCTCGCTGTGCGGCGCCTGCTACGACGCTTGCCCGGTGAAGATCAACATCCCGGAAATCCTCGTGCACCTGCGCGGCGAGGATGTGGATGCCAACCGCGACAAGCACAAGCTCCCGACCCAGATGGATCTGCTGATGAAGGGCGGCTCCTGGGCGTTGGGCAAGGGCAAGAACCTCGGCCTGCTCGAAAAGGCCTTGCCGCTGGGCCGGCTGATGTCCGGCAAGGAAAAGAAGATCAAGAAGCTTCCGGGCATCGCCGCAGGGTGGACCGCCAGCCGTGACATTCCCGCCCCGCCAAACAAGTCCTTCCGCGACTGGTGGAGCGACGAGAAGGAGTCCAAGTGAGCGCAAAAGACGAAATCCTGGGACGGATCCGCTCGGCACTAGCCGATGCTCCCGTCGCCCAAGAGGTACCCCGCGAATACCGCAAGACCTCGGATATGGGTGAAGCTGAGCTCATCGACCTGCTGGTGGACCGCTTGGTGGATTACAAGGCCGGGGTGGACGTCATTGACGCCGCGCAGATCCCGGAATACGTAGCGGCCAAGCTGGCGGGAGCCTCCAGCGTTGTCTACCCGCATGGCTTGGACACCGGCTGGCTCTCAGGGCTGGGCGAGAAGGTCGAGCAGCGCATCGATGCCCCGGGCGCACGGCTGAGCATCGCCGAACTGGATGAAACCAGCGCCGTGGTCACCTCGTCGGCCGTTTCGGTCGCCGAGTCCGGCACCATCATCCTCGATGGCGAGCCAAACCAGGGCCGCCGCGCGATTTCGCTGGTACCCGACCACCATGTGTGCATCGTGCCGATCTCGTCGATCGTGCGCCTGCTGCCAGAAGCCATGCCGCGACTGGCCATCACCCGTCCGCAGACCTGGATCTCCGGCCCGTCGGCCACCAGTGATATCGAGCTGGAGCGCGTTGAAGGCGTGCACGGCCCGCGTACCTTGGACGTCCTGATGGTTCGCGGCCTGTAAGGCTGGCGCAATAAGCTTTCGCGGCCGCTTCCCCCCTCCTAAACCTCCAGGGGAACCGGCCGCGAGTGCATTTAAGCGTGCTGTCGGCTTCTGCCTTAGCCGCCGGCAATGAAATCCTTCAGGTCCGCTTCTATTCGATCGCGCGCGGCAAAAACCGAAGCCGACAGCCCGGCCTCGAACATTTCGCGGAAGCGCACCGGTGGAATGGAAACGCTCAACCCCGCGATGACTTCCCCGGCTCCATCGTGACGGCAATCCGTTATGCTTCCCTTGCCTCGGATTTTCATTACCGGATATACCTGACGCACCCAGCCCGCCAATCCTGTCCAGGCTTGGACGTGTCCATGGTGCTGCCGCTGGACGCGACCGGTGAGTTGGGCGAATTCTTCGCTCAATTCATGACTGAAGCACCAGTAACTGCCTAGCTGCCGATCCGTCATCTGCCCGTGGCAGCTGTCATCCAAAACGGCATCAGCGGGCAGATTCTGATTACATGGATAGGCAGGCGGAAGATTCTCACTTGAAGGGCCGGGATGGAGAAACAACAGGACCTTCGGATTTCGGTACGCACCATTCCCGATTCGGCTTTGCGCTTCGTCGGCTTCCTTTCCTTCTTCGACCGCTATGGCACCCCTCCCATGCTGGTCGCACTTTCGCTGGGCACCTCGCTCAGTTTCGCCCAAGCCGTCCAACTGGTAGCTTCCTATGCCTTGTTCTATGCCATAGGCCAGCCGATCTGGGGCGTGCTTAGCGATCGTTTCGGGCGTCTTGCGGTTTTGCGCGCGGCGCTCATGGGCGCTGGCCTCGGCGCGGTCGCCAGCATCATGTTCACCGACTATTTGCCGCTACTCATTGCTCGCTCCGTCACCGGGTTCATGTTCGGCGCACTGTATCCAACCCTGATGACGCTCCTGGGCGATACCCGCACCGGGGTGGAACGCGCTCGCGGCTTATCTGATTTGCAGATCTATTCCTCGCTGGGCACCACCCTGGCGACATTGGCTTCAGGAGCATTGGCAACATACGCGAACTGGCGGCTGGTGTTCCTGTTGCCTGCACTGGGTTGCTTAGCGGCCCTGTATAGCTTGCGGAAGGCGGCAGAGCCCGAGCATTCGCGTTCCGGATTCAAATTCCGTGCAGCTTTGCGTCCTATGAACTTGGCTCTTTATGCCATCGTCTTCCTCGAAGGCGGGCTACTCATGGGATTGCTGACCTATATCGTTCCCGCCTTGCAAGAATCCGGTGTCGCTATTGGCTTGGCAGGAGCGCTAGGTTGCGCTTTTGCCCTGGGAGTCATTCTGGGTGCACGCTTGATGCGCCGATTGGTGGCACGCTTCGGCCGAACGTGGCTTATTGGCGGTGGAGGCCTGGTGCTTTGCGCAGCTTTCCTCCCTTCGGCGTTCGCCCCGTCCCCTGCCTCATATACCTTCACCGCGTTCTTCCTGGGTGCCGCGAACGCGATCATGCACTCATCGATGCAGGGGTGGGCGACCGAAATCTCGCCTGACGCGCGAGCCACCACCGTTTCACTGTTCGTTTTCGCCCTGTTCGCCGGGGCCTCTGCGGCGACCTACCTAACTGCAGATCTAGCGCAGAATGGCCACTACGGACAGATCTTCGGGATCGGCTTGGCACTGAGCCTGTTACTCGTGGCGTTGGCGACTGGCACTCATGCGCTGTGGCGCAGAATGCATCCAGCCAGCTGACTTCCCTGGCAGGTACGGGGCATTCTGGCATTGCAGAGAGTTCTTCTAGAGATTAGATGTTATTGCCGGTTGCATGTGAGAATCTTGAATTAAGCGAACGAGCCTCACAAGTGGAAAGCAGGTTGCCATGACCAGTCCAGGCGAAGAACCACGAAACCCTTATTCTTCAGGGCACCAGGGTCAGAACCGGCAGTACCAGCAGCCTGGTTCCTACGATCTCAACGGCGTCCCGCAACAGCCTTACTACAATCAACAGGCACATGGCCAACCGGGCCAGTATCCCCCGGGCAACTTCGGCTATCCGACAGCATCCCAATTTCAAGGCACCCAGCTGGCACAGACCTCGATGATTCTTGGCATTGTGTCAATCTTCGTAGCAGGCGTGATCCTTGGCCCGATTGCTATTTTCAAGGCCAATAAAGCCGAAAGGGAATTCAATACGGTATCCACGGTCGGCAAAGTGACCGGTTGGATCGGCACCATTTTGGGCGTGCTCTGGATCGTGTATGTCGCATTCCTTGTCATCGGTGCTATCGCATTTTCCGTGGACCCGTCGTTCACCGGGTCCTAGGCACGTTTTCCCTCGACTTTAACGACAAAGCCTCCAGCTCACTTTCGTGAGCCGGAGGCTTTGCCGGTATCGGCCCTTATCCCGTCATCCCCATGACGGACTTCGGGAAACTTTTACTCTGCGGTTGGCAGTACGAACGAAGCGTCGATTTCGATCTTGACCTTGTCGCTGACCAGAACGCCACCGGCTTCCAGTGCTGCGTTCCAGGTGATGCCGAATTCCTTGCGGGAGATGGTCGTGGATGCGAAGAAGCCAACGCGGGTTGCACCGAAAGCGTCTACAGCTTCGCCGCCGAGCTCTGCTTCGAATTCAACTTCCTTGCTCACGCCGCGGATGGTCAGATCGCCAACGAGAATGAACTCGCCAGCCTCGCCCTTGACCGCAGTGGACTTGAAGGTCATGGTTGGGAACTGCTCGGCGTTGAAGAAGTCCTCGCCCTTCAGGTGGCCGTCGCGGTTAGCGTCCTTGGTGTTGACCGATGCGATCTGGACGGTTGCCTCGACCGAGGAATCTGCCAGGGTTGCGCCGGTGGTCAGGGTTGCGTCGAATTCAGTGAAGCTGCCGCGAACCTTGGAGATGCCTGCGTGGCGAACCGAGAAGCCAATCTCGGAGTGCGATGCATCGAGGTTCCAGGTTCCGGTGGTCAGTGCAGATGCAGTCATGTCTAAATCCTTTCGTCGGGCCATCAAGTAGTTGACGCCTCAATTTGTTTTGCTGATACCAGTATGACACTAATGAAGTTGAAGCGTCAACCACTTTCCCTAAAAAAGTTCCATCTGACTCTTCAAGAGACCCTTATTTTGATACTGACTAGGAAAGTTTCCACTGAAGTTATTTTTCATGCACCCCTTTACTCCGACGTGTACATGGCTAGACTGAGGCCATGAACGCAAATGACCCAGTTCCCGATCATGCCCAAGAAGAAGCCGAGTTATCCGCAGAGCTAGAGGAAATTTGGCAGGAAGAATCCATCGCTACCGCTGCCCCGACCGAAATCGCCGATGAAGTCGACGGCGAGCTAGGTACCCGGAATCAGCAATAGGTAGATGGCCTCCACCTATTTCCATCCTGCAAGCAAATCCATCCGAGAGAAACCAATCCCCAGTGAATCCTCGGCGACATTGAAATGGATCCCCGGCATCGCGATGCCGGGGATCCATTGCTTAATCCATGCAGTTTTCGTTGCCTCGATTAGGGATTGGAGACCAAGCCTTGGCCAACCATCCATTCGAAGGCAACATCCGCCGGTTCACGGCCAACCACGTCCACCTGGTAATTCAGGTCCATCAAGACCTGATCAGTCAGCAACGGAGCGATCTTGTCCATGATCTGCTGGATTTCCGGGTGCTTTTCAAGGAATTCTCCGTTGAAAGCCGGGGCGGCGTTGTAGCTTGGGAAATACTTCCGGTCATCTTCCAGCACGGTCAAGTTAAGCGCCTTGATGCGCCCGTCAGTGGTGAAGACTTCACCGAAGTTGCACGCGCCATTAGCGGTTGCCTGGTAAATGGCACCCACATCGTACAGACCGATATTGTCCTCAGCCACTTCTGAACCACGGTCGATATCGTAGTGTTCCAGCATTGGAGTCAGACCGTCTCGACGGGAATTGAATTCCGGGTCGACGCAGAACGTCAGATCTTCGGGGTCCAGCGTCTGCAGTTCGGAAAGCTTGGTGATACCCAGCCGCTTGGTCGTTTCTTCGTTCATCGCCAATGCGTAGGTGTTGTTCAACGGTGCCGGATTTCCCCAGATAATTCCATTGGCAACATCCTCATCGTGCACCGACTGCCACTGCTCTTCTTCACCCACAACAGGTGATTCGTGGCCCAAGTAGGTCAGCCACGCGGTACCGGTGTACTCCCAGAGCACGCTCGCGTCGCCGGAAAGCAGCAACTGACGTGCCGGCTGGGAGCCAGGAACATTGGTCAGGTCGGTGACGTCATAGCCGGCAGCCTTGAGCGCGATCACGGTGATCTTCCCCAGCAGCAGCTGCTCGGTAAAGGACTTGGACGTGACGGTCACGGTGGTGTCTTCAGCGTTTTCGACCAGCGGCTTGATCTCGGCGGGGCCGGCGTTGGGCACCGTCCCGGTCGATGGGCTAAGTCCGCACCCAGTCATTCCGATCAGCGCGGCCATGGACAGGACAGCTAAATTCAGTTTGCGGTTCACGAAAGTCCTCTCGGTCGTGCCACCTGTTCGACGACGCGGCCAAGCCAATCAATCGTCAAAGCCAGCAAGGCCACTAGCAACGAGCCGGCAATCAGCACCACATTCAGGTTCAGGTTCACTCCCGTAGTGATCAAGATGCCCAGCCCGCCGCCGTTGATAAAGGTTGCCAACGTCGCGGTGCCTACCAGCAGCACCAGGGCTGTGCGGATGCCCGATAGCATCACCGGGACGGCCAACGGCAACTCGACCTTCAACAGCACGGACATCTGGCTCATGCCGATTCCCCGCCCGGCCTCCACCAGGCGTTCATCAACCTGCTGCAGGCCAACAATGGTGTTGGAGAGTACCGGAAGAATCGCATAGATCACCAGTGAGACAATGGCAGTTTTCGGGCCGAACCCCAACCAGAAGGCCAAGAGCACGATGACGCCAATGGCGGGTGCGGCTTGGCCGAAGTTGGCAATGGCCCGCACCGCCGGGGCTGCCTTGCGCAGCCCGGGGCGAGTGAGCAGCACGCCGAGCGGAATCGCGATCAGCAGAACGATGAGCGCCGAGATGACCGTGATCTTCAGGTGGTCGAGGGTGTAGCCCCAAATCGTTGCCGGATCCAGCGTTTGCTGTTCGGTCTCGGTCAGGTCGGCTGTTACCAGCCAACCCACCAAGATGGCGAAAGCAGCTGCGATTCCGGCGATCTGCCAAATCAAGCTGCGGGTTTCGGATCTCATGCCGATTCACCATCCTGCCCGGTGGCCGCACTATCGATATTCACGACGTTGATGGCACCCGAGTTCAGGCCAACCGGCGCCTCGTGATTAGCATCCGTGGTGTTGTTCGCGGCCGCGATCGCCTCCATGACGGTCTGCACCGTGATGACACCCGTGAGCACATCACGGCGTCCCGTTACCAGGGCCGACTCGGAACTGGCCACCAGCATGGTGTCCAATGCGTCGTTCAAGGTGGCCTGCTCACCGACGACCGGCATGGATTCATCATAGGTACCCTCGATGATCTGGGCACGCGACAGTTGCCGGCGGTCCATGCGGCGCAGCGGACGTCCCCGCGAATCAAGCACTACCGCGTATTTGCGTCCGGCGCCCTGCAGCTGCGAGAGCACCTCCGAAGCATTCTTGCCCGGTGTGGTGGTGATGGCTTCTCCCAGTTCCACTTCGTTCACCCGCGTCAGGGTCAGCTGCTTCAAGCCGGCACCCGAACCGATGAAATTCTCCACGAACTCGCTGGCCGGATTGGCCAGGATCCTTTCTGGGGAGTCGTACTGCTCCAGCTGCGCGCCTTCGTTGAAGATCGCAATCCAGTCGCCGAGCTTCACCGCTTCGTCGAAGTCGTGGGTCACGCACACGATCGTCTTCTGGACTTCAGACTGGATGTTCAGCAGCTCATCCTGCAGACGCTGGCGGGTAATGGGGTCAACTGCACCGAATGGCTCATCCATCAGCAAGACCGGTGGATCCGCTGCCAATGCACGGGCGACGCCCACACGCTGCTGCTGGCCGCCGGAGAGCTCCTTGGGGAAACGGTCCCGGTAAAGTTCCGGATCCAGCGAGACGAGTTCCAGCAGCTCGTCGACGCGGGCAGCGATCTTCTCCTTGGGCCAACCCAGCATCTTTGGAACCATGGCGATATTGGTCGCCACGGTCATATGCGGGAACAGGCCGCCAGCCTGGATCACATAGCCAATGCGGCGGCGCAGTTCATCACCGTTCATGCCGGTGACATCTTCGCCATCAATGACGATCTTGCCGCTGGTCGGCTCGATCAGGCGATTAATCATCTTCAGGGTGGTCGTCTTGCCGCAGCCCGATGGCCCCACGAACATCACGATGGACCCGGCAGGGATCTCCAGGGTCAGGCCGCCTACGGCCGATTTCTTTTGTCCCGGGTAGGTCTTGGTTACTTCTTCAAGCATGATCGAAGCGCCAGTGACATTCTGGGCCACGGCATTTTCAGGGATCTTATGTTCAGACACGGATACCTCGCGGGGTAGTCAGTCGGCCAATGCCGAGCAAAATCAAATCAAGGATGAGCGCCAGGATCACGACGCCAACTACGCCGGTGATCACGGATTCCAGGGAGTTCGCGCCGCCCAGACGCGAGAGTCCTTGGAAGATGAACCCGCCGAGGCCAGGACCCAGGGCGTAGGAGACCACTGCAGCGACGCCCATCACCATCTGGGCTGAAATTCGTACGCCAGTCAGGATCACCGGCCAAGCTATGGGAATTTCTACTGATATCAGAGTCTTCAGCCGACTCATGCCGATGCCGCGCGCTGACTCGATAATGGTTGGTTCGATGTTGTTCAGCCCAACGATCGCGTTGCGCAGAATTGGCAGGGCGGCGAAGAACGTCACCACGATGACTGCCGGAGTAACCCCGAAGCCCACGGGGACAATAAGCAAACCGATCAGGGCAAAGGACGGAATAGTCAGGCCGATGGCGCTAATGCCGTTAGCCAAGCCTGATAGGGGCTTGTTGCGGTATACCAATACGGCAATCAGCACAGCAATAATTGTCGCCAGGATCAAGCACTGCGCGACTAGCGAGAAGTGCTGCCACGAGGCGAAGAGGATATGGCGAGATCGCTCGCCAAAAAAGTCACCCACATTAAAACCTGCTTCACTTTAGTTTCGTATCTAGATCGTTATTTCAAGACTGGTCTCTGGGACCGTAGCTTGCCATGAGTTTAGCCGGGTCAGCGGAGCATGGCCAAGCCACGTTTTCCAGATCAAAGCTCTGGCTCGGCCGTATTTAAGGCCAATTGCTATCAATTGCCGATCACGAAATATGGTGCACTTTCAGCGAAAAGTGTAGTGAGATAGATTCATGAAACTTGCAACGCTCCGCCTCGCCAGCGAACCAGGCCATACCACCGCTGCTGTCATTGAAGATGGCCGCGCCTACTACTTGGACAACCTCGATTCAGTGCAGCGTTTCCTGCGTCTTGATGACGCAACTCAGCAAGAAGTAGTTGCTCGCGCTTTGGTGGGTGATTCCATCGCCGAGGGCGAAGCCGACTACGCTCCGCTGATCCCCAAGCCGGAGAAAATCTACTGCATCGGTTTGAACTACAAGACGCATGCGGCCGAGGTCGGCGAAGACCTGCCGAAGTATCCGACGGTGTTCGCGAAGTTCGCTTCCACCCTATGCGGCGCCAAGGACACCATCGAAATTCCAGTGGAAGACCACCGGGTGGACTACGAAGCAGAGCTGGCTATCATTATCGGCAAGCCGGGTCGCCGCATCAGCCAGGAGGATGCTGCCGCGCATATTGCCGGCTACGCCGTGGCCAGCGATGTGTCGATGCGCGGCTACCAGGGCCGCACCCAAGAGTGGCTGCAGGGCAAGATCTGGGATCGTTCCACTCCCCTGGGCCCGTGGCTCGTGACCCCGGATGAGCTGGATCCCGCCGCCCGCATTACCAGCACGGTCAATGGCACCGTGGTGCAGGACGAACAGATCGATGATCTGATTTTCTCGGCTGACGCCTTGGTTTCCTACCTCTCGACATTCAATGAATTGCAGCCAGGCGACGTCATCCTGACGGGTACGCCCTCTGGTGTTGCGTTAGGCCGCCGCGACGAGAATGGGCGTCACCCGTGGCTCAAGCACGGCGATTCACTTGAAACTTCGATCGAAGGCCTGGGTACCTCTGCGGTAGTTTTCAACGCGCCGCAGAACTGATATTCCTTGTCGCTTCCGGGGGCCTGTCCGCATTGGCGGGCGGGCCCCCGAGGCGTTAAGCCCCGTTCCCAATTTTGCTATTGAGACTCATTCTCATATAAGCTTGAACGCGTGAATCTCATCGTTCTCTCCGCACTTGATACTTCCAGCCGCGACTCCGGCCTCAGCCACCTGGGACACCACCATCCTGACGCCGTCATCTTGCGCTATGACTTCGTCGACGGCAATCGGCTGGTGCGCCACGTCTCCGGATCTGCAGCCGCAGAACATGCCGAAACCGTTCTTGGGCACCCCTGCATCGGCTGTGCCACGAAGTTCGAGATCCTGCCGACGATCCAACGCCTGGCCCCCGAAGATTCCGAGGCCACAATGATCCTGGCGTTGCCCGCCACATGGCATAGCGGAACAGTACTGGACATGCTCGGGACAAAGCTCGAACCACTGGAAATCCGGATCAGCAGCATCGTCTTGTCCCTGGATCCCGCCGAATTGGAAAACCAGATGTGGGACCGGCACACCCTCTGGGAATCGGGATTCAACGCCATGGAACGCGATGCGAGGACGTCGGGAGAGTTCTTCTTCACCGAATTGATGCAGGCAGATACCCTCATTCCGGTCGAAGGACTGGAAACCCAGCTGCTCGAAAGCGCCACTGGTCCACGACGCGCTGGTGGCGCCGACTATGAAGCCGGCCTCGAATTAGCTCGGCAGATGGCACCGCATGCGCATATCTGCGTGCACGAAGAAGGACTCGGCTCCTTCCACCCCGGAGCAGCGCGCCAACGCACCAGCGCCGGGCACCTGCCGCGAACAGCAACCAATGCCCGCACTGCGCCGATCCGCCTGCACGCCGAACGTCCGCTTCATCCCGAGCGCTTCCGCAAGGCCCTGCCTTCCCTGGCCGAATCCTGCACCTGCATCCGCGGCATCCTCTGGGTGGCTAGTGCCCTCAGCGAGCGCGTGGCCATCGGCGGAGCCGGTCCGCGCATCTGGATGGAAAACACCGGCGCGTGGAATTCGAATATCGCCGTCTCGGAATTGCTGCTCTACGGATCCGAACACGAAGCTTCGCAGATCGAGACGGTCTTCGAGCAATGCCAGGTCACCGAAGAAGAACTCAAGGACCTGTTCAGCTCCGCACATCATGAAGGAGGTGAATGGCATGAAAGTTAGGAATTCCATCCGCGCATTGAAGAAGGCGCCCGGCTCCCAGGTAGTCAGACGACGAGGTCGCGTCTTCGTGATCAACAAGCAAAATCCGCGCATGAAAGCGCGGCAAGGCTGAAGCCCGGAAATTGCCGGCGTCCACTTCGGTGGACGCCGGCAATGCAGCAGCCAGCCCGAGCCCCGGGCCTGATCGTGAAATAAAGTTAACAAACCGGACATGGCATCCGCCAGCGCGCTTTGTGACACGGCTCTCCCCTTGTCATATGATGGCACTCACATAAGGGGATCGGCTTCTGGCTTGAGACTCTTGATCATCAGTCACTCGCAAATAAGGATGTTAAATCCATGGACGATTTGGGCGCTCTCTTCGGAGATATTTCCTCCGTCATTTGGGGACCGTTTGTCCTCATCCCGCTACTTTTGGGCACTGGCCTGTACCTGACCATCCGCTTGGGCGGCCTGCAATTCTTCAAGCTCGCTGCCGCATTGCGCCTGGGCCTGCTCAAGCGCAAGGATGCCGAGGCAGAAGGCGACATCTCGCAATTCCAGGCACTGACCACAGCGCTGGCCGCCACTGTCGGAACCGGTAACATCGTCGGTGTCGCAACCGCCATCGGCATCGGCGGCCCAGGTGCCCTGTTCTGGATGTGGGTCACCGGCCTGCTGGGCATGGCATCGAAGTACACCGAGGCCTATCTCGGCGTGCGTTACCGCGGCACCGACGCCGCAGGCGAAAAGTCCGGCGGTCCGCAGTACTACTTGGAACGCGGCGTCAAGGGTCCGTTGGGCAAGTTCTTGGCCCTGTTCTTCGCTATCGCTGCCACCCTGGCCAGCTTCGGCATCGGCAACATGACCCAGGGCAACTCGATTGCCGCCAACTTGGATAATTCCTTCCATGTGACCCCTTGGGTTACCGGCGTTATCCTGACCGTGCTGTCCATCGCCGTATTGGTTGGCGGCATCAAGTCCATCGGCCGCGTTACCGCTGGTTTCGTTCCAGTGATGATCGTCTTCTACGTAGCAGCATCGATCTACATCCTGATCGCCAATGTGGGCGGCATTCCTGCCGCCTTCGGCGAGATCTTCACCGATGCCTTCTCCGGCACCTCGGCAGTGGGCGGCTTCGTCGGCTCGGCCATCATCATTGCTATCCAGTATGGTGTGGCCCGCGGCATCTTCTCCAACGAGTCCGGCATGGGTTCAGCAGCGATCGCCGCCGCTTCGGCACAGACCACCCACCCGGTTCGCCAGGGCCTGGTCTCCATGACCCAGACCTTCATCGACACCATCATCGTTGTTACTTGCACCGGCCTGGTCATCATCACGACAGGTACCTGGAAGATGCTCGATGGGGAAACCGGCGAGCAGATCTCCGCTGCACTGATGACCGGCCAGGCATTCACCAATGGCCTGCCCGGACAGTGGGGCCACTGGATTGTGACCGTCGGTCTGGTCATGTTCGCCTTCTCCACCATCCTGGGCTGGTGCTACTACGGCGAGCGGAACATCGAGCGCCTCTTCGGCCGCAAGCTCGTGATGCCGTTCCGCATCGTGTTCTCGCTGGTCGTCTACGTAGGCTGCACCACCGAGCTGACCGCCGTTTGGAACTTCTCGGACATGATGAACGGCCTGATGGCGCTGCCGAACCTGATCGGCCTGCTAATCCTCTCGGGCATGGTGGCCCGCGAAACCCGCTGGTACCTCAAGCATGACCCGAAGCTGGAAGCCAACAAGGCGCAGATCGAGGACTTCATGAATGAGCGTCCGGGTTGGGCTGAATGGAAGGCTGGCGACGTCGTCGGTTCCTCGCGCAACCGCGGTGCCCACGAGGCATAGGCTCCGCAAACAGCAAAGAACCCGTCCAGCATCTGATTGATTCCAGATGCTGGACGGGTTCTTTTCTATTGGAAGACAGCTAAAAGCTTAGGCGTTCCACAGGCCGTAGGAGTCGGCCAGGTCGGCAATCTTCTGGGCACGGGCCAGACGCGGCAGGTATGAGCCATCGCCCACCGAAGCGCCGGCAGCGTGCGCTTCGAGCAGTTCCATGGCCCAAGACAGCTCGTCTTCACTGGGTGCCAATGCGGCGTTGATGCCATCAACGTGATCGGTGGACAACGACAGCTTGCCGGTCATGCCCATGGAGGCGGTGATGCGAGTTTCCTCCGTCACCTTGGCGGCGTCGGCACCTGCCGGTGGAGGTCCGTCGATAGCGCCAGGCAGCTTGCCTACACGCGAAGCGATCACGAGCCGTCCGCGTGCGTAGGCCAATGCCATCGGGTCGTCGGAGACACCGGTGTCCTTGCGGAAGTCGTTGATGCCGAACGCTAGGCGGAAGGTACCCGGGGCCGAAGCGATCTGCGTAGCATTCTCGATACCCAAAGCGGTTTCGATCAAGGCCAGGACGGGAGTACCCGCGCGAAGCCGCATTGCGCTGTAGGTAACCTGTTCAGGCTGCTCGGTCATGGCCAGCATGATTCCACGCAGGCCGGGAGTTCCCGACAGCGCGGCAAGATCATCGGCCCAGAAATCAGTGTCAATGCCATTGACGCGTACCCACGCAGTCATGCCATTGGACAGTGCTCGCACTACGTTGTCGCGAGCCTGGATCTTCTGGTCGTCAGGAACGGCAGCTTCCATGTCAAAAATCACCGAGTCCGCTTCACAAGCCAGTGAAGGAGCGAAAGTTTCCTCCTTGGCCGCATTGACCAAGAGCCAGGAACGGGACAATTTTGCAGGAAGAGCCGCAGCTCGACGATTTCGGAATGCCATACGTCCTACACTACTCACTCGGCCCTCCAAGCTTCCACTGGCCATGTACAGTATTTGCTTCAAGTGAACCGAAAGGCGCGGAATGCAGCACTGGAGCAGTCCGGATGCACGGCACCAACCTGAACCGGGTAGCCTTCTGCGCAGTGGAGCTGAGCATGGATGCAGTGTTGCCTGCGGCGCTCCACGGGCTCCCGCGTTCTGCCATTTCCGAAATCCTACCGCAGGCTGGAAACGCGGGAATTGATCATCGGTGGTTCTGATTCTGCAGATCAACTGCCTCCCGCTAACTCCATTCGCCGGAACCGGAGGATTTCCTTCGCATAGTTTCCCGCGGCTTCATTCTCGGACACAGGCTGCCACCCGGAGGTCCAGCAGCAACCAAATGCCCCATTCAAGTGCAGGTTCAGCCCATCTGGCCACTGCGCGAAGCAGCGGACTACCTACCCGAATCCAGTGGCGTATAACCAACTTCACAACTGTTAAGCTTGCTCGCAGTCCAAGGTGACGAACAAATATAGCTGGTCAATATATCTGCGATAACCTCTTTCAGCGGTCTCGTTCTCCTTCGAAGCAGGCCGTCTCCTTCGAAAAACCGAAGGGATCTGCTCATGAAAGGTGCAGCCGTGGCGATCGATTCCACGCAACTGAAAACCGTTTCCGATGGAACGAATCTTGAGCGCGGACTGTCCAGCAGGCACATCCAGCTCATGGCGATCTCCGGAGCGGTCGGCACCGGATTGTTCATGGGCTCCGGCAAGACCATTTCCGCTGCTGGTCCGTCGGTCATCTTCGTATACATGATCATCGGCTTCATGCTCTTTTTCGTCATGCGTGCCATGGGCGAGATCCTGCTCAGCAACTTGAACTACAAGACCTTCGCAGATTTTGCCGGCGATCTCTTGGGACCTTGGGCTGCCTTCTTCACCGGCTGGACCTACTGGTTCTGCTGGGTCGTCACCGGCATTGCGGACGTAGTCGCGATCGCCCAGTATGTCGCCTACTGGTGGTCCGAGATCCCGCTATGGCTCCCGGCGCTATGCTGCATCCTGCTATTGGTCGGGCTGAACCTGCCCACCGTCAAGGCTTTTGGTGAAACCGAGTTCTGGTTCTCATTGGTGAAAATCGTTGCAATCCTGGCATTGATCGTTTGCGGCTTGGCAATGATTGCCACCGGATTCAGTTCTCCCGAGGGAGACACCGCTTCTTTCGCCCACTTGTGGGCGCACGGTGGCATGTTCCCCACTGGTTTCATGGGCTTCGTCGCAGGCTTCCAGATCGCCGTTTTCGCCTTCGTCGGCATTGAATTGGTAGGTACGGCCGCGGCTGAAACCAAGGATCCTGAAAAGAATCTCCCGAAGGCCATCAATTCCATTCCGCTGCGCGTGATCCTGTTCTACGTCGGTGCCTTGACCGTCCTGATGGCCGTCACCCCCTGGTACAAGTTCTCCGCGGATGCATCGCCATTCGTTAGCATGTTCTCGATGGCTGGTTTGGCCGCAGCTGCGGGTCTGGTCAACTTTGTCGTGCTGACGGCCGCCGCTTCAAGTGCAAATTCCGGGATCTATTCAACATCGCGCATGCTGTACGCCCTGTCGCAAGACGGAGACGCTCCGCGGAAGTTCAGCAAGCTTTCTGCCACGCAGGTGCCACGCAATGCGTTGCTGTTCTCCTGCATTTTCCTTCTTGCTGCCGTCGTGCTGTTGTACGCGGGTGACTCCGTAGCCCAGGCCTTCACGTTGGTGACCACGGTGTCTGCCCTGTGCTTCATGTTCGTCTGGTCAATGATCCTTATCAGCTATTTGGCCTTCCGCAAGCGCCGCCCGCAGCTGCATGATGCCTCCAAGTTCAAGGTCCCCGGCGGCATGGGAGCCCCGTACATGGTCCTAGCTTTCTTCGTATTCGTCCTGTGGGCATTGACCACGCAGGCCGATACGCGTGCTGCGTTGCTGGCTACGCCCCTGTGGTTCCTGGTAGTTGGAATGTTCTACCTGAAGGTGCGCAAATCCGATGGCCATCAGGCTCTGCGCGCAGCACATCGGGCAAAAGTCCGCGCGGAGAACGAGGCCGCTGCAATCCATCGGCGAAGCTAGGCCCTTGGCAAAGGATGCCAAGGGCCTAATTGTGCCGGGCAACTACATATTCGTAAGGGATATCCCTGCCGACGAGTAAGACTTCTAGCAGCCCCAGGCTTTCTCCGTATCTCTGATAAGCCAAGGGCACCTGCTTGCGGATCCCGGTACTGATCTTGGAGAAGTACAACAGTGTTCCGTCCTTCCAGCGGCCGGTGTGCCCGTGGGCGAAAACCTCATTCCATTCCAGCACGGACGCAGAAAATCCGTTGAGCATCTGGATGCTGTCATCCATGTCCAGCCCTCGAACAAGGAATTCTGGGTGCCCGATGCGACTCAGGCCAACGGTGTAGGCAAGCGATGGGCTGATCCGGTCCGACTCAACAAAAATCACTTCATGTCCGTAGTCGCGGATCCGCTGGGCGATCAGGGCTTCCAGTTGCTTGCGTGTCATGCCATTGCACATATCGCACATGGTCAAGTTCCTTTCCTCTGCCTGCTCATCTTTTGACGATGCGGCGCAGTTCCTAGTGAGCCGACTGTTGCTGGATCACGGCGAAGTCCCTGGGTTCCGTGCAATGCAGAGTTCTTATCGGGATGTCGCCAAGGATCAGACTGGTGAGGGGAAGAGTGTTCAGTTCCGCCTCTGGCTCCGAGAAAATGAGCTCGCTAAATAGCGATGTGTTGTGGGTACCTTCGGAAAAGACTTGTCCATGCTCGACGACTTGTGATGCCAGATGCGTGAGAAGCCCAAAAACATCATCTTCGTCTCCACCGATACTGACGATTTCAGGATGCCCTCGTTTCGCCAATCCCAGTGTGTACCCCAGGACCTGTTGCTGCCTTGCCATAGTGCTGAGCACTACGGCATACCCCTTCTCTGATATTTCGCGCAGCGCAACAACGCCAAGTAGCTGCATTTCGGGCAACGAGCTGCGGACACTGAGATGGACGCCTTCAGGATTACTCATCGCATTCCTCCTTGGTTGATCTGATGCCAGCAAGTGTGGCGCGAATTCCTCGCCCCGGCAGGAACTTTCTACGATTGTGGATATCCCAAGACAACGGCCTCAGAACAGGCCGGCGCATGAAAAAAGCACTGCCCGCAACGAGTCGTTGCAGGCAGTGCTTTTTCGCCAGTTTTTTCTACTTGGCCTTTTCTGCTTCCGCAGCCACAGCCGCGGCAACAGCAGGCATCACGCGGTCATCAGTTGCCGAAGGAATGATGTAATCCGCTGCCAGATCATCGCCAACCAGGTCGGCAATGGCATGGGCCGCCGCGACTTTCATGCCCTCGGTGATCTTCTTGGCGCCCGAGTCCAGGGCGCCGCGGAAGATGCCCGGGAAGGCCAGCACGTTATTGATCTGGTTCGGGAAGTCGCTGCGGCCAGTGGCCACCACGGCCGCATACTTCGCGGCAGCATCCGGCATGATTTCCGGGGTCGGGTTGGACAGCGCGAAGATGATGGCGTCCTTGTTCATCTTCGCCACGGCAGCTTCTTCGAAGGTCGAGGAGGAAAGTCCTACTACGACATCCGCGCCGTCCAGTGCCTCGGCCAGGCCACCCATGACATCTTCACGGTTGGTGCGGCTGGCCAGGTCGGCCTTGACCGGATTAAGGTCGTCTCGATCGCGGTGGATGGTGCCACGCGAGTCGAGCACGATGACGTCATCCACGCCGGCCGAAAGCAGCAGGTTGGTGACGGCGACGCCAGCCGAACCAGCGCCGGAGATGACGACCTTCAACGAGCTGATGTCGCGCTTGGTCTGGCGGGCAGCGCCGATCAGAGCTGCCAGCACTACCACCGCAGTGCCGTGCTGGTCATCGTGCATAACCGGGATATCCAGCGCCTCGATCAGGCGCTTTTCGATTTCGAAGCAGCGCGGGGCGGAGATGTCTTCCAGGTTCACGGCGCCGAAGCTCGGGCGCAGGCGAATGACGGTTTCGACGATTTCATCGACGTCGGTGGTGTCCAATACCAGCGGGATCGAATCCAGACCGCCGAATTCCTTGAACAGGGCGCTTTTGCCTTCCATGACCGGAAGCGAGGCAGCGGCGCCGATGTTGCCCAGGCCCAGCACAGCGGTGCCGTCCGAAACCACAGCAACCAGGCGGGAGGCCCAGGTGTGGGTGGCGTGCTTGGCTGGATCATCTGCGATGGCCTGGGATACCTTGGCTACACCCGGAGTGTAGGCGATGGACAGGTCGCGCTTGGTGTTCAGCGGCATTTGCGATGAGACGGAAAGCTTGCCGCCAAGATGGGCGTCGAAAATCTCTTCGTCGGTGATGGTGGACAGGTCTTTAGTGGATTCAACAGACATTGAATAGCTCTTCTTTCAAGAAAGTTCTGATTGACGAAAACGCAGTACCCACGAAATTGGTGGCAGAGCGTAGGAACGCGCATGACCATTCATCCGACCGCAATGGAGCGTGACCCACAGGCAATTAAGGAGGGCGTCAGGCTTCCATGTACACAATTCCCAGAGGGGCTCCGCCGGGTGAGGCTGAAGGATCCGTCATGGTGTGCCGGAAGATGGCTGGTCAGTACTTTCTTTAGACCTACGTTTTCCACCATACGGGAACCGCTTGGCGCTGTACAACCCCCATTCGTCGCATCTGTGTCATAAAGGAGTTGCGACAGGCAGTCCATTTGCAGCGTCATGAGGTGCGCCCGAAGGACATCTCAGGCAAAATAAGGGCCATGGCATCACCGACTTCAGCACTGGGCAGGGTCCGCACCTTCGAGGCGTTAGATGAGAAGACCACCGCGCGGCTACGCCGCGCGCTAGACGAGTCGGATGACACGACCGTGTTCGTCAACGGCACCGCGTTGAAGTTGCCCAAAGAAGCGCACCAGGCGCTGATCGAGGTGCTTTCACGGTTTGCAGATGGCGAGTCCGTCAGCATCGGCACACCCGAGCTGCTCCTTAATACTTCCCAAGCAGCCCAAATGGCCGGGATTTCCAACAGCTACCTGCGCAAGCTGGCCGATGCGGGGATTATTCCGGTGGAATACCGTGGAACGCATCGCCGCATTCGCCCAAGCGCCATCCAGTCTTGGCTGGATTCCCGCACCGAAACCGAGAAGTGAGCCAACCAGCCGGCGAATACGCCAGCGGCCCGCAGGAAGTCGGGTGATGGGATCGCCTGCTGATCAGGGTCCCGGATTATTCCCTGTTCGCATGGATGGGCGCCTCCCGGTCTTGGGTATTTCCGGGCTTCGGCGGGCTGCGTCGATTTGCTGGTCCTCTTGGTCCGGCAGTGCTGGCTGGCCGGGAGCTAACCGCGAAACCTTTCCGAGAAACTTCACGGCCGCGTCAATGCGGCGTTGGGCCAGCTGAAGATTGAGGAACGCAACGCCTCGCCTGGAGCAAAGAATCACGTGGTTGAAAACTCAGCTCTTGCCAAGCCTTGAATTTCCTGCTGGAATACCAAAGTATTCTATTTGAAAACAATTCTTGTGCCGCACCCAGCGCAGGAACCCCGCTCCCCCGCCCCGGGAGCCTTGCCGAGGAGAACCATGACCACCGCATCAGAACCGCTGACCACTTCGCACGAATCCTTGCTATCCGAGCGCGCGGCCGGAATCAAGCAGTCCGCGGTGCGCGACGTATTCGAGCTCTCCTTGGACCCTTCCCTGGTCTCCCTGGCCGGAGGCAACCCCTACCTGCAGCTGCTCCCGCTGGAAAAGGTCGGTGAAATGGCCCGGCGCATCATCGTCGAGCAGGGCCCCGAAGCATTGCAATATGGCTCCGGACTTGGCACTCCTGAACTGCGTGCACAAATTATCGATGTCATGGCAGCTGAAGGCATCACGAACGTGGGGGTCGAAGATGTCGTGGTCACCAACGGCTCCCAGTCAGCACAGGACATGGCCTGCAAGGTCTTCTGCAATCCCGGAGACACTGTGCTCTGCGAAGATCCGACCTACGTCGGGGCCCTGAATACCTTCGAGGCCTACCAGGTGTCCGCCCGCCCCGTGGGCACCGATGCAAATGGCTTGATTCCTGATGCCTTGCGTGCGCGCATCGCCGAATTGCGCGCCGCCGGCGAGCGCATCAAATTCCTCTACACCATCCCGAACTTCAACAACCCATCAGGGATCACTCTGGCGGCCGAACGCCGCCAGGAAATCGTGGACATCTGCCGCGAAGCCGGCATCCTGATCCTGGAAGACAACCCGTACGGAATGCTGCGCTACGAAGGAGCCCCTGCGCCCACCCTGCGGAGCCTGGACCCGGAAAACGTCATCTACATGGGTTCCTTCTCCAAGATCTTCGCGCCCGGCCTGCGCATCGGCTGGGCCGCGGTCCCGACCCACCTTTTCCGCCGCTTCTACCTGGCCGGCGAGGCGGTAGCCCTGTGCCCACCGACCTTGAACCAGATGATCATCAGCGCCTACCTCAACGAGCATGACTGGAAGGGGCAGATCACCAAGTACAACGACCTGTACCGTTCCCGCCGCGACGCGATGCTCGAAGCATTGGCCAAGTACCTGCCGGCAGGTGTCACCCACACTCGTCCCGAAGGCGGCTTCTTCGTCTGGTTGACCTTGCCTGAAGGCATTGACACCTACGCGCTGCTGCAGCAGGGCGTGAAGGCCGGGGTCATTTTCATTCCAGGCGCGGCATTCAGCCCGAGCGGCCAAGCCGACAATAAGCTGCGCTTGGCATTCTGCTCCGTTGACGAGAAGACCATCGACGAAGGCGTCCAGCGTCTGTCGGGTCTGCTCAAGAACGAGATCTTCAAACTCTAAGTCCGGAGGCTTGTACCGGGAGCCCACGGCCCGGTACAAATGGCCGCCCTGCATCCTTGATGGGAAGCTTGCTGTCCGCCTCCTGGCCAAGTCCGCACAGATCCAGTCGGGGCTGGATCTCCGGCTAGCCCTGCGCGATCCGGGATTCCACGGAAATCTCAAGCAGCTTCTGCTCGGTCGCTTTCAAGACACGGTGCGCAGGCCATATCGCCCGCAGCTCGCGTAACAGCGCCGGCCCATCAAACGGGATCTCGACGAGCAGCCCCTGCTCCAATTGGCTCTCTACCGCCAAATGGCTGAGCACAGCGGGTCCCATTCCGCGCGCCACGCACTGGCAAATCGTTGCGTTCGAGTTGAAGACAGCGACCGGATTCGGGCGTTCGGCATGGGCAATGTAATCCAAGAATGCCCGGGTGCCGGAGCCTTCCTCGCGTTCTATCAGCGCCGTGCTTTGCAATTCGTGAAGGCTCAGCGGTTCCTTCCGTTGTGCCCAAGCATGTGAAGGCGACGTGACCACGAGCATTTCATCGTGAAGTACCTGCCGGCTTTTCAGGCCCAGAGGAATGTGCGGGGTTTCCACGAATCCTAGTCCCAATTCCTCCTGCTGCACTGCACGAATAACATCTTGGGAATTCATGATCTTCATTCGAGGGATGACTCGTGGCAGGGCACGATGCAGTAGTCCGATCCAATTTGGCGCCAAGAATTCTGCCACCGTCATGCTGGCTCCGAATTCCAGCTCTCCCTCTCCGGTTTCAGCCAGCGAGCGCGCGCCAGCGGCGAAGGCTTCCAGGCTGGACAGGACTTCACGAGCCCACTGGACGGTCAGCACTCCCTCTGCCGTCAAGCGCGATCCGGTGGTCTTGCGTGCCACAAGCTGGTATCCCAGCCGGCGCTCCAACGTTTTCAATGCGCGGGTGGCATTTGGCTGCGCCATCCCGGCCGCACGGGCACCGGCGCTCAGGCTCCCGTGATCGGCGATGCCGACCAGCAACTCCAATGAGGAGGGTTGAATCCAGCGGGCAATGTCTTCGAGAGATGACGAGCTGCTTTCCATATCATGATCATATGTCCGCGATAGCAAGAAGTGGTATACCGCAATTCGCCATGCCGGAGAAGAATTATTTCCATGCACGACTCCACAAGTCCCGTCAAAGAATCTGCCACCTCCAAACGTGACCAGTCCGGACATCGAAAACCTGCTTCGCGTTTCGCTCCGGCTCTTCCGGGACTGCTCCTCTGCCTTGCCGCCGGCATCTTGTGCATGTTCGCCAGCCGCTACATCCATGGCCTGAGCGCCCTGCTGCTGGCTATCCTGCTCGGTGCGCTGTGGCGCAATCTTGCCCCGGTCCCGCAGGCTTTTGCCCCCGGCACGGCAATTGCCGGCAAGAAGCTGCTGCGCCTGGGCATTGTGCTGCTGGGCTTGCAGCTCTCGCTGGGCACCATCCTCGGCTTGGGCCCCGGGGTACTGCTGGTGGTGGCCCTCTCGGTTGGCATCACGTTCTTGGCCACCTTGTGGATCGGCAAGAAGCTCGGCATGGATCTGCCGCAGCGCCTGCTCATCGCCACCGGCTTCTCCATCTGCGGTGCCGCCGCGGTCGCAGGTGCGGAGAACGTCGTCAAGGCCAAGCAGGATCAGGTCGCCACCGCGATCGGGCTGGTAGTGCTCTTCGGGACATTGATGATTCCGCTCATGCCGGCGGTGGGCTTGCTGCTCGGGCTGGATGAACGCAGCATCGGCATGCTCATCGGCGCGTCCACCCATGAGGTCGCACAAGTCGTCGCCGCCGGCGGTTCGGTAGGTGCCGGCGCCTTGGCCGTGGCGGTGACCGTCAAGCTGGCCCGGGTGGTCCTGCTGGCTCCAATCATTGCCGGCGTCGGCGTCTTCATGCGGCGGCGCCAATCGGTGCCAGGCGGCAAGAACCCGCCACTGGTGCCGCTGTTCGTGCTCGGGTTCCTGGCGGCAATGCTGCTGCGCACCACCGGGCTGGTGCCCGAGGAGTGGCTTGCAGTTGCGGCCAGCACGCAGACGCTCCTGCTTGCCGCGGCCATGTTCGCCTTGGGGCTCGGGGTCCACCTGCGCAGCATCGTAAAAACCGGCGGACGTTCATTGCTGCTGGGGTTGCTGTCTACCTTGGTGATCATCGCCGTGTCGATCGGCGGAACCCTGCTGTTCCCGCCGGCCTAGGCATGGCAGCCATGCGGGCCCGCCGCACCTATTTCGCGCTCCAGCCGCCATCCATGGTGTAGGACGCTCCGGTCACCATGCCCGCGGCATCCGCACTGAGCCAGGCCGCCAGCGAAGCGACTTCCTCTGGCTCAACCAGGCGCTTGATGGCCGATTCGGCAAGCATGATCTTCTGGATGACATCCGACTCGTCAATGCCATGCGAATTCGCTTGATCGGCAATCTGCCGCTCCACCAACGGGGTACGCACATAGCCCGGGTTGATGCAGTTGCTGGTGATCCCGTAGTCGGCACCTTCCAATGCAGTGACCTTCGACAGTCCCTCCAACCCGTGCTTGGCCGCAACGTAGGCGCTCTTGAACGCACTGGCCCGGAGCCCGTGGATCGAAGAAATATTGATGATGCGGCCGAAGCCGCGCTCGCGCATGCCGGGCAGTGCTGCCCGGATCAACAGGAACGGCGACTCCAGCATGAGCCGATGGATCAGCCTCCAGGCTTCGGGGTCGTACTCATGGATTGGAGCCACCCTTTGCACGCCGGCGTTGTTAATCAGGATGTCGGTATCCACGCTGAGATCTTCCAACGACGCGGTATCCGAAAGATCCACAGCCCATGCTTTTCCGCCGAGCTCGCGGGCCGCTTCTTCAGCGGCCTGTTCATTGAGGTCGGCAATCGTCACAGTGGCACCGGCGTCGGCCAATGCCCGGGCACTGGCCAGGCCTATGCCGGAGGCGCCACCGGTAACCAAGGCGCGGCGCCCCTTCAGACCCTGAGGCCATGGGCCAATTTGTTCCGCCATTGCGCTCATCCTCTGCTCGGCTCCCCTGCGGCTTCCAGTTGCGATGCCCGCAGCTTCGCGCAGGTCTCTGTGATTCAAACTAGGCTCCGCCAGGAATCCGGTCAACGGCATTTGCTGTGCAGATTCCGCAGGTCAATGTGCAAGCATGCACAGCGGTTTCTGCCGGTTGCCCGTTTGCTGTGCGCTGGAAGCTAAGCTGGCTCTCGAAGGCTATTTTCACTTCCAAGAGCCAAGGACATGGTAGGCAATGACGACTTCCCCGATACCTGCGACTCCCGCAGAGGTCCCGATCCGCAAAGCGGCCAGTGTTTTGCTGCTGCGCGAGGCAGCTGGCGGGTTTGAGGTTTTCGTCCAGCATCGCGTGAACACCATGGACTTCGCAGCCGGCATGGTGGTTTATCCCGGCGGCCGAGTTGATGCCCAAGACGGCCAAGCGGTGGCGGCAGGAGAGCTGGATCCCGCCTTGCTCAGCGAGCACGCCCGGCAATGGGCGCGCACCTCGATCCTTGGGGAAGGACCAGATCGCGCGGAGCATCTGGCCGGGGAGATCCTGGCCGCAGCACGTCGTGAAGTCTTCGAGGAGACAGGGCTGCTGCTGGATCCTGGTCAACTGCGCCCCTGGGCCAATTGGGTCACCCCAGCCGGTTTCCCGCGGCGGTTCGATACGTACTTCTTTGTCGCGGCCTTGCGCCCCGGCCAGGAACCAGTCCACCAGACCACCGAAGCGGTGATCTCCACATGGATCAGCCCCCAGGAGCTCTTCGCTTCCCTGGAACGCGGCGAGATTAAAATGATGCGCCCCACCCAGCGCACCTTGCGGGATGCGATGGAGCAGGGCGGCATCGAGCAGATCATTTCCAGCGAGCCGGCCATCTCATCGGTTCATCCGGATCCCCGCGATTCCCTCTCGGGAAACGCTGTGCGGAATTCGGAAAAGCAGTTCAACGCCTGATTGCCGCCGGTCAGGATTCCAGCAGCGTGCGTCCAACGATGAGCGACATGATCTCGTTGGTGCCTTCCAGGATCTGGTGCACGCGCAGATCCCGCGTGATCTTCTCCATCCCGTAGTCCGCGAGGTAGCCGTAGCCGCCGTGCAGCTGGATAGCGCTGTTGGCGGCGTTGAACCCGGCGTCCGTGGCCATCTTCTTGGCCATCGCGCAGAGGCGGACGCGGTCCGGGCTCTTCGCGTCCAGTGCGGCGGCGGCACGGCGCAGCAAGGAGCGGGCGGCTTCCAGCTCCATGTCCATTTCGGCCAGCTTGAAGACCAGCGCTTCCTGTCTGGTCAGCGGTCCGCCGAAGGCCTGGCGCTCCTTCAAATACAGCGCCGACTTCTCCAGCGCGCTCTGCCCGCCACCCAGCGAGCAGGCCCCGATGTTCAGGCGGCCGCCATTGAGTGCCTGCATGGCCATGGAGAATCCCTGGCCTTCCTCGCCCAGCAGGTTGGCGGCGGGAATGCGCACGCCTTCCATGATCACCTGGCGAGTGGGCTGCGCCTTCCAGCCCATCTTCTTTTCGTTCGGCCCGAAGCTCAGGCCCTCGGCATCCCCGGGAACAAGGAAGGCGCTGATGCCGCGCGAACCGGTATCAGCGGTACGGGCCATGACGATGTAGAGCGCCGAGCTTCCAGCTCCCGAGATGAATTGCTTGACGCCGCTGAGCACATACTCGTCACCGTCCTTGCGGGCACGGGTTGACAGGGCCGCCGCATCGGAGCCGACTCCGGGCTCGGTCAGGCAGTAGGAGCCCAGGTCGTCCATGGCGGTCATCGATGGCAGCCATTTGGCGCGCTGCGCGTCGTTGCCGAAGGTGTCGACCATCCACACGACCATGTTGTGGATGGAAATGTAGGCGGCCAAGGTCGGGTCGGCCTTGGCGAGTTCCTCGAAGACCAGCACCGCATCGCTGCGGCTCAGACCGGATCCGCCATGATCTTCAGAAACATAGATTCCGCCCATGCCCAGCTGTCCGGCTTCGGCCAGCACATCCACCGGGAAGTGCTGTTCCTGGTCCCACTTCAGGGCATTGGGAGCAATCCTGGTCTCGGCGAAATCATGGACCATCTCGATCAACGACTTCTGGTCTTCGCTTACTTCAAACAACACCGGCTCCTTTGCCTGCACCTTGCGTCTTTGACCTCAGTCTATGTGACGCAAGATACAATGAGGGCCAATAGGATGAGTTCCGAAGCATTCATTTCGAAAGAGTTGGGCTAAGCGCATGCAAATCCGGACAAGCACCGCCGGGGATTGGCCTGGGATCTTCGGCTTCTACCGCAAAATCATGGATGAGGGACAGACCTACGCCTTCCCCCAAGGCCAAACCCTTGAAGAAGCCCGCCCCTGGTGGATGGAGACGCTACCGGGGCAAACGGTCGTTGCCGTGGCAGATGGCAGGATCATCGGCTCGGCCAAGATGGGGCCAAACAAGCCCGGACGGGGAGCCCACATCGCCACCGCGTCCTTCCTGGTCGATCCGGAATGCCGCAATCGCGGCGTGGGACGAGCACTGGGCGAATACGTGATCGACTGGGCCCGGCAGGAAAATTATCACGGCATCCAGTTCAATGTGGTCGTCGAGACCAATGAGGCTGCAGTGCGTCTATGGCAATCGCTGGGCTTCAAGATCCTGGGCACCATTCCGGGCGCCTTCAACCATCCGACCAAGGGGCTGGTGGGCCAGCACTTCATGTTCCTGCCGCTGCGTCCTGCTGCTCCACCTGGCCATTAGCCGCGCGCGTCGAACCGCTCACGGGCAGCGAGCACTTTGGGCACATGCTCCTCGGACCACAGGCGCAGGATTTCCATGGGTTCCAGGATCCCGCGTCCCAAATCAGTCAGCTCGTAGTCGACCCGCACCGGCACCTGGGCATATACGGTGCGCTGCACCAACCCGTCACGCTCCAGGTTGCGCAGGGTATTGGTGAGCACCTTCGGGGTGACCGCGCCGATGCGCTGGCGTAATGCAGAGAAACGTTGCGGGCCGCCAGCCAGGGACAGGAGGACCAGCGGAGTCCATTTATCGCCTAGGCGCTGCATGATTTCACGTGAAGGGCATTGCTGCACGAACACGTCAAAAGAGCCATGGCTATCCATGAGGAAACCTAGTTTCGTTGTAGTGGGCGGTATCTAAAAGATACCATTGTGCCGGACCCAATTTCCCAAGGAAAGAGAACACCATGAAGATTGCAGTTTACGGAGCTACCGGCATGGTCGGCTCGGAAGTCGTTGCCGAAGCCATTTCACGCGGCCATGAGGTCACCTCGGTCTCCCGTTCGGGCAAGGGAATCGACGGAAGCACCACCGTGGCCGCCGAGCTGGGCGACGGGGCAACCTACCGCGACCTGGGAAAGAACAACGACGTGCTCGTCATTGCCGTACCGCCATCGCGCACCGGTGGCGACCACCAGGAATACCTGGATGCCTTCGAGCAGATCACCGAAACCCTGGTCCCAGCCCGCCTGCTGGTTGTCGGCGGCGCCGGCGCTACCGAGGTAGACGGCGTCCGCCTGGTCGACACCCCGGGCTTCCCGGAGGAATACAAGGCCGAAGCCACCACCTGCGCCGAGGTCTACGACATGTTCACCTCGGTTTCCGGCATCACCTGGACCGTCGCGGCTCCAGCCCCGGTGATCATGCCTGCACGCCGCACCGGCAGCTACACCCTGGGCACCGATTCGCCAGCAGGCGACTTCGTTTCCTCCCAGGACTTCGCCGTGGCCATCCTCGATGAAATCGAAACCCCGGTCCACCAGAACCGCCGCATGACCGTGGCCAGCGAAAAGTAGATCCCTCGCGCAGTGCCGCTAGCCAGGTTTCGTCGGATCGGAGCGATTCGCTCCGATCTGACGAATGCGTTCCAGATGGCTAGAGTTGGTTTGGTCATCACCACTAGTTCATCGAGGTAAGCCCTTCCCCATGCAACGAAACTCGCGCGCGTCCAGGATCCTTGGCTGCGCTATCGCGCTCCCGCTCCTTGGATCCCTTCTAGCCAGCTGCTCGGCAGGTGCAGGACCCGATTCCCCCGCAGAGGAGGCGAAGCCGGTTGCCGGCGGCACCCTGGTCTATGCTTCGGGCGACGCCGAGCCGGCCTGCCTGGATCCGCATGTGGGCGGCAACTACCCGCAAGCCCTGGTAGCAAGCCAGTACCTCGAATCCCTGTTCACCAAGGATGCGGACGGGAAGATCATCCCGTGGCTGGCCGAAAGCACCGAAGTTTCCGAGGACGGCCTGACTCGCACCATCACCCTGCGCGATGGGATTTCCTTCACCGACGGCACGAAGCTCACCGCCAAAGCCATCGAAGCCAACATCGAGCACCTGAAGGATCCGAATACCGCGTCCTCCACCGGCTACCTGGCCGTGGGCAAGGTCGTGGATATCGAGATCGCCGATGAGCTCACCGCCAAGCTGACGCTCTCCGCCCCGGATAACGCGCTGCTGGAATCGCTGTCCATGCCATGGACCGCCATCGAATCCCCCAAGGCGCTGGAACGCGACCAGGCGACCAACTGCGCCTCACCGGTAGGCACCGGCCCGTTCAAGGTCGAATCCTGGGAGCACCAGAAGGCCGTGAACCTGGTCCGCAACGAAGACTACGTGCCGCCGGTCAAGAACACGGAGCGCTCCGATTCCAAGGCCTATCTGGAGGCCATCACCTGGCGCTTCATCCCTGAGGCCGCCACCCGCTACGCAGCCCTGGTCTCGGGCGAAGTCGATGTCATCGACAACGCGCAGCCGGACACCATCGCCACGGCAAAGCAGGACGGCTCGCTGGGCCATCTGGACGCCCCGCGCCCGGGTGCTTCCAACCGCCTGGAGCTGAACAGCTCCAAGGCGCCATTCGATGACCAGCGCGTGCGCGAGGCCTTCATCCGTTCCGTGGATGCCAGCGCCGGCGTCAAGGCCCTCTATTTCGGCACCACCGAGCGCAGCTACTCGCTGCTGTCGTCAGCCGAGCCGCTGGGCTACTCCGATGAATCGCTGTTCGGCACCGATGCGGCCAAGGCCAACGCGCTGCTCGATGAAGCAGGCTGGAGCGAACGCGACGCCGAAGGCTACCGCGTGAAGGACGGCAAGCGCCTGTCGCTGGACTTCCCGGTCTCCACCAACCAGTCGGTTCCTGCCGAGCAGTCCCTGTTCGAGCAGTTCCAGGCCCAGGCCAAGGCCGTGGGCTTCGAGGTGAAGATCCAGCTGCTGGACCTGTCCAGCTGGTACGGCGCCCTGGCCAAGCACGATTACAATCTGGTCTCGGCTCCCTACACCAAGGTCGGCCCGTCGGTGCTGCGCATCCTGTACCACTCCGACTCGACCGTCCCGGCGCCATCGGGCTACTTCGCCAACAACGCGCAGGTGAAGAACGAGAAGCTCGATGGGATCCTGGCCCAGGCCGAAGAGGCCAACGATGAAGCCCAGCGCGCTGCGCTGTACGAGCAGGCCCAGAAGCTGGTCCTGGAGGGCTACTACGTGCTGCCGCTCTACGACCAGCAGAACCACTTCCTCTACGGCAAGAACGTGCACGGCATCGGCGCCACCACCGCGGTGTCCTCGCCGGTCTACTACGACACCTTCATCACCAAGTAGCACCCCATGGGCACGATTGCTTGGGCCGGGCGCAAGATCGGCGGCGCGCTGGTGGTGCTGTGGCTGGTGGCCACCGCCATCTTCATCGCCATCCGGCTGATCCCCGGCGACCCGGCCGAAGCAATCATGGGCGGCCCCGGTTCCCAGGCCTCGGCCGAAGCGCTGGCCGCGGCCCGCGCCGAGTACGGACTGGACCTGCCGCTCATCTCCCAGTACCTGATGTACCTGGGCAAGCTGGCCACCTTGGACTTCGGCACCTCCTATTCGCTCAAGCAGCCGGTCGCCGGCATCATGGGCGATCTCCTGCCCAATACCCTCTGGCTTGCGCTGCTGGCCCTGGCGGCCGCCTGGGTGCTGGCCATGGGCTTCGCGGCATCGGCCATGCGGGCCAACCGCTTTGGCGCATGGCTGGGAAATATCGTGGAGATCATTGCCGCCGCCGTGCCGCACTTCTGGCTCGGCGCGGTGCTGATCATGCTCTTCTCCTCGATGCTCGGCTGGCTGCCGGCCGTGGATAACGGCACCGCCCAGGGTTTGGTACTTCCCGTGCTGACCTTGGCATTGCCGCTGGCCGGGTTCCTCACACAGCTGATGCGCGATTCGCTGAGTGCAGCCCTGGGCAGCCAGTTCGCGCTGGCCGCGCGTGCCCGTGGCGAAAGCCGGCTGGCGGTCTTCTGGCGCCATGGCTTGCGCCATGCCGCCTTGCCTGCCCTGGGCCTGACCGGCTGGGCTTTCTCCTCGCTGCTTTCCGGCGCGGTGGTGGTCGAGGCGATCTTCGCCCGTCCGGGTCTGGGGCGCTCGCTGCTTTCTGCGGTGCTGGCCCGCGACATCCCGATGGTCACCGGCATCGCGCTCTTCTCCGCACTGGTCTACATCGTGGTCATGGCGATCACCGAAGGCATCGAGCGAGCCATCAATCCGGCAGGGGCGAGCTCATGAGCCGCACCGCAAGAATCTTCGCCGCCGCATTCGTCGCCCTGTGGGTGCTCATCGCGCTGGCTCCCTCGGTGCTGGCCCCGGGCGACCCATTGGCCATCAACCCGGCCGAGGCATTCAGCAAACCCGGGGCCGCGCATTTCTTCGGCACCGACGAATCGGGCCGCGACATCTATACCCGTGTCATCCATGGTGCCCGCGACTCGCTGGCTATCGGCCTGGCGGCCACGGGATTGGGCATGGGATTGGCCATCGTCTTGGGCACAGTTGCGGCATTGTCCCCGCGCTGGCTCGACGAGATCATCCTGCGCGTGCTCGAAGCGCTCTACGCGATTCCATCCTTGCTCATGGCACTGCTGATCATTGCCTTCACCGGCCCCGGTGTCGGTCCGGCCATCGTCGCGGTGGGCCTGTCCACCGCACCGGGATATGCCCGGCTGGTGCGCAGCCAGATCCGCACGCTGAAGAGTTCGGAAATGCTGGAGGCAGCCACCGTGCTGGGCCGCGGCTCGTGGCTGTTGGTCCGCAACCATTTGGTTCCCAACGCCCTCAAGCCCCTGCTGGCTCTGGTGACCTTGGGGATCGGCCAAGCCGTGATCTGGGCTGCTGCCCTGTCCTTCCTGGGCTTGGGCACTCCCCCGCCAGCTCCCGAATGGGGTGCCATGCTTTCGGCCGGGCGCACCTACCTGCACTTCGCGTGGTGGATGAGCTTGTTCCCCGGCTTGGCGATAGTTGTCGTGGCCGCAGGCGCCACGCTGATTGGCCGCGCGCTGGGCGGAAGGGCAAGGACAGCATGAACGAGCAAGCACTGATTACGGTCAAGGACCTTTCGGTCCGTTTCGGTTCCGCCGTGGCGGTGAAGAACATTTCCTTCACCGTAAAGGCCGGACGTTGCCTCGCATTGGTCGGCGAATCAGGGTCGGGCAAATCCGTGACTGCCCGCAGCCTGCTGGGACTGTCCGGAGGCATCGCGAAAGCCGACGAGCTGACTGTCTGCGGGCAGGACGCCTTGGAGCTTTCCGACCGCGGCTGGCAGCAGATCCGCGGGAATTCGGTGTCCATGATCTTGCAGGATGCGCTGATGGCGCTCGATCCGCTGCGCCCGGTGGGCCGGGAAATCGGTGATGCGCTCAAGGCGCACGGCAAGATGTCCAAATCCGAGCGCCAGCAGCGAGTGCTCCAGGTGCTGGAATCCGTGCGCATGCCCGAGCCCGGGCGCCGTGCCAAGCAGCGTTCCACCGAGCTCTCTGGCGGCATGCGCCAGCGTGCCCTGATTGCCCAGGCCCTGGCCGGCAACCCGCAGGTAGTCATCGCCGATGAGGCAACCACCGCCTTGGACTCGGCGCTGACAGCACTGGTCCTTTCGCAGCTGCGCGAGCTCAAGGAGCAGGGCCGCGGCGTGCTGATGATCAGCCACGATCTGGCCCAGGTAGCGCATTTGGCCGACGACATTGCGGTGATGCGCAACGGTGCAATCGTTGAGGCCGGCAGCACCGGGCAGATCCTGGGCGACCCGCAGCACGAGTACACCCGCCAATTGCTGCGGGCCGTGCCTTCGGGGATACCGCGCTTCGCCCCGTTGTCGGCAGCCAGCAAGCCGTTGACGGCACCACCGCCAGAAGCACCCGCCACTACTGCCCCCGCGTTATCAGTCACGCAGCTGTCCAAAACGTTCGGCAAGCACCAGGCCGTGGATGCGATCAGTTTCGAACTGCCCCGGGGCAAGACCCTGGGCGTTGTCGGCGAATCCGGGTCCGGGAAGACCACCACCGCGCGCATGGTGCTGGGCTTGCAGAAGCCTGATGCAGGCAACGTCAAGCTGCTCGGCGAGCACTTTGCCCCGGCCCTCGAATCCCAGCGCCGAAAGCTGCGCGAACAAATGGGTGCGATCTACCAGAACCCGTTGGGGTCTTTCGATCCGCGCTATTCGGTGGGGCAGCTGCTGGCCGATGCGCTGAGCCGCGGCAAGTCCAAGCGCGCAGCCGAGTACCGCAAGCCGGCGGCTGAACTGCTCGAACAAGTCGAGCTGTCCACCGAATTGCTGGGCCGCAACCCGCGCGAGCTTTCCGGCGGGCAGCGCCAGCGCCTGGCGATTGCACGCGCGCTAGCGCCCAAGCCGCAGGTGCTGGTCCTTGACGAGCCGGTCTCGGCCTTGGATGTATCAATCCAAGCCACGGTGCTGGACCTGCTGGATCGGATCCAGCTGGACACCGGAACCAGCTACCTGTTCATCAGCCATGACCTGTCGGTGATCGAGCACATGAGCGACTCCGTTGCGGTGATGCATGAAGGCAAAATCATCGAGCAGGGCTCTACTGACCAAGTCTTCGGCGCCCCGCAGCATGACTACACGAAACTGCTGCTCTCGGCGATGCCGCGGTTGCGCTAGACCAGATCGACCATCTGGTCCTTGACCTGCTTGCGCAGGATCTTGCCCAGCAGCGAGCGCGGCATCTCATCGATCTGCACAATGCGCTTAGGCACCTTGTAGGCGGCCAGCAGCTCGCGGCAGTGGGCGCGCAGCGCGTCCTCGTTCAGCCCGCACCCCTCTTCGAGCTGCACCGCGGCAACTACCATTTCGCCGCCGCGGGCCAACGGCTTTCCGAAGACCGCGGCATCGGCCACGTCAGCGTGCTGGCGCAGGGCGATCTCGACCTCGGTCGGTGAAACGTTGAAGCCGCCGGTGATGATCAGCTCCTTGGCGCGGTCCACCACCTGGGCGAAGCCGTCCTCGTCAACGGTGACCACATCGCCCGAACGCAGCCAGCCGTCCCCGGTCTTGGCCTTGGCCGTTTCCTCCGGGTTGTTCCAGTAGCCCTGGAACACCTGCGGGCCCTTGATCAGCAATTCGCCCGGTTCTCCCTGGGCCACTTCCCGGCTCGGGTCCTCCACGTCGACGACCTTCATCAGTGTCGAGGGGAAGGGCACGCCGATGGTGCCGGTGCGGCGGCTGGGGTGGAACGGGTTGCCCAAGGCCACCGGCGAGGACTCGGTCATGCCGTAGCCTTCTACCAGCAGGCCGCCGGACATCGATTCCCACAGCTCCACCACATGGTCGGGCAGGTTCATCGCCCCGGAGATGCAGTACTTGGCGCTCTTCAGCGAGACACCGCGCTCCTTGGCCGCCAGGGCGGTGCGCTCGTAGATCGGCGGCACCGCGCAGTACACGGTGGCCGGGGACTTCTTCCAGGCATCCAGGATCATCTGCGGATCGAACTTCGGGAAGAGCACCAGCAGGCCCTGCTTCTTCACGCCGAAGGTCAGGTACAGGGTCATGCCGAAGGCATGGAACATCGGCAGGATCGCGTAGAGGATTTCCTCGCGCTCCTGCGCCCCGAGCATCCAGGCCTCGCCCTGCAAGGCGTTGGAATAGAGGTTGAAGTGGGTGAGCATGGCGCCCTTGGGATGGCCGGTGGTCCCCGAGGTGTACTGGATGACCGCCAGGTCATCGACATCCGGATGCGGGTGGTTCGCATCCAATTGCGCACCGGAGAGCAGGTCCTTCCATGCCACGGTGCCCGAGGTGCGGGCCGTGAGCGACGCCTTGGTCTCGCGCAGCTTCTTGACCGGCAGGTTCAGCGCCAGGCGCTTGACCGCGGGGAAGGCTTCGAGCAGGTTGACCGAGACGATCGAGTCCAGCTGCACGTCCTTGGGGAATTCCTGGACGTTGGCCACGACCTTGTCCCAGGCAATCGCGATGCGCGCCTGGTGGTCCTCGAACTGGTGGCGCAGTTCCCGCGAAGTGTACAGCGGGTTGTGCTCCACCACGACGGCGCCAAGGCGCAGGATCGCGTAGAAGGCGATCACGTGCTGCGGGCAGTTGGGCAGGATCAGCGCAACGCGGTCGCCGGCGCGCACGCCGAGCTTGCGCAGGCCCTCGGCGGCCTTGGCTACCTGCGCGCCCAGATCGGCGTAGCTGGTGCGGCGGCCGAAGAACTCGGTCGCAGGGTTCTGGCCGGCTTCACGCACGGAGCGCTCGAACATGCGGCTGAGCGGTTCGGTGGGCAGCTCGATTTCGGCCGGGACTCCCGGCTGGTAATTTGCCACCCATGCGGGCGCAGCACTATTTTCCATACCTCCAATCATGCCCTGTAACGAAGCGCGGCGCGATTCCAGGGCTTCCCAGGCGCAAACGACGCGCTGCAGGTGGCGGATCCGCCCGCTGGCAGAAATACCCCGGCACCGCACAGCTGGGATTTTCCTGCGAACACCCGGAGCAGGGCAGCGATCGGCGATAGCGTGTGCGTGATTGCACGGCTACGCAACTACCGGGAGGCGTCCATGGCAGCACGCCGAAGCAAACGGCTTCCCATCACGCGCCGGCGCGCGGGAACCGGCTTCTTCTATCTGGAAGGGGCACGCACGGTGAAGGACCAGCACCTGCTGGATCGGATCAGGCAATTGTCGATCCCGCCGGCATGGAAACAGGTCCAGATCGCGGCCAGTGCGCGGGCCAAGGTCCAAGCTCGCGGAATCGATGCGGCAGGGCGCACCCAAATGATCTACCACCCTGATTTCCGCGAGCGGCAGGATGCCGCCAAATTCGACCGGTTGCCGGCGTTCGGCCGCGCACTGCCCAATCTCCGCCGCCAGCTGCTGCGGGATCTGCGCCGGGGAAGAAACGACAAGGACAGGGTCACTGCGGCCGTGGTCCTGCTGCTGGATCTGCACCTGCTGCGCATCGGCACGCACGCCTACTCGCGTTCCAACCAATCCTTCGGGGCCGCTTCGCTGCGAGCCAAGCATCTGGAGGTCCAAGGGCATTGCGCCACCCTCGAGTTTCCCGGCAAGAGCGGCCAGCAGCAGCATGTGAAAATCAGGAGCCGGCGACTGGCACGAGTGCTGATCCAATTGCGCGATCAGCCGGGCTACGAGCTTTTCCGCTACCTGGATGACGATGGGCACTCGCACCTGCTCCAGCCTGCGCAAATCAACCGGTACCTCGAGGAGCACCTGGGTAGCGGATTCACCGCCAAGGACTTCAGGACCTGGGGCGGCAGCTTAGCGGCTTTCAGGGCACTGATCGAGGCTCCCGCCTCGGCTATGGCTGCCGATGATGCCAGGAATCTGCGCAAGCTGGCCATCGAGCAGGCCGCCGGAAAACTGGGCAATACTCCCGAAATCGCGGCCGGCTCCTATATCGATCCCCGTGTGCTGGAGCTGGCGGACGATCCGGAAAAATTGGCGGCGCTGCGCCGTTCCAAACGGCAGCTGGGGACCAAGAACCATTTGGATCCGGCTTCGCGCTGCCTGCTGCGGTTCCTTGAAAGGGCCAGCTAGGTTCAGAATCTAGAAGTTCAGTCCGCGGGCCGCTACATCCCATACCTCGCTGGTGCCGTCCTCATGCACTGCCAGCACGTTGTCGACCAGGTTCACCGCGACGCAGACATGGTTCGGGATGACGTGGAGCTGCTCGCCGTGGGCTGGCAGGTCCAAGTGCTCGGGCCACAGCACGGTGGCGTGATGCTCCGATAGTGCGCTGATGCGGGCTTCAGGGCACTGGGCGATGCGCCCGTATCCGGTGGCCCAGGCCGGGCGGTCGCTTCCGAGCACCTTGCTGCCGGCGTCCAGCACGATGCGCCGGGGAATCTGCCTATCGCCTTCATGGCGGCTGATCACGGTGGACGCGACGGTCAGGGAAATATCCTCCCAGCGCACGCGCCCCAGCTCGAACTGCTGCGCATCGCCGAAGACGTACACCCCTGGACGCACCTCGGTCAGCACCGAGTTGTCGCTCAGTTCGGCGGTCGGGGTGGAGCCCCCGCTGATGCGTTTGATGGCATGCCCGGCCTCGCGCAGCAGGCACGCCGCTTCGGCCAGGGCCTTGTGCTCATCGTTGAGTGCCGCGTCGATGCCGTCCGGCGAGTAGCTGTGGCCGGGGAAGGTGAAGATCCCATGCACGCGCATGCCTGCCGCACGGGCGGCATCGGCTATTTCCACCGCGCCTTGCGGGCTGGTGCCGCTTCGGTGATGGCCGCTGTCGATCTCGATGACGAGCTTGATCTTGGAGGCCTTCTCCCCCAGCATCCTGGCCATCTGCTGCACGGCCTGGACAGAGTCCGTGCCGATGCTCAGCTTGGCACGGCGCATCAGCTCCAGGATGCGTGCCGCCTGGGATTCATTGACCCACAGAGGGTAGGCGATGAAGATCTTCGCGACCCCGTGCAGCGCAAACGCGAGGGCTTCGCCGACAGTTGCCACGGTGAGTCCGGCGGCACCGGCGTCCATCTGGCGTTCGGCGATTTCATGCATCTTATGCGTCTTGGCATGCGGGCGCAGTTTCAGGCCCTGGCTCGCCACCCGGTGGGCCACCCGGTCAATGTTCTGCTGGAGCTTCGCTACGTCAACGATGACCTGCGGGGTGTTGATTCCGGCCGGGATAGTGCCCAAATTTTCCGTCCTTCTGCACTTGGCTGCGTCACGGAGAATCCTGGAAATAGGCATTCCCGCCGATCTGAAAGATTACCGCAGGAAGCTTTGTACAGGGGAAGGAAAAACTAGCGTGGCAGCGTGCTTGACCGGGCCGACAGCTTGGTGGACAACTCATGCGCGTGGTGCAGCAGCAGGTTGCCCAGCTCTTCGCGGCGGTCCGCTTCAAAGCGCGTTTGGATCCCGGTCAGGCTCAGTGCCCAGGCAGGCTGTCCCGAGTTGTCGAAAACCGCAGCACCCATGCCCCAGCTGCCCTCGACGATCAAGCCGGGGTTGACCGAATAGCCCAGCTGGCGGGTTTCGGCGACCTTTTTGCGCAGCTCTTCGCGCGAATGCGCCGGCCCATATCCTGGCTCTAGATCGGCATCGCGCAGGTAGCGCTCAATGCCCTGTTCAGGCAGGAAAGCAAGGATCGCGATTCCGGCCGAAGCGACTCCCAGCGGGAAGCGCCGTCCTTCATACAGCACGAACGAGCGGATGGGAAAGGCTCCATCCTGGCGCAGCAAGCACACGGTTTCGTCGCCTCGCCGCGCCGAGAGGAACGCACTTTCCCCGGTCGCCTCGGCCAGCGCGGCGACATGCTCGCGGGCCAGTTCGCTGATGTCGTAGCGCTCGGCTGCCACCGCGCCCATGAGGTAGAGCTCGGGGCCAAGCAGCCAGCGGCCGGTGCGATGATCGTGGTCGCAGAATCCTTCGGTGGCCAACGCGCTGAGCAGCCGATGCACGGTGGGCCGGGCCAAACCGGTGCTCCGGGCAGTTTGCGTCGTGGTGATGCCCTCGGGCATTGCTGTGCTCACGGTGCGAAGCACGGCAGCCAGCCGCCCTACGACTTGGGTTCCAGCCGGGGAATTGCTCATGACCACATTATGGACGATCGGTTACGGGCCGGATAATTCCCGCTTCATACTTTGTCGCCGTACCCCTGTTGCTATCGAGCTGGTCGGCGGATAATTCAGCACATGGAAAATACATGGCAAATCGTCATCGACTGCGCCTGCCCGCAAGCAATGGTCCGGTTCTGGGCCGAAGCCTTGCGCTACGTTCCCGAGCCCGCCCCGGACGGGCATCCCACGTGGCGCGCCTACTGGCAGTCCATGGGCGTGCCGGATGATGAATTGCCGCCCGGAACCGGTGATGAACCGGAGTCGCTGGTCGATCCGCAAGGTGGTGGGCCAAGGATTTGGTTCCAGCAGGTACCGGAGGCCAAGAGCATCAAGAATCGCCTGCATCTGGACTTGCTGGTCAGCGGCGGCCGCGGCGTTCGCTTCGAGGAACGCAGGCAAATCATCACCGACGAGGCAGAGCGCCTGGTGGCACTGGGGGCCAAAGTCCGCACCGTTCACGACATGCCGGAGATGGGCCATTTCGCTATCTGCATGCTCGATATCGAAGGTAACGAGTTCGACATCGTCTAGCCCTCTCAGATGTGTCCATAATATGGACCCCTTGGCCATTCCTCCTCACCATCCGACCAGTTACCCGGCAATGCACCGGGTCTATTGCATGCTCACCTGCGACTACGTACGTTAGAGGATAAGCAGATCCGCGCTCCACATAGTGGACACATGGAGGAATCGATGACAACGAAGTTTCGGGATGACGCAGCCGCCGCCTTGGCTGCCGTCGTCAAGGATGGCATGACCATCGCAGTGGGCGGTTTCGGCCTCTCCGGCATCCCCAACCGCCTGATCACCGCACTGCGGGATTCGAAGGCAACCAACCTGACCATCGTGTCAAACAACATGGGCGTAGACGGCAAAGGGCTGGGCATCCTGCTGGAAAATAAGCAGGTCTCCAAGGTCCTGGCCTCCTACGTCGGGGAGAACAAGCTGTTCGCACAGCAGTTCCTCGATGGGGACCTGGAAGTTGAATTCTGCCCGCAGGGGACCTTGGCCGAGCGCTTGCGCGCCGGCGGGGTGGGCATTCCCGCCTTCTTCACCCCCACCGGCGTGGGAACTCCGATCGCCGAAGGCAAGGAAGTCATGGAATTCAACGGCAAGCCAGCGATCCTCGAGCGTGGAATCTTTGCCGATATCGCACTGGTCAAGGCGCACCAGGCCGACGCCGAAGGCAACCTGCGCTACCGGATGACCTCGAAGAACTTCAACCCGCTGGCCGCCATGTCCGGCCGCCATACCTTCGCCGAAGCCGAGGAAATTGCCGAGGGCTACCTGGATCCGTCGCTGGTGGAGACCCCCGGCATCTTTGTGCAGACCCTGGTGCAGGCCGATGCGGTCAAGGACATTGAACAGCGCACCGTGCGCAGCCGACAGGAGGCCTGAGCATGTGGACTCGCGATGAAATGGCGGCCATTGCCGCTAGCGAATTAACCGATGGCCAGTATGTGAATCTCGGTATTGGAATCCCCACGATGGTGGCCAACAACCTGCCGGAAGGCGTTTCGGTCAAGCTGCAAAGCGAAAACGGCCTGCTGGGCATGGGTCCCTTCCCCTATGAAGGTGAAGAAGATGCGGATCTGATCAATGCAGGCAAGCAGACCGTGACCATCCTGCCCGGCGGCAGCTTCTTCGATTCGGCGACCTCCTTCGGCATGATCCGCGGCGGCCACGTCCAGACCGCGATCCTCGGCGCCCTGCAAGTGGCTGCCAATGGCGATCTGGCCAATTGGACCATCCCGGGCAAGCTGGTCAAGGGCATGGGCGGCGCCATGGACCTGGTCGCCGGCACCCCGCGCGTGATCGTTCTGACCGATCACGTGGCCAAGGACGGGACATCCAAGATTGTGGAGAAATGCGACCTGCCGCTCACCGGAGTCGGCGTGGTCAACCGCATCATCACCGACCGAGCAGTGTTTGATATAGAAAACTCGACCTTGACCCTGCGTGCAGTAGCCCCGGGTGAAAGCGTGGAAACCATCAAGGACATCACGGCAGCAGAATTTGCCGTGGATATTGTGGAGGATCTGAAAGCATGACCGCAAAAATTGTGGGCTACGCCCGTACCCCATTCGTGAAATTCAACGGCGCCTTCGCCGCTGTTCCAGCCACCGAGCTCGGCGCCCATGCCGGCAAGGCCGCGCTGGAACGTGCCGGAGTTGATCCCAGCGAAGTCCAGCAAGTCATCGCCGGCCAGGTGCTGCAAGGTGGCGCCGGCCAGAACCCGGCCCGTCAATCCGCTGTGGGTGCCGGTATTGCGCTGGACGTTCCGGCCATCGCCGTGAATGCCGTATGCCTCTCAGGTGCCGAGGCCGTTGTGGCAGGGGCCCGCCTGATCAATAGCGGCGAGGCAGACGTTGTCCTGGCTATCGGCCAGGAATCCATGTCGCTGGCTCCGCACGTGCAGCGCGCCCGTGCCGGAACCAAATACGGTGCCATTGAACTGATTGACACCCTGGAATACGACGGCCTGACCGATGCTGCCGAGAAGCGTTCGATGGGCGCTTCCACCGAGGAGCACAATGCCAAGTTGTCGATGACCCGCGAGGCCCAGGATACGGTCTCGGCCGCATCCCACCAGCGCGCTGCCGCGGCCCGAGATTTCGCAGCCGGCGAGATTGCGCCATTTACCATTTCCAGCCGTCGCGGCGACACCACGATCAGCGAAGATGATGGCATCCGCGAAGCAACCACCGTGGAATCCTTGGGCAAGCTGCGTCCGGCCTTTGCCAAGGAAGGCACCATTACCGCAGGCAACTCCTCGCAGATCACTGACGGCGCAGCAGCCGTGGTGTTGGCCAGCGATGCGGCCATTGAGCGCCTGGGCCTGGAGCCGCTGGCTGAAATTCTCTCGCACGCTTTCGTTGCCGGCCCGGACCGCACCCTGCACGAGCAGCCATCCAATGCCATCAGCGCAGCCCTGGAGAAGGCCGGCGCCAAAGCCCAGGATCTGAAGGCCGTCGAAATCAATGAGGCGTTCGCCGCTGTTTCGGTGCAGTCCACCAAGGCACTGGGTCTCGATGCCTCCATCGTGAATCCGCATGGTGGCGCGATTGCCCTGGGCCACCCGATCGGCGCTTCCGGTGCACGCATCATTGGCACGTTGGCCCGCCAGCTCCACGAGATGCCGGCCGGCTCGCTGGGCGCCATCGGCATCTGCGGTGGCGGCGGCCAGGGCACCGCAATGGTGCTGCGTTCGCTGTAGCCGCTGTCCGATTAGCCAGTGCGGTTGGGTCTGTCGGGATCCAACCGCACCGGCTTTTCCTTTTACCGGTGAAGTGAAAGGCGGAACTCGCTCCTTAACCCGCCGCATGTTTCTTAACTGGACTTTGTTCTTCCACTTACTTGTTATGTAATTGGAAGGTCATATTCCAATTGTTCGACTTTAAGTTTCCAAGAACGCCCGGATGTGACGCCATCATCGCACCATGTGAGGACTCACCTTGGAAAATACGCAATTGCCTGATGATCCGAAGGTGCCACCGGCACCTTCGGATCCATTGCCAGCGCCGGCGGCACCGGCGAACCCGTTCCAGAATGCCGGGCAGAACCGGCAGGTCAGGAAATTCACCAACGCGGTCCTGGAACTGAAGTCCCGTGCCAGCCTGCAGCTTCTTGGATTCCAAGCCGGCGCCATTGCGGCCATTGGCATCGTCCTGGCTCTTTGCTACCTGATCCCCCTGGCCTCGATGGCCAAGGAGATCGGTGGCGGCAGCTCCGCTGAATTCAACGTGGCGTCCCAGCTCAATTCCTTCAAGGCCTTCATCATGGTCTTCGGTGCCGTCCTGGGCGGCGGGCTGAAGATCACCGGATCCGGAGGCGGATTCGGCATGTTCGGCGAGCTCAGCCTCGCATTCGCCCTCGTTTCGGTCACCTCCATCGTGGCAATCTGCGCCGCGAACTACCTGATCGTGCGCAAGCTGCGTCGTGGCGCACGCAACGGCGGTTGGAAGAGCGCTGCATTGGCCTCCGGACTGCACGCGCTGGTCCTGGCATTGGTCTTCCTGGTCATTGCGCTCTTCGGGAAGCTCAGCATCCAGGGTGGCGAATTCTTCTCCGCCGCGGTGTCCCCGCGATATGCAGGTGTCTTCTTCACGATTGCCTTGGCCGTTTTCTTCTCGCAGTTCCTTGCCACCGCACCCCAGCGCGCCAACGCCGGATCCCCATTGCTTACCGGCGTCCGCGAGGCCGTGGCCCTGGCCGTTTCGACCTTGGCGGCTTTCGCCTTGGTCGGCATCATTGCCGCATTCACCCAGCGTCCAGATGACATGCCCTGGAGCTTGGGCCTGATCCTGCTCCCGCTGCTGGGAACCATCGGTTCATATGTGGCAGCGTTGGGCTTCCTCGGGGCGCTGGCTCCGAATGTCTCCGGCATGGCCAGCTTCCTGGGCGAATACACCGCCGATGCCATGCCCGAATCCGTCCTGCGCATCTGGGATATCGCCGACGGCAAGGGTGCTTGGCTCCTGGTCCTGAGCGCCCTCCTCGTACTCCTGGCGGCTATCCGTATTGGCGTGCACCGTGGTCGGCTGGCCACTGGTTTCAACCTGCAGCGCGCTTGGCAGCTGCCAGTAGCGGCTTTGGTCCTGTGGATGATTCTTGCCGGGCTGACCAACATCTCCCTGGGTGGCGCCATCACCGCCAACGAGATGGGCAACATGAGCGGCAGCATGTCCTATGGCATCACCTGGTACTCGGTGATCTTCTTGGCACTCGGGGCCGCAGTTGTCTCGCTGCTGGCAGAAGTCCTGCCCCTGCAGGTCTATCGCTTCGCCCCATCCCTGCTGGCAGTGATTGCCGGCAAGGACGCCGCAGCGCGATGGATTTCCGGCCAGGCACCCGCCGTTGTTCCGGCTTCGCCGGTTGCAGCCGCACCCAGCCAGGCTGCTCCAGTTGCCGCCGCAGCCCAATCCACCCCTGCCGTGTCCGCCAACGGCCAGCCGATGGCTGGTGAACCGGCTCCGGCGCTGGCCCCGGCCTCGGAAGAATCCAAGAAGAAGGCCAAGGCCGTTGGCTTCTCGATTCTCGCGCTGGCAGTCATTGCCGGTCTGGGCTTCGGTGCCATCGCCTACCTGAACGGGCAGCGCAAGCCCGAAGCTGAAGTTGAGAAATACCTCGCGCTGCTTGCCGAGGGCCAGGCCGGCAAGGCGACCGAGATGGTCGACCCGGGGATCGACAACGCCTCGCGCGTCCTGCTCAGCGACGATGTCCTGGGCAACGCCAAGCAGCGCTTGGAACTCGTTGATGTCATCGAGGAATCCAAGGGCAAGGACTCGGCCCGTGTGCGAGCGATCTACTCCATCAACGGCGAGCGCCACGAACGCTCCTTCAATGTCGACGCGGGCGACAAGGACTTCGGCCTGCTCGATACCTGGGTGCTCAATGAAGCATTGATTGTTCCGGTGGAGATCACCTCCGATAAGAGCTCGGAAGTCACTGTCGGCAAGGCCAAGGTCAAGCTGCTTGAAAGCGAGGACTACTACGGCGAGGGACGTTCCTTCACCGGCAGCTTCTACGCCTACCCGGGCATCTATGATGTCTCAGCGCCTGGCAATGAATACCTGACGAGCGAAGCGCAGGAATTGCGCGTCAAGCATCCTGATTCGCAGCCGGCACAGGCGGCGCTGGTTACGACCACCACCGAGAAGCTCGACGAGCTGGTTCTGGATGAGGTCAAGAAGTTCGCTACTGCCTGCGTGACCGTTCCAACCAACCTCGATGACGGTTGCCCGAGCACCTTGCAGTCCAAGGACATCGCATCGTTCTCTGTGAAGTCGCATGCTGAAAGCGTGGCCATCGAGGAATCGGGCAGTTTCTCAAGCTCCGAGATCGTCTTCAAGTACAAGCTCAATGACACGGAGTTCATTGATTACGACGAAGAAGAGCTCACCCGCAGCTTCACGGGCAGCGTGGATTGGTACGGCGAGAAGCCCCAGGTCACCGTCGAAGGCGCATCCTGGTGGTAAGCCGCTGCTTCAGCTGTTGCTAGCCCGCCGCTGACTAGAACGCAAAGCCGCGTGCCGGCCATGATCCATGGCCGGCACGCGGCTTTGCTCTTTGCTTCCTAATGCCACAGCGGTTCGCGCGAGACGTGGTTGACCAGTAGCTGCGCATCCAGCTCGACATAGGTTCCATTGGCCATGCGCGGATTGCTTTCGCCGGTGAGCGCGGCGATTACCGAGCAGATCAAGGCGCTGTGGCTCACGACCATCACGTTCTGCCCGGGATGCTGATGGCAGATCTTGAACAATGCGTTCACTGCACGCCCCACCAGATGCTCTTCGGTTTCTCCGGTGCCAACCAGCAGTTGGCGCTGTTCGTCGGCGCCATCGGCCACCAGGGTGCCTTCGAGATCGCCGAAGTCCTGCTCCATCAGTTCCTGGTTTTCGTGCAGGGCACGGATGCCCAGGCTATTGGCGAGGATCTGCGCTGTTTGACGGGCACGGAACAACGGGGAGGAATACACTGCGCCCCAAGTGCCTTCGGGTGCCAGCTCGGTGGCCAGCTGCTGGGCTTGGCGGATGCCGGTATCGTTCAGTGGCAGGTCGCTGCGTCCATGCAGGCGTCCTGCCTTGTTCCATTCGGTCTGTCCGTGGCGGATCAGGATCAGTTTCTTTGCGCTCATCGTCTTCTTCTTTCTGGCATGCACCGAAGCAACAGGTGCCCGGTGCGAAGTAGTGTTCTGGAGTCAGTTGCCGGTCTGCGAACTCTTGACCGGCGCTGGCAGCGGGGTGCTCGCGTGCAGCGCGGCGTACTGGCCGCTGGATGCAGCGAACGCGTCGACCGATTTCGCCCCGACCTTGATGACATTGAATCCCGCTGCGGGCTCGTCAACGATCTGCGTCGGGGCAAATGGATTCATGTTGTAGGACACTGCAGGAGCCATGAACACCGGGGTGCTCAACAGCTGGCTGGTGGACGCCTGATGGTAGTGGCCGCAAAGGATTGCACGGATATCGCTTCCGGCGGCGATGGCCGCCAGCTCCATCGGGTTCTCCAGCCCGCGGCCGGCGCGGGCTTCATTGGCGGCTTCCACCGGAGGATGGTGCAGCAGAAGCAGGGATCCGCGCGGCGCCGGAACCGCCAGCAGCGAGGCAAGCCAATCGAGCTGCCGCTGTTCCAAGCGTCCCCGGGCCAACTGGAATCCCCCGCTGTCCAAGCCGATAATCCGAAGCCCCAGGACCTCGTGCACCGTGTCGGCTGGATGCGGACCGGTGGACAGACGCCTGGTGTTGAAGGATTCTCCAATCGCGCCCAACGGATCATGGTTGCCCGGAACGGTGATGACCGGGCAATCCAGTTCGCGCTGGGCCTGGTTGAAGATCCCTGCGGCCCGCTCATGGATGTCCGAACCGCGGTCTGCGATATCGCCGGTCACCACAATGGCATCCGGATCCAGGCACGCGGCTGCTTCCAGCGCCTGTTCTGTTCGTTGCCACGAATCAATGGATCCGTGAAGCAACTGCCCTTCGGGACGCAGGTGGGTGTCGCTCAATTGGATTATCGTCAGAGGTTCCATTTTTTCCTCCTTCACGGCTGCTGCATTTCATCCCATTGAACGCCGGGGTTCTGGCCAGCAGGTGAACAGGGCGTCGACGCCATATGAAGTCCTGAAGAATCGGGGTTTTGCCGATAATCGGACAAATGGGCCATGGAAGGCAGGTAAAACTGGCTGACACATGCTTTCTGGCGCATATGAACGGCGAGTAGCATCCAAAACGACTAATCTTAGAAGAGAAGATTTGAATCCACCGAGGAGCTATATCCATGACCGGCAGCAAAGTCGTCGCCTTTGGCCACTTCCAGCCAGAGCGCATCGTCCCTAACACCGAGCTGGAAAAGTTGGTGGAAACCAGTGATGAATGGATCACCCGACGTGTCGGCATCGAAGAACGCCGCTGGGGAACCGGTGTTGAAACCGTAGACTCCATGGCCATCAAGGCCGCAGAGATGGCGCTGGGCAACGCAGCTGGCATCAAGGCAGCCGATATCGACATGATCATCGTCGCCACCTGCACCGCTACGGACCGTTCGCCGAACATGGCCGCACGCGTAGCTAACGCCCTGGGCATGGACCAAGGGCCGGCAGCGGTGGACGTGAACGTGGCTTGCGCAGGCTTTGCCCACGCAGTTGGCCTGGCCCAGGGCGCCATTGCCGCTGGCTCGGCGACGAATGCCTTGGTTATCGGCTCGGAGATGCTCACCGACTACACCGACTTCACCGATCGCACCACCTGCGTGCTGACCGCGGACGGCGCTGGCGCTTTCGTGATCACCGCATCGGAAGACAACGGCATCTCGCCGGTGGTCTGGGGTTCGGTTCCATCCCTGTCCGATGCAGTGCGCATCGAAGAGGAAAACAACATGAAGTTCGCGCAGAACGGCCAGAGCGTTTACCGCTGGACCGTCACGCAGCTGCCGAAGATCGCTTCGAAAATCATCGACCGTGCCGGCATGAAGCCTGAGGCGCTGGATGCCATTGTCCTGCACCAGGCCAACCTGCGCATCATCGAGCCATTGGCAGAGAAGATCGGCGCACCGAACGCGCGCGTGGCCACCGATGTGGTGTACTCGGGCAACACTTCGGCCGCTTCGGTTCCGCTGGCCCTTTCCAAGTTGATGGCTTCGGATGAGCCATTGCCTTCGGGTTCCAAGGCGTTGCTCTTCGCCTTCGGTGGCGGCCTGGCTTACGCCGGCCAGATCATCACGATCCCTTAAGTATTTTCGCCATGAGTGGGCGCTACGGCATTTTGCCGTGGCGCCCACTAGTGCTTTAACGGCGCCTTCCGCATCAGCCTAAAAAGCTGCTCCGAACCCCTTGCAACAACGCGTTAGTGACTGCTAACGTATTTTTCATGCTTGATCTACTGGAAGTCGCTTCCGAGCCAACGCGCAGGCGCTTGATTCAGTTGCTGGGTTCCGGGGAACGCACGGTGACGGAACTGGCCGCGAACTTCGCCGTCAGCCGCTCCGCCATCTCGCAACACCTGCTGCTGTTGATTGACGTAGGACTGCTGCAAGCCCGCAAGGATGGCCGCAGCCGCTACTACTCGCTGGACCCTGCAGGCATCACGAAGCTCAAGGCCCTCCTTGACTCGTTCTGGAATACCGAACTCGACCTGCTCGTTGCCGAGGCCGCCGAATTGGCGTCGTTCAATGGGCCACCGCACCAGCCACCAGGAGAAAAGCCATGAGCTTTGAACGAACAGTCATCCTCCCCGTTGACGCCGACACCGCCTTTGCACTGGTCACCAACCCGGAACGCCTTCGCCGCTGGCAAACCGTTGCCAACCGCGTTGACCTGCAGACCGGCGGCAGCTACCGCTTCACCATGGGTCCGGGCCACCAGGCCTCGGGCACTTTCACCGAAATCGAGCCCGGCAAGCGCCTGGTCTTCACCATGGGATGGGAAGGTTCGGATGCCGTTCCGCCCGGCGATTCGACGGTTTTCATCACCCTGGAACCGCTGGATCAGGGCACGGCCCTGACCTTGCGCCATGAGGGGCTGGACGCCGAGCAGTCCTCGGGCCACGCCGAGGGATGGAACCACTTCCTGGATCGGCTGAAGGAGTTTGCCGAAACCGGCGAAGCAGCCATCGACGAGTGGAACGCCGTGCCCGAGCCGCAGAATCCGATCGTTTCCGCCGAGGGCTCCGTGGCAGCCCTGCAGTTCATCCTGAACAACATCTGCGCAGCGGACCTGGCCAAAGCCACTCCCTGCTCCGAGTTCTCCGTGAGCGAGCTGCTGGATCACCTTGCGGGTTCGGTCTCGATGATCGGCGGTGCTCTGGGCGCTGCGGTATCCGATGACCCGGCCCTGGCGCCGGAAGCACGCATCGCCAACCTGGTGCAGCCGACCCTGGAGGCTTTTGCCGCTCGCGGCGTTGCCGGCGAGATTGATCTCGGATTCGCTGTCATGCCGGCTTCAGTGGTTGCCGGGATCCTGAATCTGGAACTGATGGTTCACGGGTGGGACTTCGCCCAGGCGACCGGCCAGGAGTTCGCGATCCATCCTGGCCACGCGGAATACGTACTGGGCTTGGCACGCAAGACTGTGGGACCGGCTCAGCGCACCTCCGGTTCCTTCGCGGAAGAAACCATGGTCGCCGAATCCGCCAGCAGCCTGGATCGCCTGATTGCGTTCACCGGCCGCGTTCCCGCAGGAGCCTGAGGACCTCCCATGGTTGACGTCTCCACGAGCATCGCTATCGACCGGCCACGTTCGGTGGTGGCCGGCTACGCGATGAACCCGCTGAACGCTCCAGCGTGGTACCGGAATATCCACTCGGTGCGCCGGCTGGATCCCCATGGCTTCGGCCTCGGATCACGCACCGCCTTCGAAGCCAGGTTCCTTGGACGGAAGCTTTCCTACACCTACGAAGTCACCAGGTTCGCGCAGAACGAGGAACTGGTCATGGCCACCGCGCAGGGCCCGTTTCCCATGCGCACCACCTATCGCTTCGAAGCGATAGGGCCAACGGCGACCCGGGTCCACCTGCGCAATGACGGCGAGCCAACTGGCTTCGGCAAACTGGCCGGCCCGCTGATGGAAATGATGATGCGGCGAGCCAATATGGCTGATCTCCGGGCGCTGAAAAGCATCCTGGAGAAAGACTGAGGACCAGCGGCGAACACCGCGGATACCTTGCCTGTGGCATCGTGTCCGCGGTGTTCGCGCGTCACTGACCTGAGCATTCCCGATTGCTCCAGTTCTCGACTTGACGTTAAGTGGATCACACCCCAGACTGGTACACGTGAACCTGTCTGACAGCTGGACACCCGGACAGCAACCGATCGAACGACGATCCGCTGCCGAAGGCGTCTTCCATGCACTCCGCCTAGCCATTGAAGCCCAGGAAATCGCCATCGGCGCGAAACTGGGATCCGAAGCTGCCCTCGCGGCCGACTACGGCGTGAGCCGCTCGGTCATCCGCGAAGCGCTGCGCTCCTGCGCGGCCCTGGGCCTGACCCGCACCGAAACCGGGCGCGGCACCTTCGTGGTCTCCCACCGGCCCACCCGCGAGCTGAAACTGGGCACGTTCTCCTCCGACGACCTGCACGAAGCCCGTCCGCATATCGAGATCCCGGCTGCCACCCTCGCCGCCACCCGGCGCACCGCCGAGGACCTGGAGCGGATCAGCGGGCTGATCGAGGCGATGGAGCAGGAAGACGACCCGGCAGCCTGGGTCGAGCTGGACGCCGCCTTCCATGCCGCGATCGCCCAGGCCAGCGGCAACTCGGTGTTCTCCAAGGTCGTCGCGGACATCCGCGAGGCCATGGCCCGCCAGTCCGAGACCGTGAACCTGGTTGCCGGCCGCCGGTCGCCGTCGAACTCGGAGCACCAGGAAATCTACCAGGCCATCGCCGCCCAGGACCCGCAAGCGGCCAACAATGCGATGGCCAAGCACCTCAATGCGGTGCAGCAAGCAGTATCCACCATAGTCAGGAGCAAGAAGTGACCCCCGCCGATCCCCAGACCCTGCGCGCTTCGCTGGTCGTTGAGGCACTGCCGCAGCACGAACCGCTGGTCATCGCCACCCGCGGCGAGGCCGTGGAGTCCATCCACTACGGCTCGGCCGTGCTGCTGGATCCCGCCGGCTCCATCGCCGCCAGCCGCGGCGATGCCCAGGCCGCGTTCTACCCGCGCTCGGCGCTCAAGCCGCTGTTCGCCGTGGGCATGCTGCGCGCCGGACTGCAGCTCGATGACCAGCAGCTGGCCTTGGCCTCGGCCAGCCACTCCGGGAGCCCGCGCCACCTGCAGGTCGCCGAATCCACGCTGGCCGCCGCCGGCCTGGACCACACAGCGCTGCGCAATTCCACCGACCTGCCCTACGGCATTGCCGAGCGCCAGGACTACCTGGCCGCTGGCGGCAAGGCCACCACGCTCGCGCAGAACTGCTCGGGCAAGCACGCCGCACTGGCGGCCCTGTGCGAGCTCAAGGGCTGGGACACCGCCAACTACCTGCACGACGAACGCCTCCTGCAGCTGCTGCAGGACACCGTGGAGGATCTTTCGGGCGAACAGATCTCCGGGGAGAGCACCGACGGCTGCGGCACCCCGGTCTACCGGATGACCCTGGCCGGATTGGCCCGCGCCTTCGGCAAGCTGGCCAGCGCCGCGCAAGGCACCGCCGAGGCACGCGTGGCCGCGGCAATGGCCGGCTACCCGGAACTGGTAGCCGGCGTCGGCCGCGATGTCACCGCCCTGATGCGCGCGGTGCCCGGCTCCGTGGCCAAGGACGGTTTCGAGGGCATCCAGGCCGTGGGCCTGCCCGATGGCAGCGCGCTGGCCGTGAAGATCGCCGACGGCTCGGACCGCGCCCGGATGCCGATCACCGCCAAGCTGCTCGCCGAGCACCTGGGCTCCGAGGCCGCATTGGCCCTTGAACCGCTGGCTACCAGCCCGGCCTTTGGCGGCGGTGCGCCCGTGGGCCTGCTGGCCGCACTGTAATTTTTTCCGTTCCAACCATTTCAACGAATCCTGGAGAAGAATCCACCATGCCTGAAACCTTGCTCAGCGGCCAGACCCGCAGCGAGCATGACCTGATCGGCGACCGCGATATCCCGGCGGATGCCTACTGGGGCGTGCACACGCTGCGCGCCAAGGAGAACTTCGACATCACCGGCACCGAGCTGTCCGGCAACCCGCACCTGATCCGCGCATTGGCGCGCGTGAAGCAGGCCGCGGCGCGTGCCAACCACGAGCTGGGGCTGCTGGACGCCCAGCGCGCGAACGCCATCGACCAGGCCTGCGAGGCCATCGCCGGCGGGGCGCTGCATGAGCAGTTCATCATCGACCCGATCCAGGGCGGGGCCGGCACCAGCACGAACATGAACGCCAACGAGGTCATCGCCAACCTGGCGCTGGAAATCATGGGCCATGCCAAGGGCGAGTACTCCTTCTTGCACCCCAACGACCATGTGAACCTCTCGCAGTCCACCAACGACGCCTACCCGACCGCGGTGAACATCGCCACGCACTTCGCCACCCAGCCGCTGCTGGCAGCCATCGAGGTGCTGCAGGATTCGTGCATCGCCAAGGCCGCCGAGTTCCGCACCGTGGTGAAGATGGGCCGCACCCAGCTGCAGGACGCCGTGCCGATGACCGTGGGCCAGGAGTTCCGCGGCTGGGCCGTGACCCTGGGCGAGGACCGGGCGCGGCTGGAAGAATCGCTGTGCCTGGTCACCGAGATCAACCTCGGCGCCACCGCCATCGGCACCGGGCTGAACGCCCCGGCCGGCTATGCCGAGGCCGCCTGCCGCCACCTGCGCGAGCTGACCGGCCTGCCGCTGACCACCAGCCCGGACCTGATCGAAGCCACCTCGGATGTGGGCGCCTTCGTGCACCTCTCGGGCGTGCTCAAGCGCGTGGCGCTGAAGATCTCCAAGATCTGCAACGACCTGCGCCTGCTCTCCTCCGGTCCGCGCGCGGGCCTGAACGACCTGCAGCTGCCGGCCGTGCAGTCCGGCTCCTCGATCATGCCCGGCAAGGTCAACCCGGTGATCCCGGAAGTGGTCAGCCAGATCGCCTACCAGGTGGTGGGCCACGACTTGACCGTGACCATGGCCGCCGAGGGCGGGCAGCTGCAGCTGAACGCCTTCGAGCCGGTGATTGTGCACTCAATCGGGCTCTCCCTGAAGCACCTGGCCAACGGCTGCCTGACCCTGGCGCACAAGTGCATCGACGGGATCACCGTGGACGAGCAGGCGCTGCGCCGCGAGGTGGAGAACTCCATCGGCCTGGTCACCGCGCTGAACCCGCGGCTGGGCTACGCGGCATCCACCTCGGTGGCCCTCGAAGCGCTGCACACCGGGCGCGGCGTGGCCGAGCTGGTGCTCGAACGCGGCCTGCTCTCGGCCGAAGACCTCAATGAGCTGCTCTCCCCCGAGCGCCTCGCCAACCTCACCGACTAGATCCGAGGAATCATATGGATAATTCCACTCCGCACGCCACCGCGGCGCACGTCCCCGATGCCGCGCTGACGGCCGGCGACAACGATTACCACAAGGGCCTGTCCTCCCGGCAGATGCAGATGATCGCCATTGGCGGCGCCATCGGCACCGGGCTGTTCATGGGTGCCGGCGGCCGGTTGGCCGAAGCCGGACCGGGCATTGTCATCAGCTACGCAGTCTGCGGCTTCTTCGCCTTCCTGATCCTGCGGGCGCTGGGCGAACTGGTCATGCACCGCCCGTCCACCGGTTCCTTCGTGTCCTACGCCCGCGAGTTCTACGGCGAGAAGGCGGCCTTCGCCACCGGCTGGCTGTACTGGCTGAACTGGGTAATGACCGCCATTGTCGATATCACCGCGGTGGCCCTGTACATGGGCTTCTTCGGCAAGTACGTGGGGTGGATCAGCTCGGTGCCCCAGTGGCTCTGGGCGCTGCTGGCGCTGGCCGTGGTGCTGGCCATGAACCTGATCTCGGTCAAGGCCTTCGGCGAGATGGAATTCTGGTTCGCACTGGTCAAGGTCGTGGCCCTGGTGGCCTTCCTGATCATTGGCTGCTACTTCGTCATCTTCGGCACGCCGCTGGCAGGACATGAGGTCGGCTTCTCGCTGCTCAGCTCCAATGGCGGGCTGCTGCCCAATGGCCTGCTGCCGGTGCTGGTGCTGATGCAGGGCGTGGTCTTCTCCTATGCTTCCATCGAGCTGATCGGCACCGCCGCGGGCGAAACGGAGAATCCGGAAAAGGTCATGCCCAAGGCGATCAACACCGTGATCATCCGCATCGCCGTATTCTACGTCGGCTCGCTGGTGCTGCTCTCGCTGCTGCTGCCCTACACCGCGTACAGCGCCGGGGAATCGCCGTTCGTGACCTTCTTCGGATCCATCGGCGTGCAGGGCATGGACGTGGTGATGAACCTGGTGGTGCTCACCGCGGCGCTGTCCTCGCTGAACGCCGGGCTCTACTCCACCGGGCGCATCATGCGCTCCATGTCATTGAACGGCTCGGCGCCGAAATTCGCCGGGCGGATGAACAAGGCCGGGGTTCCCTACGGCGGCATCGTGATCACCGCTGTGGTGGCCGTGTTCGGCGTGGTGCTCAACGCCGTGGTCCCGGCCAAGGCCTTCGAGATCGTGCTGAACTTCGCGGCCATCGGCATCATTGCCTCCTGGGGGATGATCGTGCTGTGCCAGATGGCGCTGGTGAAGTCCGCCAAGCGCGGCGAGCAGCAGCGCCCCGGCTTCCGGATGCCGCTGGCTCCGGTCTCCGGCTGGGTCACCCTGGGCTTCCTGGCCCTGGTGCTGGTGATGATGGCGTTCGATAATCCCATCGGCACCTGGACCATTGCCTCGCTGGTGGTCATCATCCCGTTGATCATCGGCGGCTGGTACCTGTGCCGCGGACGAATCAACGAGATCGCCAAGGCGCGGCTGCACAACGAGCAGCCGGCCAACCAGCGGTAGCAGGATCCCGGGACCGGCCCGGAAGCAGCCCCGCGCTGCTTCCGGGCCGGTCTTTTCTTGCGTTCCGGGCTTGGCCTAGCCCTTGGCCGGCTGCACGCTGAGCAGGATTTCGCGCACCAACGCGTATTCCTGGGTATCCAGGAACTGCTGCGCCTGCTGCTTCACCGGGTCATCCGGGACGCCGTGGTCTTCCAGATAGTCCTCTTCGACCCACATCATCGGCGACTGCTCGCCGACCTTGAAGAAGTTCAGATCCGGGTTCTCATTGCGCTGGGCGAGCACTTGGTCATCGACCAGGGCAATATCGAACCCGGAATCCTTCTCGCCATCTTCCTGGCTGGTCGATTCCCAGAACTCGGCAATGAGGCTGGCGGGATGGAAGCCGGTGCCAGCTCCGGGGTCCGGCAGCTCTTCGCGGTCCAGTAGCTCCCGCTCGTACAGCGACATGTCCCCATCCGGCGAGGTTGCCGTGGTGGGGATCAGCGTGAGCACATGCTTGCCCTGCGCGTCCTTGATCTCCCATTCATCCCATTCGGTGCATTCACCCTCGCAGTCATCCCCGGTGGCGGTCCACTGCTCCGGGGTCATGAACTGGATGCCATGCACTTCATGCTCCTGGCTCAGCTCGGGCGCCGCCGTGCTTGGCGCATCCGGGCTTTCGGCGCCTGGCGATGGGCTGGATTCGGGACTCGAAGCCTCCGGCGAGCTGGCACTTGCCGATGGCGATGCGCCGCTTGGCGCAGGTTCCTGGCTGGGTGTCGAGTCCGGCTGGGCTCCCTGGCAGGCAGCCAGCATCAGGGCTGCTGCGCACATCATCGGGAGCGCGCCGAGACGGGTTCTGGCACGGTTCATCTTTTCCAACTCCTTGATCCATGATCCGGTCATGCAGCTGACATCGCGAGCTCCCCCATTGAATTCATCCTCCACTCAATTGCAGGTTTTTCCAATGGCGGCGGCATCACGCCTTGGTTGCAAGTTGTCCCGATCTTGTTGCCGATGCCGGGTAATTTTCGATTTCCGGTAGTGCCCAGCCGCGAACAGTGGCAAGATATGTGAAGTGGAACACTCTAAGCATTCATTTCATAATTTAGATTCATTTATCGGCCTGGGCCGCCTCGGCGGCCTGGCGCTCTCCCCCGACGGCACCAAGCTCGTCACCACCCTCAGCGAACTTTCCGAGGACGGGACGAAATACGAAAGCGCCCTTTGGTCGCTGGATCCCAAAGGCGAAGCACCAGCACGCAGGCTGACGTTCGGCGAGCACGGCGAATCGCAACCGCAGTTCACCGCCAACGGCGACCTGCTCTTCGTGGCCAAGCGCTCGTCGAAGGAAGACGCCAAGGCCGAAGGCTGGATCCTGCCGGTAGCAGGAGGCGAAGCCCGCTCGGTGATTTCCCACCCTGCCGGGGTGCAGTCCTTGCGGATCTGCCAGCAGTCCCCGCAGACCATCGTGCTGCGCACCTCGGCTTTCTCCCGCGCCAAGGACCTGGACGCCGAAGCGGCACTGCGCACCGGCCGCAAGGACAAGAAGGTCTCGGCGATCCTGCACACCGGCTACCCGGTCCGCTACTGGGACGAAGATCTGGGCCCGTCCACCCCGCACTACTACACCGGGTCCCTGCCGGGCCTGCAGGACGCCACCAGTACCCAGCTCACCGACCTCACCCCGGGCATCGGCGCGAATCTGGAGGATACCTCCTACGACGTTGCTTCCAATGGCAGTTTCCTGGTCACCGAATGGCAGGTTCCCGAAGGCCGGGCTTCCTCAGCCCCGGGAGTGATGCGCATCGACCTGCACACCGGCGCCCACGAAATGCTGCTGGCCCCCGACGACACGTACGAATATACGCTGGGCAAGATCAGCCCGGATTCAACCCAGCTGGCCTACGCCCGCTGGGAGCGTTCCACCGCCGATACCGCCCCGGTCTTCGAGTTGTGGCTGATGGATCTGGCCGACGGCGCCACCCACCGGATCGCCGCCGGCTGGGACCGCTGGGTCAATGACCTGCAGTGGGTTCCCAACGGGCGCTCGCTGCTGCTGACCGCCGATGACAACGGCCACGCCCCGGTCTTCCATCTGAGCCTGTACAACGACAAGATCACCCGGCTCACCGATGACGGCGCGTACACCGATCTGGCCATCAGCAGCGACTCGCGTACCGCCTACGCGCTGCGTTCCAGCTACCTGTACCCGGCCGAACCGGTAGCCATCGACCTGGCGCATACCGGGGACCTGGAGCAGGGCGAATTCGCGGCCTTGACCGAACTGCGCTCCCCGGTCTCCCGCCCTACCCTGCCCGGAACGCTCACCGAGGTCTCAGCCACCGCCGAAGACGGGTCGAACATCCGCGCCTGGCTGGCCCTGCCCGCTACCGCTTCTGCCGCCGACAAGGCGCCGCTGCTGCTGTGGATCCACGGCGGGCCGCTGGGCTCGTGGAATGCCTGGAGCTGGCGCTGGAGCCCGTGGCTGCTGGTGGCCCAGGGCTATGCCGTGCTGCTGCCGGATCCGGCCCTGTCCACCGGCTACGGCCAGGAGTTCATCCAGCGCGGCTGGGGCCGCTGGGGCCAGGAACCGTACACGGACCTGCTGGCCATCACCGATGCCACCGAGGCGCGGCCGGACATCGATGAAACCCGCACCGCCGCCATGGGAGGCTCCTTCGGCGGCTACATGGCCAACTGGGTGGCTGGGCACACCGACCGCTTCAAGGCCATCGTCACCCACGCCAGCCTGTGGGCGCTGGAAGGCTTCGGCAAGACCACCGACGCCGCGTTCTACTGGACCCGCGAGATGAGCCCCGAAATGCGCGAGCAGAACTCGCCGCATCATTCGGTGGGCAGCATCGTCACCCCGATGCTGGTCATCCACGGCGACAAGGACTACCGGGTGCCCATCGGCGAGGGCCTGCGCCTGTGGTACGAGCTGCTAGCCGATTCGGGGCTGCCCCAGAAGGAAGACGGCAGCACCGAGCACCAGTTCCTGTACTTCCCGGATGAGAACCACTGGGTGCTGTCCCCGCAGCACGCCAAGATCTGGTACCAGGTAGTCACCGAGTTCCTCTCCCAGAAGGTGCTGGGCAACGCGCCGCAGGAACTGCCCGAGCTGCTGGGCTAGAACCGCGCAGTGCCGGACTGCCGGGGCGGAGTCATTGCCGCCCCGGCAGCTGGACTTCCGCCGGCGCATCCCCGCCGGCACCGCGGCTGGCCAGCACCAGCGCCTTGGCCCGCCGCGACACATCGGCATCGCGTTCGCCCAGCAGCGCTACCAGCCGGGCCAGATGCGCCGCACGCTGGGCATAGCCTGCGGCAAGCCGCTGGCCCAGGGTCATCGAGGATAACTCCTGGGCTTCGCGCCAAGCCATCATCAAGGCCCGCTCGAACAATCGCTGCCCTGCCTCGTCCGCATTCGGGGCCGCGGTCGCGCCGAGCACGGCCACCGCATTGATCTGCGAATCCTCCAAGCCCATGGCCAGCTCCTCCAGCTGCCGGCGCGAATGCTGGACGGACCGCGAGCCGCGGGAGAACCGGGTCAGCTGCGACGTCGCCCCGAGCAGGTACTGGAGGACCTGGACCACATTGACCACCGTGAAGAACAGCATGAACACGAGCATCCAGTACAGCAGCGAGGTGCTGTAGTCCGGCTGCTCGTACCCGGCCTGCTTGAGCACCACGGCGAAGTCCTCGGCCGCGCTGGCAGCTTCCATGGCCGGATAGTTCGACTCGTAGATGCTTCCATGCTCCCACCCGCCGGTCGTGCCCCAGGAGGCGGTGCCGCTGATGACTGCCCCCGAGATCAGCCCGGGGACGATTCCCTTGCCCTCGTCGGTGATCAGCAGCGGGATGATCGTCAGGTCCTCGGGCAGCTCGCCGTTGGCCGGATCCGCGCGATCGGAGTATTCGTCCTTGATCCGCAAGATCGCTGTGCGCACGCTCTCGGGCGTCGAATCACGGTATTCCGAGCCGTCGAAGTGCTTGAGTTCCAGGTAAGCTTCGGCATCGCGCACCGCAACCAGGATCTGCTGCGGGGTGTCGAAGTCCTCTTCCATGTACCGGCGGATCTCGGCCTCGTCGACCAGCTTTCCCTGGTCATCGATGTCAAGTTCCATCCCCCGTCCGGACCCCTCATGGGTGCGCCCGGGCTCGTTGGCTACCGACGACACGATGAGCCCCGCGGCGATCAGGCTGCCCAGCAGCAGGGCAGAGAGCAGCCCCGCCGTCCACGCCCGGCGCAGCTTGGGCGGTTCATCGCCCTGGGTGCCCACGGTGCCGGCGAACTTGGCCAGCGCGCGCCGCCAAGCACCGGGCTCGCGCGGCATGCCGTCTGCCTCGTGGTCGGTCTGAAGCGTATCGCCGAGAATCCCGCGTGCCAGCGAGTTCGCCGTGGCGATCTGCGCCAGCGCACCCTGCTTGGATACCGGCGGCAAGCCCAGGCTGGAGCGCAGCTCATTGTGCTGGGCGCCGATCTGGGGCACCGGCTGCTGCAGGCCCCGCGGATACCGGCGCAGCCGGGCAGCGATCTTCCCGGCGAGCTTCGCCAGCCGCCGTTCGGCCTCGGCCCAGCGCTCGATGGCGGTGCGCTGGCTGGTATCGCCATGGGCGGCATTGAGCAGTTCGCCGAGGGCACTGCGGAAATCCGCCAGGTCCTTGCCGGCCACCATGGTGCCCGGGGCGGTGTCCAGCCGGATCAGCAGCGCCGTGGCCGCATCGTTGATCGGGCTGCTGAGCTTGTCGAAGGTGGATCCGGTGCCAGCCAGGTGCGCATGCACCGAGCCGGCGCCCATCAGCGAGTCGGCCAGTTCCGTCAGCTTGCGCGTGTCGGCCTCGAAGGCCGCCAGCTGCTGCCCGGTGCTCTGCTCCAGGCATTCAGCCCGGGTGAACAGCGAGCGCACCAAGGGCGCTTCGCGGCGGGCGGCATCCAGGGACAGGGATTCGAGCTGCCGCCACGCCTTGGTGAAGCCGGCAGGACGGCGCGATTGCTCGGTGGCCTGGTAGGTCGCTTCCAGTGCTTCGAGGTCAAGGAGCACGCGGGCCAGCTTGCGCTGCGCCGCGGCCAGCCGCCGGTGGCGCGATGCCCACCGCGAGCGGTAGCGCAGGGCGCTGGCCAGGAACGCGGCGGTGAGCATGGCGCTCGCACCCACGGCCGCGAACCAGAAGATCGCCGAGCTGCTGGGCGAATCGTCCAGCAGCACGGCGGCAGTATGCGCGGCGGCCACCGCCGCCTTGGGCCCATGGCCTACCGAAACGTTCTTGGTGAAGGCGTGCTCGATGTCGAAGCGCAGGTCGGTATGCGCGTCGTCGGATGCTGCAAGGCTGCGGTCCAGGCCCACCCCGGCGAAGCGCTGATCAGCGTCGCTTAGCCCGGGATCCCTGTTCTCCATCCTGGTCGAGACGATGATCTGGTTTTCCGGCACCTGCCCGCGCAACAGTTCATCACCCGTGAGCCAGCGGTCGGTGATGACCAGCTCCAGCGGGGCCGTGGCACGCACCGGGTGCCGGGCCAGCTCGGCGTCCACCGCCTGCTGGGTGATGTTGAAGCCGTTATCGCCGCGGACCACCACCTGGACCTCGTAGGGGTCCGGGACGTTGGCTGCCTGCACGGCCAGCACCGCGCGCACGCCCAGCGCGGTGGTCACCAGCGCCATGATGATGGCGGCGATGGCAGTCCAATGGAAGGGGCGGTGCAACCGCCGCCCGGTGGAATCGTGCATCAAGCGGGCCGGCATCAGCGGGTCCCGCTTCCTGGCGCGAAATTCCGGAGCACCGCGATGGGATCGTCCTCCATCGGATCGGTTTTCCGCTGCGCGCTTTCCATCGACTCGCCCAGGCCGTGGGGAATCTTCAGCCTCGCCTGGCCGGCTTGGGCCAGTGCATCGTGCAAGACGCCATCGAGTTCGTCGCGCAGTTCCCACAGCCTGTCCAGGATCCCCGGGGCCGTATCCGCGCCGCTACTCCTGCGGCTCAGGCGGGTGTGCAGCAGCTGCAGCTCATCGGTATGCGTGATGATCACGGTGCGCGCGGCCTGCGCGCAAGCCAGTTGCCCGGCACCGGGAAGATCGAGGAACAGCGCCAGGTCCTCCAGCCGCGCACGGTGGTATTCGAAAATCCGGTTCCAGGACTCGCGCGAATCCCGTGGCCGTGCCGTGAAGGCGTGGGCCAGCTGCACCGCTCCGCGCAGCAGCGAGAGCTCGTGCTCGCGGTCGCGCAGCTGGGCCAGCTGCGCTTCGGAGACCTGCTGCGGCTGCAGGGAATCCGGGGCCATACCCAATGCGCGCCAGGCCCCTGGCTGGGAGCCGGCCCGTTGCCTTTCAAGTTCTGCCATGACCTGCGCCAAGCGGCTCTCCCGCGTCAGGCCGGGATCGGGCACCGGATGGCGGTCCAGGTAAATGCTTGCCCGCTGGATCCGTGATTCGAGCAGCTCGGCCTGCTTGTTGCGATCGGCGGCGGCTGCCTGCCGGGCCTTGCGGCGCTTGGCACGCCAGGCCCATGCGAGCAGGAACGCAACGGCGGCGGCGAGCGCGCCCACGGCGATCACCTTGGCCAGTGTCCGGTCCGGCGGTGCCTGCAGCTGCTGGGTGGTGGCCAGCGCGACGGCGGTGATCCCCGCGGTGTAATCCCCGGCGGCGAACTCGCCCTGCCCTGCCTCCAGGATCCGCTGCTGGCTTCCCGGTGCGGTTTCGCGCACGTCGCGCCCGGGAACCACGGCGATTTCCACCGGATCCCCGGCTTTCTCGGGAAGCATCACGCCGATGGCGATCCAGCCTTCCCCGACATAGCCCAGGGTCTTTCCGTTCTCCAGCCAGTCATCGCTCAGCGCGTCGCTGTCGCCGAACATCAGCATCCCGCGCACCAGCTGCCCTGCTCCCTTGAGGTTGTTGGGTTCCTGGTCCACCCCGAGCAGGATCTTCGCATCCTGTTCGCCCACAGCCTGCCGGACCTGGTCCATGATCCGTTCCGAATCCACCTCATCGAGTGCCGCATCGGTGACTGCCAGGTAGAAGTTGCCTTCCTGCGAGGTCACCGACGGGATGAGGACGGTGCCTTCATCTGCGGAGTCATCGTCGGGCGTCGCCGAGGGGTAGACCGGAGCCGTGGCCTCTGGCTGAGTTGGATCCGCGGCTGCCTGCGCCGGCACGGCACCCAGTCCCAGGCCCAGCCCCAGGGCTGCGAACAGGCCCGCGAGCAGCAGCTTGCCGGGGTACTTCAGGTCGGTGCAACACGTGCGGTTCATGGGAACAACTGTATCAACAGGGGTTTGAATAACCCTGCTCAAGGAACATTTCGAACCGCGGGGACGACACCGCCCCGCGCAGATCCCCGAAAGGTTCTGCGCGGGGCGGTGGGCTGCCTCGCTGGCCCGGGAGCCCTTAGTCCAGCAGCATCGCCGGTTCCTGAAGGATCGATGCCACGTCGGCCATGAAGCGGGCCGAGAGGTCGCCATCCACCACGCGGTGGTCAAAGGATCCGCCCAGGGTGGTGATCCAGCGCGGGACCACTTCGCCGTCGATGACCCATGGCTTCTGGCGGATCGTGCCGAAGGCAACGATGGCTACTTCGCCCGGGTTGATGATCGGGGTGCCGGTGTCGATGCCCAGCGCGCCGATGTTGGTGATGCTCAGCGAGCCATCGCGCATGTCCTCGGGACGGGTCTTGCCGGCACGCGCGGTGGTGGCCAGATCGTTCAGGGCGATGGCCAGTTCCTTCATGTTCAGGTTCTGGGCGTCCTTGATATTCGGCACCAGCAGGCCGCGCGGCGTGGCTGCCGCGATGCCCAGGTTCATGAAGCGCTTCTGGTGGATCTCGGCGCCGTTTGCGGTTTCCACCCAGCTGGCGTTCACCGAAGGGTTGCGGGCCGCCGCCCAGATCACGGCACGGGCCAGCACCAGCAGCGGCGAGACCTTGATGCCCTCGAAGTCGCGGGACTTCTTCAGGCGCTGCACGTATTCCATGGTTCGGCTGGCATCCACATCCACGAAGATCGAGACATGCGGTGCAGTGAAGGCCGAGTCGACCATGGCCTTGGCGGTGGCTTTGCGCACGCCGCGCACCGGGGTGCGTTCCACGCGGGCATCGGCCAGCTGGCCGTGGGCCCAATAGGTTGGCGCCGCTGCATGCTCGGCTTCGCGCTGGGCCTGGTAGCTGTTGACGTCTTCGCGGGTGATCTCGCCCTGGTTGCCGGTGCCCACCACGTCGTTGATGTCGATGCCCAGCTCCTTGGCCAGCCGGCGTACCGGCGGCTTGGCCAGCACGCGGTCCACGAAGCTCGCCACCGCAGGCTTGCGGCGGTCGACTTCGCGGGTCACCGCGGTACCCAGGGACTGCGCGCGGCGCGAGATGGTCTCGGCCAAGGCGGAGCCGGAGGCGCGCACCGCTGCGGTTCGCGCACCGGCCGTCGAAGGAGCGGGGCGGTTGGTGCGTGCCCGGCGCACCGAGGCATCAGCGGTGGGGCCCGATCCGACCAGCGGGCCGGGTTCCTCCGAGGCCTGCGGTGCGGCGGTGCTCAGGGCTTCGGCTGCTTCGGGCACGCCGGTTGGAGGTGCCGCGTTGCCTTCTTCATCGATGGTGATCAGCGGGTTGTCCACGAGTACGGTATCGCCCTCGGCCGCGTGCAATGCGGTGACCACCCCGGCGAAGGGGCAGGGCAGCTCGACCAGCGACTTCGCGGTTTCGATTTCCACGAAAATCTGGTTGACCTCAACGGTGTCGCCCACCTTGACCTTCCAGGAGGCGATATCCGCTTCGGTCAGGCCTTCGCCCACGTCGGGGAGATTAAAGACTGTCATTACTACTCCTTGGATTCCGCTTAGTAAGCGAAAGACCGGTCGAGGGCTTCAAGCAACTTGTCGATGTCCGGCAGATACTGGGACTCCACCTTGGAAATCGGGTAAGGCATGTGGAATCCGCCCACGCGCAGCACTGGGGCTTCCAGCGAGAGGAAGGCGCGCTCGGTGATGCGGGCCGCGATTTCGCCGCCCAGGCCGCCGAAGGTCGGCGCTTCGTGGGTGACAATCAGCCGGCCGGTCTTCTGCACCGATTCGGTAATGGTGTCGAAATCGATCGGCGACAGCGAGCGCAGGTCGATGACCTCGATGGACCGGCCATCTTCCAGCGCGGCATCAGCGGCAGCCAGGGCGATCGGCACCAGCGGGCCGTAGGCGACGATGGTCGCGTCGGTGCCCGGCCGGACCACCTGCGCCTTGAAGGCATCCAGCGCCGGGGTTTCGGTATCGACCTCGCCCTTGAGCCAGTAGCGGCGCTTGGGCTCGAAGAAGATCACCGGGTCCTGGCAGCTGGCTGCCTGCTGGATCATCCAGTAGGCGTCATGCGCGTTGGACGGGGTGATGATGCGCAGGCCCGCGGTGTGGGCGAACAGCGCCTCCGGGGATTCGGAGTGGTGCTCGATGGAGCCGATGCCGCCGCCGTAAGGGATGCGGATGACTACAGGCGTGGTCAGACGCCCCTCGGAGCGGGCGTGCATCTTGGCCAGCTGGGTGGTGATCTGGCTGAAAGCCGGGAAGACGAAGCCGTCGAACTGGATTTCCACCAGCGGGCTGAAGCCGCGCAGGGCCATGCCCACGGCGGTGCCGACGATGCCGGCCTCGCCCAGCGGCGAGTCGATGACGCGGTGCTCGCCATACTTGTCGATCAGCCCGTCGGTGATGCGGTAGACGCCACCGAGGCGCCCGATGTCCTCGCCCATCAGCAGAGACTTGCCATTGGACTCCAGCACCTTGTCCAGGCCGCTGGTAATGGCCTTGGCCAGGGTCATTGTGGTGGTCATTTAGTGCTCTCCCTCAGCCGCATCGGCGAATCCTGCTTCGTATTCCAGATGCCAGGCCAGTTCTTCCTGGATCAGTGGATGCGCTTCGGCGTAGACCTGCTCGAAGGACTTGGCCAGCGGCGGGACAGGGAAGGCCATGGCGTCTTCGCGGACCTTGGCAGCCATCGCATCAGCGTCGGCGGCCAGCTGCTCGAAGTAGGCGTCGTCAACCAGGTTGTTCTCGCGCAGGTAGGTTTCCAGGCGGATCAGCGGGTCCTTCGGGGCCCACTGGGCCTCTTCTTCGCTCATGCGGTATTTGGTTGGATCATCGGCGGTGGTATGCGCGCCGAGGCGGTAGGTGACAGCCTCGATGAGGACCGGGCCCTTGCCGCTGCGTGCGTGTTCCAGCGCCCAGCGGGTGACCGCCAGAACGGCCAGCACGTCGTTGCCATCCACGCGCACTCCCGGCATGCCGTAGCCTGCGGCGCGGTTGACCAACGGCACCTTGGACTGGACCTCGAAAGGAACGGAGATCGCCCACTGGTTGTTCTGGCAGAAGTAGACCACCGGTGCGTTGAAGGAGCTGGCGAAGACCATGGACTCATGGGTTTCGCCCTCGGTGGAGGAGCCATCGCCGAAGTAGGCGACTACGGCGTTGCCCTCCTTGGCGCGACGGGCTTCATCCCAGCCGTGCTGTTCCATGTTCAAAGCCATTGCATAACCGGCGGCATGCGGCATCTGCGCGGCAAGCACCATGGTGTACATGTGGAAGTTGTTTTCCCGGGGATCCCAGCCGCCTCCGGAGATGCCGCGGAACAGGCGCAGCATTTCGGAGAAGGACACATCGCGGGTCAGTGCCACACCGTGCTCGCGGTAGGTGGGGAAGATGTAGTCGCTTCGGCGGGTGGCACGGCCGGAACCGATCTGCGCCGCTTCCTGCCCGCGCAGCGGGACCCAGAGGCACAACTGGCCCTGGCGCTGCAATGCTGTGGCCTCTTGGTCGAATCGACGGGTCAATGCCATGTCGCGGTAGAAGCCGCGAAGCATGTCATCATCAACGTCACCCAGATACGCATCGTACGTTCCATGGGACTGACGCTGGCCGTCCGGAGTCAGGATCTGAATCAGATCCGGCTCCGTCGCCTCGGTCGCAGCACGCGTCATTTATCATCCTTCGGTCATAAATATGCCCCACACGGAATACATTCCGCATGGGACATATACGGCTTGTCTAATTTCTAAGCCTATAGGCACTGACCGCTAAAACGCGAGAAATCAGCACCAGTTGCCCCTATGCCAGGTCTAGTGATTCCTTGCACAGATCAATAAAACGATCGTTTGCTTCAACTTCGCCGATGGAGACGCGCACTCCTTCGTTCGAGAAGCCGCGCACCGACAGCGCCACGGCGTTTGCCCGCTCGACGAACTCATCGGTCTTTTCGCCCAGCGGAAGCCAGACGAAGTTCGCCTGGGTGGAAGGAATCTTCCAGCCCTGCCCGGCCAGGGCCGAGGCAACTCGTTCGCGTTCCATGACCAAGCCCTCAACGCGCTCAAGCACCTGGTCGATGTGGGCCAGCGAAGCGACCGCGGCATCCTCGGCCACGCTGGAGACGGCAAACGGGGTGGCCACTACGCGGATGTTATCGGTGATCTCCGGGTGGGCCACCGAGTAGCCCACCCTGAGATTCGCCAGGCCGTGAGCCTTCGAGAAAGTGCGCAGGAGAACCACATTTTCGTTCTCGTTGTAGGTATGGATGCCATCCACCGATTTCTCGTCGCGGACGAACTCGGTGTAGGCCTCATCCAGGACAACCAGCACGTTCTTCGGAACCCGTGCCAGGAAGTCATCGACTTCGGCCTGGCTGAGTACCGGACCGGTGGGGTTATTCGGTGTGCACAGCAAGATGACTGAAGTGTTCTCGTTCACCGCTGCGATCATGGATTCCAGATCGTGGCGCCCGTCTTCCAGCAACGGGATTTCAACGGGCAGCGCACCGGCAGTCTGCACGAGGATTGGGTAGGCCTCGAAGGAACGCCACGCATAGATGACTTCATCCTGGATGCCGTCTTCGTTCTGGCCCGCGAAGGCGTTCAGGATCTGCACCAACGCGCCAAGGGAACCGGCCCCGGTCACGATGTCTTCCGCAGGAACGTCCAAGTACTCGGAAAGTGCTTCGCGCAGCTTGGTCGATAGCGGATCAGGGTAGCGATTCAGGCTGGACTGCTCCACGACCGCCCGATGCACAGCGTCCAAGGGACCGAAGGGAATTTCATTCGATGACAGCTTGTAAGCTCTCGCGCCTTCAATAGGGGCAGGCGGCTTGCCTGCAGCGTATTTGGGCAAACGTGCAACTACAGAGCGTGGCTGCACCTGATCTTGGGTCACCGGGTTCTCAGTCATACCTCAAAGCCTAGCCCTCACTAAGGGTTTAGCGATATCTGCGGTTCATCCTAATCCCAGATTTCTATGCCAAAGTTAAGGCATGAGCTTTCTGATTCGAGTCATCGTCAATGCGCTTGCCCTCGCCGCCGCCGTCTGGATTGTGCCCGGCCTCAAGATCGTCGCGGCCGGCGAAGGTGCAGTAAGCACGGTCATCGCCTATTTGGCGGTTGGCGCAATCTTCGGATTGGTCAACGCCTTGGTCCGTCCGATCGTCAAGCTGTTCTCCTTGCCAATCACCTGCCTCACCTTGGGCTTGTTCACCATCGTGATTAACGCCCTGATGCTCCTGCTGACTTCATGGCTGACGACCTTCACCCCGATTGAACTGGTCATCGAGCAGTTCTGGTGGGATGCCATCGCCGGCACGATTATCATCTCCATCGTCTCTGCGGTCCTCGGATTGTTCGTCAAGAGCGAGAACGAGTAAGCGGTATTCGACGCAGTACAAGAAGAGGACGGCATCCGACAGGTGCCGTCCTCTTTCGTTGATACCCTATTCGCCGGCCCCGATCAGCGTCCCATCTTCTGCCCTGATCCACAGCACCATTCATCAGCACGGTGATACCCGGTGATGCTGATCCGGCCGGCTGGTTGCAGTTCTTGAGCGCTTTAGTGGCGTGGTGCCATGTGCTTGAGCCGCTCCTTGTCTTCTTCCTTCAAGGGCGGACGTTCTTTTTGCTTGCGCTCCAGCTTGAACATGCGGATTTTCAGCGGGGATTCGGGAAGGTAGAACTGCTTCAGATGCTCTCTGATTTCCAGTTTCGGGTCCTCATCGAGTTCCAGGAGGTGGTCACCGTAATTCTTGAGGTGATGCGACGGGCCAAAGAGCCCGTCTTCGGGCAAGATGTCCTGCATGTGCTCGCGCGGACCTGGGAAAGTGGTGGTGTAGTGCTCGCCCTTGCGGGGATTGGGTCCGCCATCGGTGCCGGGCACCATATCTTTTCGGTCTTCTACGGATAGGCTGCGGACATCCTTTGGCAGATCAATAGTGCCGATGGGAGAACCAAGGGTCAGCACCTTGTTCAGCTTGTACTTGCGCTTCAAGAACTTGTTCTTCGTCAGCTGGGCTACGTGAATGCCTCCTTGCGAGTAGCCGGAAAGGATTACTTCATCGCCCTCTTTCGCTCCGCTGAGCCTTAATGCTTCATCGAGCGGTTCCACAAAATTCTCGGATTCCACCCCGAAGCCGTCAGCGATGCCTTCCGGGCCAAAAGGCGAAGGAACTTCGGCGTCATCCTGCGTCCCCGGAAAGAGCGCGATATAAGTATCATCGTCAGCTTCGACGATCATGATCTTTCCGTTGTTCTCCGTGCCTTCGCCCTCCAGCTTTTCGTGCAGCTGGAAATAGCTTCTCATCTTGCCATCCAGTTCAACCGTCTGAGCTGGATCTTGCCCTGCGAGCTCTATTTCGGTATTCCGGTTTGACCCCAGCAGCCGCATAATCCGCGACAGCGACTTGGCGGTACCTTCGATTTGCTCGGTCAAGGTCATATTCGGCGCCAAGGGCCAGTGCGGGATGTAGGACATCAGCAAGCGCAAAAAGGACTCCATGCTTTCCCTCGGCGGACGCCAGCCGTTATCGCGGGTCTTGGATATGAAGTCCCCGACCAGTACTGCGCTGGTGCTTACGAGCATCATCCGTTCAACTGCGGCTTCGGCAACCTCATAATTCCGCATGGCCGCAGAGACCTTTCCGGTAAGTTCGAACGCTGTGATTTCGCCTTCCCTGGCCTGCTGATAGCTGTCTCTGATCAAATCGCCTAGATGCCCGATGCCATAGCCCCTGGCTTCAATGCCTGCCGCCATGCACTGCAGATTCAGGTCCCCCTGGCAACTGTCCGCAGCCTGCGCGGCCCTGAGTAAAGCGTCGGATATGCCATTGATGTCGCGAGCAACCCGCTGGCAGATTTCCCCTGCCTGGGCGTAATCCGGCTCGTTGTAATTGACTTCATATCCCATGGCTACGAGGCCATTCTCTGGTTCATGATTTGCGCTTCGAGGTTTTGGATCTCACGCATGGCAACCCCCAAGTACTCTTCAGCGTTGTTCAGCTCGCCATTGAGCATTTCCAGTCGCTGGCTCAGCTCCTCAACATTGTCTAGAAACGCCTTGCCAGCCTTTGAATTCCAAGTCAATGCCCGGATTGAACCCAACTGTGCGATGGCAAACTTAGTGGTTTTCTGGGCGTCATCGAGCTGACTTGCCACCGTCAGCAGCGTCGCTTGAAACATCATTTCCTTGCTCCGCATCCTTGAGAATTTGTCCACCATCATGGACAGCAACAATGGGGCACCAGCACGTTTGGCGACCGGTTGTGGAAACAGCAGTGAAGTAAAAGATGTGATGTAGCGCCGAGGATGGAAGAATATGAGTATGGCTGAGATTGCGCGCACTTCCCTTGCTAATGAACCACTGGCTTTGACTGCCCTCGACGGACGCTACCGCAGCGCCGTGGCACCGCTGGTCGACTACCTTTCCGAAGCGGCTTTGAACCGCGATCGCGTTCACGTTGAAGTTGAATGGCTGATCCACTTGACCGATAACTCCGTTCTTCCAGGCACCTCCCCGCTTTCTGCGGAACAGAAGGCAGCACTGCGCAAGATCGTCACCGATTTCAACGCTGATTCCGTGAAGGAACTGGCAGAGATCGAAGCTGTCACCGTTCACGATGTGAAGGCTGTCGAGTACTACATCGCTAACCGCCTGGAAGCGATCGGCATTGGCAACCTCAAGCCGCTGGTGCATTTCGGCTGCACCTCTGAAGACATCAATAACCTGTCCTACGCTCTGGGCGTCCAGGGCGGCGTGCAGCAGGTATGGCTGCCGGCAGCCCGCGACCTGGTGGCACAGCTGGCCAAGATGGCCGAGGACTCCCGCGACGTGCCGATGCTCTCGCGCACCCACGGCCAGCCAGCCACCCCAACCACCCTGGGCAAGGAACTGGCAGTTCTGGCGTGGCGCCTGACCCGCCAGCTGGATCGCGTCGAGAAGACCGAGTACCTGGGCAAGATCAACGGCGCTACCGGCACCTATGCTGCCCACTACGCTTCGGTCCCGACCGCGGACTGGCAGCAGATTTCCAAGGACTTCGTTGAGCACCTGGGCCTGGCTTGGAACCCGCTGACCACCCAGATCGAATCCCACGACTGGCAGGCAGAGGTCTACGCAGACATTGCACGCTTCAACAGCATCCTGCACAACCTGTGCACCGATGTCTGGAGCTACATCTCCATCGGCTACTTCGCGCAGATCCCAGTGGCCGGCGCCACCGGATCCTCGACCATGCCGCACAAGGTCAACCCGATCCGCTTCGAGAACGCAGAAGCCAACCTGGAGATCTCCAACGGCCTGCTGAACACCCTCGGTTCCACCCTGGTCACCAGCCGCTGGCAGCGCGACCTGACCGATTCCTCCTCGCAGCGCAACATCGGTACCGCGATCGGCCACTCGGTGCTGGCGATCTCCAACGTTGCCAAGGGCTTGGACCGCCTGTCTGTCGCCGAAGCCGTGCTGGCTGACGACCTGGACCACAACTGGGAGGTTCTCGCAGAGGCCATCCAGATGGTCATGCGCGCCGAGGCTATCGCCGGTGTCGAGGGCATGGACAACCCCTACGAGCGCCTGAAGGACCTGACCCGCGGCCACCGCGTGGATGCGGCCCGCCTGAAGGAATTCGTTGGCGAATTGGGCCTGTCGGCTGAAGCCGAAACCCGCCTGCAGTCGCTGACCCCGGGCAGCTACAACGGCATCGCTTCGCAGCTGGTTGACCACCTGCAGAAGTAGCCCGCACAAGGTAACAGCGCGTTAGACGCAAAATTAGCGGCGCCCGGCCATTGGCCGGGCGCCGCTAATTTCATGCCCTCCCAGTGGGCGGGCTCAATCTCAGCCGTTCACCTACTTAGGGCCTGACCTTCAGCTCCTCGCTCACAGCTTCACGCTGCGGGCTGAACACCCCAGCGCCATGGCGCCAGCGGTAATAGGCCAAGCAGGCAAGGGTGAACGGGACACCGAAGTACAGTGCTGGACGCTGCGCTGGATCAAAAGCCACGCCCACCAGTGAAGCGCCAAGCAGCACCAAGGCGATGATCGGCAGAATCGGGAACAATGGTGCCCGATAGGGCAGGGAATCGGTGGATCCACGCAGGGCAACGTAGTGCCGGCGGGACGACAGATGCGATGCACAGATCACGATCCACACCGCTACTACCGCAAACCCGGCAATGGACACCAAAGCCATGAAGAGCGACTGCGCCGCGATGAAGCTGGAGAACAGCGATACCAGTCCGCCGAGGATCGACAGGCTCAGGGCCAGCATCGGAATGCCCCTGCTGTTGGTCTTGGACAGGGCCTTGGGCGCCTGGCCTGCGGCTCCCATGGAATGCAGCATGCGAGCGCATGAGTACAGTCCGGAGTTGCCTGCCGAGAGCAGGGCGGTGATGATCACGAAGTTCATGATGTCCGCACCGGCTGGCAGGCCGGCGACATCCAGGACCGTGACGAAGGGACTTTCATTCGCGCCCGCCTCGGCAAACGGGATGATTGCGGCTACGACCACGATGGCACCGATGAAGAACACCGCCAGGCGAACCACGGCGGTGCGGATGGCCCGCGGAATGCTCAGCTGCGGGTTCTTCGCCTCGCCGGCCGCGACGCCGATCAGCTCGGTGCCGCTGAATGCGTAGAACACCGAGAGGACGGTGACCAGTACTCCGGTAATCCCCGCAGGGAACAGTCCCCCTTCGGTGCTGAAATTGGACAGGCCAATCGCGCCGGCGTCACTGGCCGGGTTGATGCCGATGATCGTGGCGGCGCCAACGACAATCACCAGCAGCACCGCCGCCACCTTGATCAGCGCAAACCAGAATTCGGTTTCTCCGAAGACCCGCGATGAAGTCGCATTCAGCGCAAACAGCAAAGCAGCGAAAACCAGTGAGAAGACCCAGACGGAAATTGACGGGAACCAACGTTGCATCAGCAGCCCGGCTGCGGTGAATTCGCTGGCCAGGGCTACCGCCCAGCACAGCCAGTAGAGCCACGCCGTGGCAAAACCCCACGCTGGTCCAAGATCACGGGTGGCGTGTGCATGGAATCCTCCTGCCACCGGATGCCGCGCCGACAGCTCTCCCAGCCCGCTCATCACCATGTAGGCCACCAAGGCTCCGACTGCATAGGCCAGCACTGCGCCCAGCGGCCCGGCTTGGGCAATGGTGTATCCGGAGGAAACGAACAGGCCCGAGCCGATCACCCCGCCCAAAGCGATCATCACCAGATGACGCGAGGTCATGGTTCTCAGCAGTCCGGAATCGGCTGGTGCAGTCTCGTTGGTGCTGACGATGCTCTCGGTCATGGGGCTCCTTGTGGAATGAATGCGCTTGCAGGATATCGAGATTGGACGGCAGTCCCGGACGGGCATGTCATCTGTGGTCACACGGCGTCAAGGCCGGTCATCCAAGCACTCGCCGTGTACCCTCGATGACGTGCATATCCCAAACCACCCCAGCAATTTCCGTGACGCATTGCGCGCCGAAGGCAGCCGGCCGATCATCCTCGACGGCGGTCTCGGCACCCATCTGGCCGATCGCGGCAATGACGTGACCGGGCACCTGTGGTCAGCGCAGATCCTCATGGACCGTCCCGAAGAGGTCCGCGCGGCGCACCAGGACTTTTTCGCTGCCGGCGCCCAAGTTGCCACGACCTGCTCCTACCAGGTCAGCTATGACGGCCTGGCTCAAGTGGGCTCTGAGCAGCAGATGGAACAAATGCTGCGCACCAGCGTGCGCCTGGCTAGAGAAGCCTCCAGCGCTGGGAGCGCGGACGCAGCACGCTGGGTGGCCGCCTCGGTGGGTCCCTACGGTGCCGGACCGGGCGCCGGGACCGAATACGACGGCGCCTATCGCAAGACGGCCTCCGAGCTGGCCAACTGGCACCGCAAGCGCTTGGAAATCCTGGCTGATGCCGGTGCCGATCTGGTCATCTTTGAAACCGTGCCGAGCCTGGCAGAAGCAGAAGCATTGACCGTATTGGCTCGGGAGCTGCAACTGCCGGCGTTGCTCAGCCTTGCGGTGCGCGCCGATGACCAAGGCCGAGTGGTTCTGGGCGATGGCACCGATCTGCGAGTCGTAGCCGGAATCGTTCAGGAATCCGGCGTGTGGGACGCAGTCGGCGTGAACTGCTGCCCGGTACCCCAAGCGGTGGCCGCGTTGCAGATCCTGGGAGAAGAAACCGGCTTGCCGCTGTCCGCCTACCCGAACAGCGGCGAAATTTGGGACCACGAAGCTCGTGTGTGGGTCCCAGGAACTGACGGCAATGATCTGCCCGGAGCGGTTCCCGAACTCGTGGCCGCGGGCGCTCGCCTGATCGGCGGTTGCTGCCAGGTCACCCCGGGACAGATCACCCGGGTCCGCGAAGCCATCCAGCTCGGCTAAAGCCCGTCCAGGCACTTCGGCTTCCGCTGAGCCAGCGGCTTGTCCGCAGGCCTGGACAGCGCGCGAAAAAGCCGGCAGCAACTCGCAGTTGCTGCCGGCTTGAGACCAGTTACTTTAGAACTCGAAGTCGCCGAAGTCCCCACCGGCGCCGCCGAGGAAGTCCCCGAACATGCCTTCGGCCTGGCCGCCCAGGCCTTCACCGGCCGCGGAGAGCTGTTCCCCGGCACCGGATACGGTATCGCCCAGGCCCTCGGCCATGGAACCGAACTCTTCGCCAATACCGGCGAAACCATCAAGCAGCGGTCCGGCAATGGCGGTGCCGATGAACGCACCTGCCACGCCGCCGAGCAGGCCGACACCCAAGCCGCCGGCCGCGCCGGCAGCCATGCCCATGCCCCGTCCCCTGCCGCCGGAACCCAAGATCTTGTCCATGAACCCGGGACGCGACATCTCCGCGCGGGTTGCCGAACGGGCCAGGTCCCTTGGATCCTGGCTCATCGGGCGTTCTGCTGGCGGCAACTGCTCGGAGAGCTCATGATGCAGCAGTTCGCGTTGCTGCGGGGTCAGCCGGGCGAAAGCCTCGGCGTGGGCGCGTTCCATATCCTGCGGCGGTGCGGTACGGAGCATGTAGCGGTACTTCTCGATCGCGGCCTGGTCCTCGCGCGACGGTGCCGAGGCCGGCTGGTTGCCGTAGCCGCGCTCGCCGTAGTTCTGGTGCTGCGGCTGCTGCTGGTAGCCGCCGGGATTCTGCTGGTAGCCGCGTTGCTGGTTATTGGAGCCGCGCTGGTTGCTATTGGAGCCGCGTTGGTTGAGCTGTTCCCGGACGTACTCGCCGGCCATTTGCTTGCCCTTGCGCAGCAGCTTGTCGAACATGGACATGGAATTGGCCTCCTAGACGTTGCGGGCGCGGTGCACGAAGCACCGCTCTCCCCTGTTTAAACTCCCCAGCATTGCTCCTTGTTCCCCACGTTAGACAATTCTCATAATCGACCGCCGGCCCCGCATCTAGGCGCTGCGCACCGGCTGCTTTGCCCCGGACGTGATCCTCGCCAGCAAGTCGGCGGCCACGGACACGGCAATCACCGCCGGCTGTTTGCCCCGCACCTGCTCGATCCCAATGGGGCACTGGATCGCCGCGATCTGTTCGTCGCTGAAGCCGCTGGCACGCAGATTCTTCTGGAAGCGGGCCCACTTGGCGCTCGAACCGATCAATCCGATCGATCCCAAGCCCGGGTGGCGCAACGCGGCATCGCATAGGTGGAAATCCTCGGCATGATCGTGCGTCATGATCAGCACGTGCGTTCCCTCCGGCAGGCAGCTGAGCACCTGCTCCCCGAGCACCGCCACCGCCGAATGGATCCGCGCCACGCTCGGTTCAAGGACCGGCAGGTCCTCCAGGAATTCCGGGCGCGAATCAACCAGATGCAGCTCCAGGTCATGGCGGGAGAGAATGCGGGCCAATTCCATGCCCACATTTCCCACCCCGAAGATCGCCACCGTGGCAGGAACCGGCAAGGGCTCTAGCAGCACCGTGATCTCGCCGCCGCAGCATTGCCTGCCGTACTTGGCCGGGGCCTTGTCGCTGAGCTTCATGGTGATGCTCTGCGGCTGGTTCCCGCCCGCGCTGATCATCTGCCGGGCCCGTTCCATGGCCGCCATCTCCAGGTTGCCCCCGCCGATGGTTCCGAAGATCTCCTGGCTGGCAATCACCATTTTCGCGCCGGCCTCGCGCGGGGCATGCCCGCGCACCGCGGTGATGGTGGCCAGCACCGCGGGACGCCGTTCATTGCGCAGCGCGGTGACAGCTTCAATCCACGACAGCATGGCTACCGCTCCTCCCGCGCCGCTTCGATCGCCCAGAACACCGCTTCCGGAGTCGCCGGGGACGCCAGCGGCACCGAACGCCCGGAGCGGCCGAAGGAGGCAATGGCCTGACGCAGTGCCTCGCGCACCGAGAAAGCGAGCATCAGCGGCGGTTCTCCCACGGCCTTGGATCCGTAAATCGCGCCTTCCTCATGCGCCTTGTCCAGCAAGCTGACGTTGAAGACGTCGGGCATCTCGGAGAAGCTCGGGATCTTGTAGGTGCTCGCGGCTTGGGTGGCCACCCGTCCGCGGCCCGGGCCATCGGAGGTGTCCCAGCGCAAATCCTCCAGGGTCAGCCAGCCAGCCCCCTGCACGAATCCTCCCTCGATTTGCCCCAGATCCACCAGCGGCGAGAGGGAATCGCCCACATCATGGACGATATCCACGCGGCGCAGCACATAGGAGCCGTCAAAGCCGCTGACTTCCACCTCGCTGGCCGCCACCCCGTAGGAGAAGTACTTGAACGGGCTGCCCGTCATCCGCGACAGGTCCCAATGCAGCCCTTCGGTCCGGTAGAAGCCGGCGGCCGAAAGCTGGACCCGCTGGAAGTACGCGGCGTTGACCACTTCTTCCCACCCCAGCGATTCGCTCTTGCCCAGCGCGGTGACCCTGCCGCCGCTGAAGCGCAGGTCTTGCGCCGGAACCCCCAATTTCCCGGCGGCCACCTGCGCGAGCCGGCCGCGGATCTGCTCGCACGCATCCTTGACCGCGCCGCCATTCAGGTCGCTGCCCGAACTGGCTGCGGTGGCCGAGGTATTGGGCACCTTGTCGGTGCGTGTGGGGGCAATGCGCACCTTGGACAGCGGCACGCCCAAGGCGGTGGCGGCCACCTGCAGCATCTTGGTATGCAGGCCCTGTCCCATTTCGGTGCCGCCGTGGTTGACCAGCACCGAACCGTCCTTGTAGACCAGCACCAGCGCGCCGCCCTGGTTGAAGGCGGTGAGGTTGAAGGAGATGCCGAATTTCACCGGCGTCATCGCCAGCGCCCTTTTGGCGTGCTCGTGCCCGGCATTGAATTCTGCGATCTGCTCCTCGCGCGCGGCGATATCTGCCGAGCCGAGCAGCTGGCTCCAGGCAGCCTCCAAGCGCTCGGGATGCCGGACCGGCTGGTAGTACGGAGTGTCCTGTCCCTGGGTGTAGAAATTGCGGCGGCGCAGTTCCCGGGCGTCCAATCCCAGCTGCGGGGCCACCCGGCCCAGGATGTCTTCCATGACCAGCATGCCCTGCGGACCGCCGAAGCCGCGGAACGCGGTCTGCGAGGTCTTATGGCATTTGGCGATGCGCCCGTTGACCCTGATATTCGGGATCCAATAGGAATTGTCGATATGGCACATCGCGCGGGTCAGCACCGGTTCGGACAGATCCAGGCTCCATCCGCCGTCAGCGGTCAGCTGGGCCTGCAGGGCCAGGATCTTGCCCTGCGCGTCGAAGCCGATTTTCCAGGTTGCATGGAATCCGTGGCGCTTGCCAGTCATGGTCATGTCCAGGGTGCGGTCCAGCCGCACCCGCACCGGCCGTCCGGTGAGCACCGCACCGAGTGCCGCCACCGCGGCATAGCCATGGGGCTGCATTTCCTTGCCGCCGAAGCCGCCTCCCATGCGCAATACCTGCACGGTGACCTCGTGGGCTCCAATGCCCAGCACATGCGAGACGATGTCCTGGGTTTCGGTGGGATGCTGGGTGGAGCAGTGGATCATGATCTGCCCGCTCTCATCCACCATCGCCAGCGAGTTCTGGGTTTCCAGATAGAAGTGCTCCTGGCCGGCGAACTCGAAATCGCCCTCGAAAACGTGGGCCGCCTGCGCGAAGGCGGCCTCCGGATCGCCCTTGGAGATCTCGGGCTGGATACCGTGGAAGCTGTTGGCCTCGATCGCGTCCTTGATGGTGATCAGCGACTCCAGCGGTTCGTACTCCACGCGCACCGCCCTGGCCCCGGCCTTGGCAGCTTCCAGGTCTTCGCCCAGGACCCACGCCACCGGCTGGCCGAAGAACATGATCTCGTGAACCGGGAGCAGCGGCTCGTCGTGCTTGGCGCCCTGGTCATTGACCCCGGGGATGTCTTTCGCGGTGATGACCCGGACCACCCCGGGTACCTGCAGCGCCGCGCTGGCATCCAGGCCCAGGATTTTTCCATGGGCGCAGATGGACTGCACCGGGTAGGCATGCAGGACCCCGGCCAGGCGCGCGGCCAGGTCGTCGGTATACAGCGCGGTGCCGGTGACGTGCGCGGCCGCCGATTCGTGGCGGTGGCGCTGGCCGACTACCGGTGCATCGGGGCGTTGGGATAGCTGGCTCATGAGTTCTGCTCCTGTCCTGCTTCAAAGCGGCGTTCAAGCTGCTGGGCATAGAACCGTTCAAGCGAGGAGGCCAGCATGGCCTTGCGGTAGTTGGCGCTGGCCCGGTGGTCATCCATCGGCGTTCCTTCGGTGCCCATGGTGCGTGCCGCGGACCGGATGGTTTCCAGGTTCCACGGTTGGCCTTCCAGCAGTGCTTCGGTGGCCACGGCGCGCAGCGGGGTCGCGGCCACGCCGCCCAGCCCGATCCGCGCCCTGGTGATCATGCCGTCCGACACCGTGAGCGCATAGCCGATGGCTACCGAGGAAATGTCATCGAAGCGCCGCTTGGAAATCTTCTGGAAGCTGGTCAGCGGCGCCAGCGGCAACGGGATGCGGATCGCGGTGATCATCTCCGCCGGCTCGCGCACGGTCTGCCGGTAGCCGGTGAAGTAGTCCGAAAGCGCCACCACCCGGTTGCCGCGGATGCTGGAAAGCACCAGCTCGGCCTCCAGCGCCAGCAGCGCCGGCGGGGTATCGCCAATGGGCGAGCCGGTCCCCAGGTTCCCGCCGATGGTCGCGCTATTGCGGATCAGCCTTGACGCGAACTGCCCGAAGAGCTGGGAGAGCAGCGGAACCTGCCCGGCGAGCTTGCGTTCCAGTTCGCTCAGGGTGCAGCCTGCACCCAATTCGAGGTACTGCTCGTTCCAGTGGATCTGGCGCAGCTCGGGCAGCCGGTCGATGGCCAGCACCGAGCGGGCGCGGGCGCCCTTGATGTTGACCTCCACGCCCCAGTCGGTGGCACCGGACACCAGTACGGTCTGCGGTTCGGCGGCCAGGATCTGCAGTGCCTGGTCCAGATCGATGGCCCGGCGGAAGCGGCCCAGGTCCCCGGTAGGGGTATCGGCGCGCTGGATATCCGTGGCTGCCGGGGCCGGTGCGGCGCGCTGCGCCCGGGCTGCCAGCTGGTCGTCCCCGGCGGGCTCGCCCAGGGCGTAGGCGGCGTCGCGGATCGGGCGGTATCCGGTGCAGCGGCAGAGATTGCCCGACAGCGCGTGCAGGTCGAATCCATTGGGTCCGCACTCGTGCTCGCCGCTATCCTCCGCGCTGACTGCGGGATTGGCGGTCCGCTCGGGGCGGTAGTATTCGGCGGCCATGGAGCAGACGAATCCGGGGGTGCAATAACCGCACTGGGATCCGCCGCGGTTGGCCATCTCTTCCTGCACCGGATGCAGCGCCGCGACGCTGCCCAGCCCTTCGGAGGTGATGATTTCCTGGCCGTCGAGTGCCGCGGCCGGCAGCAGGCAGGCGTTGACCGCCGTCCACCTGCTGCCTTCCCCATCACTGCGGGCCACCAGGATCGAGCAGGCGCCGCACTCGCCCTCGGCACAGCCTTCCTTGCATCCGATCAATTGCTGCCCGCGCAGGAAATCCAGCGCGTTGGTATGCGGCGGCCCGTCGAATTCCCGGACCTTTCCGTTGACCGTAACCAGGCATTTTGTCTCTTGCGTTGCCTCGGCGCTCATGCCGTTGACACCTCCTGCGCCCGGGCGTCGCCCGGCGCACCATGAATGAATTGGATGATGGGTGGGATCTGGCGCCCTGCCGGAGGTTCCAGGCTCGTCCAGGGCGCCGCCGCGTGCTGCGGCGGGATCAGTTTCCGTGCGCGATCTGGCCCTTGGACCAGGCGAGGCATCCGCCCATGATTACCCTCCAGAATTCGGATCATTCACATCCATGCAAACCATCAAGGTGAGCCACCTCACCTCAGTGGATCCTTACTATAGCCCGTATCAGCTCAGGCCAGTAGGGCCGTAATCGGGCCCCGTGCGAAGTACACCAGGAAGCCCAGCGCCACCACCCACAGCAGCAGATGGATCTTGGCATACCGCCCGGCCGCGGTGTTCACCACCACCCAGGCGATGAACCCTGCGCCAATGCCATTGGCAATGGAGTAGGTCAGCGGCATGGTGATCAGGGTGAGGAACGCCGGCATGGCGCTGGAGAACCGCTTGAAGTTGATCTCGCGGATCTGCGCGCACATCAAGGTGCCCACCAGAACCAGTGCCGCGGCAGCCACCTCGATGGGAACCACCGAGGTCAGCGGCGTGAAGAACATCGACCCCAGGAACAGCACCCCGGTGATGACCGAAGCCAGCCCGGTGCGCGCTCCTTCCCCGATGCCGGCCGCCGAATCCACGTAGACGGTATTCGAGGAGGAGGAGCCCATGCCTCCGGCCACCGCGCCCAGGCCCTCGACCACGAACGCGGCCTTCAGCCGCGGGAAGGTGCCGTCCTTGCGCGCCAGACCGGCATTCTTGGCCAGTCCGGTCATGGTGCCCATGGCGTCGAAGAAGTTCGTGAACACCAAGGTGAACACCAGCATCGTCGCCGCCAGCGCGCCGATCCGCCCGAAGGAGCCGAACAGGTCGAACTCCCCGGCCAGCGACAAATCCGGCAACGAGACGATATTTCCCTGCAGCACCGGCATGTTCAGGTGCCAGCCATGCGGGTTATCCGCACCGGCTGGCCCGATCCTGAACACCAGCTCGGCGATCATCGCCAGCACCGTGGAGATCACGATGCCGATCAGGATCGCGCCCTGCACCCCGCGGGCCACCAGCGCACCCATGATCAGCAACCCCACCACGAAGACCATGGTCGGGATCGAGACGATCGACCCGCCATCGCCCAGCTGGACCGGAGGCCCGGCGGCGGTACGGGTGACGAAGCCGGAGTCCACGAACCCGATGAAGGTGATGAACAGCCCGATGCCCACCGTAATGGCGGCCTTCAGGTCCTTGGGGATGGCCCGGAAGATCGCGGTGCGCACCCCGGTCATCCCGAACAGGACGATCAGCACGCCGTTGACCACCACCAGTCCCATGGCCTCGGGCCAGGTGACATCCTGGATCACCGAGACGGCCAGGAAGGAGTTGATGCCCAGCCCGGCGGCCAGGCCGAAGGGCAGGTTGGCGATCAGCCCGAACAGGATGGTCATGGCCCCGGCCGTCAGCGAGGTCATTGCCCCGACCTGCGCGGCCGGAAGCCAGTTGCCGGCCACATCCACGGGTGCGGCCTCGGCGCTGAATCCGCCGAGGATCAGCGGGTTGAGGATCACGATGTAGGCCATCGTGAAGAAGGTGACGATCCCGCCGCGCAATTCCCGCGCCAGCGTGGACCCGCGTTCGGTGATGCTGAAGAACGCGTCCAGGATGCCGCCCGGCCCGCCCGGCCGGCGCGGTTTGCTGCCGCGCTGCGCGCCCTGGGGGCCAGCTGGCAAGCGACTTGTCGTGGTCATGGTCCTGGACCTTTAGTAGTCGGTCCGGGATTCTTGCGAATCCCATGCCTTGAACGGCAACAGGTGCTCGCCGCCTTCGGACTGGAAGCAGTTCACCGGCATCAGCGAGCGGTTGGATTTTGCTTCGAAATAGTCGTAGAACACCGCGTCGTCGAATCCGGCGGCAGCCGCATCATGCCTGTTGGCCGCGAAGAAGACCTTGCCGATGCGGGCCCACAGCGAGGTGGCCAGGCACATCGGGCAGGGTTCGCAGCTGCTGTAGAGCACGCAGCCGCTCAAGTCGAAGGTCCCCAAGGCGGCGGCCGCGGTGCGGATGGCCACCACTTCGGCGTGCGCCGATGGATCATTGTTGGCCGTGACGCGGTTGACCCCTTCGAAGACCTGGCCGTCGGGGGTGACCACGACGGCGCCGAAAGGCCCGCCGGCGTTGTGGACATTTGTGGTGGCAATATCGATGGCCATCGAAAGATAGTCTTGGCCAGTGGTAGTAACGCTCATCGCGTGGCTCCTCATGCTTTGGACAAGAGAACCGCAGCGCGCTGCTTGGCGCTTGCTACCGGTTGCGCTTGTCACCTGAAATCGATCAGTTGCATGCCCGGTAGATAGCGACCCATCAGGTGGGTGCCCGCCATAGACAGCTACGAGATTATCAGCGGATTGTGACGCGCGCAACACTTCTTTTGAAATCTCTTTTTCGCATCATGAACAAAAACTTGCCGTCTTGCCGCTCATCCCCTCTCCCACTAGCAGCGATCCGACGGGACTGGCCCCTCCCTCCAGCACCGCGAATCCCGAAGCTGGATCCTTGCCCCGGCGCTCGGGTTTCCAACACATTACAGCCGCCTATCGGCGCACCGATCCGGCGGGTGAATTTAAGTTCCCTTTGGCGCAACAACCTGAGCACCTAGGCGAAATACCTCTTTGAGAAGCTCAGATGCATCAAGTGATAGAGAAGGGATCGGATAACGTGAGCGCACAGCTAGAAGCATCTGACACATCGCAGGCACTGCAGGTGCAACCGGGACGCTGGGTCAGCAACTGGACCCCGGAGGATCCAGAATTCTGGAAGCGCACCGGATCTGCGGTAGCCAGCCAAAACCTCAAGTGGTCCATCTTCGCCGAGTTCCTCGGATTCAGCGTTTGGCAGCTGTTCGCCATTGTCGTGGTCTATCTTCCAGCAGCGGGATTCAGCTACAGCACCACGCAGCTGTTCTGGCTGATCTCCATCCCGAGCCTCGTCGGTGCCACCTTGCGCATCCCCTACACGTTCATGGTGGCCCGTTTCGGCGGGCGCAACTGGACGGTCATTTCCGCGCTGCTCCTGCTGATTCCGGCCGGCGGCATTTCCCTGGCCCTGGCTGATCCGTCCACGCCATTCTGGGTCATGCTCAGCCTTGCGGCGCTGACCGGCTTCGGCGGCGGAAACTTCGCTTCCTCGATGGCTAATATCACCTACTTCTACCCCGCTTCCCGCAAGGGGTGGGCGTTGGGCCTCAACGCCGCCGGCGGCAACCTCGGCGCGGCAGTCGCCCAGCTGCTTGTACCGGTCATTGTCACGGTCTTCGCCGCCGGGGCGTTGCAGCTTCCGCTGGCAGGGATGCTCTGGATCCCGTTGATTCTGCTCTCCGCATGGGGTGCCTGGAAATACATGCACAACCTGTCGTCGGCCCGCTCAGATATCCGCGGCGCCATTGCCTGCCTGAAGGTAAAGCACCTGTGGATCATCTCCGCCCTGTATGTGGGAACCTTCGGCTCGTTCATTGGATTCTCGGCAGTATTCCCCAAGCTGATCGTTGACACCTTCCCCGAATACGCGGCCTTGCCGTTGGGCACCGCAACCATCACCCTTGCCTTCCTCGGCCCGCTGGTCGCGTCCCTGGCCCGTCCATACGGAGGCAAGATCGCTGACAAGCTCGGCGGCGCACGCATCACCGTGGCGACCTTCGGAGCCATGGCCTTGATTACCGCTGCGCTAGTGCTCAGCCTGCCACGGGCCAACTTCTGGATGTTCCTCTTCCTGTTCTTGCTGCTCTTCACCGCAAGCGGCATCGGCAATGGCTCGACCTACCGCATGATCCCGGCAGTCTTTGCCCTGAGCGACGAGGGAAAACAGGCAAGCCAGGTGGATTCTTCGCGCAAGGCGGCCGCAGGCCTCGGTTTGATCTCGGCCATTGGCGCCTACGGCGGCTTCCTGATTCCCCAGGCCTTGGGCCTGTCCGTATCCAGCACCGGCGCCTACACCACGGCGTTCATCATCTTCATCGCGGTCTACCTGCTGCTCATGGCCACCGCATGGTTCGCCTATGCACGCTCCGGGACCCGATTCGCCCAGCACGGAGTCTAGGATGACCGACACTCATTGCCCCTATTGCGCCCTGCAGTGCGGCATCACCTTGGAACCCAACCAGCAGGATCACGGCACCGAAACGGTGAGCCTGAAGGGACGGGACTTCGAGACCAATGGCGGGGCACTGTGCCGCAAAGGCTATAGCGCCGCCACGCTGCTCGATCACCCAGAACGCCTGCAATCGCCCCTGCTCCGCCAGCCCGATGGAAGCTTTGCCCCGGTTAGCTGGGAGCATGCGCTGGATCTGGTTGCCGAAAAGGCGCTGGGCATCCGGGCCGAATCCGGAGCCGACGCACTCGCGGTCTTCGGTTCCGGTTCGCTGACCAATGAGAAGGCCTACCAGCTGGGCAAGTTCGCGCGGCTGGCCCTGGGTACCTCGCGGATCGACTACAACGGACGGTTCTGCATGTCCTCGGCGGCCGCCGGCACCAACCGCGCCTTCGGCTTGGACCGGGGATTGCCTTTCCCGCTGGCTGATCTGGATTCGGCCGGGATGATCCTGATGCTCGGTTCCAACGTGGCCGATACGATGCCGCCCTTTGTCCGGCATCTGGCCGGAGCCCGTGAGAACGGCGGGCTGATCGTGGTTGATCCTCGCCGTTCAGCTACAGCCAAGCTCTGCGCTGATAATGCTGGCTGGCATCTGCAGCCGACCCCGGCCACCGATCTTCCGCTGTTGCTGGGCTTGGCCCACGTGCTGGTGGCCGAGTCCCTGGCCGATACCGGATATTTGGCCGCCCGCACCAACGGTTTCGATTCTTTGAAAGCCTCCTTGGCCAGCTGGTGGCCAGAACGCACCGCCCAGGTCACCGGCGTTCCTGCCGAGCAGATCCGGCACACCGCCCGGGCCTTGGCGCAGGCAGCCAGCGAAGCGAAGGCCGGCGGCAAGCCGGTCTACATCCTCACCGGCCGCGGCATCGAGCAGCATTCCAACGGCACCGATACGGTCACCGCCGCGATCAACCTCGCGCTGCTGCTCGGCTTGCCCGGAACCTTGGCTGGCGGCTACGGCACCATCACTGGCCAGGGCAACGGGCAGGGCGGTCGGGAACACGGGCAGAAGTGCGACCAGCTTCCCGGCTACCGCAAGATCACCGACCCGGAACACCGCGCGCAGGTTGCCCGCGTCTGGGGTGTTGACCCCGAAACCATTCCCGGTCCCGGGCTTCCCGCCGTTGAACTCCTCGACGCGCTCGGTACCCCCACCGGTCCGCGCATGCTGATGGTCCACGGGGCCAACCCGGTGATCTCCGCACCCGATGCGTCTCGCGTGATCCACGCACTGTCCAGGCTGGATTTCCTGGTGGTCTGCGACTTCTTCCTCTCGGAGACCGCAGCCCAAGCGGACCTGGTCTTGCCGGTGCTGCAATGGGCTGAAGAAGAAGGCAGCATGACCAACTTGGAGGGGCGGATCCTGCGCCGCCGCGCTGCCTTGGCGGCACCGGAACATGCGCGCGGAGAACTGTGGGTCTTCGCCCAGCTCGCCCAGCGCCTGGATGCTCCCGGCCACTTCTCCCCCGATGCCCGAGAAGTCTTCGAAGAACTCAAATTGGCTTCAGCCGGCGGCTTGGCGGATTACTCGGGAGTGCGTTGGGATGACCTCGATGCCGGGGCGGCCATCTACTGGCCGTGCCCTGCAGGCACCGAGGTGAAGGCCGAGCGCGGCATCCGCAATGGAACCCCTCGGCTATTCCTTGACGGTTTTGCCCATGCGGATCGGCGTGCAGTGCTGGTGCCAGTTGCTTTCCAACCGGACCCCCGGAGGAGCAACTCGGCCGTGTCCCTGGTGACCGGCCGGCTGCTGGAGCACTACCAGTCTGGCGCGCAGACCCGCCGTGTTCCCGAGCTGGCCCAGGCCGCCCCGGAACCGCTGCTGGAAATCCATCCAGCAACCGCCCTAGCCCACCAGATTGTCCAAGGACAAAAGGTCGTGATCAGCAATGAACGCGGTGAAGTCACCGCCCGCGCACTGCTGAGCTCCGATGCCCGGCTGGACACGGTCTTCCTGCCCTTCCACTACCCGGATTCCGGTACCGCAAACCTGCTGACCGAGGCGAAACTCGACCCGCACAGCAAGATGCCGGAATTCAAGCACGCCCATGTTTCGCTGAGCGCTGTGAAAGAGGAACAATGAACGAGCAACGCCCGCAACGCATCGTCATCATCGGCTTCGGCCCCGTCGCCGCGTCCCTTGTCGAAGGGCTGCTCCCGGCAGCGGCGGCCGGCCACTGCGCCATCACCATCATCAGCGCCGAAGACCACCTGGCCTACAACCGTGTGCTGCTCGCCGAGCTGGCAGCCGGAGCCGCCGAGTTCGAACACCTGAGCATGGTGGATCCGCTGCGCTTGGCCGATGCCGGAATCCAAGTGCGCTTGGGCGTGCAGGCTACCGGCATCGATCGCTCACGGCGCCGGATCCATCTGGGCGGCAATGACTATGTGTCCTACGACCGGCTTGTTTTCGCCACCGGCGCCCGAGCGGTGATCCCCACGCTCAACGGCCTGAATTTCGATCCGCACGCTGATGCTTCACTGCCAGCCGGAGTTTTCGCCCTGCGCACGGTGGATGATGCCCACCAGCTGCGCAATTCAATCGATCTTGGCCAGCGCATTTTGATTCTCGGCGGCGGTGTTCTGGGTATTGAGGCGGCGTTGGCCATTGCGCGTACCGGGGCGCAGGCCGTGCTGGTGCATCACGGTCCGGCCCCCTTGGGACGCGTCGTGGATGCAGATGGAGGGGCGCTGCTGACGCGTAATCTGCGTGAAGCAGGTGTCGAGGTGATCCCTGGTGCGACGGCCAGTGGCATTCAGAAGGATGCACAGGGTTTCACCGGCCTGATGACTTCCACCCACGGACTGATCCAGGCTGATGCCCTGCTCATTTCCACGGGTGTGAGAGCCAGAACAGAGCTGGCCTCGGGCTGCGGATTACCGGTGGGCCGCGGTATTAAGACTGATGAATTCCTTTGCGCCGATACCGAGCAGCGAATTTTCGCCCTCGGTGACTGTGCCGAAGTTGCCGGACAGCCACCGGTCGGACTGCTGGCCCCGGGCTGGGCCCAAGCTGCATGGTTGTCCCAGCAATTGTTGCAGCTGGCTGGTTCCACTGGCGCCGAGCCGCTTGCTGCCCCGGACTTCTCTGCTTCTGATGTATTGATGCTCAAGGGACAAGGCATCGAGCTGACTGCAGCCGGCGATATCAGCGCCGGTTATTGGGACGATACCGATCTGCAGGCAACCGTCTATGCAGATCCTGCGCGCGGACGGTATCTGAAGATCGTCACCCGGCAGGATACGGTCACCGGATTCCTGGCCATGGGATTGCCGCAAACCAGTGCCGAACTCGTTCTGGCCTATGAACGGGCCACCGCGTTGCCTGAAGACCGTTCGGCCCTCTTGCGGCTGGATGATCCGGCAACGGATCAAATCGCTGCTATCCCCAGCGATGATGATCAGCTGTGCCGCTGTTCGGGCGCTACCTACGGCCAGGTAGCCCATGCTGTAGGCGCTGGATGCACCACCGTCGCCGAGGTCGGCGAGAACTGCCGTGCGGGCACCGGTTGCGGCGGGTGCAAAGCGAAGATCGAAGAGTTGCTGGCCAAGGCGCCTGCCCTGGCGCAATGACTCCAATGGGCGGTCGGCTCCCAGCGAGCTGGCCGCCCTTGCCTATGCCCGGCCGGAACGCAAAGACGCAGGGACGAAAGCCATGAGCTTTCGTCCCTGCGTTTGGATGATGATGCGAGTTGCCTTATTCTTGCACGCCACCGCTGGAAAACGCGATAGCCGGAGCTAGTTGGTTGCAAGCGAATCCGTCTCGTCGTTCAGTTCATACCAGCCTTGCCAGGCCGAATGCTCGACGTTCAGGCTGCGATCTGATTTGATACTCATTTGCTCTGCTCCATCCATAGCTGTCCCTCGATTTCCATGAGCCGCTGCACTGGCAGCGGCAGCGAATCGGCGTTCAGGCATTCGCCGGTATCCAGTCGGTACACTTCCTTGTGCAGCGGGCAGGCAACGGTGGCCACGCTGGTTCCTTCGACCATGGTGTCGCCCAGAATGCCGCGGGCCATGACCTTCGCGCCGCTGTTCGGGCAGTGATGCGAGGTTGCGTAGAAGGCATCTTCTTCGGTACGGAACAGGGCTAGCTGTGTGGCCTCAAGCCACAGCGCCTCTCCCCATCCACGCTCCAGCTCTGCACTGCGGCAAAGCGGAGCCAAGCTCAAAGTAGCTTCACGGGTGTCTTCTGCAATTTGCGTGCTCATGAACGTAAGCCCTTCGTGGTTGGCATCTGCTGACATACCGAGCTTAGAAGCCGCATGTTTCGCCCGATGCTTCCAGCCGTTGCCAGTCCGTAAAGCATGCCTAACAGCAAAAATGGGCACCGTGAATCCTGGATTCTCCCGGAAATCCGCTGGTTTATCCTGTCCTTTTCCCTTTGCACAGCGATTGCCCATTGCGAATGATTCGAATATGTTTCAGCCGCTTCACCCGGCTTTCGTCTGATGGTGGAGAGAATTGCTCCGGCCGAAACACAAGGGTAATTGCGGCGCAAAGCATGCTTTCTACAGTGGACTCATCAGCCTGAAACTCACCGTTTCCCAGCGAAAGTCGAAATTGATCATGGGTACTCCACACAATGCACGCAACATCCTGGTTATCGGCGGCGGTCCCGCAGCCCACCGCTTCACCGAAGCCCTGGCCAGCCGCGCACCGCAGGACTTGAGCATCACGGTATTGACCGAAGAAGCCCACCTTCCCTATGATCGCGTGGCGCTCTCCCAGGCGTTGACCAACCCCGGAGTCGATCTCACCCTCGGCGATCCGAAGCTCTGGGAAGCCGAGCACGTCACCTTGGAAACCAACGCCAAGGCCATCGCTATCGACAGCACCAAGCGCACGGTCACCACGGAAGACGGACGCATCTTCAGCTACGACGAATTGGTGCTGGCCACCGGTTCCAACGCGGCCACGTTGCCCATTGCCGGCAACGAGCACACCTTTGTGTACCGCACGCTGGAAGATGTCTGGTCCATCGCGCAGAAGGTCAAGGAACTTTCAGTTTCCCTGGGCCGCACCCCGGTGGTAGCTACCATCGGTGGCGGGCTGCTCGGATTGGAAGCTGCCGCGGGTGCCCAAGCACTGGGTGCGGAGGCAGTGGTCATTGATGGCGGCAAATGGCTGATGGGCACCCAGCTGGATGAAGGCGCTGGCCAAGCCATGGGCCGGCTCATCGAGCAAACCGGATTCACCGTCCACAACGGCGTTTTCCCGCAGGAAATCCTGACCAGCCAGGGGTCTGGCAGCACGGCTGTCACCGGCGTGCTGATGGCTGATGAACGCACCATCGATGCGGATATGGTGGTCGTTTCGATCGGTGTTCGTCCCCGCGATGAACTGATCCGCAATTACAACGCGGCCCTTGACGAAGCAGGCAGCCCGGCACCCCGTTTCGGCATGGGCCCCCGCGGCGGCGTGGTCATCGACGCGCAGTGCGCCACCGATATCGAGCACATCTGGGCTATCGGCGAGGTCGCGAACTACGAGGGTTTCTGCATCGGCCTGGTCGCTCCGGCCAACGCCATGGCGGAAATCGTGGCCGAACAGCTGGCCGGGGGCGAAGCCGAATTCGCCGGCTTCGACACCGCCACCAAGCTCAAGCTCTCCGGTGTGGACGTGGCCAGCTTCGGCGATGGCTTCGCCCGCGCCGAGGGGGCGCTGGAAGTGGTCTATGCCGATGCCCCGCGCGGCCTGTACCAAAAGCTCGTGGTCTCCTCCGACGCCAAGACCCTGCTCGGCGGCATCTTCGTGGGAGATGCCACCCCGTACCAGTCGTTGCGCCCGCTGCTCGGCCGGGAACTGCCCGGCGAGCCGGGAGCGTACCTCAGCGCCCTGGGCGGCGAGGCGCCAGAAGGCGAACTGCCCGATGATGCGGTGCTGTGCTCCTGCAATTCGGTCACCGCCGGCACCATCCGCGATGCAGTCTCCGGTTGCGGCTGCTTCGAGGGCGAGGCTCCGGTGACCACCGTTTCCGGGCTGAAGGGCTGCACCCGTGCCGGCACCCAGTGCGGGTCCTGCGTGCCGATGCTCAAGAAGCTCATGGAAGCGCAAATGCTCAAGGACGGCGCGGAAGTGTCCACCGCCCTGTGCGAGCATATTTCCTTCTCCCGTCCGGAGCTCTACGAAGCCATCCGCGTGGCCGGGCTGCAGGCCTTCGGCGAGGTGATGGAACGCTTCGGCACCGGCCAGGGCTGCGATATCTGCAAGCCGGTGATCGCCAATATCCTCTCGTCGCAGACCAGCGCCCACCCGATGGATGCAGGTCTTGCCGGCGCCCAGGACACCAACGACCGCGTGCTGGCCAATATGCAGAAGGACGGAACCTATTCGGTGGTGCCGCGCATCCCGGGCGGGGAGATCACCCCCGAGAAGCTCGGCGTGATTGCCGCGGTGGCGCAGAAATACGGCCTGTACACCAAGCTCACCGGCGGCCTGCGCATCGACATGTTCGGCGCCCGCCTGGAGCAGCTGCCCGAGATCTGGCGTGAGCTGGTGGACGCCGGCTTCGAATCGGGCCAGGCCTACGGCAAGTCGCTGCGCAATGTGAAGACCTGCGTCGGTTCATCCTGGTGCCGATACGGCATGCTCGATTCCACCGCGCTGGGCATCGAAATGGAGCTGCGCTACCGGGGCCTGCGCGCACCGCACAAGCTGAAGATGGGCGTTTCGGGCTGTGCCCGCGAGTGCGCCGAGGCCCGGGCCAAGGACATCGGCGTAATCGCCACCACCGATGGCTGGAACCTGTACGTGGGCGGCAACGGCGGCGCCAACCCGGCCCATGCCCAGCTGCTGGCCGGCGGGCTGGATGATCATACGCTGTTCAAGTACATCGACCGCTACCTGATGTACTACATCCGCACCGCGGACAAGCTGCAGCGCACCGCGCATTGGCTGCAGGACCTGGATGGCGGATTGGAACGGGCCAAGCAGGTGGTGATCGAGGATTCGCTGGGCCTGGCCGACGAGTTGGAAGCGGCCATGGAAACCCACGTGGCCAACTACGAGGACGAGTGGGCCGCCACCTTGGCCGACCCGGTGAAGCTCAAGCGCTTCCGTTCCTTCGTGAACACCGCCGCACCAGATACCGAGCTGGAATATGTTTCCGAGCGCGGACAGCAACGCCCCGCCGAGCCAGTGGCACTAGGTGCCAGCATCCCGGTCGGGGCGCCGCAAGGCTAAGAACGGCATCCCACCCGTGCTGCTACCAGCGCGGGTGGATCTGTTCGCGCAGCTTGGCGTCGTAGAGATCGCGGACCGAGGCATTGAAGCCCTCGGAAATCTGCAGCGAGCCGGCAGCCGCGTTGGCGCGGGCCTGCTGCGCATTGCGGGCTCCGGGGATGATGGTGCTCACCCCGTCCTGGGCGGCCAGCCAAGCCAAGGCCACCTGGGCACTGGTGGCTTCGGGCGCCTCTGCGGCAGCCAGCTTGGCGAACTCGCCAGCGGCTTCCAGACCGGTGGCGTAGTCCACGCCGGAGAAGGTCTCCCCGACGTCGAAGGAGGAGCCGTCGCGGTTGAAGTTGCGGTGGTCGTCCTTGGCGAACTCGGTCTGCAGGGTGTAGCGGTTGGTCAGCAATCCGCTGGCCAGCGGCACCCGGGCGATGATCCCCACCCCTGCCTCGCGGGCTGCCGGAAGCACGGTTTCCAGCGGCTTGTGGCGGAAGGCGTTGATGATGATCTGCACGGTGGCAATGTTCGGGCGGGCAATAGCTGCCAGCGCCTCGTCCACGGTTTCCACCGAAACGCCGTAGTTGGCCATCCGGCCTTCATCCACCATGGTGTCCAGCGCATCGTAGATCGCATCGGTGGAGTACACCGGGGTTGGCGGGCAGTGCAGCTGGACCAGGTCCAGGGTGTCCACGCCCAGGTTCTTGCGGGAGCGGTCATTCCACGCGCGGAAGGCCTCCAGGTTGTAGTTCTCCGGCAGCTGCTCGACACGGCGGCCCATCTTGGTGGCCACGGTGACCCCGGCGTCCGGGTTGGCCTTCAGCCAAGTGCCGATCAGCTGCTCGCTGCGGCCATCGCCGTAGACATCGGCGGTGTCGAAGAAGCTCACGCCGGCTTCGTAGGCGGCATCGAGCACGGCCAGCGCGTCGGCTTCATCCACCGAGCCCCAGTCAGCGCCTAGCTGCCAGGTGCCCAGGCCAATGGCCGATACGTTGCGGTGGGTACGTCCAAGTTCTCGTTTTTGCATGCCTCCGAGCCTAGTGCCCGAAGTGCCTATTTCCGGTCGATGGCAGATCATATTTCTGTGTTGCGGTGCCTGAATTTGTTCTCAATTATCTAAACGATAGAATATAAATTACCGTCACACCATCGAGGAGATCATGTTCCCCACTATTCTTGCGGTCATTTGCGCCGTCGTAGGATTGCTCGTCATGCTTGCCAGCAAATCCATGAAGCCAGAAAACAAGAACCGCTCTTCCACGCGCTTCACCGGAATCAGCATCTTCATCGTCTCGCTGATTGTGCTGGCCATCATGTCCACCACCATCGTGCAGCCACGCACTGTAGGCGTGAAGGTCGCGCTGGGCAAGCCGACCTCCGTGGTGAGCAACGGCTTCCACCTGAAGTGGCCATGGGAAAAGGTCGAGAAGCTGGATGGCTCGGTGCAGAACGACGTCTACTCCGCCAGCAGCGCCATCCCGGTTCGCCTGGGCAACAATGGCCGAGCCGACGTTGACGCCTCGATCCAGTGGCAGCTGAAGACCGACGATGCGATGGACGTGTTCCTGGATTACCGCACCTTCGAGGGCATCCAGTCCAACCTCGTCGACCGCAACTTCCGCGCCGCATTGAACGAGGTCATGGCCACCTATGATCCGCTGGAATACGGCGAACCGGCCAGCGGCGGCCAGGACCTGGAAGGCCTGGCGAAGTCCGTCCAGGAAAAGATGCAGGCCAAGGTCAAGACCCAGATCGAGATCCGCTCGGTGACCTTGCCGATCATCAACTTCGACGAGCCGACGCAGAACCGCATCAACGAGCTGCAGGCGGAAACCGCCAAGACCCGCGTGGCCCAGCAGCGCAAGCAGACCAGCACCGCTGAAGCAGAAGCCAACAAGATCCTGGAACGCTCACTGACTCCGGAAACCTTGACGTCCAAGTGCTTGGACATTGTCGCGGAGTCCGGCCAGAGCCCTATCGGCTGCTTCCCGAATTCCGGGGTCCAGCCCATTACGATGACTGGCGACAAAGACAGCAAATAGTCCCCCTTTGGTCATCGCCCCCGTCCACAGGACAGGGGCGATGACTAGCTTAACTTGGGACCTGCACTAATGAACTTCGTTGCGCTGGTGTTTACGGGGTGACTCGTGGGGAAAAGTTTTATGGATCGCTACTTGCTAATGAGATGAGCGGGTCAAGTTTCTGAAACAGAGTCGTTGATGATCCCTCAATACTTTCAAGCCGCGAACCTGTCGGCGATGTCTGAGGCGTTTTCCACTGGCTGTTCAGCCGGGTCGTCTTAGAAGGTCATGTCGTGTTTTTCCGAGTCTCTTTCTATCAATTGGTTGGAAGTCCTACACAGTTCATCTGACTGGCTTCGCGCGAGTGCAGGCATGGTTCAGATCCATCTCGCGTGAAAGTGCTGAAAGGGATCATCGAGACTGCTTTATAGGAGAACATCAGTATTTGATCTGGAGGAAGACCTGCTCTCCGCAAGCCGGAGCAGGTGGCAGCCGATGAGGTCAATGAATTTGAGCACGCCCCAGTGCGAAGTTTCTACGACGCCAAAAATCGGCTGACTCCTATGTGTTCGCGTCTGAAACTGAACGGTCAATAAGCGTGCGGGCGCGCTTCGAATTTGGCGACACAAATTCTGCACTGATCTAGTCAGCTTCCATTAGGAGCACCAGAACCCTAACCGTATTGGCCAGAGGATTCTGTTGTTCTCAACCACGTGATAGCTCAAGAAACTTTGGTCACACAACGGTCACTCGCAGCTTTGAGCTCTCCACTCGTAGCGGATATTTCCGACAGCAGAAAAGCTTTTCGATGATTTCAAATCTGTCTTATAAATAACCCGAAGCTGTGAAACTTCAGCGTTTTCCACACCATTCTCCACGGCACCTTCGAGACCTACCTGCACATTTTCCCCGGCAGGGACTTCGATGGGAATTTCTAAAGGTGCTAATCGCTTAGCGATTTCTTTGAATTCTGCCTCTTTGAGGCTCTCATTAGTCCACGCCAACAAGCTAGTCTCACCTTCGGGTAGCAGTGCTGCCACGGATCGCTTTGATTCCCAGCCCGTGGCCTCTACAGCTTGCACGTCGGTGATCCATAGCGGATCCCCTGAGGTGCTGGATGCTACATCCCCGACAAAGTTCTTCTCGTGAAATACGCCGCACAAAGTGTTTTCTACGTCGCCTCCAGGAGCGCCTAGGGCCAATGCCCCAGTCTGCGTGGCTTGAACCCCGCCGCAAGCGGAAAGGGCACAAATAGTTGCTAAAGCAAGATAACCTGAATAGATCTTACGTATCATCATTTGAGCTAATGCTACCGGGATTCTGCGCCGGCCAATCGCGATGACCATACGCGATTTATCTTTGATTAAAGTCATGTTCTTGTCGAATGTTAAATATGGCTGAAATGTCCCACATTCTAGGCGAGCGCCAACGCGTCTGAAACCCTCAGAATCTACCAGAATCCGACCGATGAACGGCTTGAAAACTGTTCATATTCAAGGTCAGGATGAACGGCTATGCGCCCAATCCTCCATTCAGATTTGGGCTCGGTAGACGAATGCTTCCGCGGGGCTAGCCCTGCGGCATCGGACGGTCACCGGCGTGGCCGGGCTGCTCCGAGATGACCTGGATTTCCAGACCCTTCGAGTCGTACAGCTTGCCATCGATCAGGCGGTCGCCGTCTTCAAGGCCGGCCAGCTGGTACTTGTAGACGGTGCGCAGCGACGTTTCCTTCTTGCCCCAGTTCAGCTCGTTGAAGATGATGTTCAGCAGCACCGCCATGATGGTGGCCGAGGAGATGCTGGACTGGAAGATGGTGCCAACCCAGGCAGGGAATTCGGCGTAGAAGTCGGGCTTGACCATGGGAATGCAGCCGAAGGCCAGCGAGGTCGCGATGATCAGCATGTTCATGTTGTCATCCTTGGCCTTGGCCAAGGTGCGGATGCCTGCGGCCGCTACCGAGCCGAACAGCACCACGCCGGCGCCGCCCAGCACCGGGGAGGGGATGGAGGCGACCACGCGGCCAAGCACTGGCAGCAGGCCGAGGACCACCAGAATGCCGCCACCGGCGGCCACCACGAAGCGGCTCTTCACACCGGTAATGGCCACCAGCCCGACGTTCTGCGCGAACGCCGACTGGGTGAAGGTGTTGAAGATCGGCGCGACGGTGGAGGAGAGCATGTCGGCGCGCAGGCCGTTGGCGATGCGCCGCGAATCCACCTTGGATCCGGTCACCTCGGCCACGGCGAGCATGTCTGCGGTGGTTTCGGTATAGGTCACCAGGATGACGATCATCATCGAGATGATGGCGCCGATCTCGAAGACCGGGGCGCCGAAGGCGAAGGGCGTGGGAACCGCGAAAATGTCACCGGTGAGCACCTGCGAGAAATCGGCCATGCCCATGAACACTGCCACTAGGGTGCCCAAGGCAATGGACAGCAGGATCGACAGCCGCGAGAGCGCAGGGATGCCGGACTTGGACAGCGCCAGCAGGATCAGCAGGGTAATGGCGGCCAGGGCGATGTTCTTGATCGAGCCGTAGGAATCCCCTGCGCCCGCCCCGCCCATGGCCCAGTCGGCGGTGACCGGGAAGAGCGAGACGCCGATAATCGTGATCACCACGCCGGTGACCACCGGCGGGAAGAAGCGCAGCAGCTTGGCGAAGAACGGGGCAATGACGATGCCTATGGCGCCCGAGGCGAGCACCGCGCCGAAGACTGCCGGCATGCCTCCCCCGCCGTTGAGGATGGCGATCATGGTGGCCACCCCGGAGAAGGACGTGCCCTGGACCAGCGGCAGCTGGGCGCCGAAGAATGGCACGCCCAGGGTTTGCAGGATGGTGGCCAGGCCGCCGATGAACAGGCAGCTGGCGACGAGCACGCCCATTTCGGCCGTGTCCATTCCCGCAGCCCCGCCCATTACCAGCGGCGGGGCGATGATGCCGCCGTACATGGTCAGCACATGCTGGAAACCGTAGGCCACGGTTTTCGGCGCGGGCAGGCGTTCGTCTTCGGGTCTGATGCTCTCAGCGGATTGGCTGCGGGCAGCACTCATGGGGAATTTCCTCTTCGGTGGACTGCGGATTGGCGCACCCCATGCGTTCGGGATGCGCCCCGCCGTCAATTCTCCCGCACAAGCCCGCCAGGTTGACAGCTGGTGAAGCGCAAATGGCTGCGAGGTGCATTACGTCAAGCGCTTAGCACTGCTCCAGGTCAGCTATCCAGCGTGCGTCCGGGCTGCTGGGTGTGCTCGACGAAACGCACCATCATCGCCTTGAAACCCGGGGTATTGGACTCGCGGGCCACCAGATCGCGGTGCACGAGCGCGTTGGCCTCCGGGTAGTAGGCCGCCACGCAGCCCTTGGCCGTCGGGTAGGACACCAGGCGGAAACGGTTGGCGCGGCGCTCGGAGCCGGCGAAGGTGGAGATCACGTCCACCAGGTCCCGGTCGCTGTACCCGGTCTCGGCCAGGTCCTCCGGGTTGATCAGGATGACCCGGCGGCCGTCCTTGATCCCGCGGTAGCGGTCATCGAGCCCGTAGAAGGTGGTGTTGTACTGGTCGTGGCTGCGCATGGTCTGCAGGATCAGGTGGCCTTCGGGAGCTTCCAGCGCTTCAAAGTCCGACACGGTGAAGCGGCCTTTGCCGATGTCCGTGGCGAAGGAGCGGGTATCGCGCGGCGGATTGGGCAGCACGAAGCCGTTCTTCTCCCGCACCCGGGTGTTGAAGTCCTCGAAGCCGGGCAGCACCTTCTCGATGTGGTCGCGGATCACGTCGTAGTCCTCGGCCATGGCACGCCAGTTGACCGGGTGCCCATCGCCCAGGATGGCCTGGGCCATGCGGGCAACGATGACCGGCTCGGCCAGCAGGTGCTCGGAGACCGGGGTGAGCCGGCCGCGGGTGGACTTGATCACCGACATGGAGTCCTCCACCGAAAGGAACTGCGCACCGGTGGGGTGCTTGTCGTCCTTGTCGGTGCGGCCCAGAGTCGGCAGGATCAGCGAGGTCTTGCCGTGCACCACATGCGAGCGGTTGGGCTTGGTGGAGATGTGCACGGTCAGCTTGGCACGCTGCATGCCCGCCTCCAGCGCTTCGGTGTCCGAGTTGGCCAGGGCGAAGTTGCCGCCCATGGAGACGAACACGTCCACTTCGTCCTTCTCGAAGGCATGCAGGGCCTCGGTGGAATCGTAGCCGTGGGCGCGCGGGGATTCGATGCCGAATTCGGCATCGAGCGCTTCGAGCAGCTGCTCGCCGGGCTTCTCCCAGATGCCCATGGTGCGATCGCCCTGCACATTGGAGTGCCCGCGCACCGGGCAGGCGCCAGCACCTGGCTTGCCGAAGTTGCCCTGCAAAAGCAACAGGTTGATGATTTCCTTCAGCGTCGGCACCGAGTGCGGCTGCTGGGTCAAGCCCAGCGCCCAGCAGATGATGGTGGCCTTGGACTTGGCCAGCAGCATCGCGATCTCGGTGATCTGGGTGCGGGTCAGTCCGGTGGCCTCCTCGGTAGCTTCCCAGTCCAAGGTGGCGCGCGCGGCCTGGTAGGCCTCGAACCCGTCGGTGACCCCGGCGATGAACTCGTGGTCCACCACGGTGCCCGGATGCTTCTTCTCTTCTTCGAGCAGCAGGTGGCCAAAGGCCTGGAACAGGGCCAGATCGCCACCGACCTTGATCTGCAGGAAGTCGCTGGAAATCGGATCGGCCTTGCCCAGCATGCCGCCCACGGTCTGCGGGTCCTTGAACCCGAAGAAGCCTGCCTCCGGCAGCGGGTTCACGGCAACGATGCGGGCGCCGCGCTTGCGCGCATCGGCCAGCGCGGAGAGCATGCGCGGATGGTTGGTGCCGGGGTTCTGGCCCACCACGAAGATCAGGTCCGCATGATCGAAGTCTTCCAATGACACGGTGCCCTTGCCGATGCCGATGGTCGGGTTCAGCGCGCTGCCCGAGGATTCGTGGCACATGTTCGAGCAGTCGGGCAGGTTGTTGGTGCCCAGCGAGCGGGCGAGCAGCTGGTACATGAACGCGGTCTCGTTCGCGGTGCGCCCGGAGGTGTAGAACACGCACTTGTCCGGGGTGGTCGCGTTCACGTGCTCGGCGATGGTCGAGAAGGCCTGCGCCCAACTGATCGGGGAGTAGTGAGTCTCCCCCTCGCGAATGATCATCGGAGCGGTGATCCGGCCCTGCGAGCCCAGCCAGTATTCGGTCTTGTCGCGCAGGTCCTCGATGGAGTGCTGCGCAAACCACTCCGGGGTGACGGTGCGGGCGCTGGCTTCCTCGGCGATGGCCTTGGCGCCGTTCTCACAGAACTCGGCGGGCTTGCGCTTGCCGGTGATGGATTCAGGCCACGCGCAGCCCGGGCAGTCGAAGCCGTCGTGCTGGTTGACGCGCAGCATCGAACGCAGGGTACGCGACGGGCCGGCTTCGGCGAAGCCGCGCTCCATGGATACCATCACGGCCTTCAAGCCGGCGGCGGCGTGCTTGGGTTCGCTGACCTTCAGTTCATCTTCGTTGATGTCCTTTTTGGGTGCCGAACGATGCATGAGACCCTCCTATTGGTAGCGCGGCCGGTACTGATATCCAGCTCACATATTACAAGGCTACGCCCTGATCACCCGATCCGCATGTGTATAAATGTTCACGCTGTGCCTGCGGGAAAAAGCGGCCAGCGTCAGACCCGATTCCTCGGCCAGGTCAGCGGCCAGCGACGAGGGCGCACTGACCGCTGCGAGCACCGGAATTCCAGCCATCGCGGCCTTCTGCACCAGCTCGAAGGAGGCGCGTCCGGAGACCTGCAGGACGGTGTCGCCCAGCGGCAGCAACCCGTCGCGCAGGGCCGCTCCGATGACCTTGTCCACCGCATTATGACGCCCGACGTCTTCGCGCAGGATCAGCAATTCCCCGGCGGTGGAGAACAACCCGGCCGCGTGCACTCCCCCGGTAGCGGAGAACAGCTGCTGCGATTCGCGCAAGGTGTCAGGCAGGCCCAGCAGCGTTTCCAGCCCAACCCGCCCCGATTCCGGGGAGGGTGCGAAGGCGGCTTTCTTGCGCACTTCGTCAATGGAGTTGGTGCCGCAGATCCCGCAGGCTGAACTGGTGACCACATTGCGGGCAGCCAGGAGATCAGGATGCTTCGCCCCCGCGCCCAGCTGCACCTCGATGACGTTATAGGTCTGGTTGCCTGCTTCATCGGTGCCGGCGCAGTAGCGCAGGGAGGCCAGATGCTCGGGCGCGGAAATGATTCCCTCGCCCACCAGGAATCCGGTGACCATGTCGAAGTCGTCGCCCGGGGTGCGCATGGAGGTGGTGTAGGAGGTATGGCCGAAGCGGATCTCCAGCGGCTCCTCGCCAGCCAGCTTCTCCTCGCGGACGCGGGAGCCCTCCAGCGTTGCCCTGACCACGCGGCGGCGCACGATCTTGCGACCCATATAAACGCTCCTTGTGCTACATCTTGCGACTTCCGCCGCTTTCCGCATACTGCTAGAGGACACTCTACGTTTACAGACCCCGGCGCAGCCAACCCCCATGCTGGATTGAGGCAAATCCAAGGCTCCACCGGGGCCGCAATTCGCTGGGCCCAACTATTTCGCGGTGCTGCCTAGCCTGCTTCGCTGCCGTCTCCACTCGGCGCTGCAGCTTCCAGCAAAGGTGCCTGCAGGCGCGTGTCGCAGCGCAGCTCCCTCATAAGCGACATCCCCAGCAGCGTCACAATCACCGTGAACGGCACCGCCGAGAGGATGGCTGCCTGTTGCAGGGCCTCGAGCCCGCCCACCAGCAGCAACACGATCGCGCAGACGCCGGTGAGAAGTCCCCAGACCACTAGGACCGGCCTCTTGGGGTACATATTTCCGCCGGAGGTCAGCGTGCCCAGAACATAGGTATTGGAATCCGCGCCGGTAATGAAGAACAGCACCACGAGAATTACTGTGAATGCCGAGGTCACTTCCGGTATCGGCAGTTCGGCCAGCATCGCGAAGAAGGTGCTGTTGGTGTCTTCCAACGTTGCCTGGCCGATCCCAGAGCTGCCGGTCATCTCCTGGTGGATCGAGGTGCCACCGAAAATGCTGAACCAGATGCTGAAGACCAGAGACGGGACACCCATCACCGCAATAACGAATTCGCGAATGGTCCGGCCCTTGGAAATCCGCGCCAGGAAGATGCCGACGAAGGCGCCCCAGCTCAACCACCAGGCCATCATGAAGTACGTCCACCATTGCATCCACTGCAAGTCTTCGGCTCCAGAGGGAGTCAGCAGCGCCACGGCCGGGAACTCGCCCAGGAACTGCCCCATGGAACGGAAATAGATGTTGGAAATAAATCCGGTGGGACCGGAAACCAGGACAAAAACCCCGATGGCGGCGGCACCGATCATGGTGCCCTGGCTGAGCCATTTGATGCCCTTGCCAACGCCGGAAAGCGCCGAGGGAGTGAATACGATGGTAACGCCTGCAATGATCACGATCTTGACGAACAGATCCGTGGGAATCCCGAACAGGCTGTTCAGCCCCTCGGCGATTTGCGAAGCGCCCAAGCCCAGGGAAGTGGTCGTGCCGAAGAGGGTGGCCAGCACGGTGAACACGTCAATGGTCTTCCCGAGCCATCCGTCCATGGATTTTCCAAGAACTGGCCTGAGCATCACCGAGACGAGTCCCGAGTTGCCCCGGCGGTGCGTCGAGTAGGCAATGGCCAGGCCGAACACGCCGAACAAGGCCCAGGCGTTCGGACCCCAGTCGAAGTACGAGAACTGCAAGGCCAGCACTGCCGCATCCATGCTTTCCGGCTCCGCCCGTCCGTGCGGAGGGACCATGAAGTGGCTCATGGGTTCGGCCGCGCCATAGCTGATCAACCCGATGCCCATCACGGCACCGAGAATCATCGCGATCCAGGCCCATGTGGAGAACTCGGGCCGGTCCGCGTCCTTGCCCAGCCTGATGCCTCCGTAGCGCGAAAAGGCCAGGAACAGCATCAGCACGATGCAGCCGAGAGTCACCAACAGGTAGCTCCAGCCAATGTACTGCGCTGACCAGGTGGATGCCCCGGACATCAGTTCATTGAGCCGGCCCGGTGCAATAGCCGCCCAGAGCACGAACACCACGACCAGCGCCAGCGAAACGAAAAGGACACTGCCCGGACGCTGGAGTTGCTTGTAGACCTGTTTCGATTCGTTCTTGTCCGCGGCCCGGCGCAATTTGCCGCCGGTGAGCGTGGGCCCTCCGCGTGGCCCCTTGCCCTGCTTTTCGTTGGTTTCGGTTTTCATGGCTCTCACACTTCGTTGTATTGGAGGAATCTGCCGACGCCGGGCTATAGCGCGGTCAGTTCGGCGCCGTCGTAGAACCGGCCGGCCTTGTAGACCATCGGCTCAAGCTGGGCGACTTCGGAATGCTTTACCTTGGCGATGAACACGGTATGGGTCTTGGCTTGGAAGCGCTCCTTGATTTCTGCTTCGATGGAAGCGGCCGAGCCATCGATCAGCGGGTTGCCGTTCGGCCCCTGATGCCATTCGAGCTCGGCGAACTTGTCATCACCCTTGGAAGCGAAGGTGCCCACGGTGTCGCGCTGCCCGTTGCTCATGATGTTGATGCCCAGATGGGTGGACTTGAACAGCGATGCATAGGTGCTGGTGGTCTTCTGCACGCACACCAGCACCAGAGGCGGCTCGAGCGAAACTGACACATATGAATTTGCGGCTAGCCCGCGAGGCTTGCCATGTTCATCCATGGTGGTCACGACAGTCACGCCGGTAATGAATTGGCGGTTGAACCCCTTGAGCGCATCGAGATTCGGCACGCCGCTCAAATCGTCCACTACCACGCCATCATCCGTGGACTCGAAGGCGGACTTGAGCGATGGGACCCCCACGTCTTCGAGCAGCTCGCTCTGGTCCCAAGTCACCTGCTCCGAGATGATTTTCCCGTCCTGGACTTCCATCAGGTTGGAACCGCGGGTTTCCACGGTGTTGCCCGTGGCCGGCACACCCTGCAGATCGTTGGTGAACGTTCCGGTGGTGTGCCAGAAAATCGCGATGGACTGCTCCTGCTCATCCACGAGCAGATGGTCGATTTTTGTCACCAGATCAGGGAAGGCCTCCCGCACGGACAAAATCTCTTGCTTCAGCTCTCGGATGGTGGTGACGTTTTTGGATTTCTTGCTGATTCGCCGGAAGTCCGCGTGGAAGATCTCGTCCAGTGCATCGACCTGGCCCCGATCCCATGCCGCTTCCCAGGCGTTGACGAGTGATTCTTTGACAGGCTGGAGTGAATTTACAATTTGTTGCATGCAAGAAATGCTAGCAAAGGTTGTGACGGAGTCAACATGTTTCAGGAAATTCTCTTAAATTTAGCGGATTCAAGGCGATTCCTTGAATTTCTGTTGCATACAAGAGAATCTATGGATAGAGTTCTTGTATGCAAGAGAGTTCAAGCGTGGAATCAAAAACCAGGAGCACCCCGGAGACGCCGTTGCTGGGCCGGCTCCGTCAAATGATCGTCACTGGAGTTGTTCAACCCGGAGACCTATTGGCAGAGACAGCCCTGGCGCAAGACTTCGAGGTCAGCCGTACTCCAATTCGAGAAGCATTGAAGCAGCTGGAGCGCGAGGGCCTAGTTGAGGTGCGTTCGCGGGTTGGAACATTCGTCAGGAAGCCCACCCAGCGCGAAATTCACGAGATGTTTTCCCTGAAGGAGGCCTTCGAGGGACTAGCCGCTGGCCTGCTGGCCAGACGTGGAGCCGTACCTGAATTGGAGCAGCTCAAGGAAAACGTTGCACGCAGCCAACGGGCCGTCGAGCGCGGCGACGCGGAACTCTATTCGCAACTGGTCCATGAATTCCACAGCACGTTGGTTGCCGGGGCTGACAACAGGAAGCTCACCGAGCACTATGACCTGTTGATGAACCAGCTGGCCTACCATCGCATCGTTTCGCAGACCCTGAGCTTGCCCGGGCGCTTGCAGAATTCGAAGGACGAGCACCAGGCAATCATCGACGCCATCAGCTCCAAAGATCCGTTGGCCGCAGAACTTGTGATGCGCAGGCATGTTGCCGCATCAAGCCAGTCGGCGGCCCTGGCCGCAATGAAAGAAGAAGACGAAGAACAACCGGGTTAGCCCCAAAAAAGCCATGCAAAGGAATACCAGATGAATTCTCCACTGGCCCAGCCGCCTCAGCTCATTGATTTGAGCACCCGATCAACGCTCGAAGACTACCAGGATTTGGCCCAGGCCATTGGTTTGCGCAAAATCTCGTGCACGGTGGAAGAAGTTCCCCACCACGAATTAGGCAGCATCACCCGCGCGACCGCCACCGCAGTCATCCCCAATCCTTGGCTCGGCACTGGAACGTCGCAAGATTTATCCGAGCGGACCGAGGCCATCGCCCCATTGCTCGCCAAGCTGCTGTCGGATCGCCTGCTCAATGCCCTGGGCGGAGCCGAACAAGTTGAAGCTTTCGGCAAGGCCGCATTGGTTGGCAGCGATGGGGAATTGGAGCATGCCGGAGCGCTGATCCACACCCCGTTCTTCGGCAACCTGCTGCGCGAAGCCCTCGGCGGCACCTCGATCATCTGCTTTGTCGACGGCCGCGGCGTTCCTGGTGAATCCCTGCGAGTACCGATGTGGCATAAGACCGCAGCTGCCACCCGAACCCACTACCAGACCCTGGAGCTGTCCTTGCCCGATGCCCCGCATGCTGGCGAGATCGCGGTCATTGCCGCGGCATCAAGCGGCCCCCGGCCACATGCACGCATCGGCGATCGAACCACCGACCGAACGGTCACTTCCGAAATACTGAAGGGAATACAACTATGAACTACCGCAAACTGGTAACCATCGTCGAGGAAATTGCCACAGAGGGCGGACGCCCGGTGGATCCGGTAGCCCGCGTGGTCATTGTCGCCGCCGTATTCGACAACCCGTGGGCAGGGCAAGGATTCGTCGAGGACTTGAACCCGGGAATCGACTCGGTCGCCTCGGACCTCGGAGCGCTGCTGGCACCGCGGGTCATCGAAGCGCTGGGCGCCCCGCTCCAGGCCTATGGCAAGGCTGCAATCGTCGGCCTTGACGGTGAAGTCGAGCACGGCTCGGCCCTGATCCACACCCTGAAATTCGGCAACCACTTCCGCGACGCAGCCAAGGCCACCACCTTGCTGCCGGCCGTGGAAAAGCGCGGACAGGCCGGAGTGCAGTTCGACATCCCGCTCAAGCATTTCACCGATGCCACGATCCGCTCGCACCACCAGAGCGTCGAGGCCAGGATCGCCGATGCTCCGCATCCTGGCGAAATCCTGATCGCCCTGGCCGGCGCAACCCGTGGCCGGCCGCAGGAACGCCTGGCCCCGCTGTCCACCGAACAGTAGCAGAGCGCATCAGCCGGAACGGAGCGAAGCACGCATGACAAGCACGAAGCAGCCATTGGTTGTCCTCCTGCATGGAGTCGGATTGGACCGGACCATGTGGAAGCCGCTGCGCGAGCAGCTGGCGCACCAATCAGTGGCCCTGGACCTGCCTGGGCACGGGTTACGCCCGCCCCTGCGCAGCGAGCAGAATCTGGCGAGCTTGGCCGCCGATGTGCTCGAACGCCTTGAAACTCGCGAGCCTGTGCATCTTGTGGGATTCTCGCTCGGTGCCTTGGTTGCCCAGTACCTTGCGCGCTTCGCTCCCGGGCGCGTGCTGACCTTGTCTGCGGTGAACTCCGTATGCCGGCGCACCGCCGAAGAGTCGACCGCGGTGGAAGAGCGCCTGGCTACCGCCGGCACGAACTTCTCCCAGGGAGTGGACCGCGCCATCGAACGCTGGTTCCCGGCCGCGGCCACCACGGTGGACGCGCAGCTCATCGAGGCTACGCGCCAAACTATGGCGGGCAACGATCTCGAATCCTATCTGCACGCCTACGCGGTTTTCGCCCGCGGTGACCAGGAGATTGCCGGCGAACTCGATGCGATCAAGCAGCCGACACTGGCCATCACCGGCGAGCTGGATCCCGGATCGACCCCGGAAATGTCCCGCCGGCTGGTTGCCGCTGTGCCGCAGGGGCGGCTGCGCATCATCCCCGGAGCACGGCATATGCTTCCGGTCGAGAATCCGCTGGCCTTGGCCGCGGAATTGAACAGTTTTTTCAGCGATAACGAAGGGAAACAGGCATGAGCGAGCGTTACATGCATTTCATCAACGGAGAGCACATCGCTCCCAGCGAAGACCGTTTCTTCACCAGCTCCAACCCGGCAACCCTCGAAGATCTTTACGAGGCCGCGCGCGGCAATGCTGAAGATGTGGACCGTGCTGTCAAAGCCGCCCATAAGGCATTCTCCGCGCCCTCGTGGAGCGCCCTGAGCGCCACCGCCCGTGGACATCTGCTGCGCCGCCTAGGCGATCTAATCGGTGAGAATGCCGAGAAGTTGGCCCGCTACGAATCCTTGGACAACGGCAAGCTGCTGCGCGAAATGCGGGGCCAGCTGGCCACCCTGCCGGAGTACCTCTACTACTATGCCGGGCTGGCCGACAAAGTGCAGGGTTCCCAGATCCCAAGCATGAATCCGGCGATTCTAAACTACACCCAGCGCGAAGCGCTCGGCGTGGTCGGGGCTATCACCCCGTGGAACTCGCCTCTGACTTTGACCACTTCGAAGATCGCCCCTGCGCTGGCTGCCGGGAACACTGTGGTGATCAAGCCCAGCGAATACACCTCGCGCACGGTGCTGCTGCTGGCTGAGCTGGCTGAGCAGGCCGGATTCCCTCCGGGCGTCATCAACGTGGTCACCGGGTTCGGGGCCGAGGCCGGCGCGGCGCTAGTCAGCCACCCACTGCTGGCCAAGATCTCCTTCACTGGTTCTACGGCCACCGGCTCGAAGATCGCCGCCGAGGCGGCCGGCCGCTTCATCGGCTGCACCTTGGAGCTGGGTGGCAAGAGCCCGAACATCGTCTTCGACGACGCCAACGTCGCCAACGCGGCTATGGGCGTGGTGGCCGGCATCTACGCCGCGGCCGGCCAGACCTGCATTGCCGGCAGCCGGGTCTTCGCCCACAAGTCTGTCTACGACGAGCTGCTGGAACGGGTTACCGAACGTGCCAAGTCCATTGTCATCGGAGACCCGCTCTTGGATGCCACCGAGCTAGGCCCGCTGGCGTTCGCCGACCAATTGGAAAAGGTCGCTTCCTATGTGAAGATCGGCGCAGACGAGGGCGCCAAAGTACTGGCCGGCGGCACCCGCCCCGAAGGCCTGGACCTGCCGGGCTACTATTTCTCCCCCACTGTGCTCACCGACGTCAATAACGACATGCGCGTGGTCCGCGAGGAGATCTTCGGCCCGGTGGCTGCGATCATGCCCTTCGAGCACGAAGACGAGCTGCTGTCCATGGCCAATGACACCGAGTACGGGCTGGCCGCCGGCGTGTGGACGCAGAACCTTGCCCGCGCCCATCGCATGGCCCGGAGGCTGGAGGCCGGCACGATCTGGGTGAACACCTACCGCGCGATGTCCCCGATGTCCCCTCGCCAAGGCTTCAAGAACTCGGGCGTCGGCATCGAGCACGGCCTCGAATCCATGAACGAATACACCCGCCTCAAGAGCGTATGGATCAACACGGACGAGTCCCCCGTCGCAGATCCGTTTGTGATGCGCGGCTAAGGAAAGGGAGCCCCATGCCACTGATCGATGTATCCATTGCCAAGGGCCGCAGTTCCCAGCAGCTGCGCGCCCTGATCGACGCCTTGCACCGGGCCGCCGAAGAAACCGTTGATGCGGCCCCCGAAAACATCACGGTCATCGTGCGCGAAGTCGATCATGAGCATTGGTCCCGGACCAATCAAACCATCGCCGAACGCAACAGCACCCAGGCAACTGCCTAAGGGCAGCAGAGCAACGAAAGAAGGACAGATATGCGCTTTTCACTGTTCATCCACATGGAACGCTATGACGACTCGATCAGCCACGCACAGCATTTCGAGAACCTCGTCGAACTGACTCAAATGGCCGAAGCCGGTGGCTTCTCCACAGTCTGGATCGGCGAACACCACTCGATGGAATACACCGTCTCCCCGAACCCGATCCCGCAGCTTGCTTACCTCGCGGCTCGGACCTCCACGATCCGGCTCGGAGCCGGCACCATCATCGCACCATTCTGGAACCCGATCCGAGCAGCCGGCGAACTCGCGCTGCTCGATGTCATCAGCAATGGCCGTGCCGAATTAGGCGTGGCACGCGGTGCCTACCAATTCGAATTCGATCGCATGACCGATGGCATGAAGGCCACCGACGGCGGTGCCTCCATGCAGGAGCTCATCCCCGCAGTCAAGAAGCTGTGGGAGGGAGATTACGCCCACGACGGTGAAGTCTGGCAGTTCCCGACGTCCACCTCGGTGCCCAAGCCAACACAAAAGCAGATCCCTGTCTGGGTTGCCGCCCGCAGCCCCGAGTCGCACGAGTATGCTGTGGCCAACGGGTGCCATGTCATGGTGACTCCGCTGATGAAGGGCGACGAAGAAGTCGAATCATTAGTCCAGAAGTACGAAGCCGCCATCGCTGCCCACCCGGAGGTGAAACAGCGCCCTGACATCATGGTGCTTCGCCACACTTATCTGCACTCCGCCAACGAGCCAGAGGCCTGGCGCCCTGCTGCCGAAGGCATCAACAAGTTCTACCGCACCTTCGATGCGGTCTTCGGCAACAAGGTGGAGCCGGTCAACGGATTCATCGATCCCAGCCCGGAGGAGAAGTTCTCTGAACGCGAGGAGTTCACGCCTGAGTCCCTGCACCGCACCGCAATGATCGGCACGCCGGACGTGGTTGTTGAGCGCCTGCGCCGCTACGAAGATCTGGGCGTCAGCGAATACAGCTTCTGGAGCGACAACGCCCTGAGCCACGAGGAAAAGAAACGCTCGCTGAAGTTGTTCATTGACGAAGTTGTGCCGAATTTCGTGAAGTAGGCTGCGAAGGACCAGCCCGAACCGAGGCCGCCGTGCATCCGATTTTTCGGTGCCGGCGGCCTTTGCCGTCAGGCTTCAGATTCCTGTTTGCGCGACGGAGCGATGATCGCGAACTCTGCGCCGGTGACGTCGCTGAGCACGGCCATGCGGCCAAAGTAGGAATCATGGGGCTCATGGATGATCGTGCCGCCGAGCTTCTCGGCGAGCGCCACGGTCTGTTCGGCATCCGCCACCGCGAAGTAGGCGCGCCAACCGGCCTTGGAATCCGGATAGCTGGAGATATCGAAGATTCCGGCCACCGCCTCGGAACCTTGGCCGTAGGTGTGGTAGCGGAATTCGTCCGTGTCCGAGACCGGGGACAGGCACCAGCCCAGTGCTACACGGTAGAAGCGGGCCACCGCCTCGAAGTGCCTGGTGTGCAGCTCGTTCCAGATGCGGGTGCCCGGTGCACGGCTGGCGGTTGTGTCTGCTGATTGGAATGCCTGGAAGAGTCCAACGCCGGTTCCCGCTGGGTCCCCGATGATGGCCATGGTTCCCTGGCCGGGAATGTCGATGGGCTTTAGGTAGACCTTGCCGCCGTGCATCTTGGTGGCATAGGCGGCGGCGTGCACATCGGTCACATTCAGGTAGGTGGTCCAGGCATCTTGCACCTCGGAATCCGGGTCATTGGCAATGAAGCCGGTGACCATTTCCCCGTTGAGGTAGACCTCGGCATATCCCTCGTCGCGGGTTTCCTCGTCATGGCGGACTTCCCAACCGAAAAGCTGCCCGTAGAACTGCGTGGAGCCCTCCATGTCGCTGGTGAGCAAATCGACCCAGCACGGCTCGGCTCGAGGATCCTTTGGTGCCGGCATCGCTTCCCCATTCCACAATTCATCCAGCTCGTTTGGGCTGAGTCTATGTCCTTTTTATCCAGATCAGCAACGGAAATTTTCCATCGGTCAGGATATTGCGAAACTCAATACCTCGCACTGAACCGCAGTTCCAATATGGTTTAATGTGACACGGCACACAATGCAGTGCTGGGCAACCCGAGGAGTTCACCATGAGCGTTTCCACATCCAATCTCACTGTTTCAGTGGCGGCCATCCTCGCAGAAGGGGCTGCCCGCTACGGCGAGCTGAACGCCATCACCGTCGATGGCCGCAGCACCACCTATGAGCAGCTGTGGGAGCAGGCCCGGCAATACGCCGGAGCTCTGCAAGCCCAAGGCATCGAGGCGGGCGACCGGGTGGCCTTGCTCATTCCCAACGTCACGGACTTCGCCCGCGCCTACTACGCGGTTCTGGCCCTGGGCGCCGTAGCGGTACCGGTCCACGCGCTGCTCAAGGCGCGCGAGATCTCCTACATCCTGGAGGATTCCGAAGCCAAGCTGATGATCTGCGCCGCACCCCTGCTCGCAGAAGGAGCAGCGGGGGCCGCCGCTTCCGGGGTGCCGGTGCTCAGCGTGCTGGCTCCGGAGGAATCGGGCGCCATCCGGTTGGAAGACCTGGCCCGGCACGCCGCGCCGATTGGCACCTACCTGCCGCGCCGCCCCGAAGACCTGGCCACGATCCTGTACACCTCGGGCACCACCGGCAAGCCCAAGGGTGCGCTGGGCACGCATCTGGCGTTGATCGAGCAGACCCACACCACATTGCTGAACACCATGGAATTGCGCCGCGGCGACAAGCTCTTCGGCGGGTTGCCGCTGTTCCACACCTTCGGCCAGACCTGCGTGCTCAATACCGGGCTGCGGGTGGGGGCCGAGGTCATGCTGTTGCCCAAATTCACCGCCGAAGGGGCCCTGGAACTGGTGTTGGAGGCTGGCATCGACGTCTTCTTCGGGGTGCCCACGATGTATGTGGCTCTGCTCGAAGCGGGCAAGCAGCGCGAAGGGATGCCGGAAAAACTGCGCTACGCCATTTCCGGAGGAGCCTCGCTTCCGGTATCCATCCTCACCGCCTTCGAGCAGCGCTTCGGCGCGCGGATCCACGAGGGCTACGGGCTGACCGAGACCTCGCCGGTGGCTTGCTTCAACCATGTGGGCGTCGACCCGCGGCCCGGGACCGTGGGCACCCCGGTCTGGGGCGTGGATGTGGAAATCGCCGATCCTGCCTGCCCCGATGAAATCCGGCTGCTGCCGCGCGGGGAGCTGGGCGAGCTGGTAGTGCGCGGGCACAACTTGTTCTCCGGCTACCTGAACCGGCCTGAGGCCACGGCCGAAGCGGTGGTTGATGGCTGGTTCCGCACCGGGGATCTGGGGACCAAGGACGAGGATGGCTACCTGCGCATCCTGGACCGGACCAAGGACATGATCCTGCGCAACGGCTACAACGTGTACCCGCGCGAAATCGAAGAGGTACTGGTTTCCCATCCGGAGATTTCCAATGCCGCCGTGTACGGGGTGCCGCACGAAACCCACGGACAGGAGATTGCCGCATCGGTGACCTTGGAGGCCGGCTCCACGCTGGGCGCGCAGGAGCTGGTGGCGTGGGCCAGCAAGCAGATGGCCGCGTACAAGTATCCGCGGCTGATCGAGATCGTCCAGGAATTCCCGCTGGGTCCCAGCGGGAAGATCCTCAAGCGCGAACTGGTTGCGCAGTTCACTGCCGAGCAGGACTAGCGAACACTACTGGGGCAGTCCACCGTAATCCGGTGTGCGGCGCGAGCAGAACGCGGATCTGCCTTCGGCCAGGTCCGCGTTCGCCCCGTTCTCTTCCCACATCGCTTCCCACCAGCCCTCGGTGGCTTCTCCCTGGCGCACCAAGTTGATGGCCTCATTGGTGCGCGCAATGGAATATGGCGAGTTCGCGGACAGCTTGCCCAGCAGTGCGGCCAGCTCTTCTTCGAGCTGCCCATGGGCAATCACGCGGGTGAACATGCCCCAGCGTTCCGCCTCGGCAATGGAAATCTCCGCGCCGGAAAACAGCAGGTACTTGGCCCGGTGCTCCCCCACGGTACGCACCAGCCGTTCGATGCCCGGCCGCGGGAAAACCAGCCCGATTCTTGCTGGGGTGATCGCGAGTCGCACGTTATCCGAGGCCAACTGGATATCGCAGGCCGAGGCCAGCTGCCAGGCCCCGCCAAAGCAATGGCCTTCCACCACCGCGATGGTGGTTTTCGGGCAGCCCACGATGATCTTGTCGAGCAGGTCGAAATGGTTGATCAGCTCCCCGTCGGCGTCCCGGTCGAAGAGCACCTGGTCCATCTCGTCGATGGCAATTCCAGCGCAGAAGTTCCCTTCCGCGCCGCGAACCACAATGGAACTGACCTCGTCGTCGGTCGAAAGGCCGGCAAAGGCGCCCACCAGCTGCAGGCACATGTCCTTGGTGAGCGCGTTGAGTTGGCCCGGGTTATCCAGCAGCACCACGGCAGTGGACCCGGCTATTTCTACGCTGACCCGTGCTTCATTGTCCTTGCCCATCAGGTTCCTCCCAGTCGCGTGCAAGCCGCAGAAGTTTTAGAGGCAATAGCAATGCCCCCACTTCGCAATCTATCGCGAAATGGGGGCAAGCTGTTGTCCAGGCTGGAAATTATTACTTCCCGGTTCGTTGTACGCGAATTGGAGCTAGGTGGCTGGATACGACCCAGGGCCCGGTACGCTAATACCGGGCCCTGGGCCCTTCCCTTCCGGGCTTAATTTCGCCGCAAGGTAAGAATTCGTTGCAAGACCACGAAGATCAGCAGCAATCCGCCGATCACGATCTTGGTCCACCAGGAACTCAAGGTTCCCTCGAAGGTGATGATGGTTTGGATCAGTCCGAGCACCATCACGCCAACCACCGAGCCGAGAATGAAGCCCATGCCGCCGACAAGCAGGGTTCCACCGATAACCACTGCGGCGATCGCGTCGAGCTCCATGCCCACACCGGTCAGCGCATAGCCCGAGCGCGAGAACATGGCGAAGAGGATTCCGCCCAGCGCCGCACAGGTGCCGGAGATGACGTAGACAACCACCTTGGTGCGTGCCACACGCAATCCCATCAGGGTGGCTGATTGCTCGCCGCCGCCCACCGCGTAAACGGTGCGGCCGAAACGGGTGCGGTGCAGCACCCACCAGGACCCGGCAATCACCAGCACGGCGATGACCACGGCCGCGGTCAACCGCCAGCGCCCCGCAGAAACACCCCAGCTCGACAGGGCGACAAAACCCTCATCGCGGATCGGCACGGATTCCGGGGCGAAGATGAAGCACAGGCCGCGGGCCAAGAACATGCCGGCCAAGGTAGCCACGAAGGGCTGCACCTCGAAGTACTGGATCATCACTCCCATGCCCAGGCCGATGATCGACCCGCTGAGAATCGCGATAGGCAGCACCAGGGACAACGGGATCCCGGCATTGAGCATGGTTGCGGTGATGACCGAGGACAGGGCCAGCACCGCACCGACCGACAGGTCGATGCCGCCGGTGAGAATCACGAACGTCATTCCTGCTGCCAGCACGATCAAGTGGGCATTGTTGATGAACAGGTTGGATAGTACAGCGGGCGAAAGGAAATTCTCGTAGCGCACTCCGCCGATGACGAGCATCAGCCCGAAGACGACCACAGTGCCCAGAACCGGCAGGTAGCGCCGGTCCACATTCAATTTGGATATGGACTTGCGCGGAACACTGAGGATGCTCATGCTCCCACCTCCTGGTAGCGGCGGCGTTCGCGCAAGGAACCGAGCATGGCGCGCAGCCGGGTTGACATCATCAAGGTCACGGCAATGACCACGATGGCTTTGAATAGCGAAGTGACCAGCGGTGAAACGCCCAGAACGGTCACAGCCAGGCTCAGGGTGGTAATGATCAGCACGCCAATCATGGTGCCCGCGAGGTTGAACTTGCCGCCGGCCAGGGACGTGCCGCCGATAACCACGGCGAGAATGGCATCCAGCTCTATGAACAGTCCCGCATTGTTGGCATCAGCGGCCATGGTGTTGCCGGCGAAGATCAGTCCGGCCAGGCCCGATAGCAGGCCGCACAACACATAGACGGTGAATACCAGAGTTCTTGATTTCACCCCTGAAAGCCGGCTGGCTTCCGGGTTGATGCCTACCGCTTCGAGCAGCATGCCCAGCGCAGTACGCCGTACCACGAGGGCCACCACCGCAAACACGCCGTAAGCGATGATCGCGGCCACCGGCAGGCCCAGCACATAGCCCGAGGCCAGTTTGCTGAAAGGTGCGCTATTGACCGTGGTGATCTGGCCGTTGGTAATCAGCATGGCCACACCGCGGCCGGCAGTCATCAGGATCAGCGTGGCGACGATCGGCTGGATGCCGAAGTTCGCCACCAGCACGCCGTTGAATGCGCCGAGGATCAGGCACAGCCCCAAGGCCACGATGACGGCGCCGACGGCTGTACCTGCGGATCCCGGATTGGCCGAGCTGGCGATGAATGTCAGCGCCACGGCTCCGGAGATCGCGACGGTGGCACCCACCGACAGGTCGATGCCGCGGGTGGCGATCACCAGAGTCATGCCCACGGCAACCAGCAGCAGCGGCGAGCTATTGCGCAGGATGTCTATGGGGGCACCGAACAGGTGCCCGTCCAGCACGCTGATGCCCAGGATGTCCGGGCGCTTGATGGTGCAGGCTAGCAGCAGCGCGAGCAGCGCAATCGCTGGCCAAAACAGGCGATGCTTGTAAATACGGGTCATTTGTTTTCTTCCCCGGTGGCGATGATTTCGATCAGGCGTGGCACATCCACATCTGGAGTGCTTGGAATTTCGGCAACCTTGGCGTGATCGCGCATCACAACGATGCGATCCGAGAGGCGCAGGACTTCTTCTAGCTCAGCGGAGATGAAGACCACCGACATGCCCTGTTCAGCTAGTTCGGAGACCAGGTTCATGATTTCGGTCTTCGCGCCGATGTCGATTCCGCGGGTGGGCTCATCGAGGAGCAACAGCTTCGGAGCGGTGGCGAGCCAGCGGGCCAGCAGAACTTTCTGCTGATTCCCGCCCGAGAGGTTCTTGAGCAGGGCGTTCGGATTGGCCGGACGGACGCCCAGTGCCTTGATATAGGCGTCCACGATTTGGGTGGCTTTGGTCTTGGGCAGCGGGCGGATCCATCCGCGCGCTGCCTGCAGGCCGAGGATGATGTTCTCGGCCACGGTCAGCTCCCCCACAACCCCTTCACCCTTGCGGTCTTCGGATGTGTAGGCGATTTTGCGGCCCAGGGCCTGCCGGGGAGTTCGCAGCTTCACCGGTTTCCCGCCCAGCTTGATCACCCCGTCATCTGCCTTGTCCGCTCCGTAAAGCAGGCGCGCGAGTTCGGTACGGCCTGAGCCCAGCAGGCCGGCCAAGCCGATGACTTCCCCGGGATAGAGGTCCAGATCGAAAGGCTGCACCGCTCCCTTGCGCCCGAGTCCCACTGCCTGCAGCAACGGTTCGGCGTCGGCCGCGCGTTCGGTTGCGGCGGTGCGTTCATTGGCGCCGCCCACTTGGGCATCGGAGGTGCCAGCGATCATCAGCGAGACCAGTTCACGTTGCGGCAGCTGGTCCTTCTCTCGTTCTTCCACCAATTGCCCGTTGCGCAGCACGGTAATGCGGTCGGCAATGGCGTAGATCTGGTCCAGGAAGTGCGACACGAAGAGGATCGCCACACCATCATCACGCAACTTCCGCATGACTTCGAAGAGCTGGGCCACCTCGTCGGTATCCAGGCTCGAGGTCGGTTCATCGAGAATCAGCACCTTGGCGTCGACCACCATGGCGCGGCTGATGGCCACCAGCTGCTGGACGGCCAATGAATGGGACCCCAGCGAGCTGGCCGGGTCTATCTTCAGCCCCATCCGTTCCAGATAGGTTTTGGCCTGGCGCCGCATGGTTCGCCAGTCAAGACCACCGAAACGGCGAGGCTCGCTGCCGAGCATGATGTTTTCGGCCACGGTGAGATTGGTGCAGAGATTCACCTCTTGGTACACCGTAGAGATGCCGCGTTCGCGGGCATCGGCGGGGCCTGTGAAGCGGGTGTCGTTGCCGTTAACCGTGATGGTTCCGGAAGCGATCGGATTCACTCCAGTCAGAGCCTTGATCAGGGTAGACTTTCCAGCGCCGTTCTCCCCCATCAGGGCGTGGACTTCACCGGGAAAAAGCCGGAAGCCAACGTTGTCCAATGCTTTGACCCCGGGGAACTCCACGGATATTCCAGCCATTTGAACGATGGGCTTCGTTGTAGGGGAATGCTGCACGGTGATTTCCTCAGTCCGTGACATGGGTGTTGAATCAATCATTAACTTGCCTCTGCGAGTTGCTTGTCCTGCCACCTGGTGGTGAACCGGCGGGCCAGCTTTTGGCCCGCCGGTTCGTGCTCTTGCCTGCGTTTCTAGTAGGTGCGATCGGCCAGGACCTCGGCCGCTTCATCCTGGGTGAAGGCGGCGTCTTCAACGACGATGCGCTTCTCCACAGATTCGCCGGCTACAACCTTCTTGGCGATTTCTGCCAAATCCTCGCCCAGCAGCGGGTTGCATTCGACGATGTAGTTGATCTTGCCGTCAACCAATGCCTGCATGCCGTCCTTGACCGCGTCAATGGTGACAATCTTGATGTCCTCGCCTGGCTTCTTGCCTGCTGCCTCGATGGCTTCAATGGCGCCCAAGCCCATGTCATCGTTATGGGCGAAGACCAGATCGATATCGTCATGGGAGTTCAAGAAACCTTCCATGACCTGCTTGCCGCCTGCACGGGTGAAGTCACCGGTCTGCGAGTCGATAATCTCGATGTCCGTGCCCTCAATGGCCTTTCCGAAGCCTTCCTTGCGGTCGATGGCCGGTGCCGAGCCGGTAGTTCCCTGCAGTTCGACAACCTTCAGGTCCTTGTCCAGATTCTCTACAACCCAATCCCCGGCCCGCTGTCCTTCTTCAATGAAGTCGGAGCCGATGAACGAGGCAAAGAGCGTGTCATCGGTGGTGTCAACGGCGCGGTCCGTGAGGATCACCGGGATATTGGCGCTCTTGGCTTCTTGCAGCACAGCATCCCAGCCCGTTTCTACCACTGGGGAAAACGCCAGGACGTCAACGCCCTGCGCGATGTACGAGCGCAGAGCCTGGATCTGGTTCTCCTGCTTCTGCTGGGCATCAGAGAAGCTGAGCTTGAAGCCGTTTTCTTCGGTCAGGGTGTCTTGGATGTCCTTGGTATTCGCCGCGCGCCACCCGGACTCGGCGCCAACCTGCGAGAAACCGATGGTAATGGTCTCAGAACCGGATCCTCCGCCTTCGCTGCCACTGGAATCCGAGCCGGCGCATGCGCTCATGGCTGCCATAGCTGCGATGCTGAGCGTTGCCAAGCCAGTGCGCAAAAAGGTCTGTCGTTTCATCGTGAGTTCCTCCTCGTAGGTCCCCGCCGGATAATGGTGGAGTGAATGGTCTCCGGCACCAGAAAAATGTGTCGATGGTCACAATGTTAGCGCTAACAATTTAGGGTGTGAAGAGCCTTCCGGCTTTTGATTTCTTTTTCCATTGCCAACGGGCGACGGTTTTCAATCTAAATCGATATCCGACTAGGTAAAAAGGAATCAATGAGAGAAGGGAAATTATCCGGATTTAATCAATTGTTTGTTCGTCAGCTCGGCATTCGGAACAAATATCCCTGAATTCTTGTCCTGCTTGACGGTGCGCCTCATGTAAGGATGCAGTGTGCGAAACTGGGCATGTGGATGCACAAATTATTTACACGATCATCGCCGGGCTGCTGCTAGTTGTATCGGCATTGGGCACCATCTTCCCGGTGCTGCCCGGCTCGTTGCTGACGATCGGCACGCTCTTGGGCTGGGGCTGGCTGCTGGGTTCCGGCGCTTCCTGGTGGGCGGCCGGCCTGGGTATGGCGATCGCACTGCTGGGCTGGTCCGCCTCTGCGATCCTGACCGGCAAGAAACTCAAGGAACATCAAATCCCCAAGGGTTCCATTCTCTTTGCGGTCGTGGGTGCCATCGCCGGTGCTTTCCTCATTCCCGTGATCGGCATGTTCGTCGGTTTCGCAGTGGGCCTATTCGCCGGTGAAAGCGTGCGCCGGCGCGAAGTCTCCGGCGCGCTCGGCTCATCCTGGGCTGCGTTGAAGGCCATGGGCCTGGGCATCGTCGTGGAATTCGGCTGCGTGCTGCTGGCCTCCTCCATTTGGGTTATCGGCCTGATTACCCACTTCGTAACGCGCTAGATCCAGCCCATCTCGCGGGCGTAGCGCGCGGCCTCGATGCGGTTGGCAGTGCTGGTTTTGCCGATCGCATTGGACAGGTGGTTGCGCACGGTTCCCACCGACAGGTGCACCGCCGAGGCAATCTGCGATACCGGCGAGCCGGAGGCGGCCAGTGAAAGGATCTCGCGCTCACGCCCGGTCAGCGGGTTGCTGCGACTCTCCACGCTGAGCATGGCACGCTGCGGATCCACTACCTTGTCCCCGCAATAGACCCTGCGGATGGCGGCAATCAGCTCGGCCGGCGGAGAATCCTTGACCAGGAAGCCGTGCGCTCCGGCTTCGAAGGCCTGGCGGAAATATCCGGGACGGTCAAAGGTGGTCAGGATCAGCACCTTCACCTCGGCGTGGCTGGCCTTGAGTTCTGCTGCGGTGCGCAGCCCGTCGTGCCGTGGCATCTGCACATCCAGCAACGCGATGTCGGCAGGGTGCGCGTCCAGTGCGGCGGCGACCTCGTCACCATCGGCGCATTGCGCAACGACGTGGATGTCTTCTTCGAGGTTCAGCAAGGCTGCCAGCGCGCCCCGGACCAGGTGCTGGTCATCGGCGATGAGTATCCGGATCACGCTGCACTCCCCTCTGCCTCGAAGGCCACTTGCACGCTGGTTCCGCCCAGCCGCGATGCCCCTACTGTACAACTGGCACCGAATTGCTTGGCGCGTTCCTGCATTCCCCGGATGCCGTGGCCTGGCGTGCTGGCTTGCAGGCCATCCCCGTCGTCATCGACGCTGACTTTTCCGGGTTCCAGATGCAGCACGATGGTGCTGGCGTGCGCGTGGCGCAGCACATTGGTGACCGCTTCGCGCAGGATCCATGCCACATGCGAACGCAGCTGCATCGGGACTTGCTCGGCGGTTCCTGCCACCGTGAATTCGAGGTTGTTGTCGTCGCACGCCTGCTGCAGCTCGGCCAGCTCCCCGGCCAGGTCCTGGCGGCTGAGCCCCTGCACCGTCGTGCGCACGGAGTCCAGCGCGTCCACGGCCAGGGCGCTGAGTTGTTCCAGTTCTCCGCGGGCCTGGGCGTACTGTTCCTGGTCCATCAGGCGCAGGGCCAGCTGCGCCTTCAAATTCAATGCGGTCAGCGAATGCCCGATGCCATCATGCACGTCCCTGGCCACGCGCTCCTGCTCGGCGACCAGCAGGTAGTCGCTGCGGATCTTTTCTGCTGCGGCCGAGCGCCGAATAGCGGCCACGGTAATCGCGTACACCACCATCAGCACGAGGTTCAGGCCGATCAGGAAGATCGCGTCCATGAACTGCCCGAAGATGATGGGCAGCGCGAAACTGAGCACCAGCACCGCGGCATAGGCCGCGATGGCCCATTTCCTGTTCAGCAAGAAGATCGCGAAGGAGGTGATGAAGGGGAAGAGCCCCATGGCGGTCAACCCGATGACCGGAATGCCCAGGGCGATAATCGCGCAGAGGACCAGGAAGTTCGCATGCGCCCGGCGAGCGCTGGTTCCGCCCTGCCCGATCTTCTGGGAGAACCTGGCGTAGGACTGCAGGTAAACGGCGGCGAAGAGGGCGATCAGCGCCAAGCCGATGATCCGGGTGGGCAGCGCGTAGTCTTCGATAACCAGGTCCAGCACCGGGAAGACCAGGAAAATCACCCAGACGCCGGCGACCAGCCAACCTCGGCGATCCCAGAATTTCTGGTCCTCGTCGATCTCGCAGAGCGGATCGTCCGCTGGCGCGGTGCTGGGCAGGTTGCGGCTCACTGGCGTGCCTTGGCCTTCCTGGTGGCGAGTACCGCGAAGAGAACGAAGATGAGTGCCCATGCCACTAGGTTAGCGGTTGGGATCCACAACGCGTCCGGGGCCATTTCTACTCCGGCGGGCATGTCCTTGAGCAACGGGTAGCGGGCCAGGGCTACGTAGCCGTACATCGGGGTGAAGCGGGCCGCGTCGAGCATGCCTCCTTCCAGGGGCATGAAGACATTGCCGAAGAAGGCGAAGAACACCATCAGGCCTGAGGCCAGGCCCAGGGCCGATTCGGATTTGAACACCATGCCCACCCCGATGCCGTAGCAGGCGAAGACCATGGCGCCGAGCAGGATGATCAGGTAGCTCGCTCCCCAGATCCAGCCTTCTTGCACTTCGGCTCCAGTCGCGGCGCCCAGGGCGAAGACTACTGCTGCCGAGGCACCGGCTACGGTGGCCGCGACGATCATCTTGCTGCTGACGAACATGGCCGGCGGCATTTTGGTCAAGGCTATTTGCCTGCCCCATCCCTGCATGGTTTCGGTGGCCACGGTCCCGGCGATTGCCACAGTGCTGACCGCCGCCCCGTAGGCTGCCATGGAAATCATCAGATAGAACTTCACGTTGCCTGCGCCCAGCTCGAACTCGGTGTAGCTGGGGATGTTGCCGAACAGGATGTACATGGCGGCGGGCAGCAGCAGGGCGAAGATCAGGTTGTACCCATCGCGGAAGTGCCGTGCGAATTCCACGCGGATGTAGGTGCTCATCATGATGCGTCCTTGGTCAGCTGGATGAAGGCCTCTTCCAGGCTCGGCGAGGAAATTTCCAGGTCGTAGCCCTGGTAGTCGGCGAGCAGGGCGGCCGCGAAGCGGTCCGAATCGACGCTGTGGAAAGCGAAGCGCAATCCGTTGCGTTCGGCTACCTGCACCGAATTATCAAAAGCTCCGGCTCGTTCGGCATGCTCCGCCGAGGGGAAGGAAGCGCTGACGGTGCGTCCGGAGATGAGCTTGCGCAGCTCTTCGGTGGCGCCGTCGGCGACAATGCGGCCTTGGCTCATCAGCACGGTGCGTTCTGCGAAGTTCTGGGCTTCTTCCAGATAGTGCGTGGCGAAAATGACGGTGCGCCCTTCGGTAGCTTCTTCTCGCATCGTGGCCCAGAAATCCCGGCGGGCCATCACGTCCATTCCGGCAGTTGGCTCATCGAGGATCAGTACATCCGGGTCGGGCAGCAGAGCCAAAGCGAACTTGATGCGCTGCTGCTCGCCGCCAGAGCATTTGCCCACGCGCCGCTTGGCGATTTTATCCAGCCCCGTGCGTTCCATGACCGGCCCAATGCGATCTGCTTGCTCATGCATGTGGGCGATGACTGACACTGTCTCCTTGACGGTCATATCGCGCAGCAACCCACCGGTTTGCAAGACGGCAGAGACCCTTCCAGCGGAGATGGCTTGGCGCGGATCCAAGCCGAGGATTTCCACCGACCCTCCTGTGGGTTGGGTCAGGCCCAGGATCATGTCCACGGTTGTCGTCTTGCCAGCTCCGTTGGGTCCTAGGAAGGCCACGATCTGTCCGGTCTGGATCTGCAGGTCAATGCCCTTGACTGCTTCAACTTTGCTGCGCGGCGTTGAGAAGGTCTTCTTCAAGCCGCTGAGCGAAACTGCATTCGTTCTAATCAGCGTTTCCATGCTTCTTAGTCTTCCCCCTTTGCCGGGTGTGCAGAAGAGCAGAAAGTCATGCGTTGCCCATGACCGTTGTCATGGACCGAATCCAGGTGGCTCGATGCAACCTCGCCGACTTTTACGTCGAATCCCGCTGTGAGCTTGGCAACTTGCCGCTTCCCAATGCTCCCTCGGCTCTCGTTGCTGGCCCCGTGAAAAGCCATGATCACTACGGGTCAACGAACAACTTGGAGATTTTCGCCCTTGTGGCCGGGTTGTCCCCCATCAGAGATTACGGATGGCACTCTGGGAAACTCACAGCGTACTCACGTAGGATTTTTGCTGTGCTAGATCATTCTTCGTTTCTTTCCCTTGTGACCGATTATGCGGCTCCAACCATGGGCGCGGCTTTCCTGCCCGACTGGTTGAACCCAGTCGTCTTCCTGAACAACCCCGCGCTTGGCCCATGGGTCTTGCTGCTGGTTTGCGCCATTGTCTTCGCCGAGACCGGCTTGCTGGTGGGCTTCTTCCTGCCAGGCGACTCGATGCTCTTCACCGTTGGCATGCTCATTGCCACCGGCACCATCCAAATTCCGTTGTGGCTCTTCGCCGCCGCGATCTTTGTCTGCGCCTTCGCAGGTGACCAGACCGGCTACATCATTGGCAAGAAATCCGGACCTGCCATCTTCAAGAAACCGGATTCCCGCTTCTTCTCGCAGAAGAACGTTGAGCGGGCCCACGAGTTCTTCGAGAAGTTCGGCGGCCGCGCGGTGATCCTGGCACGCTTCGTTCCAGTGGTCCGCACCTTCGTCCCGGTAATCGCTGGCGTAGCGAGGATGAACCACAAGACCTTCATCCTCTACAACCTGATCGGTGCCGCCCTGTGGGGTATCGGCGTCACATTGCTGGGTTATTGGCTGGGCCAATTCACCTGGATCGAAGAGAACATCGACCTGATCTTCATCCTGATCGTCCTCATCTCGGTGATCCCTATTGGTGTTGAACTGCTCAAGGCCCGCAAGCCGAAGAGCAAGACCCCCGAAAACTGATCTTCAAGCACTTCGGCGGCGGAACTGACCGCCGCCCCACTGTACGCCGCGGCGCATCAACCAATGTTCACATGGTTGGATTGTGCCGCGGCGTACTCCTTTGCAGACAAGATTTTCGTCATTGTCCACGGCTTGAATCGCTTCACGCGTGATCGGGCGGATGGCATTGGCCAGCACTTCGCAGTCGCAGAATCCGCCCAGCAGCTGCATTTTCCGGTCAATCGCGGTAGCTCGCGGAGCGCTCGCATCGCGATAAGACAAGAGGAAGAGATGGGTCCCGTCGCATCCTTGCGCGCAGACCGCACGATACAAATAGCACGCAAGGCATTCATGTTCGACAGGTTCGAGTACTGCAGGCATTGGTGGCTCCTTGAAACAGTGGATGGCAGTAACGAAGCGTTACTGCCATCCACTGTCCATTTTGAAGCGCCGCGCGCAGCGCATTGCTCACCTAATGTGGAAAACTAGCTTCCTGCCAAGCTCTGCCGTAGGAAAGCCGCAACGCGTTCCAGGGCTTCTGCCACACGCTCATATCCGGCCGCGAAGGACAAGCGGATAAACAGGTGGACTTCGAACGGATCAAAGTCGCCGCCAGGGGTCAGCGCAACATGCGCATGCTCCAAAACCGCTTGGCAGTACTTGCCCGCAGAACCGAAATGCTCCAAGACTTCGGGGGCCAACCGGCCGTAGAGGTAGAAAGCCCCATCGGCGGGAGCTGCCTCGCTGATGCCCAAGCTGCTGAAGTGCTCCAACACGTGGGCTCGGGTGCGGGCGAACTCGTCCACGCGCTCATTGGCTTCATCGAGGCTCCGCTGTTCAAAGGCAGCTACCACCGCGCGCTGTGCTGGCGCTGGAGCGCACAAGGCGAGGTTCGAAGCCAGTGCGTCCACCGTTGGCACTAGCTCATCGGGCACGATCATCCAGCCCAGGCGCCAGCCGGTCATCCCCCAGTATTTGGAGAAGGAGGAGACAACGATGGACGAGCGGGAGAACTCCCACGAGGTATGTGCCTTGCGGTCTGGGACGAATTCAATGCCGTGATAGATTTCATCGCTAATCAGCCGCACATCATTTGCTTCGCACCAGGTGGCCAAGTCCGAGAGCTCGCCTGCGCTGAACATGGTTCCGGTGGGATTATTCGGCGACGCAACAACCAGCCCATCGAGGCGTCCATGCTCCTTCTTGGCCGCCTCAAGCAGCTGCACGGTGGGCTGGTAACGCTGCGCTGCACCGGTGGGCAGGTCGACAACTTCCAGCCCCAGGGCACCCAGAATATTGGCGTAGGCCGGGTAGCCGGGACGGGCCAGCGCCACCACGTCTCCAGCATCGAAGGCTGCCAAGAACGAAAGCTGGAATGCACCGGAGGAACCTGTGGTCATCACGAAGTTCTTTGCGGGGATCTGTAAGCCATAGGTATCGAGGTAGTGCTTCGATAAGGCCTGTCGGGTTTCGAGCAGTCCCGCAGTTGAGGTGTACCCGAAGTCGGCATGCTCGGCATGCAGCTTCGCGGCCAGGTCATTCACGGCCGCTGGAGCACCGCCGCCAGGTTCTCCCACGCACAACGAGATCACGTCGTGGCCGGAGGTCCGCATCGTGGCGACCTGATCAACAATTTGCATCACTTCAAAGGGAGCTACCTTGGAACGCTGGGAGGCTTGCACTGTTTGTCCTTCTTTTCGCAGGCGTGGAAAACCGAAGCGCCCTCGCTTTGATCTTCTCAGCTATCTGCTTCAAGGCTATCGGCTCCAGCTTGGTATTAGTGCGCGAGACAGCCGGTGAGCAGGCTCACCGACCCAGTTCACCCTTCGTTTGCCTCATATCCACCCTTGGGGCACGCGCCCCGGGCATCCTCAAGGTACCCGCCTTTTGCAGGCGACACCTCGCACAGGAGAACGCACTATGAACAACAAGCCCCTCTCGGCCGCACTTGCCGCCGCTGTATTGATCCCGTTGGTCTTGGCGCCGGCAGCCAGCGCCGCTGCTCTGCCAGGAACCGCTGCTTCCGCGCTTCCAGCGGTAACGGCCTAGTCCCCAGAACCGGGTTTCCGCGTACTGCCCTACCTCCAAGCTCCTGCTGCCACGTCGATGACCATCAACTGGATCAGCGAAACCGATGAGCCGGGCACGATAAGCCTCTCGGGACCGGGACTGGGAAAGTCCGGGAAGCAGAGCAGCGCACCACAGTACCTGGATCTCATGGAATACACCCGGGCCGAACTTGATCAGCAGATCGAGGGCTTGGAACAGGGCTCGTGGTTGAAGTCGAATTCGAACTACAAGCACTCGGTGACCTTCCAGGGCCTGCTGCCCGGAAAGTCCTACAACTACACCGTGACCCAATCAGGAGAAACCCACAGCGCGGCTTTCAAAACAGCTCCCAAGGGCGGGGCGTGGAAAAACGTGCGCATCATTGCGTTCTCAGATTCTGAAACCGAACCACGCGGACGCACCGAACACCGCGAGTGGGAGCTCTCCCCGGTCAACGTCTACACCGCAGATTCCATCCAGCGTCCGGGCGCGGGGTCCAAATGGGACCAGCAGTTCGGCATGACCACCCGCAACGGCGAACCGACCCTGCGCTACCCGCTGGACCAGTCCACCGCATTCAACGAGAACCTCAAGCACATCGAAGCTGCCGATCCGGACCTGGTCATGATGGCAGGCGATCTCACCCAGGGTTCGGGATACCAGCCGGCGTGGGATGAGTTCTTCGGCCATGTGGCCGGCGAGCATTCGGACTTGGCCTCCAGCGTTCCGCTGCTTCCAGCTTTGGGCAATTGGGAAACCTATGCGGCGCTGAACGGCGGCTACGGCACGGAAACCGACCTTGACCCCGGTTCACATTTTCCCCCAGCAGGATTCGGAATACCAGTTGGAAAAGACCGAGCGACGCGCCTATGACGACGTCGTGAGCTTCGCGGTAGGCAAGGATGGCGTGCCGCTGGCGAAGTAGTGCCCACGGCAGCGACGACTTGTCGCCACGGCTGCACGTAGTGGAGTATTGAAGCAGACGGCAAGACGCTGGTCAGAGCATCGTAGAGAGTAAGGCAGCAGATGAGTGAGCAACGCGTTTTCAAGGCAGTAGTCGGCAAGGAAGGCGGCTGGTGGAACATCTGGATTCCGGAATTGGACCATGTGACGTCCACCCGGAAATCACGCAAGATCGCCCTTTACACCCGCTCACTGATCGCTGCGGTTCTGGGGATTGACGAGTCTTCCTTCCGCGTGGAACGAGAAGTGGTCAGCGCCGAAGAATTCGAACGCCGCTACACCGAAGCCGTGCGCAAAGCCAACGCCTGAGTTGGTATTGGCCGCCGTTTCCCCTACGCGGGCAAACGGCGGCCTTTTGCTATTTGCCCGTCTTTTCCAGTTCGCGTTCCTTGACCGGGTGACGGGAAAGGATCGAAATCCGGTTGAAGGCGTTCATGGCGGCGGCAATCCATTGGATGGCTGCCACTTGCTCCACGCTGAGCACCAGACGGGCCGATGCCACCGCGGCGATACGCTCTTCTGGCTTGGGCAGGTCGGTAGCGGCTTCAGCGATGGCTAGTGCTGCGCATTCTTCTTCGCTAAACAGGCCGCCGCATTCATCCCATGTGCTCAGCAGGTTGATGCGTTGCAGGCTCTCCCCTGCGTCCAGTGCCTTGCGGGCATGCAGGTCCAGGCAGTAGGCACATCCATTGATCTGCGAGACGCGCAGGTTCACCAGCTCGGCGGTGCGGTCGCTGATTCCGGCTGCGCGGTAGGACTTGGCGACATCTTTGGAAAATCTGCCAATCGAGTTCCATAGCTCTGGATTGGTCTTATCAAGGAAAAGCGGGTCTGAAACGGCCATATCAGAACCATACATGCAGTCGTAGACCTCCTGCACGAGGAGGGGTCGTTAACGCACCGTGGAGACCAGCGAAAGCTGGTCTCCACGGTAAATGCTACTTGTCGCCGTCGGCTGCGAGCTGGCCGCAGGCGCCGTCGATTTCCTTGCCTCGGGTATCGCGCAGCGTGGTTGGCACGCCGAGCTCATCGAGGCGGCGAACGAACTTGGAGGTGATATCCGGTTCGCTGCGGGTCCAAATGGAGCCCGGCACCGGGTTCAGCGGAATCGGGTTCACGTGCACCCAGCCGCGGCCACGCGCGTTCAGCTTCTTGGCCAGCATTTCTGCACGCCATTCGTGATCGTTCATGTCCTTAATCAGCGCGTACTCAATGGAAACTCGGCGACCGGTCTTCACGTAGTAGTCGTACGCGGCATCCAGTGCCTCGTCGACCTTCCAGCGCGAGTTGACCGGGATCAGCTCGTCGCGCAGCTCGTCATCCGGCGCATGCAGCGACAGCGCGAAGGTGACCTGGACATTCTCCTCGGTCAGCTTGCGGATCGCCGGAACCAGGCCAACGGTGGAGACGGTGATGCCGCGGGCGGCCATGCCCAAGCCCTCAGGGGCATCGGCGACCATGCGGTGCACGGCGTTCATCACGCGCTTGTAGTTGGCCAGCGGCTCGCCCATGCCCATGAACACGATGTTGCCCACGCGCTCCTCGGGGTGCTGGCGTCCGCCCAGTCCGCCTTCGGCGATCACGCGGTTGGCCTGGACGATCTGGTCCAGGATTTCAGCGGTGGACATGTTGCGGGTCAAGCCCGCCTGGCCGGTGGCGCAGAACGGGCAGTTCATGCCGCAGCCGCACTGCGAGGAAATGCACAGGGTGATGCGGCCCGGATAGCGCATCAGCACGGACTCGACCAGCGAGCCGTCGAACAGGCGCCAGAGGAACTTGATGGTCTTGCCATCATCGGTTTCCAGGCGCTTGACCTCGGTGAGCAGCTTCGGGAACATGGCCTCGGCCAGTTCCGCACGGCGCTCCTTGGGAAGATCGCTCATCTTCTCCGGGTCGGTGGTGTAGTGCTGGAAGTAGTGCACGGAGAGCTGCTTGGCGCGGAAGGCCGGCAGTCCCAGTTCCTTCAGCTTGGCCTGGCGCTCGGCCAGGGACAGGTCAGCCAGGTGCGTTGGCGGCTGGGAGACACGGCGCTTGGTGGCGAACTGCAGCTCTGGACGACCATCGGCACCCATCTCCTGCTTCCAGCCTTCGGCGGTTGGAACGACCTGGGCGCGGCCTTCGGCTTCGGCTCGGGACTTGGAGATGCGCATCTGCTGGGCGCGCTGGGCCGCGGCCTGCTCATTGCGCAGTGCCTTGCGTTCTTCGGCGGAAAGTGGGGTGGAATCGATGGAAGTCATTGCTACCTATTGTTTCATGTATCCGCGAGTATTTGGCGGTGAGTTTGGGCACGCAAAAACAGTGCCGCACCGCCAATCTACCGGCGGCGCGGCACTGCTGCATTCGGGTGTTCAGTACTTGAAGGATTCCTTCAGGTGGCCGAGGTTGCCCACGGCACCGGCAAGGTCCATGTCTCCCAGATGCCCGCTGGTGGCAGAGGCCGGTCGGTCTTTGCTCCAGTGCCGGAATCCATCCTGATGCTCGTAGGTGACCACCGCATCACCGGTGCCGGCCATGACCGCCTCCAGCTGGAAGGTCTCGCCCCAGATGGACTCGCCGTGGTCGGTTTCACCCAGGTAAGCCCTGACTTCTCCGCTGACCGAGCCGTTGGCGAGCTGCATGTCGATGTGCACTTCCTGCGCCGTTGGGCGCCATCCGGATAGATGCTCCATTCGCAATCAGTCTTCGAAACGTTGCCATTTCGTCATGCGACGGGAACCGAACGCTGTCCGGGACCGGTCATCGTGAAGTCGCGCGCCACCTTCTCATGCAGCCAGGCACTGGAGGCCAGCCGGGAAAACGCCGAATCCCGCAAAGGGACGGCCCAGCGCGGCAGTGCACGGCCCAGCAGCATGTTCGCCTGCGCACGCCGGGCCGCACTGCGGGCGGCCCCGAGCCGCAGGTCGTCCAAGGCTTCAAGGGGTGCCCTGGCGGCAATGAGCTGCACCACCGCCTGCGCATCAGCCAGCCCCAAGCTCAGCCCCTGCCCACCGATCGGGCTGATCTGGTGGGCCGCATCGCCCAGCAGCACCACGCGCCCATGGACCATCGAGGGCACCATCCGGGTGGCAGTGCCGAAATTGCTGGTCATCGTGCAGGCCTCGGCGTCAAGAAGGTATCCGGTGCGGTCCAAGATGGTCTCGGCCAGCATGCCCGGCGAATCATCGACCTGCGTTTGCTCGATGCGCACCACCCAGCGCCGCCGCGCAGCGGGCAGCGGGAAGGATTCGACAATCCCCTGCTGATGCAGGAAAAGCGCGGCAGTGTGCGCCAGCCCAGTGGTCTCCGGGAAGTCCCCCATCAGGTAGCGGTCCCGATGGTCCCTTCCGGCAAAGCCCACGCCGAGATCCCTGCGGACCGCGGAACGGACCCCGTCGGCTCCGGCCAGCCACAGGGCCCGGTGAACCACGCCGCCAGCGGCAAATTCCACGGCTTGCTCCGATTGCCCAAGTACCTGCTCGAAAGCGCACTCCATCATCAATGACCCCGGTGCCAGCTGCTCCAAGCGCTCGCGCAGCAATTGCTCGGTGTCCTGCTGCGGCAAGGACAGCACATAGGGATACTGGCCGCCAATAGTGGAGAAATCCATCGAAGCGATACTCCGCCCGCGCGAGATCCCCAGTCCGCCGCGGATCTGCACGCCGCCGCGCTGCACCGCCGGTCCCACGCCGAGCCGCGCCAGGACCTCTTGCGCTGGAGGATGCAGGCCGATGGCGCGCGAGTGGGCTACCGGTGCGCCGCGCTGCTCGAAAACCCGAACGGCATGCCCGCTTTGGGCGAGCTCTATGGCCAGCGCCAGGCCCACCGGCCCGGCGCCGATGATCGCGGCGTCATCCATGGCCGCCAGCTTCCCAGAGCAGCAGGTTGCGGTAGGGCCGCTGCGTGCGCACCTCCCAACCAGGGCGGAGCAATGGCCCCAGTTCCCCCGGCACGAAGCTGCGCCGAATGGAGGTCAGGCCATCGCGCCGGATCAGCGAACTGCCTGCCAGCGGCAGGGTCGCCAGCCCGAACAGGCCCAGCGCCACCGGGGAACGCCGGATATCGCTGTGCAACCCGATCCCGGTGCACAATTGCTCGGTCTCGTCCTGCAACTGGCGCAGCTGGTCCGTACCCAGATGGTGCAGCAGGTGGTTGGAGAGCACCAGGTCGAACTGCTCGCCGTCGGCCGCTAGCCGGGTGCTGGTCGTTTCCCGGAATTCCAGCACCCCGCGCGGCAGCTTGCAGCGTTGCAGCGCTTGCCGGGCGTAGGAGATGGCCCGGGGATCCGGGTCGATACCGCACACTGCCACCTCGAACCCGTCGGCGAGCGCCCAGCGCGCCAGATTCGCCGCAATGTCTCCTCCCCCGCAGCCCACGTCCAGTATCCTGGCCCGGACCCGGCGCGCCAGCAACGGGCGGATGCACTGCACGTAATTGCCCCGCCAGCCGGCTACTATCCGGTTCACCAGAGGGAACTGGGCGTAGGTGCGGCGCAGCAGCACCGGGTCGCAATCCGGGCGGTCCATTTCCTCGATGGCTTCCGCTGCCCGCGCCAGCCGGAGCATTATCCTTGCCGGCATATGGTGAACAGCCCGGATTCCACGGTCAGCCCCGGACCGAATGCCATGGAGCAGACCCTTTCGCCCTGGTCCGCAGCGGCCGCTTCCAGGATTTCCTTGAGCACGAATAGCACCGTGGCGCTGGACATGTTCCCGTAGCGATCCAGGATCGCGCGGGCTGGCACCAGCTGCTGGTCATCCAGGCCCAGCCGGTTTTGCACCCGGTCCAGGATGGCCCGGCCCCCGGGGTGCAGACCCCAATGCTGGATCCGGTCCACGGAGAGTTCCGGGTCGGCGTCCTTGGCCAAGAGCGGCTGCAGCGCCCCGGTGATGTGCTCGTCGATGATGTGCGGAACGTAGGTGCCCAGCACCATCTCGAATCCGTGATCGCCGATATTCCAGGCCATGGCCTCCTCGCCCACCGGGGTGAGCACGGTTTCGAAGCCGTCCATTTCCAGCAGCCCGCTGCCCTGCGCCGAGACGATCACCGCAGCGGCCCCGTCGGCGAAGATGGCCGAGCCCATGATGGTGTCCGGGTCATTGGAGCTGTGCACATGCAAGGTGCACAGCTCGGCGCAGACCACCAGCACGGTGGCTTGCGGATCGGCCAGGCAGAAGTCGCGGGCCGCGCGCAGGGCTGGGAACGCCGCGTAGCATCCCATGAAACCAAGGTGGTGGCGCACGGTGCTTGGTGCCAGCCCCAGTGCCCGTACGATCTGGTAGTCCGGGCCCGGGTTGTAGAACCCGGTGCAGGAGACGGTAATGACGTGGGTGATGTCTTCCGCGGCAAGATCCGGGCACGCATCCAGTGCTTTTTTCGCGGCGTTCGTGAACAGCATGCTGGCCTGCTTCGCGTAGATGCCGTTGCGTTCGGCGGTGCTCGGGGAGAGCAGCCGGCCTTCAACCCGGTCGTAGAACAGCGGAGTTTCGGGTTCGGGCAGGGAGAGGTCGAATTCATCGACGCAGCTGTACCTGGTGCTGATCGCGGCGGAGTTGAACGAGGTGGCGATGAGCCGTTCACCCAGCCGGCTCAGGTTCGGCTGGCTGGCGAAGACATCGCGGATCTCTTCCTGGGCCAGGGTCGTCGCGGGAACTGCGGTTTGAATCGTGCGGATCTTCACTGACATGACCCGAGCCTAGGACCGATGCGGCGGAAGGTAAACAGCTTTGGCGAATTACCAGCAATAGCCCGGGTATTCTGTTCCGCCGTGCGCGTGGATTATCTATCCCCTGCGAAGAATATGATTATTGTTATTAACATCAGATTCAATCGATCACGCATGAAGAGGTCAGCTTGGCAAAGGCATCAGTTCATTCCCTGGAGGGTATCCGCCGAACCATCCTTGATGGCTTCTGGTCCCCCGGTGACCGCCTTCAGCCGACCACTTTGGCAGAGCAGTTCGAGACCAGCACCACCGTGATCCGCGAATCGCTGACACGGCTAGCGGGGGAAAACCTGGTGGTCATCCGCCCAAACCGCGGTTTCTTCGTGCCGGATCTGAACCTGCGCGAACTGGCGGATATCACCGAACTGCGGTGTTCCACCGAGGCACTGGCCGCCCGCTTGGCGGTGGAGCGCGGAGATGTCGCGTGGGAATCGAACTTGATCGCAGCCCACCACAAGCTTTCGCGCACTCCGCGGCGTTTGCCGGAGGAACCTGGCACCGTCAACCCCGCATGGTCCGAGGCGCACCGCGAATTCCACCATGCATTGCTGGTACCGTGCGATTGCCAGCCGATGCTCAAGCTCTCTGCCGACCTTTCGAACTTCACCGAGCTGTACCGCCGCTGGGCTGCCCCGTCGAAGGCCGCAGGCAAGCGCAACGTTGAGAAGGAGCACCAGGAAATCCTGGATGCCGCCTTGGATCGTAATGCAGCCCTGCTCGGCGAGCTGCTCAATAGCCATTACCGCTCCACTATCCAGGTGGTCATGGATGCGGGATTGAGCACCCTGCGCTGAATCATCGCGCAGTAGTCTTTCCTTGCGGGCGCCGTCCAGCTATTTCTTGCCAGGCGCGGGCGGAATGACGCGCTGGGTAACGATGGCGGCGTTCATCGCTGCCACTGCCCGTTGCGCCGAGTCGGCTGCCGGTGAATCCTGCGCGAGTTCCGCAATCCGGGACTGCGCCTGGCTTCCCGTCATGGGTGCGAGCTCTTCTTCCAGCACATCGTTCACCAGGCCTATCGCCTGCAAGATCGCGAGCACGGTGGTGTCGCTAGTTCCCGGGATCTTCTGCCCGTGCAGGGCGCCCTGCAAATCGGTCCGGATCTGCCGCTGGATCTGCTGGTTGATGATGCGGACCCGCTGCTTGCCCAAGCCCAGCAGTGTGCGTTCACCGTATTCGATAATCCCGCCCTTGGCCAAGGAATCGGTCAGCGAGCGGGCCTCGCACAAGGAATTGATCTTCACCGCTTCGTCGAGGCTCAGATTGCCTCTCTTTTCCAGCTTTTCCAATGGCGCGGCGAGAACTGGATCCGGGCAAGGGCCGGCACCGATGAGTTGGATCTGCCGCTGCTGATCCTCGCTCAGCGCCACACGCCCAGCGATCATCAAGTCGGTGATGATGGCAGCATTCATGCCGTATCCCGTAGCTGATACAACTGTCTCCGGCTTTTCGGAGTCATCGGCCATTAGCAAGTAGAGCTTTTCTGCAATCAACATATTTTCAGGCTACCGGCCCGCAGAGGCGAAATTCTTCAGCCTTCCGACGGATATTCAGGCTCGGCCGCCCTTACCCGCGGACTTCTTCGCCTTGGCTACTTCGGAAGGCGAATGGGTGGTGCGAGGTTCGGAACGGTCCTGGGTCATCGCCGACGTCGTGCGGATGAATACCGAGATCCAGCTGAACATGATGGCCACGACCGAAAGCTCGAAACCGGTCAGGTTGTAGTACGACCATTCGGTCCACAGCTGGAAGGCCGCCCAGATCGCGCCAATGGCTGCGTAGGAGAGCATATGGAATACCGCAGGGTAGCCAGGCAGCAGCACGATGGTGCCCAGCAGCAAGAAGATCATGGCTGCCGAGACCAACTGCACGAAGGCCGAATGCACTTCCATCGACAGATCGAAGGGGACCAGGCCAATGCCGATAATGCCGACCGAGACAATCAGCAGGCACCAGCGCACGAGCCGCGGCCGGGGACGCACCATTCGTGCAATCCTGTACCTTTCCAGCGCCGGGCGGCAACGGTAGGACTGGGCCAGGCGGACCAGGTCGCGGGTCAGGAATTCGGTGAAGGCCGCCAGCACCAAGCCGGAAATCACCAGCGTGAGGTTGAAGGTCCAGAACGAGCCCATGCCGGCCTGCGTGGTTCCCAGCGAAGAGAACATGCTCTGCCACCAGCCCTGGTCTTCGGCCAGCAGCATGCTGATCAGCACCCCGGCGCTCATGAAGATGCCCAGCACCACGGAAAGTGATTCCGCGTTGATGCGCGCGGTTGCTTCCAAGGACAGGTAGGCGGAGATGCCCGTGGCGACGCTGACTGCCAGCGCGCCTGCAAGCACATCCAAATGCAGCCCGTAGAAGGCCTGCTGGAACAAATGGAAGACCACCAGCAGGATCATGACAGAACTGGCTACGTGCACCAATACGAGACCCAGGGCCGTGACGATTTGGCGCCATTTGGGAATCTTCTTCAGCCACGGTTCCCGTGCCCTCAGCATCGAACGGAAAGCATAGGCGCTGCTGGTTCCGGCCGAGACAGCACCGCAAACGGCGGAGACGATGCCCACGGACAGATCGCCAAAGAGCGGCGGACGTTCTCCGGCGAAGATAATGAGCCCCACAACCAACCCGAATAGGGAACAGAACAGGCCGGCCCACAGGGCACGGCGCTCAATGTCTAGCTCGCTGACTCGTTTGCTGAGAGTTACATCGGGATATTGGGAATGCACGGAGTACATTCTCTCATTTTCATTGAAAAACGTGTACCGCCCGCGGCGCCGCCGCACGCCGCGCAGCAGCGCACTGCGCTAGTTGGAGGCCAAGTCGACCAAGCCGCTGGCCATCAGGCTCACGGCACCGCCGAAGGCAATCAGTATCACGAATGCGCGACTGAACTTTTGCGGGATCCTCGGAGCCAGGTAATTGCCCAGCAAGATGCCCAGCACCATCGCGCCAAGGCAGGCGCCCCACTGCTGCCAATCCAGTTGAGGCATGCCGCCCTTGGCGGCCAGGGACGTCAGCGACAGCACCAGGAAGTAGAGCTGCACGGAGATGGCGAATTGCGCCTGCGGCCAGCGGCTGGCCACGGCGTATCCCGCGATGGCCGGGCCGGAGACACCGGCGGTCACCGACATGAATCCGGAAACTGCCCCGGCGCCGATGGCCAATCCCTTGCTTTGGGCCATCGCGAGGTTTCGAATCATGAAACTCGAAACCAGTGCCAAGATCACCATGAACGATATGCCGATGGAAAGCCATGGACCCTCCAGCGAGTTCGCCAGCCAAGCTCCGGGAACGGTCATGAGCATGGCCGGTATGAGCATGAAGGCGACCTTCCGGTACTCGACCTGACGGAAGACTTGCGCAAAGATCAGCAAACTGCTGCAGGCGCCGAGCAGGTTGACCAGCATGACCCCCTCATGGGGTCCCAAGACCATGACCAGGAAGGGCGATGAGACCAGCGCGAACCCCATTCCAGAGATCCGTTGTGTCGAGGCGCCCACGAAAACTGCAGTTGCCAAGCCGATTACCGCCGCTAGTTGCACGCTTTGCTCCACGCTGCCTCCGCTTTCCCGATCGCCATCCTCTATTACGTTAGTCCACGGCCAATGAGTCAATTGAATGGAGCCCGCTTCAGTTGGAGTTTTACGCTGTAGAGGTGAGCAATGACGTAGATTTCCTGATTATCGGCGGCGGCGCGATGGGCTCGGCGGCCGCGTGGTCCCTGGCCTCTGCCGGGCACGAGGTCCTGCTGCTGGAACGCTTTGCCCCGGGCCATGTGGAAGGCGCCTCGCACGGAGCAACCCGCAACTTCAATCCTGCCTACACCGAACCGGAGTATCTTCGCCTGCTGCAGCGTTCCGACGCTTTGTGGGATTCGCTTTCCGAGCAAGCCGGCACCCGGCTGCTGGAGCGCACCGGATTGGTCAATCACGGAATCGTTGCCGAACAACGGGCAATGCACCAGGTCCTCGCCCACGCAGGATTCGGCAGCGAGCTGCTGAGCATCGCTGCGGCAGAAGAGCGTTTCGCGGGAATGAAGTTCGAGACCGAAGTCCTGCATATCCCCGCCGGCGGCCAGATCAATGCCGATCTTGCAGTGGCTTCGCTGCAGAAGCTGGCCCTAGGGCACGGAGCTGCCGTGGAATACGGGCACCGGGTGACCGGTCTGGAGGTGATTGCCGATGACCGTGTCGAGGTGCAAGTCCAGCACCAGGGCACCGTTTCGGCTATGCGGGCCCGCCATGCCATCGTCACCGCGGGGGCTTGGACCGCGCTGCTGCTGGGCGATGCGCTCAAGCTTCCTGCCATCCACGTCACCGAAGAGCACCCGGTGCATTTCGCGCAGAAGGACCTGCCGGCGCACTGGCCGGGGTTCAACCACACCCTGGATCCGGCACGGGATATCGGATCACGCGTCTTCGGGCCCATCTACGGCATGCGCACCCCGGGGGAAGGCATCAAGGTGGGCTGGCATGGTTCCGGACGGATCATCGATCCGGAGCACCGGCCGCACCATACCAGCGACGAGCAGCTGCGCGGACTGCAGGACTACGCGGCACGCTGGCTTCCGGGAGCGGATCCTTCGCGCTACGAAACGGTATCCTGCACCTACGCCAACACCGCCGACGAGCACTTCATCCTCGATTCGCTGGGGCCGGTCACCCTCGGCGCGGGATTCAGCGGCCACGGCTTCAAATTCGTGCCCGCCATCGGCGAATACCTGGCCGACCTGGCCCTGGGCCGGCGTGCGGCCGACCCCCTGTTTTCCGCGACTCGCACGGCGGCGAAACCGGTCTTCCTGGAACGCCGCCGCGCGGTCGGCCTGGGCTAGGCGCCTATCCCCGTTCGGTGGCGGGCAGCTGCTGGGTGATGCAGTGGATGCCGCCGCCGCGGGCGAAGAGCTCGCGCGCATCCACGCTGGTCACTTCCCGTCCGGGATAGGCCGCAGCCAGGATGCTCGCGGCCTGGTGGTCGTTGGGATCATCGAAGCTGCAGGCGATGACCCCGCCGTTGGTCACCAGGTGGTTGATGTAGGAATAGTCCACCCAGCCTTCGGCATCGCGCAGCACCGTCGGTGCCGGCACGGCAATGAGCTCCAGCACCCGTCCCTGCGCGTCGGTTGATTGCTCAAGCCGTTCGCGCACCGCCTGCGAAATCGCGTAGTCCGGGTGCCGAGGATCCTGCTGGTCGTGGTAGAGCACCACGCCGGGCCGGGCGAAGCAGGCGACGATGTCCACGTGGCCGCGCGTGCCGAATTCCTCGTTGTCCCGGCTCAGCCCGCGATCGAGCCAAATGGTCTTCCGGGTTCCGAGCAGCCGGGCGAACTCGTCCTCGATGTCCTTCTCGGTCTGGCCCGGGTTGCGCCCCGGATCCAGCTGGACGCTGCGCGTGGCCAGCACCGTTCCCTCGCCGTCCACGTGGATCCCGCCGCCCTCATTGGTGATCGACGCCCGGATCTCCTCTGCCCCGGCAAGGCGCGCGACATGGCCCGCCACCAGTCGGTCCTTGTCCCAAGATGCCCAGCTCTGCGCGCCCCAGCCGTTGAAGTTCCAGTTCACCGCCTTGAGCTGGCCCTGTGCGGTGCGCACGAAGCTCGGGCCGGAATCGCGCATCCAGGCATCGTCCAGCGGGTGCAGGCTGTAGCTGACCGCATCGCCCAGATGGCGCCGGGCCTCGGCTTCGCTGGCCGGGTCCACCACCATCGTGACCGGGGTGAAGGTGCTAACCGCCCGGGCTACGGCGCTCCAGGCGGCGCGGGCCGCTTCGGCCTGCGCTTCGGTTTCTCCCAGCGTGTAGCCGCCGGAGGGAAATGCCATGAAGATGCGCTCATGGGCTTCGGTTTCTGCCGGCATGCGCAACTCAGGCATGGGTCTGCGTCCGTTCTCCCAGCTGGGCGTCTTCGCGCGGCGCCGCCAGCGCCGCGTAGGTATCGGGACGGCGGGTGCGCAGGAACGGGAAGAGCTCCAGCCAGTCGCGCCGGGCGTCCAGGTCCAAGGTGGCCACGAGCACCGCTGAGGCATCGCGCGGGGCGCGGGCCAGGATGCGGCCGTAGGGGTCCGAGATGAATGACGAACCGTAGAAGTCCAGTGCTCCCTCGTAGCCCCAGCGGTTGGGGACAACCATGAACAGCCCATTGGCAATGCCGTTGCCGATGATGGTCTGGCGCCACAGCGGCTCGGTGTCGAAGTCCGGGTGGTCCGGCTCGGAACCGATTGCGGTGGGATAGGCCAGCAGGTCCGCTCCGGCCAGCGAATAGATGCGTGGCGGCTCGCTGAACCATTCATCCCAGCAAGTGGGCAGGCCCATGGCCAGGTCCCCGAGCGCCGCGATGCGGTGTACCGGATAGGGCTCGTCATTAGGCCCTTCGCGGAAGTACTTGTCCTCGTAGTAGCCTGCGGTCCGCGGAATATGCAGCTTGTTGGTCAGCGCGACGATCCGGCCCTGCGGGGAAAGAACCACTGCGGTGTTCAATCCCAACCCGTCGGCGGCCGGAGCCTTGCGGAACAGCGAGATGTGCACGTGCAGGTTGTACTTCGCGGCCATCTCGCGGGCGAAGGACACGGTCGGCCCGTGCTCCAGATCCTCGGCGGTCTCGTCCGCTGCGTCGGCGTCCGGGATCTCGAAGGCCGGATATTTGCCCATGGTCAATTCCGGGAGGAAGACAATGCGCGCGCCATGCTTGGCCGCGCGGGCAATGCCGTCCTCCAGTTCCCCGCGCAGTTCCCGCGGGTCTTCAAGCCAGCGGTGCTGCACCAGCGCAATGGTGATCTCGCCGCGCGACTTGGCTTCGGCACGCGCCGGGGAAACGGGTGGTTCAAGGGCCAAGATCTCTTGCATTGGGCTCCCCTTCGGATATTAAACGAATGGTATTCGTTTACAGATTAGGTCCAGCGACGGCCTCGGCGCAAGAGATTTAACGAATGACTTTCGTTTATTTGTGTAAGCTCTACCCAGAACCTTCAACAACGGGAGAATTCATGGCCAGGCCTTCCAAGCCGAAGCTCAGCACCACCGCGATCGCCGATGCCGCACTCAAGCTCGTTGACGCCCATGGCGAGTTCACGCTTCCGCAATTGGCCAAGGCCCTGTCGGTCTCCGCTTCGTCCCTGTACAACCACGTGTCCGGCAAGGATGAGATCATCGAGCTGATGAGAGGCCGGGCCATGTCGGCGATCAGCCTGCCAGATAACGATTCCAGCGACTGGCAGGATATCGTACGGCAAATTGCCACGTCCTACTGGGAGTCGTATTCAAGGCACCCACGGCTGATCCCGCTGCTCACCAGCCACACAGTCCGCGACAGCACCACGCTGCGCGTCTACGATGCACTGGCCGAGGCCTTCGCTATGGCCGGGTTCGAACCGAAGCGGCGGCTGCAGGGCATCACGATCGTCGACTCCTTTGTGCTCGGATCCGCCTTGGACGCTGCGGCACCCGAGAATGTATGGGAAATCGACGGAGAGTCGACACGCGCTTTCAGCGAGTCACTGGCCACTGCCCTGGGCGACGAGGACCGGGCGTCAAATACCTTTGCGGTGGGCCTTGATCTGATTATCAATGGTCTATATTCGCTGCCAGACTAGTGCGGTTGGCAGGTTAGACGCTTGTTGCTGCCCAGAAGTCCAGCGCTGCCATGAATTTGAGTAAAGCTCACGGGGGCTGAACTCCATGATCCGTAATTCGCCCTGATCGCCACCGTGAATTTTCTGTCGAAGCCTACGAGCAAATCCAGCAGGGCACCCAGTAGACCCTGGCTCGAAGACAGGGATGTCGTGTAGCTTCGTGTGTTGCCAGCAAGCGACTCTGTCTTTACCGTCGAGCTGCCATTGAGTTGTCCGGTGATGGTATAGGACGTTGGTTCTGGTCCGGAAACTGACCAATCGAATCGGATGGTTTGCTGGTCCCCGACATTCTCTGTGCATTGAGTGTTGGCTGGGGGCAGAGCCGTGAGCGCAGTAGCCGTGGCGGAAGCCGCAGCTTGGCTGGAGAAAGCTGCCTGGGTTTGTTCGATTTGAATCGGCAAAAGGCACAACGTGAGTATTGAAAACATGCCAGCCATCTGAATCAGGGTCCGTCGCCGAGATCGTTGCGACATGGATTCCCGCCTAGCTCCGGATACCCGAAATTCAGTGGCTTGATGCTCGCGACCGGCAAAAGGGCCTGGGTCCATTTCGGCCTCATTCATGCCCTGCCCGGATGAAAGTCGGCCGCTTTCACCATCCCTCTTGATGAACGCGACATAGAGCAGGTAGGCGCACAGCAGTCCGCCGAGAGAATAGGCCCATGGCTGGGACAGCCACGATACGACGTAGCCCAGGACCGGTATACTGGCCAGCAGCTGGTCGACGCTGTCCACCGCATACGGTTGCAGGTCCGCGACGGGATTGGCATCACCCTTGAGGATCAGCCCCGCGTCCGTCTTTTCGACAACCCGGTGCGTCACCCGCACTTCGTCACTGATCACCACCGAAACCACGTCGCCTATGGCGGCGTCCTCTACCGCGGTCGGAACAGCCAGACCCAGCGAACCAGTGGGGATGCCCGGTCCCATTGATCCCGAGGCGAAAACCAGGGGCTTGATCCCGAAAGCCAACGCCAGCACCGCCATGACCAGGCACAGGGTCCCGGCCGCGGCGCAGGCGTTCAGCACGAGGCGCTGGAACAGCGTCAGCGAAGATCCTGTGCGGGGTCCAGTTCGATTCGACTTCATCTCATGAACCCACCGTCGAGGTGAAGTCCAGGGTGATTGCCGTCGTGGCGCCCTGCAGGGTATTGGCCGCGGTTACTGGCAGCGAGTACTGCACGCACAGGGTTTCGCTGCTGCCGGCGGCCAAGGGCCTGGCGGCCGAGGCACTGCCGAACTGGGATCCAGCGTTCTTCGACAGCAGCGTCGTTCCGCCCAAGCAAGTAACACTGGAGCCGGTGCCGCTGACCGTGGCGCCTGTTTTTACAACGATATTGAGTGCCGCCCCCAGCGCAGCGTTGCCCGATTCGGTGATTCTTCCGCCGAAAACATAGGGCGCCGAGATGGAACCGGTGTTCTTCACTGTCACGACGGATGCCGATGTCGAGCCCGGAAACAGGTTATTGCCGCTGATGGGCATCTGGTAGCTGGCCGAGGTTGCGGTGGTCGCAGTAGCTCCAACTCCCAGGGCAACGGTGGCCGTGCTGACGTTCGAGGTAGCTGTCGCTTGTCCGGTCCATGAGGCCAGCGTCGAGACGGTGCCGAATCCTACGAGGATGCCCAAGGACAGAATTGCCTTGATGCGCATTGAACGGTCGCTCATCGTTCCACTCCGTCCGTTTCAATTTCCTTTTGTTTCCTGCGTTGCGCAGCAAGCAACGATAATCCCCCGATGCCCGCGATGCCTGCCGCCGCAAGCAGCGCCGCACCGCGGAACCCGGTATCTCCGAGCCCATCATGCCGCTCGGGAGGATCCGATTGGGGCAGCTCTTCCCTCGGCGCATCGCTGTCGGGCGAATCCCCTTCGTCAGGCGGCCGCGAAGAATCCGGAGCTTGCCCATCTCCGCCTGCTAATTCGACGGCGTCGATGCGCACCTGCAACGAAGGCACCTGCTGGTCCTCCGACTCATTTTTCGCCGACCAGGGCAGTCCGACCCTCAGTCCGAATTCCGCGGCTTTGTCCGGTTCCAACCGGACTACCGTGGCTCCGGCTGTTTCGAAATAGATCCTGGTTGACGCAGCGGGCTCGATCGTCCGGATGCGGACTTCGATATCCGACTCCCGGTCATTGCGAATCCACAAGGATCCTGTGGATTCAACGCCCGGCGCCAAGACCGGGGCTCCTCCAAATACCTGCGGTGGGGCATCGGAATAGACCCGGCCGTCCAAGCTGTAGCTTAGGCCCTGGTCAGTTTCCGCGGCTGATGCGGGCAGTGCTAGACCGAGTGCCGCGCAGGGAATCACGGCCGTCATGGCCGCACTGGCTGCAAGAAAACGGAGCTTCATCGATGCCCTTTCCCCTGCCGTTCACGCCATGCCCCGCCGAACATCACCAGCGAATACACGATCAATCCGCTCGTTGCGATCCAGGTCAGCCACGTTCTCTGCTGGAGTGACAGAGCGCTGTTCACGTATCCCAGGAGCGGGACGGAATACCAGAGCTTGCCCCGGATCTGTTCGGGTTGCACCGGAGCGTCATCGGTGTTGTTTGCATCCCCGCGGAAAATGAATTGTTCTTCCCCGCCCAGGCTCGCGCCGATAGCGGAAACACGGTGCGTAACGACTTCAGGCTCACCTGATTCCAGCTGGTAGGTGGCAACCTCGCCAATGCGAAGGTGCTCCGGGTCAATCGGCTTCACCACCACCAAAGTACCGGGCGGCAAATGCGGCCGCATGGATCCGGTGAGCACGGTATACGCCGTCGCCCCGCCCAATTTCGGAACCACGATCATGACGGCAATCAGGGCAAGGACGATGAACAGCACGAGCCAGGAAAGCACCTGACCGCACCACCACCGGATCCCTGTGCGTTCCTGCTGTTCCCTGCGCCGGACGCGATTCCCAATTGTCATCGTTGCTGCCCCGCGAACCCCAGCTTGAGCGCTACTTTCCCGCCGGAAGCCGTTTGAGGTGCCCCGGAGGGAACCGAAACACGAATGCACAAGGCCTCATTCGCCATCGCCGGCGCGGCGCGCAGCACCCTGGCAGCTGCGAAGGCGGCGGTGGATCCCAGCGGCCCGGCATACAGCCGTTCCCCGGCCAACGGCTGGTCGGCTTCGCAGGCCTCTTGGTCCATGCCGGAATAGATGCTCAGTTGCAAAGCGCTGGACAGGGCACGATCAGCGGCAGTCGGCGAAGCGGTCGCATTGACCGCCCCATCCAGCTGATAGGTCAAGTCCACAGTGCCAGCATTGGTGATCACCAGTGGTGCTTGCGTAAACGCCCCGGGGATCAGCTCGCTGCCGGACAGCTTCGCGAACTGGTGCTCGGTTTCGCCACCGGCCAGCAATGCCAGCGAACCGGTTTTCAAGGCTGGCGGATCCACCGTGCTTTCGGCGCGCCAAGTTGCGGCCGTGCTTTGCGCGCTGATACCCAGCAGCAAGAGCACAACCGCGACTATGGCGAACTTCAAGGGTTTGGGCATGCACCAGCCAATCCACGTTTCATGACTAAGCGCGGACTTGGTCCAAGGTCAGCGTCAGCGCTTCAAGATCCAGCGGCTGGTCGTAGGTCGACGGCGGGGTGTCCCCCACCGCTCCTTCGGCAAAGGTGACGGTGATCAGGAATGGAACTGAATAGGTGCCCGGATCGGCAAAGCTCAGTGTGCCGTCAGCTTCCTCCGTAATCCCCGGCGCCGATGCATCGACCTGCAGAGCGACGGTCACGTATCCTTCCAACGCTCCCAGCGCCGTAGCCGCCTGGTCGACGCTCAGCGATCCAGCAATGTTCTTGCCTTCGGCATCGATGGTGGCGGTCTGGCTGAACGCAACAACGTCCCCGGGAACGAGCTGCTGGGTTGCCGGGTCGAACGGCTCGGGCGCTTCCGGATTGCTGATGTCCTGCCAGCTGCCCTCCCCGTTGGTCGTCAAGTTCAGGTGGCCGGTTTCCACGGTGCCCGCGTCAATAGTCTGCTGCGCCTGCCAGCGCGCGATCGTTCCAGCGCCGCCGAGCAACAGCGCTCCGGCTGCAACAGCAGCAATGGTTGCCTTGGTTACTTTCTTCATGAATTACGCATCCTCAAAGTTTCAGGTGCCCCCAGTGACACACACTTTAAGTAAAGCTTGTTTAGTAGGTTTTACAACCCCCGGACGTCACATGTCGCTGCCGCCGGCCTGCACCGCCATAGGAAAGAATGCAACCGCCGCGGAAGCGCATTCTCATGGCGTCGAAGGTTTTGGCTAACCAGTAGCTGATCAGTACCTTTGCATGGTGCTTCCAACTCTCGAGACGATCCGGCGCCGGATGGCGAAAGATGGACGGCAAAGGCCATCCACCTGTCCATAAAAGTCTAGCTAGTTAGCGAATCAATCCGCCTTTTGGATAATGCGTGAAACGCCCGGGATCAGCTTTCCCGATCTGGCGCCGACGCAAACAGATTCAGGCCCATGGCACGCGAAAGCTGCCCGATGGCCAGCTGCGCGCGCACCGAGTTCCCGGCCATGTCCAAGGGCGGCGAGAACGCGCCAATGGCGCCCTTGCCCGGAGCTACCGCGACAATGCCGCCAGAAACCCCGGACTTAGCCGGAATCCCGATCTCGAACAGCCACTCGCCAGAACGCTCGTACAAGCCGTTGGAGGCCACGGTCGCCAGGGTATCGCGGCAAACGTCTGCATCGACGACGCGCTTTCCGGTCACCGGGTTCACTCCGCCATCGGCCAGCGTCGCGCCCATGACGGCAAGATCATGCGCGCTGATATTCAGCGAGCACTGCTTGGTGTACACATCAACGGCATCCGCAGGTTCGTTCTCCAGCCGCCCATAGCTCTTGAGCAAATGCCCCAAGGCCTTGTTGCGCTCGTTGGCCAGCGATTCTGAGTGATAGACCTCGTCATCCAGGCTCAGCGCCCGGCCGGCAAAGGCGGATAGCCCTTCCCGGACGTTCTCCCACTTCTTGGCAGCGGTCTTACCGGGCATCATTGCTGTCGTGGCGATGGCGCCGGCATTGACCATGGGGTTCATCGGCAAGCCGTTGTTCAATTCGACGGCCATCACAGAGTTGAAAGACATGCCCGTATTGTTCACGCCGATGCGTTCGCGAACGACCTCGCGCCCATGCTCCTGCACCACCAGCGCGTAGACGAACATCTTGGAGATCGACTGGATCGAGAACAGGTGATCGCAATCGCCAACCATGTGGACAGAGCCGCCGACGTGGGACATGGCGATGCCAAAGAGATTGGGGTCCGCTTGGCCCAGGATCGGAATGTAGTGGGCAAGGAGCCCGTCGTCTGCATCCGCGTATCGCTCATGGGCTTCCTTGAGCAGGGAATCGATGCGATCATGTTCCAGCTCACCGGTAGAAACTTGCTGAACGACGTCGTCGAAATCGGTGGGAATAGTTTCGTTATTCCCTTCCGAAGGATAGGTCATCTTCACCTGCCTTTTAGTCCTGGGTCCGTTGATTCATGCTGCTTGACTTGACCTTATCAACAGCATTGCCGCTTAGCACCTTGGATACAGCCATCAGCAGGCAGGAAGCATTGGGCCAGTTCTCCCGGCACCCGCCCCAATCACGCGTCCACTTGGTATTCAATGCATGAATCGCATGTGTTTTCCCCTACATTGTGGAGCACCTTACAGCGCAATGCACCCGATCTGACTTAGCATTTTGTGTATGGCTAAGGGTATTACTTTTCATACGCGCAAGTGGGTTCGCCCAGAAGACTTGAACGCAAACGGCACGCTGTTCGGCGGCAGCCTGCTGCGCTGGATCGACGAAGAAGCTGCGATCTACTCGATCATCCAGCTGGGCAACAAGCACGTTGTCACCAAGTTCATGTCCGAGATCAACTTCATCGCCTCCGCAAAGGAAGGCGACCTGATCGAGATGGGCCTGACCGCTATCGACTTCGGCCGGACTTCGGTCACCCTGCGCGCAGAGGTGCGCAACATCTTCACCCAGGAATCGATCCTGACCATCGAGAAGATCGTCTTCGTGAACATCGGCGAAGACGGCAAGCCGGCACCGCACGGCTACGACCACATCACCTACACCCGCGATCGCATCCCGCTGGAAATCACCAAGGCACTGATCTAGTCCCCGCTTGAATGCCCGAAGCCCTCAAGAATTCAAGGGTTTGGTTCAAGGCCCCGCACGGCCGCGCTTAACTGCGTGCCCTAGCGGGGCCTTGTTTCATTTCAAGGTTAATCCCGCATAGCTCTTGCGCTCGGTTCATGCGTCCAGCAAAGTTGTTTTTGCACTGAGGAATTCCCCCTACGCAGAAGCGAGAAACCCATGGGCCAGATGATTTTCGTCAACCTACCGACCGCCGATCTAGCCAGAGCCGACAAGTTCTACGAGGCCATGGGCTTCACCAAGAACACGACGTTCTCCGATGAAAATGCCACCTCATGGATCATCGCCGAGAACATTCTCGTGATGGTGCTGCGCCAAGAGTTCTTCGCAAGCTTCCTGGTCAACGGCGATAAGCCGGCGCTCGGAAGCGGCCTGCGCGAAACCCTCAATGCCCTCTCGGCAGAAACCCGCGAAGGCGTCGACGACTTCGTCGCACGGGCCGAGGCCGGTGGCGGCAGCATCTACCGCCCGGCAGATGAGCCATTCCCGGGCATGTACCAGGCAGCCGTCCAGGACCCGGATGGCCACGTCTGGGAAATCGCGTGGATGAGTCCAGAAGCAATGGAAAACCCAGGCAGCTAGGCAGCTAGCCGACCTCGGAATTCCGCAGGTGCCGCAGCTCTTCTGCTTTGCGGCGCTTGCGGAACTGCTTCTTCATCCCCTTGGCCGGATGCATCGGCTCCGGCCAGCGGGGACGCAGCTGGTCCCCCAGGGTGATGCCGCGCATGCGCCGCCCGAACATCGGCAGCACCCACTGCCTCAGCCATTCCACGTCGCGCTGCGTGGCCTGCCAGAATCCGACCCGGTCCGCGGCGCCAAAAGGATCGAAAACCAGCTGGTGCGGATACCCGAGGATCTCCAGGATCCTGATGGCCATGTAGCGATGACCGGCACGATTCATGTGCAGCTTGTCGATATCCCACATGCGCTTATCCCGGTAGGCCTCCCAATTCCAGTAGTCAACGAGCACTACTGAGTCCGGATAGCGTTCAGCGAGCCGGCGCACGTGGTCATTGAAACGCCAGTTGCGCCGCTTGAACGGGGCGAGCACCGGGTGCACGGGGATATCGAACCCGGTGAACAGCAGGACCTTGGCACCCGTGGAAACCAGGGCTTCGACAGCTTGCGAGTATCGGGCAAGGAATTCCTTCATGTCCTTGCGGAATTCCAGGATGTCGTTGCCGCCGGCATAAAAGGTGATCACCTCCGGCCTGAGTTCCAGGGCTATGGGGATCTGCTCGTCGATAATCGACTGGAGCCGTCGGCTGCGGATTCCCAGGTTCACGTACTGCCACTCGGGATCCGCTTTGGATAGCTGCTTGGCCACGCGATCGGCCCATCCGCGTACACCGTTGGGCAGCCTGGGTTCCCAGTCCCCCACACCTTCGGTAAAGGAATCCCCGATCGCCATAAACAGCCGTCCCATGCTACCGACGCTAGAAGCCGAAAGTGCATAGCATGAAGCTTGCGGTTGAATTTCTGGTAAACCCTGGCGGTTCAGAAAACCATGCGCATGATCAGCCGGGGCATCCTGCTGGCCTGGGCGTCGCTGACCCCGACGACCTCGAACCCGGCCTGCTCGAACATCTTCCTGGTTCCGACGAAGGCCATGGTCAGGTCCATCCGCCCTGCCGGATCCACGGGGTAGGCTTCGACCGCTGGCGCCCCGAGGTCCCGCGCATACTGCACTGCGCCTTGGACCATTTCCCGATTCACGCCCTGGCGGCGGTAGCCGCTGCGCACCACCATGCAGGTGATGCTCCAAGCCTCCAGATCATCCACGGGCCTGATGAGCTTGGACTTTTCCAGCAGTGGGATCCTCGATCGCGGAGCGATGCTGCACCAGCCCACCGGTTCCCCTGCGCGATAGGCGATCACTCCCGGGGCAATCGGCTCGGTGCTCAGCGAGCGCATGGCGGCGAACCGGTCCCCTGCACCTCGTTCCCTGATCTCGGCGGCACCGATCCGGTGCGACAAGCACCAGCAATGATTCTGCCTCCTACTCGGATTCACTACTGTCGCGAAGTCATCCATGCGTTCTTCGGCCAGGGGCCTGATCTCGATGGGCGCTGTTCCTGCCGCCTGCGGATCCTGGTTCGTGTCCATCTGTCCATCCTGCGCTCCGAAAAGCCAAAAGGGCACCCTGGGAGGCAAATTCTTCGGGTTTTCCATAATGAAGAACTCCGGTTCCCTCGGTGTTGGCGCTGACCTGCGCGCTCTAGTGTTGAGGTATGACTTCGACACCTAAGGTTCTACCGGGCACCGCTCCTGCCCGTCCCCCACTGAGATTGGGCATGACACTGCTGCATATGGCATTGTTCGGGTCTGCCGGCCTGATCCTGTTTTCGCTGCTGCTGGCCTGGCTCTCGGTAGGCGTCGCGCTGACCCCGATCCTCGGTTTGGGCCTGGTCGTCTTGGCCGGATTGGTCTATGCGCTCTTCGGCCTGGCCCGCTTCGAGCTGACTCGAATCAGCAACCTCTACGATATGGACGTCGCTCCGCTGACCTGGCGGCCGCGCCGCCGTGAAGGCTTTGGCGAATACGTCCGTTCGCTCGGACGCAATGTGTCCAACGGACGCATGTGGGCGCTGCTGGGAAGCTTGCTCTTCGCCTGCCTCGCCGGTTCGCTGATGCTCACTGCCCTGCAAATGGCCGTGCGTTCGTCCATCGTTGCCTTCGCCCCGGTCTTGCAGGCAGATAATGCCGACCCGCTGGGAACCGTTCCCGGGCTATGGGGCCTCCAGACCCCGGTAAGCCAGGCACCTTGGCTGGTGCTGGCGGCGCTGCTGGGAATAGCAGTGGTTATCGGCTTGGTTTTCTTGCACCGGATGGTCACCGTGGGAATCGTCGGCTCTATTGCCCGCGAGAGTGCACTGGTCGAACGCGTGCGCACCACCGCGGTGCAGCGCGAAGGAGCGGTGCGCGCCGCAGAGGTGGAGCGCACCCGCATCGAACGCGACCTGCACGATGGGGTCCAGCCCCGGCTGGTCTCCGTGGCCATGACCTTGGGGCTTGCGCACCAGCAGATCGACAGCGATCCGCAGCAGGCCAAGGAACTGGTAGCCGAAGCCCACGCTTCAACCAAATCCGCGATTACCGAACTGCGCCAGCTCACCCGCGGAATCTACGCCTCGGTGCTCGATGACCGCGGACTGGATGCGGCGCTCTCGGCTATCGCAGGCCGCTCGCATATCCCGGTTGGCCTGGATATCCAGCTCAATGGGCGCTATCCGCGCGTGGCCGAAGCGGCGGTGTACTTCGCCATTGCCGAGGCGCTGACCAATGCGGCCAAGCACTCGCGGGCCCAGCGCTGCCAGGTCACCGTGAGGGTCCGGGAGCATGAGGGCCAGCAAACCCTGTGGGCCCGCATCGAGGACAACGGCACCGGCGGGGCGCGCATCACCCCCGGCGGCGGCCTGGATGGAATCAATAATCGGGTGCTCGCCGCCGGCGGCACCTTTAGCCTGGACAGCCCCCAGGGCGGGCCAACTGCAGTGGAGGTGAACGTGCCATGCGCGTACTGATTTGCGAGGATTCGGTCCTGCTGCGTGAAGGGCTAGTCAGGTTGCTGGCCCACAGCGGCCACCATGTTGTCGCGGATTTGCCCGAAACCAGCGGGCTGATGGATTTCCTGGACAACTCGTCCGCCGATGATTTCCCGCAGATCTGCATCCTGGATGTCCGCCTCCCGCCGACCTACACGGATGAAGGCATCCGTGCGGCGCTGGAACTGCGCAAGAAGTATCCGGATCTGCCGGTGCTGGTGCTCTCCCAGTACGTCGAGGAGCGCTACGCCTCGGAACTGATTTCCACCCAGTCCGGAGCGATCGGCTACCTGCTCAAGGACCGTGTTGCGGATGTCAGCGAGTTCATTGCCTCGCTGGAGCAGATTGCAGGTGGTGGAACCGTCTTGGACCAGGAAGTGGTGGCACAGCTGTTGACTCGGCGCAATCACGATGACCGCATGCAGAAGCTGACCGACCGGGAACGCACAGTCCTGGCCGCACTGGCCGAAGGAAAATCCAACCAGGCGATCGCCGCGCTGCTCTTCCTCTCGGAGGCCAGCGTAGAAAAGTACATCACTTCCATCTTCCAGAAACTCGGCTTGGAAGCCGACGGAACGGGCAACCGGCGCGTGCTGGCAGCCCTGGCTCATATTGAAACCCTGGGCACCAACCGCACAGACAGGACAGGATCATGACTACCACGCAAACCATGCCGCTACCGCCAAACCCACCGGCGCCACCCAACAACGGCAAGCCGCTGAATATCATCCTCGCGGTGCTCGGCGGGCTGGTCATTCTCACCTTGGTCATCGCCACGGCACGCAGCGCCTTTGCCTCGGTCTCCCGAGAGCATTCGGTCCACGAAGCAGAGGTCTCCGGGGTGACCGCCTTGGAAGTTTCGGCGAGCTCGGGACGCTTCGATCTGGTCTTTGCGGACACCGACAAGGCAACGCTTGAAGTCAAAAGCGCCAAGTCCGCGAGCTGGAAGCTGCATCGGGAGCGCGATCGGCTCATCGTCGAAGCCCCGAATGCCTGGGACAACTTCTGCTTCTTCGGCTGCGGATTCGACGACAACGAGGCAACGCTGGTGCTTCCGCAATCCATGGACAACGGAACGCTGGATGCGGACTTCGAGCTGTCCGCCGGATCCTTCAACGCAGTCGGTGCCTTCAAGGACCTGGTGGTTGAAGTCGGTGCCGGGGAGCTGAACCTCACCGGCAGCGCGCACACCGCCGATATCGACTTGGGCGCAGGGGAAGCAACGGTGCGCCTGGACAATGTCCGAAGCGCCCGGTTTGATATCTCGGCCGGCGAACTCATTGGCGAACTCTCAGGCACGGCGCCCAAGAGCATCGAGGGCAGCGTCAGCGCCGGCTCGCTGGAGCTGGAACTGCCCGAGGCCACCTACGACCTGCGGCAGAATACGGCCGCCGGATCCGTCGAGAACCTGCTCGCCACCGATCCGAACTCCCCCAACAAGATCACGATCGATGTCTCCGCAGGCAGTGCCACCTTGCATCCAGCAGGCACCGCCCAGGAATCGGTTGGCCGCTAGACCCGGTTTCCACGAAAAAGGCAAAGCGTCCCTTCCCGGATCAGTAGTGATCCGGAAAGGGACGCTTTGCCGCTTGCGGCTAGGACCTAGGCCTGGTTCTTCTTCAAGGCAGCCAGGCGTGCCTCGATCTCGGAAACCTGCGGTGCGCCGGCTTCGATCTGCGCGGCGCCGTCGGCTTCCTCGAGGATGTCCTGCGGGGCGTTGCTGGCCTTCAAGGCTGCCAAGCGCGCATCGACTTCGGTCTCGGCACCGAGGTCTTCCAGCTGCGCGAACTGCGCATCCAGGGAAGATGCCGCCAGTTCCTGCGCACCGCGGACCTTGGCTTCGTCCTGGCGGATCTGCTGCTCGAAGCGGCTGATCTCGCTGGTCGGGTCGTTGATGTCCAGGGCCTTGAGGGTGTCCATCATCTGGTTCTGGGTCTTGGCATTGCGCGCGCGGGCCACCAGCTCATCGCGCTTGGCCACCAGTTCCTGGCGCTTGGTCTGCATGGTGTTCAGACCGGTCTTCAGCTTGGCGACGACATCACGCTGGGTAGTGATCGTGGATCCCAGGTTCTTGGCGCGCTTCTCGGCGTCCATCTGGCGCTGGATGGCCACCGTGGCCAGCTGGTTGAACTTCTGCTGGTTGGTGCTGTCACCGGCGGCAGAATATTCGTCAGCCTTGTTCGACGCGGCCAGCGCCTTGTTGCCCCAGTCCTTGGCTTCCTGCTGGAACTTGGCGTGGTCGTCCTCGGCCATGCGCAGGTTGCCGATGGTCTGGGCAACCGCCTGCTCGGCCTGGGCAATGTTGTTGGTGTATTCGCGAACCGACTGGTCCAGCATCTTCTTCGGATCCTCCAGAGCATCCAAAGCGGCGTTGGCGTTAGCCTTGCCGATACCGAACATTCGAGCCCAAATTGAGCGCTTCTTGGCCATAGTGCGTCCCTTCGTCTTCCGTTGCTTAAAGCTTAGGGGAATTAGCTGCGCTGCTCTAACTCATGTCCGGCACTGGACCGCACCTGGAAGATTAGTTAGCGTTACCCTAACTAATCAGGTTAGGGTAGACCCTACCCATGTACCAACCATGAAAGCAGAGGTTCTCATTCCCATGGATGTCACCATCATCATCGGCGTCGGCGGAATGGGCCAGGCCATCGCCCGGCGCATCGGAGCTGGACAGCAATTGCTGCTGGCCGATTTCAACGAGGAATTGCTCGAAACCGCTGCGGCTGCCCTGCGCGCGGATGGATTCCAGGTCCAGACCGCCTTCGTGGATGTCTCCCAGCAGGATTCCATGCGCGAGCTCGCTGCCACTGCGTTCGGGCTGGGCCCGGTCGTGAACGCCGTGCACACCGCCGGGCTGTCCCCGGAAATGGCTCCGGCCAATGCGATCTACGCCGTTGACTTGGCTGGAGTGGCATTCTTCCTTGAGGAATTCGGTCCGGTGATGGCACCGAATGGTGCCGGATTGGTCATCGCTTCAATGGCCGGCGCGATTGCGGCCTCTTCCCTGCCAGCCGAGTTGCTGGACCCCCTGGCCACGCTACCGGCAGATCAGCTGCTCGATTTCCCGCCTCTTGCCTCTGCACCGCTGCAGGATCCCGGAGCTGCCTACACGCTCTCCAAGCGCGCCAACCAATTGCGGGTCCAGCGGGCCGCCACTGCGTGGGGGAAGCACGGCACGCGCGTGAACTCGATCAGTCCGGGTGTCATTTCCACACCCATGGGTCAGAAGGAACTGGCCGGTGGATCCGGCGCCGGAATGCGCGCCATGATAGAGAATTCGAGCACCGGACGCCTGGGAACTCCCAACGACATCGCCAATGCCGCGGCCTTCCTGCTCAGCGCCGATGCCAGCTTCATCTCCGGCACCGATCTGCTGGTGGACGGCGGAGTGGTGGCAGGTCTCGCGGTGTCCGGCTCGAAGCGTTAGGCCGGCAGCGCTGCGTCGGCTATCTAGTCATTGAAATGGCGCAGGTACCGACCCGGGGCATCCAGGAAAAGCCGCCAGTTCCGCACCATGTCCAACTCGTCGTAGTCCGATTCGCGGATTCCCCACTCGCCGATTTCATAGATTCTCGCCTCTGGCAAGGAAGCAAGAATTGGCGAGTGGGTGGAGAGAATTACCTGGGAACCGGAACGCAGCAGATCTGCAATATGCGAGAGCAGCATGAGGCAGCCATTGAAGGACAGCGCTGACTCGGCTTCGTCGAAGACCCACAACCCATTGACATACGAGCGCTCGGTGAAGAACTCGACGAAGGATTCGCCATGGCTCTGGAAATTGTGCTTTCCGCGCGAGCCGATGGAGCCCAGATAGGCGAAGTGCCCGTGCATGGTTTCCGCACGCAAGAACACTCCGGCCTTGGACGCACCGGCTCCGCGTTCCAATTGCAGGTGCGAGGACAACCCGGATTCGGTGGGCTGGGTATGGTGCATGCTGTTGCGGGTTCCGCCCTCGGCATTCAGTCCAAAGGCCGCTGCAATCGCCTCGACGAGCGTTGATTTTCCCGCGCCGTTCTCACCCACCAGCACTGTCAGCTGGCCCAGCTCAAGGCCCTCGTCAAGCAGTTGCTGCACCGCCGGGATCTGGGCCGCCCAATCGGAACGATCCATGGGTGCCTTGGGATGTTCGGTGATGCGGCGAACCGGCAGAGTGTCGAAAAGTGCGCTCATGCACCCGAGGCTACCAGCCGCGCGCGACAGCTTGGCGGCCGTTATGCAGGCTTGGCCCCTTGGCCGCACCCATGGTTCAGTCGGGTGCGGCCAAGGAGCCAATAGGGTTTTCTAGCCGTTGGCCGGAAGCATGTTCCCCGCGAAGAACCCGGCGATCTCCTCACGCGCATCCAGCGGGAAGATCCCGGCGACGTACTGGTCCGGGCGGACCACCACGATGGCGCCGTTCTTGCTGATTTCGCGGTCGCGGAAGATGTCGCGGCCGTGGCCGGCTGCGAATACCTGGTTGATGTCGTGCAGGCCGTACGGGACCTTCAGCGGCTGGAAGGCCTTGGGCACATCATGCAGCTCGACCTGCGTATAGTCCTGCTGGTAGATGGCCTTGGTATCGAAAACGGCATCCTCGTCCCCGCCCGCCGGGGTGTACAGGTTGCGCGGCGATGCCGGATCGGCGCTCCACCAGGCGGCGAAGTCGGCCATTGCGGTGCCCTCCAGTGCCGGTGCGGCCGCGTCGGCGAAGGCGTAGATGCGCCAGCGCCCGTCAGCCTCGTGGAAGTGGCCCAGGTGGCGCCAGCGGTTATCCGAACGGCGGATGACCTCGGCGGATTTGAAGCGCTTGCCCACCGGGAAGCCCGGGGCCAGATCCTGGTGCTCCAGGCCGGCGGTGATCGGCGATTGGGTGTACTGCGTCATGAACCCGGCAGGGAATTCCTGGGTCTTGGTGTAGTACTTCTCCAGCTCGTCAGGGTCTTCCCAATCGTCCACCGACTTGGCCATCAGGGTGGACCATTCCTTGTCGAAGTCGATCAGGTTCTGCGCGATGACCTTGCGTTCCCCGGCGTAGGTATCCAGCAGCGCATCCGGGGCGCGGCCTTCGAGCACGGCGGCCAGCTTCCAGCCCAGGTTGAAGCCGTCCTGGATAGACACGTTCATGCCCTGCCCGGCCTTGGCCGAGTGGGTATGGCAGGCATCGCCCATGATGAAGGCGCGCGCGCAACGGGTGCCGCGCTCCTCATCGGAAACGTCGTCGAAGCCGTCGGTGATGCGGTGGGCCACCTCGTAGACCGAGAACCAGGCGACGTTCTTCACGTCCATCGTGTACGGGTGGATGATGCGGTTGGCCGTGGCCACGATTTCCTCGACCGGGGTGTTGCGGATGGCCCCGGCATCCTCGGCGGTCAGCTCGCCCAGGTCCACGTAGAAGCGGACCAGGTAGCCGCCCTCGCGCGGGATGAGCAGGATATTGCCCGCGTCATGGGACTGGATGGAGCATTTGACCTGGATGTCCGGGAAGTCGGTGTTGACCATGACGTCCATGACGCCCCAGGCATGCAGGGCCGCATCGCCGTGCAGCTTGTGGCCCAGCGAGCGGCGCACCTGGCTGCGCGCGCCGTCGCCGCCAACCAGGTACTTGGCCTTCACGGTGCGCTCTTCGCCAGCACGCGGCCCCGCCACGTACTTGATGCGCGCGGACACCGGGTACTCGGCGTCCGGGTCGATCTCGCAGCCGAGGTATTCCACACCGTAGTCCGGGGTGATTTTGCCCGGCGCGCGTTCGGCGTCACGCAGGAAGTAGTCCAGGATGCGCGACTGGTTCACGTAGATGTGCGGGAATTCGCTCATTCCGGTGGAGTCGTCGGCAGCACGCGAATGGCGCTTGATGTTCGCCGGGTTCTCGGGGTCCGGGGTCCAGAAGCACATTTCGACATTTCGGTAGGCCTCTTCGACAACCTCGTTGGCGAAGCCGAAAGCTTGGAAGGTTTCCACTGAGCGGGCCTGGATGCCGTCGGCCTGGCCGACGTCGAGCCGGCCCGGGCGCATCTCGATGGCGCGGGCGTTGATGCTCGGGAAGCGCGAGAGCTGCGCGGTCACCACGGCGGCCGCCGGACCGGTTCCAACGATCAGCACATCCATTTCATCGGGAATTTGCTCGGCGCGGTCAATGCCGTAGCCGGCCGCTTCCTTGACCCGTGGATCCCCGGAAACGTATCCCCTGTGGTGAATCTGCATAATGTGGCTCCCCTATCGCTGTGCCGCTGAACTTCATTGTCTCTATAATTGCGACACTGTTCTAACTATAGAAACAATCGTAGCTTTCACGTAGGCTGTAGGCAAGACGTGGATCACACCGGGAACAGCGCGGCAGGCATCTGCGCAGGCCAGATGGAATGATTGGAACATGAGCAAAACCACCGAAGGCGGTTCGCAGACCCTGCGCCGCGGGCTAGAGGCACTGACCCTGATCGGGGAATCCGCGACGCCGCTGAGCGTTTCGGAACTCGCCGGGCTGCTGGGCGTGCACCGCTCCATGGCCTACCGGCTGGTCAAGACCTTCGAGCAGTACGGTTTCGTGGAACGCAATCCTGCAGGCGAGCTCGAATTGGGAGCCCGCCTGGGCGCGCTGGCGCGCAACGTCGCCAAGTCCCTGCAGGCCGCGGCCGCACCGCATCTGGCCACCGTCTCCGATGAGCTGCAGATGACAGCGCTGCTTGTCGTCTTCGATGGCGAGGCAGCGGTTACCCTGAGCACCGCAGAACCCCGGCTCGCCGATGCCACCGTGGCCCAGCGCCCGGGCACCCGCCATCCGATCGACAACGGCGCACCGGGACGGGTCATCCGTTCCATGCTCAATCCCCAGGAGCACCCGGCCAAGGACTTCGAATTCAGCCATGACGAAGTGATCCCGGGACTAACCTCGATAGCCGTTCCGCTGGTGCTCCCGCAGGGCAAGCCCGCGGCCATCGCCGTCATCTACCCGCCGCTGGAACGCGACCGCAACCACATTGCAGCCGTGCTCACGGCCGCCTCGGCACGCATCTCGGCAAGCCTCGGCATCCGCTCGTGAGCGGTACCTGCCCGCACGCTGCGCTAGCTAGGCGGTGCAGGCCTCATTGGAGCACCCCGCATCACGCGGGCGGTAGGTCTGGGTTCCCTCGACCTTCTCCCACACTATGTGGCGGTGCTGCCCGCAGCGATCGCATGAAGGAGCCAGGTACGTGGCCCGCTCTTCCATGGTGTATGCACGAAAATCACCCATCACAACCTCCGATGACCAGCCGCGAAGCGAAGTTCGCGGGCCTGCTGGACCTGCTTGGTGCCTTCACTCTACGCGCGGTTTGCACAACCGGCTAGGGTCCGCTGGCGGCAGTTACCCACAGCCCCTCAAGCAGGGCTTTGCACCTCGTGGCAAACTAATGCAGAGAACCGGATATGACCGCTTCGCCACCGCCGGACCGCTAGCAAGGAAGAAGCCATGAGCACCTCTGAGCAAAAGCTGCAACGCTTGAAAGAACGCATTGCCCTATTGCTGAACAAGGCCGAGAACACCACTTTTCCGCACGAAGCGCAGGCCTTCCAGGAACATGCCGAACGGCTCATGGTGCGCTATGGCATCGGCCGTGCGGAACTGGATGCCGACTCGGCCCACCGGGGCAAGAAGAAGGAAGCCATTATCGAGGAGCACTTCGATATGCGCGGCGTCTACCGCCTAGGCCAGCGCGATGGCCTGTCCGCGGTGGGCCGGGCCTTCCGCACGGTGTCCATGCTGCAAAGCAACTACTCGACCTCGTGCAGGCTGTACATCATCGGCCACGAATCGGATGTAGCTACCGTCAAGAACCTCTTCGCTTCCTTGGTTGTCCAGGCGACTGCCGCCATGGCCCACTGGTGGGCACAGGAGGGCAAGCTCTACGCGAACTGGTACACCGATTCCGAGAAAACCATTGAACGCCGCGAATTCCAGCGCAGCTTCTACCTGCAAGTCGCTTCGCGCATCGCCATCCTCTACCAGGAAGAAAGCGTGCACAGCGGCAGCGGGACCGAACTGGTCCTGGCCAGCCGCAAGGAACAGGTCGACGAATTCGTCAGCAGCCAGTACCCGTTCCTGCGCCGCAGCAGGAACCGTGCCGCAGCCGGAAGCGCCAATGCCTCATTGGCCGGACGGGTCGCAGGAAGCCAGGCAGATCTCGGTTTCGGCAAGCACGTCGATTCGGCGGCGTCCGGCGAAGTCGCCAGCTAGTGCACTTGCTTTAGTTGCGTGTCCTCGATGTAGCGCGGACGCCCGGCCATGATGCCGACTAGGGTCTGGAAAACGATCAAGCCGGCAATAAGCAACATCGGCGCAACCCATGAACCCGAAGTTTCGTGCAGCACCCCGACCAGGAACGGACCGGGGAACGCCAGCAGATAGCCGGCAGACTGGCCGAAGGTGGAGAGCTTCGAGACACCCACAGCGGTGCGGGCCTTCAAGCCGATCATGGTCAAGGCCAGCGGGAAGTTCGACCCGCAGATGCCCAGCAGCACCGCCCACAGCACCGCTCCCTGGACCGGAGCGAGCAGCATGCCGATGATCGCGATGATGCCCACGGCACCGTTGAAGATCACCAACGGCGCCTGGTTCGAGAATTTGGCAGCCAGCGCCGGCATCACGAAGGACAAAGGCACGCCCACACCCAGCAGAATCGCCAGCAGGGATCCAGCGAATGCCGGCGAGACTCCCAAGTCGATGAAGATCTTGGGCAGCCACCCCATGAAGATATATGCCACGGCGGACTGCCCGCCGAAGAACAACGCCACCCACCATGCGGTGGCGTTCTTGCTCATCGGACCGATGCCGGCCGCATCATTTGAGTTACTGGCAAGATGCCGCTGCTGGGCTGCGATCTGGTTGCGCATCCCGAAGTACACCGAAAGCCACAGCACCAGCGCCAGCAAGGCCAGAATTGCCCAGAATCCCAAGCCCATGCGCCAGTTTCCGCCCAGCATCTGGTTCACCGGCACGGCGACGCCCGCAACCCCGGAAGCACCCAAGGCAACAGCCGTAGTGTAGGCGCCGGTGACAATCCCGATCTTTCCCGGGAACCAGCGCTTGACCAGTACCGGCATCAGGATGTTGCCCACCGCGATGCCCGCAAGGGCCAATGCGGTGCACAGCAGGAAGAATCCGGTCCCCGGAGCCACCGCGCGCAGGGCAATGCCCAACAGGACAGCCCCCATGGCTGAGGCCACCACTAGTTCCGGTCCGCGCTTCCCGGCCAGCCGCGGCGCCAAGGGACCCAGCAGCGCGAAGCACAGTGGAGGGATGCCGGTGATCATTCCGGCCACGAAGCCATTCATCTGCAGGTCGCCAATCACCAGATCGAGCAGGGACCCCAAGGAGGTGACGGCAGGACGCAGGTTCAGCGAGGCCAGGATGATGGCAAGGATCAGCAGTGCACCAGAGCCCTTGGACAGGGTGGCGCGGTTTTTCGGGAAGTCAGGCATGGTATCCACAGACTATCTGCTTCAAAACCCGGATCCCATCCCCGTTGCCTGGACTACGGCAACGGGCCGTCCCAAAAGTGGGACGGCCCGTGCCGAATGAAAAGTCCAGTGTTGGCTAGCCCAGTTTGGCGCGCACCATCTGGGAGACAGCCTTGCCGTCGAAGCGGCCAGCGATTTCGGCGCCGACCAGCTTCATGGCCTGGCCCATGTCCTTCATGGTCAGGTCGTGATCGGCTGCAAGTTCGGCCATGATCCTCTCGACAATTTCCTGGGCTTGCGCTTCGTCAAGCATCTTGGGCAGGTACGTGGAGATGAAGGCGGCTTCGGCCAATTCGCGTTCAGCCAATTCGGTGCGACCGTCCTTGGCGGCCAGGCCAGCAGTTTCCTCGCGGTTGCCGACTTCCTTGCGAAGCAGGTTCTCGACATCCTGGTCGTTGAGCTCGCTGGGGTTCTTTCCCGACTTCTCCTTGGTGCCGATGGCACTGAGGATATTGCGCAGGGTCGTCTTCTCCAGCTCGTTGCCGGCCTTCAGATGGGCGATGCTGTCATCGCGCAGGCGATCTTTCAAACTCATGGGAACTCGCTTTCAATACGTGTGCTTGAAATTTTACTCGCATTATCCCTTTACCGTTTTCCGGAGTACCAGCGGTCAAGCATGAGATCGCATTTGATACAGTAGCCAGATGAATTCACTGCGCGCTGGAGCTAGCGTCATTGGACTGGCTCTTGCCGCAGCCATCCTGGTGATCTGGCAGCCATGGAATTCCTGCGACGCGCCCGATGAAGTTTGCGATTTCGTTGCAGCCGTCGAGAACCGGGACGGGGTCCTTGGCGTCCAGATGTCCTCCGGGGTCATGGATCACGATGCCTTGGCCGCACCGGATCTGTCAGTTGACCTGCAATTCGTGCTCTCGGATCAGCTCGATCCTGTGCAAGCGGAAGAAATCGTGCGGGAGATGGCACAACAGATCCAGGCTGGGGCCCATGCCCTGAACTTGCGGGACATCGACCTGGCCTTTGTCGCCGGTGAACCCCAAAATGTCCCAGGCTCAAAGACGAAAACCTACCCGCTGGAAGTCTCCGATAATTTTTCGCACTTTGGAGGCGAAGAGCAAGCGATGCCTGGTCTTCTCGGCGAGCGGGCTTCATTCGCATTCCGTCTACGCCAGCTGGGCGCGGCAAGTGCGGCTAACTACTCGGCCACGGCGCTTAGCTTGGAGCAGCTGCTGGCGCTGGGAAAATTCGCCGCACAGGCCAAGCATCCCACCGACCTGGCACTAGCAGATCAATCCGTGCGCTATTCGCCTGCGAATCGCACTGATATTCCCGAGCTCCAGCTTCTTATCGAGGCGGCCAAGCGAGGTGTCTTCGAGAGCGCCAGCATTGATCATTCCGGATTGAACCTGGTCCTCGGCAACGAGGCGCCAGCAGAGGCGGAAAAGGAAACCCGCTTATGGCTGGAGCGGCATGGACCCTTTGGCGAGCCCATGCCCTACAAGCTGGCATCGCCTCGATATGAGGTCCTTGCTGAAGGCTGGGTTGGAAACAAGAAACCACAATGGCTGATCCCCAAGCCTGTGGTTCTTCCCGACAAGGTCAAAAGCTGGCCAGCGAATCAGCCAGCTCCGTTGTGCGCAGAAGGGGACCTGGAAATAGCCCTCGGCGCACCCGATGCAGCTGCCGGTTCACGGTACATGGCGGTCTACGCCAAGAACATTTCTGCTCGCTCGTGCGCGTTGCAGTCCTACCCGCAGATCGATTTCCTCAACGAGGCCGGCGAAGCCCAGCCGGATATCGAGCTGCAGCCCGAACCGGATATCCTCCTTGAACGAGTTGCCATCCCTTCCGGCGAAGCGGTGATTTCGACGCTGGATTGGAATGCCATGTCGACGTCCCAGGATCCGGATGAAACCGTTGCCCTGGTCATCGCCGCAGCCAAGGGAATGAAACCGGTCCAGCTCGCATCCCAATACGATGGCCAGCCGACGTCCATTGACATCCTGGACGGGGCGCAGATCGCGCAAAGCCCCTGGGTCCAGGCGCGCGACGGATGGGCAATTCCTGAAGACGCCTTCAAACCGCAACCGCCCACCACTCCTAGGCCCTAGGCCTGGGAAGCCTACTGGGTGCGCGGCGGGAACGCCTTGAACTTGCGGTAGTGGTTGACCGCGTTCAACAGCAGATAGAACTTGCGGCGAGGGTTCTTCTCGGCTGCGAACTTCAACGGGTTCGAGACCTTGCCGGCCTTGAGCAGTGCTTCCGCCTTGCGGCCGGTTCCGCTGTCCAGGAAGCGGCGCAGCAGGTGGTGCGGCAGCACGGTGAACAGCCGCTGGCGCGACAGCTGCAAGACGCCTGTGCCGGTGTCCACCACCGCATCGGTTTCCGGGTTCGACTGATCGAACTGCGATCCGAGGAACTCGGTGACATAGAAACGGGCCGGGTTCACCCCGGCTGCGGTCAGGTAGAAGTGGTTGCGGCCCAGGCGCGGGTTGATCTCGAAGAATTTGATCTGGCCATCGCGGTGATCGTATTTGGCATCGATCATGGCAATTCCGCGCCAGCCCAGTTCTTCGAGCATGCGCGCGCCATCGGCGGCCATCGCATCGTTGCGACCGGTGACAATGGCGGCCGAATTGCCCAGCACCAGCGGGGCATGCTCCTCGATCACCACTTCGCCGTAGCCGGCGAAGATGACCTTTTCTTCCTGGGTGGCGAAGTAGGTGCACAGGCGCATCGCGTCATCTCCGCCCGGGATGTACTCCTGGAAGATGTAGCCCGAGTCGTAGCCGCTGCCATCGATTCTGGAAACCAGGGCTTCGAGGTCGGCGCGGCTGTCGATGGTGTGGATCTTCTGCTTGCCCTCGAACTTGGCGGCGATCCAATCCGCGGAGCTCGATGGCTTGCCGATGACCGGGTAGTCGAAGGAACCTACCAGCGAATCCAGCGGGGCTCCCGGGTAATACACGGCGGTGCGCGGATGGGCGATGCCCAATTTTCCGGCGAGCGCGTAGAAGTTCTCTTTCAGTGCCGCGCCCTCGATGGTTTCCAGCTGGGGGTACGGGATGACGTACTGTTCCTCAAGCTGCTCACGGTTCTTGGCGATCAGCATGATGTGGAAGTCCAAGGAGCCGAAGAGCATCAGCGGCCGATCCGCCGCGGCCTTCAGCTCATCGGCCAGCTCGGCCAGGGCCGCGACTACGCGCCCCTCGTCGGCCATGGAACCGATGGGGCGCAGTTCGATGGCTACCGAGTGCTCGATGACGCCGTTGCCGGCAGCCGGCAGGACCACCGAGCGCACCCCGTAGGCCTCGTAGAATTCGCGCGCCAGGGTGTAGGTGCCGATGTCCCCGCCGAGGATGACCGGGACAAATGGCTGGGTTGGATCGATTGCCAAAGTGGTGTTTTCCCTACTTCTTGCGCCAGTTCATGTATTTTTCGAAGGCCCACGCCAGGGGCTTGTTCAGCGCCAGGTCCCACTCGCCGTTGGTCTGCACGATGTCGCAGCCGGTGTTGGTCTTGAACTTGGTCAGCCCCGAGAGGTGGTGCTCCTTGTCCAGGGTCGCGCTCACGCCGCCCTGGTCCAGATAGCGGCAACCTGCCTCGATGGAATCGATGACCATGTGCTGCATGATCGCCTTCGGTGCGAACAGCTTGCGCTGCTCCGAAGAGGAAGCGCCGTACAGGTACCAGGCCAGGTTCGAGGAACGGATGACAATGGATGCGGCCAGGTCCACGCCTTCGTTACTGGCAATGTACAGGGTGCAGGAGCCCGGCACTGCTTCGTTGAGCACGGTGTGCATCTTCTCGAAGTAGCCCAGCGGGCGGCCGGTGAAGTCCTGTCGGTCCGCGGTGTGGTTGTACAGGGCATGGAAGCGGGCCATGTCCTTGGTCTGGCCGACTTCGATTTCCAGGGTGCTCTTCAGCGCCTTGCGGGTCTCGTTGCGGGTGGTCGCCGAGTAGCTGGCCATGACCTGGTCCACGTCCAGCTGGTTGCCGTCATCATCTTGCAACGCCACGCGGGCCACGAATTCGGGCTGGCCCGCAGCGAAGTCCAGTCCCACATCCTCTTTGGAGAAGCCCATTTCCAGCAAGGCGTCATTCAGCGCTAGCGCGGTGCCTGAGGTGCTCTGGGTTTCAAGGTCAGCGAGCTGGGTGAACCCTTCCTTGCCCAGGTTCTTGCGCACCGCAGCGGCACCCCAGGTGCGCACGGCCAGTCCCGGGCCCATCTTCAGCTGGAATGCGCCACGATTCTTCAGGTAGGCGGCCAGCGGCTGGATTACCTGTCCAGGAGCATACGTGCCGAAGTCGATGACCGGGCCATCGGGGATGTAGGCGAGGGTCTTCTTGATGACCGGGGCTGCGCGATGCAGCACCAGTGCGGCGCCTACCAGCTCGTCTTCCTCGAACCAGCCGAGGGATTCACCGCGCCAGCCGCCCTTGACCTGAGCCCATTCGGGACGCTGCAGGAAGCTGACGTCTTGGGCGGTCTCAAGGAATGCTGAGTGCTCGGTGCCGGAAATCGGACGCACATGAAGTTCGTTGTGGCTCACGGGTGAAATCCTACCGTGCTTCCCTCTCCGGCTGGGGGATGCTGGATACCCCTAGGGGGTACTTGACTTAATACCCCTAGGGGGTATGATCGAAATATGGATACCAACCACACGCCACATGAAACAGCTGAGCACCACGGCTATCACGCGGATAAAAGCGCGTTGGAACGACGCCTGAAGCGCATTGAAGGCCAGGTGCGCGGAGTGGCCAAGATGGTCGATGAAGACAAGTACTGCATCGACATCCTGACCCAGATCTCCGCTATCAACGCGGCATTGCACAAGGTCAGCGTGCAGCTGATCGATGACCATATCGGCCATTGCGTGGTTGATGCGGCCAAGTCATCCATCGAGACGGGTGATCCATCCATCGTGCAAGACAAAATCGCCGAGGCCACGGCCGCCATCTCCCGTTTGGTGCGCTGAGCGCGCCCCAACGGACCCATTTCCAATTCACACAGAATTCATCGAAAGAGAGCAAGATCATGAGCCACAACTGCAATTGCGGATGCTCCTCCGAAGAGAACTCCAACCAGGGCCTGCAGATCATTCCCCGCGAGCAGAGCACCCCGCTGACTAGCCATATGGAAATCAAGATCTCCGGCATGACCTGCGGCCACTGCGTATCCTCTGTCACCGAGGAGCTCAAGGAGATTGACGGAGTGCAAGAGGTGGAAGTGTTCCTCGATGCGAAGGGCGTGTCCACCGCCAACGTCACCACCAGCGCAACCGTAAGCGAAGAAAGCATTCGCAATGCCATCGACGAGGCAGGTTACACCGTCGAAGCAATTAACGCCTAGCCGCAAAAAAGCCAGGCACCAAGCCACAACGGCAAGAAAGTGCAAGGTCGTAAATCATGACTTCCCATGCCCCGCATGAAGCAATCCCCGAATTGCGCACCGTCGATCTGGACATCCAGGGAATGACCTGCGCCTCGTGCGTGAATCGGGTGGAACGCAAACTCGGCAAGCTGCCCGGTGTCAGCGCGACGGTGAATCTGCCCCTGGAAACCGCCAAGGTCCAGGTCCCAGCCGATGTCACCGATGAGGCACTGATCGATACGGTGCAGGCCGCCGGCTATACCGCTTCCCTCAAGCACCCGCCCAAACCCGCCGGTTCGGATCATCAGGGACATGGGGAGCATGATCACGGCGGGCACGAGCACCTGGTGCCCAACCACCTGCTGCGCCGCCTGCTGGTCTCCGCGATCTTCACCATTCCGCTGTTCATCATTTCCATGATTCCCGCTGCGCAGTTCCCGCATTGGGGTTGGGTCGCCTTCGCGCTGGCCACTCCCGTGGTCTTCTACGGAGCCTGGCCTTTCCACAAGGCAGCGGCCGTCAACGCACGGCACCTGGCCTCGACCATGGACACCCTGGTTTCCCTCGGTGTGCTCGCGGCCTACTTCTTCTCTGCAGTGCAGCTGATCCTCGATCCGCAACTGACCGCCCATATCGGCATGTCCATGTCCGAGCATGCGCTCTACTTTGAAACGGCCGGCGTCGTGGCCACCTTGCTGCTGCTGGGCCGCTTCCTGGAGCACCGCGCCAAGTCCTCGGCATCCGATGCGCTGAAGTCTCTGCTGAACCTGGGCGCCAAGGATGCAGTGGTGCTTCGCGACGGCGCGGAAGTGAAAATCCCTGCCGGGCAGGTGCAGGTCGGGGACCATTTCGTGGTGCGCCCCGGCGAGAAGATCGCTACCGACGGAGTAGTCATTGACGGCGCCAGCGCGGTAGACACCTCGCTGCTTACCGGCGAGTCGGTACCGCAGAAGGCCGGCCCCGGCGATGAAGTCACCGGCGCGACCTTGAACGCCTCGGGCCGGCTGGTGATCGAAGCTACCCGTGTTGGCGCAGACACCACCCTGGCCCAGATGGGCAAGCTGGTCTCCGAAGCCCAATCGGGCAAGGCGCCCATTGCCCGCCTGGCTGACCGGATATCCTCGGTCTTCGTGCCGATCGTACTGGCCATTGCGCTGCTCACGTTCGTGATCTGGTTCTTTGCCAGCGGCGATCCCTACCAGGCGTTCACCGCTGCGGTCGCCGTGCTGGTCATCGCCTGCCCCTGCGCGTTGGGCCTGGCGACCCCGATCGGCTTGCTGGTCGGTACCGGCCGCGGCGCGCAGCTGGGCATCCTGATCCGCGGCCCGCAGGTCCTGGAAGATACCCGCAAGCTGGACACCATCGTGCTGGACAAGACCGGCACCGTAACCACCGGGGTCATGGCCCATCAGGGCACCGAGGCCATCGACGGGGTCGATCCCGATGAGGTCCTGGCCTTGGCCGGTGCCGTGGAGCATCATTCCGAGCATCCGATCGCCCAGGCCATCGCCAAGGCCGCGGCCGGCTTGGGCCCGCTGCCCGAGGCCAGCGACTTCGATTCCGATCCGGGCGGCGGCGTGGTCGGCACGGTCAACGGGCATCGCGTTGCCGTAGGCCGCTTCAGCTGGCTCGAAGCCCAGGGCGCGTCCCTGGATGACTCCGCCAAGGCCATGCTCGCGCAAGCCGAGCAGGCCGGCGCGACCGCCATCCTGGTCGCGGTGGACCAGCAGTTCCAGGCAGTGATCTCGGTGGCGGACAAGATCAAGGACAGCTCCGCGAAAGCTATTGCCGAACTCCAGGAGCGCGGCCTGCGCGTGGTGCTGCTGACCGGCGACAACCAGTCGGTGGCTACCGAGGTTGCCGCCCAGGTAGGCATCAAGGCCGAGGACGTATTCGCTGGGGTCTTCCCTGCCGGCAAGGCCCAGGCGATCACCTCATTGCAAGAGCAGGGCAAGGTCGTGGCCATGGTGGGCGACGGCGTGAATGACGCGCCAGCACTGGCGCAGGCCGACCTCGGCATCGCGATGGGCTCGGGCACCGATGTGGCCATCGAAGCCGCGGACATCACCCTGATGGGCAACGACCTGCATCAGGTCACGCAGGCCATCGACCTGTCGGCCAGGACCCTGTCCACCATCAAGATGAACCTGTTCTGGGCTTTCGCCTACAACACTGCCGGCATTCCGATTGCGGCCCTGGGCTTGCTGAACCCGATGATCGCCGGAGCGGCCATGGCAGCCAGCTCGGTGCTGGTGGTACTGAACTCGCTGCGGCTGCGACGTTTCGGGAAGTAGCTCTCGGCACCTCCCCACGCGGGGCATCGGTTGAACCGATGCCCCGCTTTGCCGTATCCATGCCCCTTGCTTCCCGAATCATTACGAAGCGGAAAATCCCCCATTTCGCCCGCCGCTTTCCCCGATTGGCGTGGCCAAGCGGTTATCCGGGGCCCGAAGTGTGAAATTGCGACTTGCACCACGTTCATTTTTCTGCGCATACTGTGATGGCAATCACCACATATGCCGTTGATGCGTGGCGGGAGAGATCCGTCCACACCATGGGCGGGCGCCGTAGGAGCAATTTCCTCCCCGGGAAACTCTCAGGCACCCGTACCGCCACGACGAGGCAAATCTGGAAAGCAGCGCGGTTGTACCGCGCTCACCGAAGGAGCAATCTTCGCCCAGTAGTCGGGCCGAAGTGAAAACTCTCAGGTATACATACAGATTGGGGAGGGACCTAGAACAGTGCCGCACCGAGCGCACCGGTTTCGAGGTACTCCCCGTGGCTTACCCGGCTCCTGCTCCTTGCGCAGCTTGCCGGGCATGCCAGCTGGAATCCTCCGTACCGGATGTGTTCAACGAAGCCAGTCCCTGCGCTCCAAGCCATGAAGGCTTGGAGGCAGGACACCTTCAGGGCGTCACGCCACACTCCTGGAAGGCAACCAGCATGAGTACCACCAGTTCTGATCCCACTCTCGAGCGCGGGCTCTCCAATCGTCACATCCAGCTGATCGCCATTGGCGGCGCTATCGGCACCGGCCTGTTCATGGGCTCGGGCAAGACCATTTCGGTCGCCGGCCCGTCGGTCATCTTCGTTTACATGATCATCGGCTTCATGCTCTTCTTCGTCATGCGCGCCATGGGCGAGCTGCTGCTGAGCAACCTCGAATACAAAACCTTCGCCGACTTCGCCGGGGACCTGCTGGGCCCGTGGGCGGCGTTCTTCACCGGCTGGACCTACTGGTTCTGCTGGGTAGTCACCGGCATTGCCGACGTGGTGGCCATCGCCCACTACGTCGCCTTCTGGTGGGGCGACCTTCCGCTGTGGATCCCGGCGCTGGGCTGCATCGCACTGCTGCTGGTGCTGAACTTGGCCACCGTGAAGGCCTTCGGTGAAACCGAATTCTGGTTCGCGCTGATCAAGATCGTGGCCATCGGCGCGCTGATCGTGGTCGGCCTGGTCATGGTCATCACCGGCTTCGAGCACGACTCGGCCACCGCTTCCTTCTCCAACCTGTGGACCGAAGGCGGCATGTTCCCCACCGGATTCATGGGCTTCGTCGCCGGCTTCCAGATTGCGGTGTTCGCGTTCGTGGGCATCGAGCTGGTCGGCACGACCGCAGCGGAAACCAAGGACCCGGAAAAGACTCTGCCCAAGGCGATCAATTCGATCCCCATCCGCATCCTGTTCTTCTATGTCGGAGCCTTGATCATCTTGATGACCGTGGAACCGTGGAACCTGTTCTCCGCCGAGCAGTCCCCGTTCGTGGGCATGTTCGCCCTGGCCGGCCTGGCCGGTGCCGCCGGCATCATCAACTTCGTGGTGCTCACCTCCGCGACCTCCAGCGCCAACTCGGGGATCTACTCGACCTCGCGCATGCTGCGCGGCCTGTCCATGGAAGGCGATGCGCCCCAGGGCTTCGCCAAGCTGTCCAGCCGCAAGGTGCCGAAGAACGCGCTGATGTTCTCCTGCATGTTCCTGCTGGCAGGCGTCGCGTTGCTCTACAGCGGCGACTCGGTGATGGGCGCCTTCACCCTGGTCACCACCGTCTCGGCCCTGTGCTTCATGTTCGTGTGGACCATCATCCTGCTCAGCTACCTGGTCTTCCGCGCACGCCGCCCGCATCTGCATGATGCTTCGAAGTTCAAGGTGCCCGGCGGGATCGTCATGCCCTACGTGGTACTCGGCTTCTTCGGCTTCATCCTGTGGGCACTGACCACCCAGGCCGATACCTTCAGCGCTCTGCTGATTACCCCGGCATGGTTCCTGATCCTGGGCGCAGGTTACCTGTACATCCGCCGCAACCCCCAGCACCAGGCACTGCGCGCCGCGCACCTGGCCAAGGTGGTGCACGAACGCTACGAGGCTTCCGCCTACCGCGATGCGAAGTCCTTCGCCAAGCTTGAAGCGGAAACCGCGGAGCAGGTCTCCGAGGATATCCACCAGTAGCCCGAGCACCTGACAGGTCTCTCGATCGGGCCCCGGCATCACCAGATGCCGGGGCCTAACTGCATAGTCGCTGGGATCGCTACCGCGATCGCCGGGGTCGATGCGATCATGGCGGCAGGCAGCAACCACTTGCATAGTCCGACCCGCTGCCGCTTGGAGGAGAGAACCATGGCATCAACCGGTCCGTTACCGCGCTTCGAATTCGATCAGAGGCTGGGCGCCTTGCCTGATTGGAAGCGTGATGACTTGGGTTTGCGGGCCGCTTACCGTTTCGATTGCGCGAGCACGGCCTTGCAGTTCATTGTCCAGGTAGGGCTGCGCGCCGAGCAGGACAACCGGCATCCGCACCTGGAGTGGCGCGTTTCCATCGTCGAGCTGCGCCTAGCGCACAACCAGCCCGAGCATCTGGGAGCATTGGACCTGGAATTAGCCCGCCATATCTCCATCGAGGCCGGCAAGCTCGAAGCGCAGGTGGTCACCGAGCACTGGTAGCCCCCGGCGTACGGCCTTGGTGGCGGCGGGCCACCAGCAGCGAGATGGCGATGCTCTGCACCGCACCCACCAAGGCGCCCAGCGCCGTCATGGAAATGCGGTCGATGAGCAGGGACGCGGCCGGTTCAGGGCTGACCAGGTGGACCATGAGCAGTGCGGTGACCGTCATGAAGACCATCCCCACCGCATAGTTGCGCAGGATCACCAGCTCGATGACGAACTGCGAGGCCAGCGCAGCGGCCAGGATCACCCAGACCGGGGAATCGAAGGCGAAAACTATTGCGGTCAGCGCTACGCCAATGCAGGTGCCTGCGCAGCGCTGCAGCCCGCGGGCTACCCGCGCATAGGCATCAGCGCCGGTGACCGCGGCGATCGCGCCGAGGCTGGCCCAGTACCAGTGGCCGTCGCTGAGCAGGTGCCCAGCGATGCCCGCCAGCAACACGCCCGTGCCCATTTGGAGCGACTGGGCCATGGCCCGGGGCGAGGGCGACCAGGCGTATCCGGTGCGCAGGGTATGGAGCAGGTTGGCCTTGCGCATCGACAGGCCGAGCATCAGCAGCATGCTGAAGGCCATGGTTCCGCCGCCGGCCAGCAGCACCCCGGTGAAGCTTTGCGAAGTGGCCGGGATGCCCAGGCAGGCGCCGCCGGCGAAGACCGCGAAGACCGGTCCCGGCGGCATCCAGCGCGCGGCATGGGAGACGTAGTTGGCGCCAAAACCAATGAATGCCAGCACGAGCACGCGCACCGGGAACGGTGCCTCGATGAGCGAAAAATAGGTGCCCAGCAGCATTGCGGCCAACTGCACGATGCCTGCCGAGAGCTGCTGCCAGAAACGCGGCGCGTACGCGTCAAAACGGCCGAAGACCGCGCAGAAAGCGCCGAACGCCGCATACATTGCCCAGTCAAGGCGGCCCAGGCCGGCCAGCAGGATCAGCGGCACGGCCAGGCTGATCGTCGCCTTGGCTGCCGGGATGAGCGACGGGCGGTGCGGGGCCACGACGACGCTGCGCTGCACTATTTCTTCCAGGTGGCGCTTCACTGGCGTGCCTCGCTGTCCTGCGTGGCGATCAGCTGCAGCAGGGCGCGCAGCTGCTCCCGCTGCGGCTCATCCAAGGCGCCAAAGACCTTGGCTTCGTTATGCGAGGCAGCCTCCATCGCCCGGGCAGCGAATTTCCGGCCCTCGGGAGTCAGCGTGATGACGTTGCGGCGGCGGTCTTCCGGATCAACTTCGCGTTCCAGGATCCCCCTGCTCGACAGCTGATCGAGGTAGGCCACCAGATGGCCGCGGTTCACATTCGAGCGTTCTGCCAAGTCGTTCTGGGAGACGCCGCCGAACTCCTCCAGCGCGCAGATGATGGTGAAATGATGCCGGGACAAGGACTCGGATTCCATCAGCTCGGTGAGCTCCTGGGTGCCGATGCGTCCGGCGCGGGCGGTGAGATAGCTCAGCGAGTTCCATTGGAACTGCGGAATCCGGTGTTCGTTCATCCCTTCAAAATATCATTTCGGCTGGAAACGATTTCGCCATGAAGCAGTTTATTCGATGAATCTCACACGGATGGCGGCCCCGCCATCAAGCGCTCATGGCGGGGTCTCCGATGCAGCTAGCCTCCGTTGCTCTGGCTGATTCCCTCAGCCAGGGCCTCGAAGGTGTACACATAGCCGCCGGACTTGCCGCTGACCGTCGCATAGCCTTGCGTCGTGCCCGGCTCGATCGCGATGTTGGTCGCAGATTCCAGTCCCTGCGCGTCATCCGGAAGCCGGATTTGCGCCTTGAGCTGGCCGGTCTTGGAATAGACATCGATCCGCGCATCGTGCTCGAACATCTGGTAGATATTCCCGGCTGCATCCACTGCATTCGAGTCGACCTTGGCCACTCCGGCATTCACATAGATCGCCGGCTGCACGGAGGCAGCCTTCATGCCCGTTTGGTCAAGGGCCAGCAGATCGATGCGGTTGGCCGCATATTGGCTGAGCCACAGCCCCGAGTAGTCCTCGTTGAAGGAGATGCCATTGGTGGAGGGCAGGTTCTCGGCAACGACGCTGCCCTGGGCAGTTTCCCCATCGATGCGGATGATCCGCCCCGCCTGGGCCGCATCCACCCCGGCACCCGGGAAGGCCGTGAAGTCGCTGACGAACAGGTTTCCTTCCTTGTCGAAGGCGATGTCATCGGGACTGACCCTGCGCCCGTCCACGTCCCCTTCGAAGAACACCTGCACGTCGCTGCCGTCGGCATTCATGCTGATAATCCGGCCGCCGGCGATGTCGCTGAGGTACATCCGCTGGTCTGCCGGGGAGAACTGGGCCGAGGAATAGGCGCCAGTGCCATCGGTGTGCACCTGGGAGACATCCTTGGAATTCAGATCGATTTTCAGCAGCTTCGCTTCGCCAGCGGGCGCCGGCACATCCACCACGAACAGGTTGCCCTGCCCATCAAGGACCGGGCCTTCCAACAGGGTCATCCCGGTTTCGGCATGCACCTGCGTGACCTGGAGCAGTTCGGTGGCCGCATGCTGCGCCACGCCCTCGGAGACCGGGGCTTCCTGGCCGCAACCGGTCAGTGCCAGCATCAGGCCGAGGCCGGCCAGGCCCAGGGCCGGAATACGGCGGCTCATGCGTTCACCTGCGCAAAGCGTGCGGCGAAGGCAGCCAGCTCGGTCTCGCGCCAGTTGGCGAGCAACCGGTGGAAGGCCACTGGCCCGGGCCCGAAGGCATTGGACTTGCCGCTGGGCTTGCCCTCCTGGTTGTAGTATCCCGGGGTGCAGGCCTGCAGATACGCGGTGTTGTCCACCGCCAGCTCGCTGATGGAGGCGGTCCATGCCTGCTGCTCTTCGAGCGTCGGCTCGATGACCTCGGCGCCAGCCTGGCGCGCCGCGGCAATGACGGCAGCCACATGTTCGGCCTGCTCCTGCAGGATGTGCACGAAGTTCACCGAGTTCGCCGAGTTCGCCGTCTGCAGCGAAGAGAGGTGGAACAGGTTCGGGTAGCCATGGGAGTAGAAGCCGTGCAGGGTCTGCGGGCCGGCCTGCCCCCAGGCATGCAGCAGCTGGACGCCGCCTCGCCCGTAGACCGGCATGGTTCCGGAGATGACCCCGGAGACTCCCACCTCGAAGCCGGTGGCGAAGATGATGCAGTCCACCTCGTACTCGTCCTCCCCGACGAAGATCGAGGTCTCGCTGACCTTGCTCACTCCCCCGAAGTCCGCGGTATCCACCAGCGTGGTGTTCGGGCGGTTGAAGGACTGCAGGTAGGTGTCCGAGAAGCCCGGGCGCTTGCACATGTAGCGGTACCACGGCTTAAGCAGCTCGGCCGTGGCCGGGTCCTCCACGATGCTGTCCACCCGGTCGCGGATCTGGTTCATCTTGGCGAAGTCCAACAGCTCCTCGGTGCGTTCGCGTTCCTCGGCACTGATCGAATCATCGATCTTGCCGGTGATCATGGCCCGCTGCAGCTGCGGCACGGTGGTCCAGCCATCCTGGATCTGGTCTTCGCCGTACTCCTCGCCGGAGACGATGCGCAGGAAGTTGTCCTGGCGCTCCTTCTGCCAGCCCGGCTTGAGGCTGGCGGCCCACTGCGGGTCGGTATCGCGGTTGGCACGCACGTCCACGCTGGATGGGGTGCGCTGGAAGACGAAGGTCTGCTTGGCGCTGGCAGCCACATGGGGAATGGCCTGCAGCCCGGTAGCGCCGGTGCCGATCACGGCCACGCGCTTGTCCGCCAGCTTCTCCAGTGCGCCATCGGCGGATCCGCCGGTGTAGCCATAGTCCCAGCGGCTGGTGTGGAAGGTGTGGCCCTTGAAAGTTTCCAGGCCTTCGATACCCGGCAGTTTCGGCTGGGTCAGGGTGCCCGAGGACGTGATCACATGGCGGGCATGCATGGCATCGCCGCGGTCGGTTTCCACCAGCCAGTGGTTGCGCTCCTCGTCCCAGGCCAGGGAAGTGACCCGGGTCTGGAAGGCGGTGTCGCGGTAGAGATCGAACTTCCTGGCGATGGCCATGGCGTGCTGGCGGATCTCCTCGCCCGGCGCGTAGCGGCGCTTCGGAACGTAGCCGACTTCCTCAAGCAGCGGCATGTATACGTAGGATTCGATGTCGCAGTGGATTCCCGGGTAGCGGTTCCAGTACCAGGTGCCGCCGAAGTCGCCGGCTTCATCGAGCATGCGGATGGACCCGACGCCGGCTTGGCGCAGCTTTGCCGCGCTGACCAGCCCGCCGAACCCGCCTCCGATCACCAGCACTTCGACGAAGTCCGTCAGCGCTTCGCGTTCTTTCCAGGGCGTGTAGGGGTCCTTGGCGTAGTAGCCGAATTCTCCGGCTGCCCGGCGGTACTGGGAGTTGCCGTCGTCGCGGATGCGGCGATCGCGTTCTGCGGCGTATTTCGCGCGCAGCCCGGCTATATCGATTTCAGCTTCGTTAACAATGGGGGTCGTTGGGTTCTCGCCCACAAATTCCTCGTCTTTCGTCACGCACTTGTGCTTCTTGCTGTCCCGGAGCCTGCAGGCAGCGAGTGCGAGGAATGACGTTGGCGGGAAGGCCCCATGGACTTGCCGCGTGGATTGCCCGCAGGTTCGGAACTCCTAAAAGCTTAGCCTCACCCTAAGTAATCAAGCAAATGGGACCGTCGGACCACCGGCCGGGCGGTCACTATGATGGGAACATGTCCAGCATTCCCCACGGTTCCGCTTCCCGGAACGAATTACTGCGCCAGCTGCACCACTGCAGGGACGCCATCGCCACAGCTGCCCTGCCGTCCTCCATCCTGCCGTTGCTGAAGCTGGATTTGACGGCGCAGCAGGTCAAGGTGCTGACCATCCTTGTCACCACGGAAGATGGCTCCACCGGGCAGTCCCTGGCCAAGGAATTCGGCGTCTCCATGGCCTCGATGTCCGGGATGCTCGACCGGCTGGTCTCCCGCGGCGCGGCCGAACGCTACCCCGACCCGCATGACCAGCGGGTCCGGCGCATCAAGGCCACCCCGCTGGGCCGCGAGGTGGTGCGCCAGCTGGTCGCCGACCGGCCGGAACTGGCCGACGAGATCACCGCGCTCTTGAGCACCGGCGATCTGGCCGCATTGGTCCAGGGAATGGCCGCGGTGGCCCAGGCTATGGAAACCCTGGCTGGCTCCGGCCAGAACTCGTGAGCCCTTGGGTGCCGCTTGGCCACGGCCATAGTGCGCCGCCTGTCAGAGCCGGAGATCAGCCAAGAGGAATTTGGCGCCCAGTTCGCCGATGAGGATGGCCGGGGCATTGGTGTTGCCGGTGGTGATCTTTGGCATGATCGAGGCATCGATGACCCGCAAGCCCTCCAGGCCCTGGACCCGCAGCTGCGGATCCACCACGGCCTGCGCATCAGTGCCCATGCGACAGGTACCCACCTGGTGGTGGTAGGTCACGACGTTGTTCCGGATGTAGTCCTCCAGCTGCTCATCGCCGCGAATTCCTTCGCCCGGGTAGACTTCCCTGGCTCCCCAGTCCCCGGCCAAGGCATCTTGCTCCACCATCGCGCGGCATTGCTTCATCGATACCAGGAATGCCTGCATATCCCGCGGATCATCCAGCGCATTCAAATCGATGTTCACCGGGTCATCCAGGCCAGGCCCGCCCAGGGTGATTTCACCGCGGCTGTGCGGGGTGACGATCCCGGAGTGCAAGGTGAACGCAGTGCCGTCGACCGGTTCCATGCCCGGGGAGTACATGGGCACGGCGAAGAAGATCGGCTGGGTGTCCGGGCGGTCCAGGCCCTCGCGGGATCGGGTGAACATGTGCGATTGCGAAACGGAGACCCCGGCACGCGGGGCGGGAATCGCCCGGGTAGTGGTTTCGGCAATCACCGGCGCCAGCAGGTGGTCATGCAGGTTCTTTCCCACCTGGTCCAGCTCATGCAGCGGCATGACGCCCGCGGCTTCGAGCTCGGCCGCCGGGCCGATCCCTGAGCGCAACAGGATTTGCGGGGATCCCAGGGCACCGGCACTGAGCACCACCTCATCTGCGCGCAGCTCCTGCAGCTGCCCGCCGATCCGGTAGCGCACACCTACCGCGGATCCGGATTCGAGGATCACCGAATGCACTTCGGCATCCGTGATGATTTCCATGCGCTCGCGCACCGGCTTCAGATAGGCCTTCCAGGTGTTGATGCGTTCGCCGCCAGCAACGTTGATCTGCTCCTTGGAAACGCCTTCCAGCTGCTCGCCGTTGTAGTCGGGATTGAACCGGATTCCGGACTGCACCGCGGCGTCGATAATCGACTGGTGGATCTCATCCAGCTCGTAGTCGTTGTCCACCGGCACCAGCCCGTCGCTGCCGTGGAATTCGCTGGCGCCGCCAGAGAAGTTCTCGATTTCCTTGTAGATCGGCAGGACATTCTTCCAGGCCCACTGCTCGCCGCAGTCCTTGGCCCAGTCATCGAAATCCTGCGGGGCGCAGCGCACCCAGATGGTCGCATTCAGCGCGTGGGAACCGCCGAGCACCTTGCCCCGGGGCAGGTGCATCGGCTTGTTGGCTGCCCCGGCCATCGGGACGGTGTGGTAATCCCAGTCGTCCTTGCTATGCCACAACTCGCCCATGCGCGAGAGGTCGTGGATGGCTGGGTTGGTGTCCTCGGAGCCGGCTTCGAACAAGGTCACCCGTGCCCCGGCATCCACGAGCCGGCGCGCGACCACCGAGCCAGCCGAACCTGCGCCTACGACTATGACCGACTTGCTGCCCATGGGTTTTCCTCCAGCTAGGATGCCTGCGAAACTTGTTTCTCCCAGCCTGTACAGGTCAGCGGGTTTTCCCTTGGCATCCGGCGCACAACAATTGGCATCGCGTGCGCGTTTTACCCTACGGGCCGCTTAGATCCCCTTGCGGGCCGCACGCAGTTCATCGACACGCACCAGCACCACACCGCACACAATCAGCAGGCCGCCGAACAGCTGCACCGCACCAGGCAGCTCGGAGAGCAGCAGCCAAGCCCACAGCACCGCGAAAAGCACCTCGGTCAACGAGATGAAGCTGGCCACCTTGGACCCCAGTTCCCGGGCGGCCATCACCCCGGTGGTGTAGGAGAACACGGTGGCGATCAGGATCAGCCCGGTCAAGGCCAACCACCATGGGGTTTCATACCCGGCAAATGATCCGCTGCCGGCGGCCCACTGCATTGGAAGGATTCCCAAGCCGCCAACCAGCAGCATGGTTAGCGCTCCAACGGCCATGCCGCCGGCCGACAGCATGATCGGTGGCAGCGCGCCATCGACCTTGGCGCTAATGAAGAAGTAGACCGTCAGGCCCACCGCTGCCCCCAAGCCCCAGAGCACGCCGATCGGATCAATCCGCGTGGTGCCGGTCAGATCCAGCACCGCCACCAGGCCCGCCAATGACAACAGGGTGCCAGCGATCGTTGCCGCCGACGGGCGCTTCTGGTGCTTGGCCCAGAGCACCAGCACGATGAGCACCGGAGCCAGGTACTCCAGCAGCAAAGCCACCCCGACATCCAAGCGCTGCACCGCCAAGAAATAGCACAGCTGGCAGGCTCCCACTCCAAACAATCCAAAGAGCACAATCGACACCCAGTTGGTGCGCAGCAACGTCCAGCGGCCGCGCATCGCCAGGACCGCAGGGATCGCCAGGACCAGCGCGGCGCCGGCCATGCGCGCTGCCACGGCTGCGGTGGGACTCCACCCTGCTTCGAAAAGCCCCTTGGCGAAGGAGCCGGAAATCCCGAAGGCCGCGGAGGATGCCAGCGCAATCCAGATCCCCCGGGACTGGCTTTGACGCAGTACTGGACTACCGGCAGTGGCGGCCGGAAGGCCGGAATCAGACAGGTCGCTCATGAGGGTCTTTGAAGTCTTTCGCGGAGAATTTCATGCCGCCGTTCAGGGGCAAATGGGGGTATGAGCATGACGATACGGTTAGGCTTGAGTGGCAGTCAATCTACCCAGCTTCCAGGAACGAATTATGACCTTTGCACCAGATATCGAAGCTTCATTGAAGTCCGTGGTGAACCTTCTGAATACCGAGGTGCAAATCGTGGATATGCTCTCCACCGTCGCTGATCTCGATGAGTTCCTTGATGCCGAGAATTTCGAAGGCTCCCGCGCGCACAACCAGGCAGAGCTTCGCTCCATTCGCCAGTTGCGTTCCCAGCTGAAGAACATCTGGATAGGCACCGAAGAAGAATCCGTCTTCCGGGTCAATGCGATCCTGCGCAACGCCAACGCCCAGCCTCAATTGATCAAGAGCGAATCGCTGGGTTACCACCTGCATGCCACCACCAACAGCACCCCGCTCTACGACCGCATGGCCGTGGACGCCGCGATGGCGCTGGCGGAAGTGATCCGCTCCGGCGGATTGCAGCGGCTGCGGATCTGCGCCTCGGAGGACTGCGAGGCGGCCCTGCTGGATCTGTCACGCAACCGCTCCAAGCTGTACTGCGATACCGGCAACTGCGCCAACCGCGAGCACGTGCGCGCCTACCGTGCACGCAAAGCCGGAAAGCGTATCGACTAGCCAGAACCCCGACACTGGGCACACCAAGTCGTGTTTCGTCCGTGATCGGCCAGCGCCCCTGCGCACTGCATCGCCGCAGCGTGGCCGAGCAGTCCGCTGTGGCCTCGGGACCGCCGCCCATCCCCGTGACCAGCGGCCAGCACGTGGCCAAACTGTCGTTGGGCGATGCCCCTCGCCTTTTACCTTGCCCGGGCCATATGATGAACACACAACCGGGGATACCGGCAGTTGCAGTAGTGGAAGGGGCAGGTCATGACTCAGGAAACCCACGCTTCGGATGATTACGAAGCACGGATAGAAGCAGCTGAGAGCGGACCATTGAAAGCCGCGGCCCGCTGGGTTGTAGCTCTGGCTTCTGCCACGCTGGGCGATGCCGAGTACGAAGCGAACGAGCCCCAGGTAGTCGTGCATTCCCGCCAAGATGATTCGGTACTTCTGCGCATGACAACCTCCAGCCTCGAAGAAGCTGAGCGGCTGATCGTCCAGATCCGCGCGGACCTGGAGGCCTTGGGCACCGAGGAGTTCAAGGCGGAATGGGAAGGCGCAGGCGACAAGCCCTAGCTGGATGGGCTAGCGGCTAGTTCTCGACAAGAATCCCGTCGATATCCGCATACACCATCGCGCCCGGCCGGACCTTCACATCCCCGATGCTGATCACTTCATCCACCGAACCGTGCGAGCGCTTGACGGTTTTGCGCGGGTTGCTGCCCAGTGCCTTGATCCCGAGTTCCATCTCAGCCAGTGCCGCACGGTCGCGTACGGCGCCGCTGATGATGACCCCGGCCCAGCCATTGGCTTCGGCATTCGCGGCAATCATGTCACCCATCAGGGCGTAACGCAGGGATGCTCCCCCATCGACCACGAGCACCGCGCCGTTGCCCGGGAAGCTCAGGATCTCCTTGACCAGGCCGTTGTCCTCATGGCACTTCACGGTACGTGCAGGCCCGTGGAAGGACAGCCGCCCGCCGAAGTCCTGGAATTGCGCCGAGACGGACTGCAGCGCATCCCCATGCTGGTCGTAGAGGTCGGCGGTGCTGATCGGTTCCTGGTGCATGATGCTTCCTTCATGAGCTGCGATAGTGGTCCACCACACAGCTTAGCCCGCAGTGCCCGCAACCCCAGCGCATGACGAAAGTGTCAGAGGTTCAGTTCCGCTTCATAGGCCTTGGCGTCCAAAGCGCCGAGGCGCGAGTTGCGGCGGCCGAAGCCCAGATAGATCGCAGCTCCCACAGCCATCCAGATGGCGAAGACCAGCCAGGTGATGCCGGCCAGGTTGAACATCAGGAACAGGCAGGCCGCGATGCCCAGAATCGGGGTCACCGGATACAGCGGGACGCGGAAGGTGCGCGGAGTATCCGGCTGGGTTTTGCGCAGGTACATCACCGAGACGCCGACCAGCGAGAAGGCGAACAGGGTGCCGATGCTGGTCGCTTCGGCCAGCTGGCCCAGCGGGATCAGCGAGGCGGCAATGGCCACGACCGCACCGGTGACGTAGGTGCCGATGACCGGGGTGCGGGTGCTGGGCGAAACCTTGGCGAAGAAGCGCGGGATCAGGCCGTCGCGGCCCATGGAGAGCAGGATGCGCGTCTGCCCGTACAGGGTGGTCAGCACCACCGAGACGATCGCGATCACCGAGGCCAGGGCGAAGGCCAAGACCATCCATTTCTGTCCAGTGATTTCGGAAACGATCTGCACCAGGGCGGCTTCCGATTCGGCGAACCAGTTCCACTCCCGGGCGCCAATGGCGGCTACGGCAACCAGCACGTAAATGGTGGTTACCAGCACCATGGCGATCATGATTGCCCGCGGCAGGTCCTTCTGCGGGTTCTTGGCTTCCTCGCCGGCGGTCGAGGCCGCGTCGAAGCCGATGTAGGAGAAGAAGACCATGGACGCTGCCCCGGTCACGCCCGCGGCGCCCATGGGCAGCAGCGGAGCGAAGTTCCCGGCATTGAAAGCGGTGAAGGCGACCACCACGAAGAAGACGAGGATGGCGATCTTCACGATCACCATGACGGTGTTGGCCAGTGCCGATTCGCGGGCACCGCGTACCAGCAGCAGGGTCGCCAAGATGACCACGATCAAGGCCGAGAGGTTGATGATGCCGCCGTCGCCCGGGCCGGCGGCCAGGGCTTGGGGCAAAGCCAAGCCGAAGATCTCCAGCGTCTGGTTCACGTAGGCGCCGGCACCCACCGCCACCGCTGCCGCGGAAACTGCGTATTCCAGCACCAGGCACCAACCGCACACCCAGGCCATGCCCTCGCCCAGCGTGGCGTAGGAATAGGAATAGCTGGAGCCGGAGACCGGGACCATGCCCGCCATTTCGGCGTAGGAGACCGCCGAAAGCAGCGCGGTGATGCCGGCCAGCACGAAGGCGATCCAGATCGCCGGGCCGGCGACCGGAACGGCAGATCCGAGGATCACCAGGATGCCGGTACCCAGGGTGGCTCCGACGGAGATCATGACCAGCTGGGTGACGCCCAGCGAGCGCTTGAGCGTCCCGAGCCCGGCGTTGTTCGCGGCGTCGTTGGCCATCGCCTGGATGGATTTGCGGCGTCGCAGCTGCTTGCCCAGTGGGGTGCGGCCATGCTGATCAGAGATACTCGTGCTACTCACTTGAAATCCTTGGTGCGTGCTTGAGGCGTCCTGCCTCGATCAATTGGCCCGGCAAACGACAACGCGCTGGGACTATCTGTGGATGGACAGTCCCAGCGCGTCATGCCGCGTGGCTAAGCTTTATTATCAGTCTTCAAACTTCTTGTCCGGGTTGGATGAGGATCGGTTTACCCCGGTCCCCTTTCCCAGGTCAGGATCATTGTCCTTGGCGGCCATGGTCATCACCGAGATGACCAGCAGGCTTGCGACAAAGGCGATGCCGAAACAGGCCAAACCGATATCGAAGCGCAAGGGATTCTGCGATCCGCCGGTGGAGCTAACCAGGCCGACCACGCCGGCGACGATGGCCAGGATCAGCGAGAAGCTCAGTGGGCCCTTGATTGACTGGCTCCACGGTTGCTTCTTCTTGTTGTTTCCCACCAGGAACTCCGTTTCTACTTTTACTGCAGACCTAAAGACTAGTTGCTTTCCTGGTCCGGCGAATTGATCGTGGTCGGGGCGGCTGACTTCATTTCATGGCGATGGCCGAAGGCGGCAATCAGCGCGAAAACGGCCAGAACGATAGTTCCGCCGCCAATCAGGCCGAACAATGCGTGCGCATCCATGCCACCGCTGAAGCACAGCGAAATGGCCAAGATCACGCCTACCGCGCCGGTAACCAGCTGGTTCCTGAACGGCGGGAAGGCCTCGCGATGCTTGGCGAAGACGATGAGCTCGGCAATGCCTCCGGCCAGGAATGCAAAGGCACCCACATAGCCGACCCAGGCAATCGAGCTGACGAAGATGGTGGCGATACCAGCCAGAAGCATCAGTCCCGCACCCAGCGCGTAGGGGGCGCGCGACTTCTCCGGCGCGCTTTCCACAGATACGTACTGCCACATGAACACGCCAGTGACAACGAGGAACGCTGCCGTGGAGTAAGTGACAACCTTGTCATCTGCGCCGATCCAGAAAATCGACATCAGGGCATAGGCCAGGGCTGTCAGGCCGCGCAGGAAGACTGGGCGGAAAACATCTGAAGCTTGAACTGGGGTGGTTTTTGGTGCAGGCACAATTTCTATTCTACCGCTCATAGAACTAACCGCCACTTCGCCCGGGGTTAATCACATCGTCACGGTGCCCGCACTGGCCGATGCCCCTTTCAACCCCTCACCTTGCTGCGTTCGTGGACCAGCTCTCCGTCGATCCATGTCTGATGCACGCCGATATTGCCCAGCTCGGACGCTTCCACTGCAAAGGGGTCCGCCTCCAGTATCGCGAAATCTGCTTGCATGCCAGTTCGGAGGGTGCCGCGGAGGTGTTCCTGGCGATTCGCGTAGGCAGCCCCCGCAGTTTGCGCATACAGTGCATGCTGCAGTGAGATCGCTTCATGGGCAAGCAGGGGCTGGGTCTGGGACCGATGGTCGGTGGCATGCGGATCCACCGGTGGAGCGGTGCGATTGACAGCAGTGTGGATGGCCCACATCGGGTCGGGGCTGGACACTGGCCAGTCGCTGCCCATGGCCAGAGGTATCCCCGCCGATCTCAGGGTCTCGAAGGCGAAATGGGATTTTTGGTGCCGGTGGTCGAGGTAGGGAAGCTTGGTTTCCACAAGCACCGGATCTTGCCGCGCCCAGAGTGCCTGGATATTGGCAATGGCACCCGTCCGAGAAAACAGCTCCAGATCGGCTGGATCCAAGATGTCGATGTGTGCAAGCTGGTGGCGAGGATCCCACCCGTCGCGTACCGGCAGCCGCAATGCTTCCAGCGCGTCATGCACAGCTTGGTCACCGACCGTATGGATGTGCATGTCGAATCCCGCAGCGTCCAGTTGGCGCGTGATCTGGTTCAAGTCCTGCGCGGGGATCAACTGCATCCCTCGGTTGCCCGGATGCCCTGAATACGGTCTCGTCATCGAGGCAGTCAGGTTCTCACAGACACCGTCCAGCATGAGCTTGACCGCACTGGCACGGAATCGGCCGCCTGTGCTTTCACGGCGACGGATCATCTCGGGAATCTGGTCCAAGCCCTGGTCGGCATGCCACCAAAGTGCCCCGGTCACGCTGGCGGCCAGCTTTCCGGAACGTTCCAGGGACCGGTATCGTTCGAAGAAGTCCGGCATTCCCAGTGCTTGGCCCACTGCGGCATCCTGCCAGGCCACGATTCCCATCGACAGCAGATAATCCTGTGCCGCAAGCAGGGCTTGGTCGATCTCGGACTCGCCCGTCTCCGGGAGCATTTTGTTCACGAGTTCCGCCGCGCGTTCCATCAGCATGCCGGTGGCCCGTCCGTTGGGATCCCGCTGGATGATCCCGCCGGCCGGATCCGGAGTGCTGTCCGTAATCCCGGCCAGCTGCAGTGCCCGGGAATTAACCCACGCCCCGTGGCCATCATGGCTAAGCATGTATGCCGGTCGGTCGGGAACTAGTTGGTCCAATAATTCCTTTGTGGGGAACCCCCCGGGGAATACATCCCCGTACCAGCCACCGCCACTGATCCAATCGAGCTCCGGGTGCGTTCGGTCATAGGAGCTGATGATCTCGCGGTACGCGGCAAGCGAATGGACGGCATCCAGGTTGCATTGGAGCAGCTGGAGCCCTCCCAACAGCGGATGAACGTGCGCATCGTGGAAACCAGGCAGCAAGGCTTTGCCTGTCAGGTCGACGACCTCGGTACTTGGGCCGCTCAGTTGATGCGCCGCATCATCCACAGCGATGATCCGGCCGTCCCGCACCGCCAAAGCTGAAGCTTTCGGGTATGACGGATCCATGGTGTAGATCGGACCGTTGGCGAATAACAGTTCTGCCTGCATTATTTCTCCCAGTCAGGGGTGGTCGAAGTCGCCGTTTCGGCTATTGCGTGGACAGCGGATGGCACCTTGCGGCAAATCGCCAGATAGGCAATTCCGCTGAACAGCAAGCCCACCAACCACGCGATATCGATGCCACCGAGCACCTCCGCTGCAGGTCCGGCATAGAAGGCCGTGGACATGAATGGAATCTGCACCACAACTCCCAGCACGAATACAGCCAATGCCCAACGATTCCATGAACCGTATCGTCCGCCCGATGGCAAGTAGAAATCATTGACAGCATAGCTTCCGGCGCGCACCAGATAGTAGTCGACCAGATTGATCGCAGACCAAGGAATCAGCAGATACAGCAAGATGCTCAGGAAGCTGAAATAGCTCGAAGCGAAGGAAGTAGCTGCCGCCAGTGCCAACACTGCACCGATGACGTGGAGCAGTGCGGAGCCCGCGATGCGGTGCTTTGCCGCCGGCCGCCATCCGGTGCGGAACGTTTCCACCAGGGTCAGGAGGCACAGAGTGCTGCAGTACACGTTGACCGAATTGCCCGCAGCCGCGGCCAAGGCGAAGCCGAACAGGATCAGGTAGCCGAAAAATGGACCGGCAATCGCCGACATGGCGCTCATCGTCTCGAGATTCGCATAGGCTACTCCCACCCCTGCTCCAAGGAGCATCAACAGGACACTGGAGACTACGCAACCGAGGTATGTGCCCCAAAACGCGCCGCGTGCCCCGGAGTCCCGCGGCATGTAACGCGAATAATCAGACACATACGGGGCATAAGCCAGTTGCCAGACAACACCGATTGCGACCATGGCGCAGAAACCTGACCAGCTGAACTCCCCAACCAGCACGTTGCCCCAGAATTCCGGGGTGCCTAATAGGGCCGCGAACGCGATGACCGCCAGTGCGCCGACCACGTAAGCACTGATCTCAGTGACTTTTCGGATCAAGTTGTAGCCGAAGGCCGCAATTACGAAGCTCAGCGCAGCACAAGCGATGATGATTGCCGATGGATTGCTCTGCGGAATGATGGCCCTAACCGACGCTGATGACACCACGAGATTAGATGCGAAGTAGCCTACGAACATCAAAATGGCGATGACCACGACCAGGTTTGCGCCTTTGGTGCCGAATTGTCCGCGGGCCTGAAGCATTTGCGGAATTCCCAGCACAGGCCCTTGGGCCGCGTGAAGCGCCATGCCGATGCCACCGATGGCATGGCCCAGGAGAATAGCGAGTGCTGCCGGCAGGAAGGGCAGATCCAGCAGCGTGGTCGCCGTTGCGCCAGTGACGACAGTCAGCGGCGTCATGTTCATGCCCATCCAGATCGCAAACAGCTGCTTGCCGCTGCCGTGTCGTTCATGAGCCGGAATTGGCCCAATGGATTCCTTCTCTATGGCAAATAGCCGGTTCTTCGCGAGGTCGCTCATGATGTTCCTTGCTCGTCGGGAAATGCTTTCCGCTGGCCGAATGCAGACGTACTCGAAAACCTGCATCGGATGGTCTTGGGGGAAGCCGAGGAACCGAAGTCATCGGGTAGCGGGCAGTTGCTGCTGGCGAACCGACACTTATCGGCCAGTCGACCAATACGGATTTACAGCGTGTTCCCCATCACGTTATTTCTAGGGTAGACGACGACTTGAATTACGTAAATGTGCGAATATAGATACTTTGAATCTGTAGAATCGATTCACTTTTCAGAGCAATCGTCGGGGTTGCGACTCTCACTTCAACCCATCTGCGGCTAAGTTAAAGCGCCCGACTTCGAATCTTCGGAGACGAGCGACGGTGCTTCCCTGAGCTACCTTCCAGTTTTTATCGAATGCGCGTGTTATCAAAATTCGACGGCGTTCTCGGAGCCATGCCCGAGCATGGACCCGAGGTGCCCGCTAGCATACAGCGGCATTCCGTCCGTCAACGGCAGCTAGCCATGCTGAATCCAGGTCGTCTTCAAGCCCGTATAATTTTCCAGCGCATGGACGGACAGATCACGCCCAAATCCAGACTGCTTGAAACCGCCAAACGGCGTGGCCAGGCTCAGGGCGTCAACGGTGTTGACCGAGACGGTGCCCGCCACCAGTCGGGATGAGACCCGATGTGCACGGGAAAGGCTGGCTGTCCACAACGATGCTGCCAAACCGTAGTCCGTGCCATTAGCCAGCGATACTGCTTCATCTTCTGTGTCGAAAACCGTCACGGTAGCGACTGGACCAAAGATCTCGGTTCGGTGCAGCGGGTGGTCTTCAGGCAGCCCGGTGATGACGGTCGGCTCGATGTAGGCATCCGAACCGTTCAACGTCAGCCTCCGCCCGCCCGCGAGCACCGTTCCGGCTGCACGACCGGCACCGATCGCCTGTTCCACCTGATCGGCATGTCCACTATTGACCAGCGCACCGCACCCGGGATTCTCCGGGTCCAGGGGATCGCCGGGTAGATAGTCGGCGCTGTGCTTGACTAGGGCCTCAAGGAACTGCTCCGCGACCCCGCGTTGCACCAGGATCCGCGAGTTCGCCGAGCAAACCTCGCCTTGGTTGTAAAAGGCCCCGAAGGCCGCCTTCGCCGCAGCAGTATCCAGGTCCTCTACATCATCGAAGATCAGGTTAGCGCTTTTCCCTCCGGCTTCCAGACCCAGCTGCTTCATATTCGACTGGCCAGAACATTCCAACAGGCGCTTGGCCACAGCAGTCGATCCGGTAAATGCCAAAGCATCCACACCCAGGTGGCGCGCAAGGCCTTCCCCGGCAATCCTGCCTGTGCCGGGCACGACGTTCAGCACCCCCGCTGGCACACCTGCTTCGATAGCCAATTCTCCAAGGAGCAGCGCAGATAGCGAAGACTGGCCCGCCGGTTTGAGCACGACACTGTTCCCCGCGGCCAACGCCGGCGCGAGCTTCCAGCAGGCAATCTCCAACGGATAGTTCCACGGCGTAATCGCAGCAATGACACCCAACGGTACGCGACTCACCAACGCCGTGGATCCCGGTGGGGTGGAAGGGACTTCATCGGACAGCTTGTCCACCAATTCGGCGTACCAGCGGAAGGTCTCGACGCTTCCAGGAACATCCACCGTGCTGGATTGCGCGATGGGTTTGCCCATTTCAAGACTGTCCAGCAATGCCAGTTCTGCCCCATGGGCTTCCATAAGTTCTGCCAGCTGCAGCAGAATGCGCTTGCGCGATTCTGCCCCCAATCCGCTCCAGCGGCCGTCTGCGAATGCCGACCGGGCCGAGGCAACAGCCGCATCCACATCGGAGGCAGAGCAGCTCGCGATATCTGCGAGGTGCCGTCCATCGATTGGGCTGATGCTGGCGAAAGTAGCGCCGTTCTCAGCATCCCGGCGTTGCCCGTCGATCAGTGCCCGCCCGTCAAGGCGCAGCGAACCTGCGAGTTCGCGCCAGGACGTGCCAGTCGATTCTTTGGTCATGATTTTCTCCATCGCTCAGTAGTGGTTGGCGGGTGCCGGATTTTCGAGGGGGCCACGCACCCCGGAGCCGGTGAGCCGGTCCGGATTAAGCGCCTGTTCGAGTTCTTCCGGATCAAGCAGCTTGCGCTCGGCGATCAGCTGGATGAGGTTCTTGCCCTCTTCCAGGGCTTCCTTAGCCAGGCTCGCAGAGCTGGCATAGCCCAGCAGCGGGGTCAGTGCAGTGACCACGCTCAGAGATTCAGCCATGCGGCGGGCCAGCAGCACTTCGTTGGCTTCGATCCCCACGACGCAGCGCTGGCGCAGTAACCGGCAGGCCGATCCGAGCCACTGGATGGACTCCATCAGCGCGTCGACCATGACCGGCTCAAAGGCGTTGAGCTGCAGCTGTCCAGCTTCAGCTGCCATAGTGACTGTGGTGTCTGCCCCGGCGATCCGGAAGGCCACCTGGTTGACCATTTCCGGAATCACTGGGTTGACCTTGCCGGGCATGATCGAGGACCCTGCCTGCACGGCGGGCAGCTTGATTTCGTTAAATCCTGACTGCGGCCCGGAAGACAGCAACCGCAGGTCATTGCAGATCTTGGACAGTTTGATGGCAGAACGCTTGACCACGCCGGAAACGAGCATGAAGACCCCGGTGTCACTGGTCGCTTCGACCAGATTCTCAGCGCTGGAGACCTCGATTCCTGTCAGCTGCGCCAGCTGTTTGACCGCCTCGTGGCGATAGCCGCCGGTAGCAGTGATTCCCGTGCCAATAGCTGTCGCACCAAGGTTGATTTCCTTCAAGTGGACCAGCAGCTCCAGCATGCGCTGCCGGTCCTCGGCTATGGTGTCGGCAAATGCGCCGAATTCCTGCCCCAACGTCATCGGTACCGCGTCTTGCAGCTGAGTGCGCCCCACTTTAAGGATCCCGTCGAATTCTCCGGACTTGGCGCGAAAGGATTGCTCCAGCAGCTGATGCTCGCGGCACAGCTCCACCAGCTCCACGTGAAGGGCGAGTTTGGCGGCCGTCGGATAGGTGTCGTTAGTGCTCTGGCTGCGATTGACGTCGTCGATCGGGTCCAACCGGGCATAGTCGCCTTTGCCGAACCCCATGATTTCTAGAGCCCGATTGGCAATGACCTCGTTAACATTCATGTTGGTACTCGTACCTGCGCCTCCTTGGATCCGGTCCACGACGAAGTGCTCATCCAGCCGCCCGTCCATTACCTCGGATGCGGCCTGATCGATGGCGTTGGCCTTGCCTTGATCTATAACTCCCTGCAGTGCATTGGCCCGGGCCGCGGCACGCTTGATTGCGCCAAAAGCCCAGATCAAATTACGCTGGCTGCCGATATTCCTCCCGCTAACCGGGAAGTTGTCCATGGCCCGCTGGGTGCTGATGCCGTAATAGGCTTGCGCTGGCACTAGGCAGATGCCCAGCGAATCTCTTTCGGCACGCCAAGACTCAGTTGCTGGGTTCATGACTCGTCTCCTTGCAATGCCAGATAGTCCAGGCTGGTCAATGCCAGTGAAATCGAGCCATCATGGATCGCGCGGTTGGCGGCCTCCCCGATGCAATATGCCTCGAATTCCGGTTGATGATTTGATACCGGGTAGCAATCCAATCCGATATAGGGGTGAATTGCCGGAACGACCTGCGACACGTTGCCCATGTCTGTCGAGGCTCGGTTCATGGTGGCCTGTTCAGCGGGTGCATCGAATCGCCGACCCAGAGACTCCGCGTGGCGCTGGTAGATGCCCAGTGCGCGCAGATCCGTGCGGAATTCAGAATACGGTTCCGACTCAGGGGTCAGTTCCAGCTCGCAGCCAGTTGCCAGGGCACCAGCTTCGAAGCAATCCTTGACCCGCGATTCCAGCTTCTCCAATTCGGCAAGAGTCTGGGCACGAACGTACCAGCGGCCTTCGGTCTTCCCGGGAATTGCGTTGGGAGCTTGTCCCCCGTTGGTCTGGATGCCATGGACGCGGGTCCCGGACGGGAGTTGCTGTCGCATGAGCCCCAGGGCAACTTGCGCGACGATGAAGGCATCGTTGGCGTTGACCCCTTGTTCCGGGTAGGCGGCGGCGTGTGCTGCCTTTCCCCGGTATTCCACGTGGTGGTGCCCTACCGCATAAGGATTGGCTTCCGCACTGTCTACTGGAGCCGGATGCGCCATCAATGCCAGATCGAGGCCATTGAAGGCTCCTCGGTTCAGCAGCTCGATCTTGCCGCCTCCGCCTTCCTCGGCCGGCGTTCCATATAGTTCGACGGACAGCCCCGCATCCTCGGCAATGCCTGCCAGCGCGATCGCCGCCCCGCAGGACATTGCCGAGATGATGTTGTGACCGCAGGCATGGCCTAGTCCGGGCAGGGCATCGTATTCAGCCATCAGACCAACACGGCGAGGCCCGCTGCCGTAAACTGCGTGCAGCGCGGTGGGCAGACCCAGATAGCCTCGTTCGACGCTGAAACCGTGCTTTTCCAGCAACTGCGCAGTCCATTCAGCGGCTCGGTGTTCATCCCATCCCAGCTCGGGATTGGCATGAAGCAACTCGGAGAAGGCAATGAGCTCGTCCTGGAGCGATTCCGCAGCGGTTGCGGTTCGCTGCCGCAGTTGCGCCAGCGATCCGGTCTGAAATAGTGGTTCAGCGCTCATCGCCGGGCACCCCGTATCCCGCCGAGGCCGCTGGCTCCAGGGCTCGCTGCACATAGTCGTCGCGCTGTGGCAGCCATACTCCCAGGAGCCTTTCCAACTCGGCAACGGGGTTATCGTGCCAGTCCACGCGCAGATCGGTATCGCGCCAACCATGGCCCGATACAACAGCCAAACCTGCCGAGTGAACGGGTCCGGCTTCGCCTCCGGCGGCCACCCCGGCTTGCAAAGCTGCCAGCAAGCGTTCTTCCAGCTGGCCTTCGGCCGCGATGAATCCCCGCGCCACGGCTTGCGGCACCTGGCCGCTGGCCAACATGTTGCCTGCCGCTATGCAGTTCTCCTGAGCGTAGCCTCCGTGGATTCCCAAGGTTTGTTCGCCTTGGAAAAGCGCATTGCCACCGCTGGCATCCAGAACAGTTATTTGCCGGAACGGTGCGTACCGGTAGCCCTCCAAAGCCGTATCCAGCGCCTGCTGGGCTGATGCCCCGTATTGCATCAGGTCCAGGATCCTGGGCCCCAGCCGTGGGTCTGTGATGTTCTGCGAGCTTACCGCCCCGACGTTGTCTCGCAAGTGCGTGCATCGGGCCGCAACAGCCGGCGATGACGAGGAAACTGCCAATCCGAAACGGCCGTTGCCGTCGGTGCCGATTACGCTGAAAGTCATTGTTCCTCCTTATGAGATAACGGCGGTTGCGTCGATTTCGACAAGCCATTCGGGGCGTGCCAAAGCCTGGACGACCAGCCCCGTGGACACCGGATAGACGCCCTTGAGCCATTTGCCCATGGTCCGGTAGACGGCCTCGCGGTAGCGGGGGTCAATGAGGTAAACCGTCACTTTAACGATGTCTTCGAGGCTGCTGCCAGCTTCCTTGAGCAGCATGTCGATGTTCGCCATGGCCTTTTCGGCTTGCGCCTCGACATCGCCGATGCCCACCGATTCCCTGGTATCGAGGTCCTGTCCGATCTGGCCGCGCAAGTAGACCACGCCGTTGGCGACAACTGCCTGGCACAAGTCGTTGTCCAGATTCTGCTCAGGGTAGGTGTCCTTGGTGTTAAACGTGCGGATGCGGGTGTGGTTCATGTGATTCGTTCCTTGGATTTGCGGGGGTGTTCAGGCCAGGGCCGTAGCGGAAAGCCCGAGGGAGGAGTCCATCGGCAGGTGCTCGGCGTAGGAGCGCTGGATGCTGATCTGATCGGCGATGTACTGCGCGTCGTGCCACACACCCCAGATGAAGCTGGATCCTCGGCGGGACTGCCATGGCAGACCGAGGAAATACACTCCCGGCTCTTCCGAGACGCCTTTCTGGTGCTTGGGCCGGCCACGCTCATCGAAGGTGTCTGCTTCCAGCCAGCTGTAGTCCACAGTGAATCCGGTGGCCCACACGATGGTGCTGACACCAGCGGCCTGCAGGTCGAGTTCGACCAGCGGATCGGTGATGCATTCGGGCAGTTCACCCAGGTCCCGGGCTTCGGGTTCGAGTGGAAAATCCAGCCCGTTGCGCTCGATATAAGCGTCTGCCTCGTCCAGGAGGGACAGGTAGTTCTCATCGCCACTGGCTACATTCGCAGCGAGATCCGGGTCGAAGCGCAGCACACCGTCGCTGTAGGTCGTGGCCCGTCCAACCAGGGTGATGCCCTGGTGGCCGAGAGTTCGGAAGTTGACAGTCTGTCCACCGTTGGCGCCGCTGACTGCGATGGTGACGTGCTCAGCACCTTGGGGCGGCGCAGACATCTCCCATTTATTCAGCACTCCTAGCCACCAGCAGAAATCCTGGCCCCGGTAGCGCCGCGGCGGACGGTCATGCGGTCCCACTGCGAGGTAGACCTGGCGTCCGGACGCGCGCAGTTCTTGGGCAATCTGCACGCCCGAGGAACCGGCGCCGACCACCAGGACATTTCCCTGGGACAGCTGCTGCGGATTACGGTAGGCACTTGAGTGGATCTGATTAACAGGGTTGCTTTCCGGAATGATCCGAGGGATGACCGGCTTCTGGAATGGGCCGGTGGCCGCAACCACGTAATTGGCCTGGATGGCGCCTTCGCTGGTTTGCACGGTGAAGCCGCGGCGACCTTCGTTGCGCGTCACCTTCGTGACTTCAACGCCAGTGCGGACGGGGGCGCCAAGCTTGGAGACGTACTGCTCGAAATACTCGGCAACCTGGTCCTTGGTGGCGAAGGCCTCAGGCTCGATGCCGTTGAACTCCAGATTCGGGAAGCGGTCGTGCCAGGCTGGGCCATTGGCGACCAGCGAGTCCCACCGTCCGGTGCGCCAGCGCTCGGCAATACGGTCCCGCTCGATCACGAGGTGCTTGATGCCGCGCTGTCCTAGGTGCTCGCTCATCGCAATGCCGGCTTGGCCGCCGCCGACCACGAGAACATCTGTGTGGGATTCCTGCATTATTCTTCTCCGTCCAGGGAAAGCTGTCGATTGGTGTTGATTCCAGAATTGCCGATGCAAAACAAATCTGTAAAGAAGTTCTTTTAGTGCATATAAATCTGAGAATTAGATACAGATACAGTGCCTTGACGGTCCTCGCTCTCCGATGGGTCTGGCAGGAAACGGGCCAGGACGCTCAGGCAGATAACGAGCGTCAATTCGAAGGCAACCATGCCCAGCATCAACTCCTCATGCCCGCCAGCCGCGGCAGGCAGCGGCCCGCCACCGTGCTGGTGCCCTCCAGTCTGCGCATGAGCAGTAATGAATCCCATGTGCACTATTGCGCTAGCCCCGGATGCTCCGATGGACCATAAGGCTTTCTGCCGCAATCGGCATTTGGATAGCAAGGGGTGCACCGAGCACCAGAAGCAAAGCAACCCGCCGGCGATCATGAACAGCTTCATGGATCCATCCGAGCGCGCCGCCAAGGCAAAATGCGCCGCGGCAGAGACGAGGGCCAGCGATGAAATGGTCCCCCTGGCCCAATATTCGGCCGTCCCCCGATCATTGCCCGAAGCCCCGATATTCATGGGCGCACGCCCTGTTCCTGGCCGAGCTGCCCCTGGACGATTGTTGGCGCCTTATCATCGATAGCAGTATTGCCGGCCCGGCGGACCTTGCCGCCGCGAAGATAGCCCGCAATACCCAGTGCGAGAATGACCGCCAGCGTGCCCAAGGCAAAGAGCTCGTACTCCAGCTGGGACACGCCCCAGATTCCCTCGAAGTCGTATTCAACAGCGAAGACTGCCTCGAGCGTCCCAGGGAACAAGGCCACCCAAGACCCGAGCAGGATCCAAGCGAAGCAAATGCCGCCCAACACCTTGAAAATGGGATCTGATACCGGCACCCGGAAGGGCCGCGGCACCTCGGAGAATTTGGTGCGCAACCGGACTGCCGCTGGGATGGCAATGAGGTAGCTGAGCAGGAACGTGGAAATCGAGATGGTCAGCACGATGCCGAAGATCGCTCCGCTGGAACCGCTGAGCTGCATGGCTACCAGCATGAAGACCGTCGCCACTACCCCGGAGAGGGTATTAACTCGCATCGGCGTGCCCAGCTTTGGGTTGAAGCGGCCGAAATACCCTCCGAAAAATGAGCCATCTGCTGCAGCCATGGCCTGCATTCGGTCTGAGATGATCATCCATGCACCGCCTTGTGAGACTAATACGAAGCAGAACACCACAGCGGCAATTGCCAGCATGGCAGGTGCACCAGCACCGAAGATGGAGAAGACTTGCTCCACTGCTCCGAACAATCCTCCGATACCGGTAATCTGGTCCAGCGGAACGACGAGCAGAATTGCAAGCACCGGCAACAGGTAGCTGCAAGCAGCGAGGATCGAGGTGCGCGCAATCGAGATGGGCACGTCCTTGGCAGGATTCTTCATCTCCCCGGCGGCGCTGTTACCGGATTCGAAGCCGAGAAAGGAGAACAGCAGTAGCGGAGTCAAGCCGAGGAATCCGCCTAATGTCGGGCTGAAATCCCCGAAAGACAATCCATTAAAACCGTTGACGAAACCGTAGATCAATGTGACGACAAGGAAAAATACGAGGAAGGCCAGCTTGAGAATGGCACCGAGCGAAGGGAGCCACTTTCCGTGCTTAAGGCTGATAATCGCGGAAGTCACGGTGATCCAAATGAAAGCTAGCTTGAACAGGTAATCCCACACCGACCCGGCTTCGATGGCGGAGACATACTCCGACCAAGTCTCGACGGCCACGAAAGCCATTGCCCCGCCAACCCATACTGGCTGGGTCACCCATGTGAGCAGCGCGGCAATAGCAGCAACGACACGGCCGAAAGCCATCCTGGTCCAGACGTAGACTCCACCCTCCTCGGTGAACGTCCCACCAGTTTCGGCGAAGATCAGGCCATAGGGAATCATGAAGGTAATAGCCAGGATGAAGGTCCAGGTGAACGTCTCCGCGCCAAAACCGGAGACGGAGCCGAGAATCTCGATGGAGACTACTGCGGCGACTACCAGGAGCAGGATATCCAGGCGCCCAAGGCTCTTTTGCAGGTGCTGTGTTTGATCCTGGGCTAGTTGTGTTGATGACGCGTCGTTATGCATGTCTATGTCCCTTTGCCCTTGCTTGCCTGCGGGGCACGCTCGTGCCAGCAGGAACTGTGGTGCTCTGGAATCCGGCCGCGCGGGGAATCCCAGAGCAATTAGCGGCAACGCTGTGGCACTATCCAATCCAAGAAGTGCTCCGCATCACATGAATTAAGGCTAAGGCCGCATTTGAATCAAGTAAATAAATATAATTCGATGATTCGAATCGGATTCCCAGATTTAGATACCCCACTCCCGTGGGAACTCGACACTCTCGCAAACAACCCGCAGCTACAGTCATTACATTTGCCAACCACCGAAACTCAGGGGCTGGAAGCGAGTTTGACAAAGACCCGCCGCGAGGGAGGTCGGAAATTCCTTTCGCGAAACTCTTTACCTTTGACCATGGCCTCTGTCACAATCGATATTGTTTTTGAACAACTGTTCCACCAAAGCAATAGGAGATATCGATGACAACTCAGGATTCCACCACCGCAGTGGGCACTGCTCACCCGCTGGAGCAGATTACCTCCGAGGAAATCGAGCTCGCCCGACGCCTCCTGGATAGCGCCGGGCTCATAGCGGACACCACCCGCTTCGCCTATCTGGGGCTTCTCGATCCCCCTAAGGACCTGTTGTATTCAGCAACCGAGATGGAGATTCCCCGCAAGATCCGTGTAATGCTCTATGACCCGAGCAAATCCTGGTCAGCGGATATCATCCTGTCTCTGACCAGCGGGGAGATCGAGTCCCAGCGGGACATCGATCCAGAATTCGATGGACAAGTCCCGGTTCTGCTGGAGGAATTCGATACCGTAGAAGAAATCTTGGCCGCCGACGAAGGATGGATCAACGCTCTGGCCAGCCGCGGATTGACGCCGTCCCAAGTTCGCGTCGCGCCGCTGTCCGCCGGAGTCTTCGACTACGAGAACGAAGAGGGGAAGCGCCTGCTGCGCGGTCTTGGATTCGTGCAGAACTCCCCAGAGGACCATGCTTGGGCGCACCCAATCGACCGGCTCGTCGCCTTCGTCGACCTGGAGAACCGCCGAGTGGACAGGCTCATCGATGACGGCCCGGTTCCCGTCCCCGAAATCAATGGAAATTACACTGATTCTGCCGTGTCCGGCGAGCTCCGTGATGATATGAAACCCATCGAGATCACCCAGCCGGAAGGCGCCAGCTTCACGCTCGAGGGCAACCATCTCTCGTGGCTCGGCTGGGATCTGCGCGTAGGATTCGACGCCCGCGAGGGCTTGGTCCTGCACCAAATCCACCACACGCAGAATCAGAGACGCCGTTCGCTGATCCACCGGGCTTCCATTTCGGAAATGGTTGTCCCCTACGGCGACCCGGCACCCTACCGCAGCTGGCAGAACTATTTCGACACCGGCGAATACCTGGTGGGCCGCGATGCGAACTCGCTGAAGCTAGGTTGTGACTGCCTAGGCGAAATCCACTACATGTCCCCCGTGGTTGCCGATGACTTCGGCAACGCACGAGTCATCGAGAACGGCATCTGCATCCACGAGGAAGACGCTGGCATAGGCTGGAAGCACACCGATGAATGGGCCGGGTCAAACGAGGTGCGCCGCAATCGCCGACTTGTCGTGTCCTTCTTCACCACCGTGGGCAACTACGACTACGGCTTCTACTGGTACCTCTACCTGGATGGAACCATAGAATTTGAAGCTAAGGCCACCGGAATCGTATTCACCGCAGCGTTGCCGCACAAGGGATACAAATATGCTTCGGAAATCGCTCCGGGCCTGGCTGCCCCATACCACCAGCATTTGTTCGGAGCTCGATTGGACATGATGCTCGATGGGCACACGAACGCCGTCGATGAGCTGGACGTAGTCCGCCTGCCCAAATCCTCGGAGAATCCGCATGGCAACGCGTTCACACAGAGCCGGTTGCGCTTGGGTCATGAGAAGCAGGCGGTGCGCGATGCCAACGCCGCAGCCGGTCGCATCTGGCAGGTGAGCAACCCCAATTCGCTGAACCAAGTAGGCGAGCCGGTGGGCTACACCCTGTACCCGCAGAACAACCCAACCCTGGCCATGGCGGATAACTCGTCCATCGCCGCCCGAGCTGCTTTCACGCGCCATGACTTATGGGTCACGCGCTTCGCCGAAGGCGAGCTCTATGCCGCCGGCGACCTGGTCAACCGCAATCCCGGTGGTGCTGGCCTGCCTGCATTCGTGGAAGCAGACAGGGATATCGACGGGCAAGACATCGTCCTGTGGCATTCCTTCGGTCTGACTCACTTCCCACGTCCCGAGGACTGGCCGATTATGCCGGTGGATACCGTAGGTTTCTCGCTGAAGCCGCACGGGTTCTTCAATGAGAACCCGATGCTCAATATCCCGTCCTCGGCTGGCTCGCACTGTGCCACCGATGCCCCCGGCTCAGGCGGGCATTGCGGAGCGTAGCTCACGCGTACCTTCGAACATGCAAGGATAGTCAGGTGGTGGGGCCTTCAAGGTCCCAGCACCTGTCCTTTTCCACAGAGCCATCTGCGAATGGCCTTTACCGCCGGAAAGCTGCGTAACCATGCCCCGCCTTGTCGACCATGAAGAACGCCGTGCGGCAATAATCCGCACCACATGGAACATCATTGCCACGAGAGGGATCGACAACGCGACGATGCGCGACATCGCCAGCGAATGCGGCTACGCCACGCCTGGAATTATTTCCCACTACTTCGCAAACAAGAACGAGCTGCTGCTCGCGGCTTACGAGCTGATCTGCCAGCATACCGACCAACGCATCGCGCGGGTCCTGAAATCCCGCCAAGGACTGGATGCCCTGTTGGCACTGTGCTTTGAGATCATCCCCGCCGATGAAATCACCACAAACGAAGCCCGCGTTGCCATTGCCTTTTGGCAAAGGGCCCAGACCGATGAGGCATTGCGAAGAATTGGAGCGGCAGCTCTCAACGGCTGGAAGGTTCAGATCATGCAGTGCCTGAACGCAGCTAAGACCCTTGGTGAAGTGCCCCGTAATTTGAATTTGAGTCATGCTCGCAGCGAGCTGATAAATACCATGATGGGCTTGCACATCACCTCGATGCTGGATCCGGCAGAAGTCACGTCCTCTCACCAACGGCATCTGCTCAAGAAAATGATTGACCGCTATCGGTCATCGAACTAGCGGATTACTGCGTGATTTTGGCAAGGGAGATCGTAGCCTGTTCCGCGACCTGCGCGTGAACGGCTTCGGCCACCGCGCGCATTCTCCCGGTAGGTCGTTGCGAACGAAGGTAGGCAAGGACCGTGCGCAATTCCGGAACCTTGTCTGCAATCTCCACAATGGCTACCTGATTGCCGTCGTAAGTCGACGAATGCGTTGGCCGCTGGTGGAGAATCGAGTAGCCGTGCGAGTGCGCTACGAAAGTTCGCACAGTTTCATAGCTCGCTGATTGGTATCGAACTTTTGGCTCCACACCTGCATTCCGGAGAATCGAGAGCATCAGTTCCCTGGAATGCGGCATGTCCAGCAAGATGAAAGGCTCATCGCTCAGCTGCTGCAGCTTTAGGGCTTTCGCACCAGCCAGCTCATGCTCCATGGGCAGGGCAATATAAGGTCTAGCGCTGCTGACGGTATTCATCGCTACATTTTCCGGCAGCCCCAGATCGTAACAGAGAGCCAGATCAGCCTGCCCCTCGCTCAAAGCCCTCGCACAGCCAGCTGCATCTGCTTCCAAAACCTCAAGCACAAGTTCGGGATGCTCGGCTTTGAGCCGACTTACCAGTTCTGGGATATGAAACGGTGCCAATGTGCTGAAGCAGGCCAGTCGCACCACTCCGGAAACTCTGGATTGGTCGCCCTTTGCGTTCTCTACGATCTCTTCAAGATGTGCGAGCACCGCATTGGCGTCCTTCAGGAAGAGCTCCCCCGATTGGGTCAGCAATAGCCCCTTGGCACGCTGGCGGATAAACAGCTGGGAACCGAGCTGTTTTTCTAGCTGTGCCACAGCACTCGATACGGCTGACTGAGCGACCTTCAGCCGTTCAGCGGCGCCTGTCATCGACAGCTGTGCCGCTGCTTCGCTAAAGTACCTCAGCTGCGTCAACGTGATATCCATACGGCCAGTATAGAAGTCCTAGATCAGGAATAGCGATGAAATTTAGCAATTACCATCTAATAATCCGTTGATACTTTCCATGCGATATGTCTAGTTGCTCAAGCTTTTCCCTTCTAGAGCCGGCGGCGAATCAGCGACTGGTCCAGATCCCCGATGCTCGCCGCGCCCATCAGCTGCATAGTCACTTCCACTTCCTTGGCCAGCAATTCGATGGCACGGCTGACACCTTCCTCTCCCCCAGCCATCAAGCCGTAGAGGTAGGCACGGCCAATCAGCACGAAGTCCGCTCCGGCACACAGCGCGGCGACAATGTCCGCACCGGACATGATGCCCGAATCCATGATGATTTCCATGTCCTCACCGACTTCGGCACGCACTTCGCCCAAGGCCTCGAAGGCGATCGGCGCGCGGTCCAGCTGCCGGCCGCCATGATTGGAGACCACCAGTCCGTCAGCACCGGCGGCCTGTGCCTTGGCAGCGTCTTCGCTGGTGAGCACGCCCTTGACGAAAAGCTTGCCCTTCCACAGCTCGCGGATCCATTTCAGATCCTCGAAGTCCAAGGAGGAATCGAACATGGAGTTGATGATCGTCGGCAGGTCTGCCGACGTATCCGACAATGATGCGAACTTCAGCGAATCGGTGGTCAGGAAGTTGTACCACCATTCGGGTCGGTACGACGCGTCGAGCACGGTCTTCACGGTCAATTCCGGCGGGATCTTCATGCCGTTGCGGGTATCGCGGTGGCGCTGGCCGGCCACCGGGGTGTCCACGGTGACCAGCAAGGTGTCATAGCCCGCTGCAGCAGCACGTTCCACCAGCGCCCTGGACTTCTCCCGGTCCTTCCACAGATAGAGCTGGAACCATTTGCGGCCCTCGGGTGCTGCCTCGGCGACCTCCTCGATGGATCGGGTGCCCATGGTGGACAGGCTGAAGGGAATCCCTGCTTTCTGGGCAGCCCGCGAGCCGCCGATTTCGCCCTCGGAGTGCATGAAGCGGGTGAAACCGGTGGGGGCGATGCCGAAGGGCAATGCCGATGGGGCACCGGCAATGGTGGTGGAAAGATCCGACTGCGCGGTTCCGTGCAGGATTCGCGGCAACAGCTCAACGCTGTCGAACACCGCGCGGGCGCGGGTCGCGGTGATTTCTCGCCCGGCAGCGCCATCTACATAGTCGAAGGCCGCGGCGGGCGTGCGGCGCTTGGCGATCTTGCGCAGATCCCAGATGTCGGCGGCACCGGCCAGCCGGGCGGCGCGAGGGCTAGTGGAGGGGAGCTTGAACTTCATCAGGCTGACCAGTTCGGCCACGTCGGGCAGTTGGCGCTTGAGATTACCCATGGATTGTTCCTTTACTTCGGTGGAAATTGCCGGTCTAGTACAGGGTGCGCGAGCTTGCGCGGGTGCCGATGAAGATTGCAATGGCCGAGGACAGGCAGCACAACGCCAGGTATCCCGCTGGCATCGCGATGGAGCCGTTGCCCGCTTGCAAGAGCGCGGCGGCAATCAGCGGTGAGAGCCCAGCGACGATGGCGCCGTTCAGTTCGCGCGCGATGGCAATCCCCGAGAAGCGCACCGAGACGGGGAACAGCTCGGTGAGGAAGGCCCCTTGGGCACCGGAAGTGCACGGGATCACCAGCGCGTAGCCGGCGGCGATGCCCAGGAACCCGAGGACGAACTCGCCGGTGGAGATCAGTGCGAAGATCGGGAAAGCGAGGACCAAGCCGGAGATATTTCCTGCCGCCAGCACCTTGGAGGCGCCGAACCGGTCGGCTAGCCAGCCGCCCACCGGCGTGAGCAATACGGAGACCAGGGAGCCTAAGGTGACCGCCAGCAGCGCATGGCTGCGTTCCATGCCGCTGGTGACCATCAGGCTCAGCGCGAAGACCGCAAGGATGTAGTTCACCGCGTTGTGCCCGGTGATGGCCAGGAAGCCCAGGGCCACGCGGCGCCAGTGCGCGGCGAAAACCTGCACGATGGGGAGCTTGGCCTGCTGCTGCTCGGCACGGGCCGAGGCCATGGCGGCGGCATAGTCCGGGGTCTCTTCCAGCTTGTTGCGGATGTAGATGGCCACGACGAACAGCAGTGCCGAGACCAGGAATGGGATGCGCCAGGCCCACCCGAGCAGTACTTCGTCACCGGCCAGCGAGACCAGGAAGAAGCACACGGTGGCCAGCGCAATGCCCAGCGGCGGGGTGGAGAGCACCAGCGAGGTGTAGAACCCGCGTTTTCTCGGCTCCACGTATTCGGCCACCAGCGTCATGGCACCGGTCAGTTCCGCGCCAGCGCCGAATCCCTGGATCAGGCGCAGCAGCACCAGCAGGCCCACGGACCACACGCCCCAGGTCTGCGCGGTCGGCAGCAGGCCGATGCCCACGGTGGCGATGCCCATCAGGATGACCGAGAGCAGCATGGCCGGGCGGCGCCCGAACCGGTCCCCCAGGTGGCCGATGAGCACACCGCCCAGCGGGCGGGCCACGAAGCCCACCGCGAAGGTCGCAAAGGACGCGATCGAGGCCGCCGATTCACCGGCCCCGGCGAAGAACAGCGGACCGATCACCACCGATGCGGCCGCGCCATACAGCGCGTAGTCGTACCATTCGATGGCCGTGCCGAAGACAGAGGCGAACAGGGCCCGGCGCCGGTTGCGCGCTTGCTGCGTGCTGGCAGAGTTCTGGGTGATCGGCACAGTCGTAGTCCTTGCGATAAAGTGGTGTTCCGTAAGATACCTGAAATATATTTCATCCCAGACTAGAGTGTTGCCCAGAGCGATAGCTAGATCAGGTCGCCAAGTTACGCCCCTTAGGAATCGGAAAACCATGGCCAGCTCGCTCTCCGAACAGCTCACGCTCACCTTGCGCGAACGCATCAACCGCGGGGAACTTGCCCCGGGAAGCCTGATCATCGAGCCGGCACTGGCCCAGGAGTTCGAGGTCTCCAAGACCCCGGTGCGCGAGTCCCTGCGCCAACTCACCAGCGAGGGCCTGCTGCAGGTGCTGCCCAAGAAGGGCTATCTGGTTCGCGCCATCTCCATGAATGATGTCTATGAAGTCCTGGAACTGCGCAGCTTGCTCGAACCGCATGTGGCGGGACAGGTAGCCAGCATGCATTCGGCAGCGCTTGTAGTTTCCCTGGCCGGGCACCTTGAAGCCCAGCAAAAGCTGGCGGTCTCCGACCCCATTGCCTCCATGCATGCCGCCCAGTGCTTCCATAGCGAACTGGCCGCGGCATCGCGCAACTCCCGCATTGTGGACAGCCTGGAGAACTGCTTCACGCAGACCGCTCGGGCCCACTACGTGTTGCCCTCCATGCAGCCATACATGTCCCAATCGGACGAGCTGGCCGAGCACCAGTCGATCTTTGCCGCCATACAGAATTCGGATCCTTCAGCGGCCACCGAGGCCATGGCGCTGCATCTGGAATCCATCCGCCGAGCCATGCTGGGCCATCACTAGCGGCCAACCATTGGTGCATCACGGGTAAGGCACACAGCATCTCCGTGCTCGCCGGCAGACGATGCCCGATAACCGGAGTGAGAAGCTTGGCGTGCACGACACGTTCTTCTCCGGCGCAGTGGGGCAGCCTGCCGCAACTCCGCCAGCCAGGGGACGTGGACTTCTTCGTGGTCCGCGAGAACATCTTCGAAGGCACCGAACGCGAGACCGTCATCCGGTAAACGGCAATGACCCGTACCGGTGTCGGCCGCACCCTCAGTCCAACGCAATAGTCGTTGCCTCCGGATCCGGATGCCGGGCACCACCAGTTCGCTGGACCATACGGTCGCCCATGAGATTGCCGCCCAGACGATGAAGCTCCAGGTGATCAGTGGCGAGCGGCCTGGCGGCCTGGGTTCAGCTGCCCAACCGCATCCATGCACTATTCCTGGCACGCAGGGACAGGCTCACGCCGCGAGCCGCCATGTAGCCGATAGCGAAAGCGACCCATATCCACAGAATCGCTGACGTGGAGTCCTTGGCAAAGACCTGAACCGCCCAGAGCATCGGCACGTAGAGAACAAGGTTGGCTACGCCTACCAACCCGAGATAGCGGGCATCCCCCGCACCGATGAGCACGCCGTCCAGCACGAACACTAAACCGCACAACGGCTGGGACAATGCCAGCACCCACAGCCCAACGGTGGTCAGCTGGCGGATCTGCTCATCCGGGGTGAAGATCATCGGGAAGACCCACGAGGTGGCAAGCAGCAGGATCCCGGTGACCACGCCGAAGCAGATGCCCCAGCGGCTCATGATCCCGGTGAGCTTGCGGACCTGCTCTGCATCCCCGCGGCCCAGCTCCTGGCCAATCATGGCCTGGGCCGCAATGGCCAATGCATCCAGTGCAAAGGCCAGGAAACTGAAGATCGTGAAGACCAGCTGGTGCGCTGCCAGTGTCTGGGTGCCGGCGTTGGTGGCGACAAGAACCGTGAGGAGCAACGCGGCGCGCATGCTCAGGTTGCGCAGCATCAGCCAGGAACCGACTTGCCCGGTGGAAATGAACCCGGACCAGCTCGGCGCCATGGAAATTCCTTGCTTGCGGATTCTTGGCAAGATCATCCACAAATACACCACCGCCATCATCCACTGGGCGATCGATGTGCCAAGCGCGGCACCGGCTACGGACATATCGGCCCAGTAGACCAGCACGAAGTTCAGGACGATATTCAATCCGAAGCCAGCAGTGGCCACGATCAACGGTGTTTTCGTGTCCTGCATGCCACGCAGCACGCCGGTGGCTGCCAGGACCAGCAGCATCGCGGTCAGGCCAGGCATCGAGTACTTGATGTAATCGACGGCGAATCCAGCGGTTTCCCCCTCGCCGCCCATCAAGCCCACAAGCCGATCGGCACTGAAGTATCCGAGCAGCGACAGCACCACCCCGAGGACTACGGCAAACCACATGCCATCACGCCCCGCCGCCATGGCCTTGCCGGGGTTGCCTGCGCCCAGGGCTCTGGCTACAGCTGGCGTGGTGGCATAGGCCAAGAAGATCATCAACCCGACCGCAGTGTGCAGCACCGTGGTGCCCAGTGCGGCACCGGCCAGCTCGGCCACGCCAAGGTGGCCCACGATGGCCGAATCGGCCATCAAGAACAGCGGCTCGGCGATCAAAGCACCCAAGGCGGGAACTGCCAAGGCAAGGATCTGCCGGGCCAAGCTCCGCGGGGATTCGGTGGGGGTTGAAGGATTCACAACCTCAACTCTACGAAGCAGAGTGGACTTTCACCATTTGCTTGCGCGCAAGAGGATTCCCGATGCAGTCCTCTTTCCTGCGTCCGGAGCGAGTACTAGGTTTGGAAGCAAGCAGGGCATAGCCAGCACCGCCACCAGAAAACAGGTTTCCCATGGGACAAGAACATATTGGCCATTGGCAATGCGCGGGTTGCGCCGTGGAGTTCCCGCCGGGCCCGCAACCTACCGGCACCTGCCCCATCTGCGCCGACGAACGCCAGTATATTCCGGGCGGAACCCAGCGCTGGGTGCGCACCGAAGACCTGGCAGCAGCCGGCCATCAGCTGACGATCACTTCCCTGGAACCGGGGCTCAATGCGATTGCGTCGCCCGAAATCAGCATTGGCCAGAGCTCCTTGCTCGTGGAGACCACCGCGGGCAACCTGCTCTTCGACGTGCCCGGGCTGATTACCGGAGAAATCATTGATTGGCTGGAAAGCCGCGGAAAGCTGGCGGCCATTGTGGCAAGCCATCCGCACATGTACGGGGTGCAGCAGCAATACAGCCAGGCGCTGGGTAATGCGCCGATCCTTGTCGCCGAGAAAGATGCGCAGTGGGTCCAGTATTCCTCAGCCGCCATCAGGACCTGGTCCCAGCCTTTTGAGGTGCTGCCCGGGATCAGGCTGATGCAGCTCGGCGGCCACTTCCCGGGCAGCACTGCGGCTGTTTGGGAAGCAGGAGCCGATGGCCGCGGAGTCCTGCTGGCTGGCGACGCGATTTTCCCCGTGGCCGATGGCAATGCGACCTTCTTGCGCAGCTACCCCAACCGCATCCCGCTCTCGGCTGCCGTGGTGCGGCGCATGGCCAAGGATCTGGAGCCGGTGAAGTTCGACCGCCTCTACAACAACTTCGCGGCCTGCATTCAGGCCGATGCCCACCGGGTGGTCCAGTTCTCTGCGGAACGCTATGCCAGGTGGGTATCAGGAGAATTCGACCATCTGACCTGATATTCCGCGCAAAGTTGAGTATTCCGAATGCGGAATAGGAATTATCCGCGGAGGGATGGGTCCCTTTTGGAGAGCAAGGAAGCCAGGATCAGGGCAACCACCTGCAACGCGCCAACGCACAGCACGACGCTGGCCCAGCCGTAGTGCATGAAGGGGATGCCGATGAGCCAACCAAGCAGTGATGAGCCCACATAGTAGAACAAGTTGTACAGGCTGGAGGCCTGCGCCCTGGCTTCGGTGGCCAGCACCGGCACCCACCCGCTGGCGACCGCGTGGGCCGCGAAGAATCCAGCGGTGAAGATCAGCAACCCGCTGATGATCACGACCAGGTTCCCGGCCAGGGTCAGCAGCAGGCCCAGGGCGCTGGTGAGAATGCTGAGGCGCAGGGTATTTCGCCGTCCGGCCTTGGCGACGAGTTTGCTGCTGGCCACCGAGGTGTAGGTTCCAGAGAGGTAAGCCAGGAAGACCAATGCCGCCCACGAAGCCGGAATCAGGTACGGCGGTGCTTCCAGCCGGAAAGCCAGGTAGTTGTAGACGGCCACGAATCCACCCATGAGCAAGAATCCCTGGGCATAGACCAGTGCCATTTTGCCGTGCAATGCATGTGCGAACTTCTTGGCGATGCTGCGCAGGTTCTGGCCGTGGATGGGGTCGAAGCCCTGGGCGCTGGGCGCCTTGAACAGGAAGAAGAGCGTCGCCAGGCCGGCCATGATGCTCACTGCCGCGATCCCCCAGCGCCAGCCGGCGGGGTCTGCGACAAAGCTGGCGACCAAGCGTCCGGCCAGCCCGCCAAGGGTGGTGCCGGAGATATAGGTGCCGCTGGCCACGGCCACGGCTCGCGGATTGACTTCGTCGACGAGGAAGGCCAGTGCAGAGCCGGGGACACCTGCCAAGGCGATGCCCTCGAAGAAGCGGATCGCCACCAGGAACTCGAAGCTTGGCGACAGGCAGCTGAGCAGTCCCAGGGCAACCGAGGAGATCAGGGCGATGCTGATGACCTTGCGGCGTCCGACGCGGTCGGAAATGATGGCCCATGGAGTAACGGCCAACGCCAGACCCAGGGTCGCTGATGAAACGGCAAGTGCCGTGTGCGAGGAGGTGATGTGGAAATAGCCGGCGATGACCGGCAGCAGCCCCTGCACCGCATAGAGCTGGGAGAACGTGGCGACGCCGCCGGCAAAAAGCGCCAGCAGCATGCCCCGATAGGCGGGGGGTGTTCGGTTCGAGTCCGGTAAATGCCACTGCCTAGGCTCCGGCGGGAAGCAGCGGGTAGATCAGGTACACCACCAGCAGCGCTACGGCATTGTTAATGACATGCAGCATGTAGGAGTAGGCCAGCGACTTGCCGCTGAGGATGTAGGCAACACCCATCATGACGCCCAGCATGAAGTACGGCACGACTTCCAGCCACGAGCCGATGCCCGCGCCAATGAAGTGGATGCTGGCGAACAGCACCGTGGAGATCAGTGCGCAAAGCCAGACGTTGAGCTTGCGTGAAAGCTTGCCGATGAGCAGATGGCGGAACAGGTATTCCTCGACGAATGGGCCGAAGAGCGCAGTGACCACCAGCATGACCGGCAACGGCACCGTTCCGGCCATGGATTCCAGGGCCGCCTGGTTCTCGCTGGTGGCCGCTTGGCCCGTCAAGGCGGCGATGATTCCGTTGGCCATGATGGTCAGGAACCAGCCTCCGGGCAGCATCAGCCATTTGGCCCAGGGGTGGTACCGCATGGTCTTGAACGACTCGAAGAACTGCGGGCCGCACTGCATCATCGCGAGAATGAAGAAGGTGACATACAGGATCAGGTTGATCCCGAACAGCGCCTGCTCCTGGGTGGAGAAGGCATCCATGTAGCCAGGGATCAAGCCGATGAGGCCCGCCGCGCCCCCGACAAAGAAAACGAGGTAGGCAAGAACTGTCCAGAAGTCGCCCTTGGTGAATTGCCCGGCGTTGAAGACGCGTTGCTTGGGCCGTGGAGCCAAATAAGGGTTCATGTACTCTGGCCGTTGTTGCATATGACAAGCCTAATCGCCTTCTATGTGGATTCGCCCAACGCGTGGCCCCAATTACTCCGAGTTCTTCTTGGGCTTCTGTGCCCGCTGCGATGGGCATTGGACCCCTTAGCCAGGGCTGATGAGACGGATCGGAGATCCAGGTGCCGTTGCGCTCTCCATCTAGCCGACGGACATCAAACCAAGCGGCCTGGGCAATATGAAAGCCTGATCTTCTGGGGTTCGACTCTGGCATACCACGTTATGTGATCGGAGCTATTGGCCTGGGACAACAGACGCATCGTATGGAATGCCGAGTGCATTGTGGACTGCACAGAGGGCTGTGTGAAGTACGGATCGTCGCGAAACTAATCGTCTAGGCGAATAATGTGAAACTCCAGCTTCACCGTGTCTATCTCCATCTTCAGGCCATGTGGTCTCGAGAACCGATCATGACAGCCCTTCGACACAGGGTCTTGGGTTCTGCAAGGGGATAAAACAAGCCGACGTCAAATGAAAAACATCCGATATTTCCGCCACTTGCTATAGATTGGAAATCACCTGACCTGAAACTATCCGATCGGAACGAATCTTGCTTCCATTTGCCCTGCAACACGTTGATCTTGTTAGAGCCGATGGAACAAGATCTGTCATCCGGGATGCCAACCTCGTCGTCAATTCCCAGGGAATCATCGAGTCAGCGGGTGCGGGCGCCGCCATCCCTGAGGGATACCGCATCATCGACGGCACCGGCCGGTTCGTACTTCCGGGCCTGATTAACGCCCACGCCCATCTGTTCGCCGACGGACGTCGCATGCCGTCATATTTGACCAGCGAAACTGCCGAAGCGGCACTGCTCGCAGTTCTGCATTCTCCGGTCGGAAAGCTCATTCTGGACCGCCGGACCAGAACGAACGTGCAGACCCAACTTCACAGCGGCGTGACCACCATCCGATCTCTTGGCGACGTGCGCTATGAAGTGGTGCGTGCCCGCGACGCAATTTCTGCGGGGAAGTATCCCGGCCCACGGCTGATCCCGGCAGGACCATTGCTGGCAGTCTCGGGCGGACACGGCGCTCCGCAGATCGCTTTGGTCTCCGACAATCCGTGGGATGCCCGGAAGAACGTGCGCCTGAATCTGCGCAAGGGAACCACCGCAATCAAGATTGCCGCCACCGGCGGGGTGACTGATGCACGAGCCATCGGCGAAGCCGGACGTCCGCAGATGACCGTGGAAGAAATGCGTGCCATCTGCGAAGAAGCGCATAACGCCGGCGTGCTGGTCGCTGCCCATGCCCAAAGCGCCGAGGGCATCACTCGGGCCTTGCGAGCCGGCGTGGACACCATCGAGCACGGGGCCTCGATGACCCAGGAAATGATCGAGTTGTTCCTCGACAATCCGAACTCGCTCCACGGCACCAGCGCGCTGGTTCCCACCATCACCGCCTGCCTTCCCCTGGTCACCTTGGACCCTTCGGTCACCGGCATCAACCGCATTGTGCGTGCCAACGCCGAATTGGTTTGGGAAGAAATGCTTTCCGGAATCAGCTCCGCGGTGGAAAACGGGATCAGCCTCGGCTTCGGCACCGATTCGGCACTGACGTACGTCACCCACTACGGCGCCTGGCGGGAAATGGACTACGCGGTGCGCTATGCCGGCCTCACCCCGGCCCAAGTGCTGCATTCGGCCACAGGAGCCAATGCACGGATTCTCGGACTGGAGCAAACCACTGGAGCGCTGGAGCCGGGCCTGGAAGCAGACTTCGTCGTGGTCCGGGAGAACCCGCTGGAGAACCTGCGCACCTTGGAGCATCCGGTCATGGTCTCGGCCCGGGGACAACTGATCGAGAACCCATCGGTGAAACGCTTCCCGGAAGTCGACCAGATCCTCGACTCGCTCTAGCAGCCCCACCACGCACCGCATTCACCCTACGAGAGGACCCGCATGTTCGAGGCCGACGTCCAAGATGTCCCCCAGCATTCCTTCACCGGCGACCTTCCCACCAAGGAGCGCGTAAAACAGGTCATCGATGCAGCGCACGCCCGTTACGCAGACCATGCCGATGGCGACGTAGCCGACTACATTCCGGTCCTTGCACAAGCAGACCCGGCCTGGTTCGGCATCAGCATGATCGATGTGTTCGGCGGGCACTACGCCGCGGGGGATACCGAGTTGAAGTTCTCCATCCAGTCCATTTCCAAGGCCTTTGTCTTCGCTCTTGTCTGCGAAGCCCTCGGGCACGAGCGAATGCACGAGCGTATTGGGGTGAATAACACCGGGTTGCCATTCAATTCGGTCATGGCCCTGGAATTGAACGACGGCAGCCCCATGAACTCCATGGTCAATGCGGGAGCGCTGGCCACCACCGCGCTGATGGCCGGCGGCTCACCGGCGGAGCAGTGGGAGAACATCCGCTCGGGGCTCTCGGCATTTGCCGGACGCCAGCTTGAACTGGACGGCGAGGTATACCGTTCGGAGATGGCCACCAACACCCGCAACAAGGCCATTGCAAGACTGCTGGAGAGCTACGGGCGCATCACGATCGACCCGCTTGAGGTCGTGGACATCTATACCCGCCAGTGCTCGCTGTCGGTGACCGCGCACGATCTGGCGATCATGGGTGCAACGCTGGCTGACGGAGGCGTCAATCCGGTGACCGGACAGAAGGTCATCGGGGCTGAAACCGCCCGGGATACGCTGGCCCTCATGGCCTCCTGCGGCTTGTACGAACGCAGCGGCGAATGGCTCTTCGAGATCGGATTGCCGGCGAAGTCCGGGGTAGCCGGAGGCATGGTGGCCATCTCGCCAGGCAAAGGCGCGCTCGGCTTGTATTCCCCTCCGCTGGATCGAGCCGGCAATTCGGTGCGCAGCCAGCGCGTCTGCGCCTACCTGTCCAAGGCTCTTGGCCTTAATCTCTTCGCTTCCTCCGCCCATGTGAAAGGCACCCATGTCTAATCCGAATACCACCACAGCTCCCGAGGTGAAGCGCTCCTGGGCACCCATGGTAGGGCTCTTCCTCGCCCAGGTGCTGATGTCCTTCAACGTCGCCGCGCTGCCGATCTCGCTAGGCGGAATTGTCGAGGACTTCGGCGTTCCGCCGACCACCGCCAGCTCCACCATCGTGGTCTACGGCCTGGCTGTGGCCGCCCTGGTGATGACCGGTGCCAAGCTCGGTGCGCGCGTCGGCTGGGTGCTGATCTTCCGGACCGTGGTGGCGCTCTTTGCCATCTCCAGCTTGATGATGATCTTCTCCCCCACCGTGGGCTGGGCCATCGGCGGCCAGGTAGTGGCAGGCGCCTGTGCGGCCATCATCGTTCCGGCGCTGGTAGCGCTCATTGCCGAGAACTACCGTGGCGAACAACAGGCTACCGCGGTCGGTTCGCTGGGTTCCGCCCGTGCTTTCTCCGGTGTCAGCGCCTTCCTGATCGGCGGTACTCTGGGCACCCTGGTCGGCTGGCGTCCGGTGTTCCTGGTGACCTTGGGCCTGGCCGTCCTGGTCTTCATCCTCAGCTTCAAGCTGCGTTCAGATAAGGGCAACCCGGGCGTCAAGATCGATCTGGTGGCCTCGGCGCTGATCGGTGCGGCCATTGTGCTACTGACCTTGGGCTTCAACAACCTCAACACCTGGGGCGTCCTGGCCGCGAAGGATGCGGCGCCGTTCTCGCTGGGCAGCCTCTCCCCGGCACCGCTCTTCGTGGTGCTCGGCGTGGTCTTCGGCCAATTATTCTTCATGCGCACCCGCGCACGCATGCGCGCTGGCCGCGAACCGCTGGTGGATCTGCGCGTGCTCAACAACCCGACCGAGCGCTCGGCGGTGTACGCGATGTTCATCATCGTGGCCATGGAAGCCGCGGTGAACTTCACCGTGCCGACCTACATCCAGGTCGTCCAGGGACGCACCCCGTTCGACACGTCGCTGGCCATGATGCCGTTCAACCTGACGGTGTTCATCACCGCCACGCTGATCGTGCGCTTCTACCGCCGCTTCTCCCCGCGCGCTATTGCACTGTTCTCCTTCGCGTTGACCACCGCGGCGCTGATCTGGCTGTCTTTCGTGGTGACGAACAACTGGGAGACCCTGCCGACCATCATCGGCCTGATCGTCTTCGGCATTGGCCAGGGCGCCCTGGTGACCGTGGTCTTCAACGTGCTGGTTACGGCCGTGCCCAAGAAGCTGGCCGGCGACGTCGGTTCGTTGCGCGGCACAACGCAGAACCTTGCTTCCGCCATGGGCACCGCCGTGATGGGCGCCGTGCTGGTCACTGTGCTTACGGCAGGAGTCACCACCTCGGTCAAAGAGCACCCGGAATTGCCCGGGGAACTCGTAGCCCAGGTTTCCCTGGACAACGTGAACTTCGTCAGCAATGACGAATTGGCCAACGTGCTGGCCGGAACCACCGCCACCGACGAGCAGATCGCCGCGGCTGTGGAGCTGAACGAGGAGGAGCGCCTGCGTACCCTGCGCCTGGGCTTCCTGATCCTGGCCGGCCTCAGTGCGGTCGCCGCCCTTCCAGCTTCCCGGTTGCCGCGCTACCGACCAGACGAGATCCCCGATCCGTCCGAGTAGCCTTTCCTGAACCTGTCCTGGCTGATACGAGTGGTCTTCGCGTTCATCGCCGAATTCATCGGTGACGGAAAGTTCGACGGCTGGTTCAGGGCCCTCGGGCTGCTGTTTCTGTTCATCGTCCCGTTCTTGACCGTATGGCGCTGCGTGGTCGGCCGCGGCCGGGGAATGGCCGAGGGCCAGGACGCCCAGCTGCAGCGTTCCTGGAACGGCGCTGTTTCCCATATCCGCTACATCACCGCCGAAGAATATGCCATCCTGAAGTCCAAGGCTTTGGCCTGGCAGCTTGGCAACTGATGCTCATCGGCCCGCCGCGCCGTAGTACGGCGGGCCGTCTCCTGCGAAAGGTGGCAACCGCATGGTCGCCTGGAATTCGACGCTGAAAGCTTGGCTGCGCCGCGGCGTGCTCTTTGCCTTGGGATTGGCGGCCACGATCGCCATCGTGCGCATGATGCGCTCGATGGACTGGGAATCCGTTGGCGGCGCCCTGGGCCAGCTGTCCTGGTGGCACCTGCTGATTCTCTTGGCCGTTCTGGTGGCTCGGCAGGTGGCCAATGCCGCCCCGCTGTCCTACTACATCGAGGGCATCTCGCTTTACCGGGCGACGATCAATGACCTGGCGGCCACGATGCTGACCGCTTTTGCTCCGCCGCCCAGCGATATGGCACTGCGTGTGGCGATGTTCTCTTCGTGGGGCATCAGTACCCCGGTGGCCATTGCCGGCACCACGATGAATGCCCTGACGTTCTTCATCGTTCGTTTCGCCGCGCCGCTCTTCGGCTTCGCCCTGGTGCTAGCCACCGGACGGGCCCTCGGATTCCGCTGGCTGGATGCCATCAGCTTGCTGATCGCCGCAGTGCTCATCGCCGTGGTGCTGGTCATCACCCGTTCGGATACCGCGGCGAAGGCCTTGGGCGAAAGTTGCGGCAGGTTCGCCTGCCGCTTCAAGCGCAGCATCAGCCCTGCCAGCTGGGGGCAGAAATGCCTGGACTTCCAGCGCGAGCTCTCCACGCGCTTCAGCTATGCGTTCCCCAGATCTGTGGCGGTTTCATTCGTCATGGTGTTCCTCGACGGATTGCTGCTCTTGCTGGCGATCCGCTTCGTGGGCCTGGATTCAGGGGCCCTGTCCATGATGGATATCGCCGTCGCGTTCCTGTTTGCGTTCCCGCTGACTGCCTTCCCGATGTCCGGGATGGGCGTGGTGGACGTGGCCATTTCGGTTGCGTGCATCGAGGCCGCCGGGACGGACGCCGTGCAGGAGCCGGTGCTGGCGGCCCTCATCATCTGGCGGGTGTTCAACGTCGCCGGACCGCTGCTGCTCGGTGTGGCAGCTAGTGCCATGTGGAAGAGAACCGTACGCCCCGGCAGGCAATCCTTGCCGCATAGCCCATAGGCTATCGCGGGCACGGCCGGGTGCTGCTGCGCGGCTTTGCCCGGTGATGCGGCACGCGTTGATGCCCGCTGCACTGTGGACGATCTCCGGAAATCGGCAGGCTGAGCAGCTGCCGCGCATCATCGCTCAAGTGCCGGTTGGCATGGCGCAAGGCTGGCCGGACGCGCTCTTGGAAACAGCAATGCCGCAGCACCAGGGAACTGATGCTGCGGCATTGCCATTGCTATAGGCGGGTCCGTCCGTCGACAAGACCCGCCGGATTCCCCGGTACTGGAACTGCAGTTCCCGGGAAATCGGAGGAGGATGGCTAGTTCTTGTCGAAACCCTCGCGAGCCTTGTCCACGAAGGCCGGGAAGAGCACCTTGTAGCTGACACCGGCAATGGCCGCACCGATAATCGGTGCCAGGATAAACAGCCATACCTGGCCCAGGGCTTCCGGACCGGCGAACCATGCAACGCCCAGGGAACGCGCTGGGTTAACCGAAGTATTGGTGATGGGAATGGACACCAGGTGGATCAGGGTCAATGACAGGCCGATAGCGATCGGCGCGAAGCCCTGCGGTGCGCGCCTGTCGGTGGAACCGAGGATCACGTACAGGAAGATCGCAGTCAAGACGATCTCTGCGACCAGGGCCGCAACCAGCGAATAGCCATCTGGTGATCGCTCGCCATAGCCATTGGAAGCGAAACCGGATTCGACGGCATTGAATCCGTCCTTGCCCGAAGCGATCCAGAACAGCACGGCGCCCGCCACGGAAGCAGCGATGATCTGCGTGGCGATGTACGGGAGGACATCCTTCCACGGGGTGCGCCCGGCAAAGGCGGTACCCAGGGTGACGGCAGGGTTGAAATGGCCGCCGGAGATATGCCCTACCGCGTACGCCATGATCAGCACGGTAAGACCGAAAGCCAGAGCTACGCCCAGGAATCCGATGCCCATGTTCACGGCTTCATCTGCAATGACCTTGGCCGCGAAGATCGCTGAACCACAGCCACCGAAGACCAGCACGAATGTGCCCAAGAATTCTGCCGATAGTTTTGCGCCAACAGTTGGCACAGCTGCATCTGACATGCTTTTTCCTTATCCTCAATGAATTATGCGATTTCAAGGCAAGCGTAGTGGCTTCAACAGCTCATCGGAAAGGCTTTTACCATTTATTGTCTCGTGTTCTTCTTTCTGTTTGCTTGTCGGAACGGTAAATCAGGGAGTTGTTCCGGAAGACAGCAATGCCGCTGCATCGGGAAATCCCCATGCAGCGGCATTGTTCTTGCAGTGCAATCGCACTAGCTCACGGCGTTGCCGTCCGTGGCCTCGGCCTCCGGCGTCTCAGCCAGCGGAATTCCGCCGGTTACCGCGGGCACCGCAGCCGTATCCGGATTCGCATCCACGTCCTCGGCCGGGCCGGCGAACTGCGACTGGTACAGCCGGTAGTAGGCGCCTTGGGTCCCCAGCAGGTGCTCGTGGTTGCCCTGCTCCACGATCCGGCCGGACTCCATCACCAAGATGGTGTCCGCATCGCGGATCGTGGACAGCCGGTGGGCAATCACGAAGCTGGTGCGGTCGCTGCGCAGCGCGGCCATCGCCTGCTGCACCAGCAATTCGGTACGGGTATCCACCGAGCTTGTCGCCTCGTCCAGGATCAGCAGCGACGGGTTGGCCACGAACGCGCGGGCGATGGTGATCAGCTGCTTTTCGCCGGCCGACACGTTGGTGCCTTCCTCGTCGATGATGGTGTCGTAGCCATCGGGCAGCGCGCGCACGAAACGGTCCACGAAGGTCGCCTTCGCGGCCGCGATCACTTCCTCATCGGTGGCATCCAGCCGGCCGTAGCGGATGTTCTCCATGATGCTTCCGCCAAAGAGCCATGCGTCCTGCAGCACCATGCCCACCTTCGAGCGCAGGTCGGCGCGGGAAAGATCGGTGATATCGCGGTTATCAAGCATGATCTTCCCGGAATTCAGCTCGTAGAAGCGCATCACCAGGTTCACCAGCGTGGTCTTGCCCGCGCCAGTCGGCCCGACAATCGCCACCGTGTGCCCCGGATCCGCGTCGAAGGACAGGTCCTCAATCAGCGGCTTGTCAGGGCTGTAGGAGAAGGACACATTCTTGAAGGAGACATGCCCGTCGGCGCGGGCAGGAAGGCTGTCCTGCGCGTCGTCCGGTTCCTGTTCCTCGGCGTCCAGCAGCTCGAAGGTGCGTTCAGCCGAAGCCACGCCGGACTGCAGCATGTTCGCCACGCCGGCAATCTGGCCCAGCGGCTGGGTGAACTCGCGGCTGTACTGGATGAACGCGGTCGCGTCGCCCAAGCTCATCGTGCCCGAAGCCACGCGCAGCCCGCCCACCACGGCGATGCCCACGTAGGCCAGATAGGACACGAAGTTCATCACCGGCATGATCATGCCCGAGACGAACTGGGCGCCGAAGCTGGCCTTGTACAGTTCCTCGTTGCGGGCGGTGAAGCGGTCCACCATGTCCGCTTCGCGGCCGAAGACCTTCATCAGCTCGTGGCCGGAGAAGGATTCCTCGATCTGCCCGTTCAGCGCGCCGGTGTTCTTCCACTGCGCGGTGAACAGCTTCTGCGCCCGGGTGCCGATGATGCCCGCGGCAGCTGCCGACAGCGGCAGGGCCACCAGCGCGATCAGCGCCATCTGCCAGGAGACCACGAACATCATGATCACGATGCCGATAACGGTCATGGCCGAGGAGACCAGCTGGCTCAGCGCCTGCTGCAGCGCATTCTGGATGTTGTCCACGTCGTTGGTCACGCGCGAGAGCAGATCGCCGCGCTGGCGCGTGTCGAAGTAGTTCAGCGGCAGCTTGTTGATCTTGTCCTCTACGTCCTTGCGCAGGTTGTAGACCACGCGCATGACCAGCTTGTTCAGCAGCCAGCCCGAGGCCCACGAGAAGAGCGAGGCGACGAAGTACATGGAGAGCACGATCAGGATGTACTGCGAAAGCTGGGTGAAGTCGATGCCCTGCCCGGGGACGAAGTCCACCTTGGAGAGCATGTCGGCCTGGGTTCCCTGCCCGGAGTCGCGCAGCTGCTGGATCACCAGCTCCGCGGGCGTGCCGGCCGGGATGTTCTTGCCGATCAGCCCGGCGAAGATCACGTCCATGGCCTTGCCCAGGATCCGCGGTGCGATCACCGAGAGCACCACGTACACGGTGATCAGCGCGAACACCAGGACCATGCCCAGCTTGTACGGGGACATCAGCCCGACCAGGCGCTTGGCCGATGGCCAGAAATGCTCGGCCTTGCGCACCGGGGCGCCGCCGCTCCAGTCGTCGGCTCCCGCCGCGGCATCGAATTCGTTGACGTCCGCAAGCTCGCTTTCGAGCTGCTCCGGATCGATATTCTTCTGCTTCTTCGCCATTTAGGCCACCTCCTCCACGCTCAGCTGGGATGCCACGATTTCCTGATAGGTTTCCGAGGTTTCGAGCAGTTGCTCGTGGGTTCCCCGGGCCACGATTTCGCCATGGTCCAGAACCAGGATCTGGTCCGCACCGGTAATGGTCGATACGCGCTGGGCCACGATGATCACCGCGGCGTCCTTGGTCGGTTCGGCCAGGGCCGCACGCAGCCTGGCATCGGTGTTCACATCCAGTGCCGAGAAGGAATCATCGAACAGGTAGGTGCTCGGCTTCGCGGCCAAGGCCCGGGCAATGCACAGGCGCTGGCGCTGGCCGCCGGACACGTTGGTGCCGCCCTGGGAGATCTTCGAATCCAGCTGGCCTTCGCGTTCGGCGACGAAACCGTCGGCCTGGGCCACCCTCAGCGCATCCCACAGGTCATCTTCGGTAGCGTCCTGTGCGCCGAAGCGCAGGTTGCTGGCGATGGTCCCGGAGAACAAGTAGGGGCGCTGCGGCACCGCGGAGATGTTCCGCGAAATGGTGTCGCGTCCCAGTTCCCTCAGCGGCACCCCGCCGATCAGGATTTCGCCTTCGGTGGCGTCGTAGAGCCGCGGGATCAGGTTCAGCAAGGTGGTCTTGCCCGCACCGGTGGAGCCGATGATGGCAGTGGTCTGCCCCGGCTTGGCGGTGAAGGAGATATCGTTGAGCACCGGCGCCTCGGCTCCGGGGTATCCGAAGCTGACGTTCTTGAATTCCACGGTGCCTGGGGTGGGCAGCGCGATCTGCCGTTCGGCGGCATCGAGCATGCTCGGCTCGCTGTCGAGCACCTCGGAGATGCGGTCGGCCGAGACCATGGCACGGGGAATCATCATGGCCATGAAGGTACCCATCATGACCGCCATCAGGATCTGCAGCAGGTACTGCAGGAAGGCGGTCAGCGCGCCGACCTCCACCTGGTTGTTATCCACCCGGTGCCCGCCGAACCACAGCACGGCGGCGGTGGACAGGTGCAGGATCATGGTGATCGCCGGGAACATCAGCACGAACAGGTTGCCGACCTTGACACCGAGGTCGGTCAGCTTCTGGTTGGCGTCGGCATAGCGCTGCGTCTCATGCTCTTCGCGCACGAAGGCGCGCACCACGCGGATGCCGGTGATCTGCTCGCGCAGCACGCCGTTGATCCCGTCGATGCGGGTCTGCATATCGCGGAACAGCGGCATGAGCTTGATGACCAGCAGGCCCACGACAATGAGCACCAGCGGTACCGAAACCCAGACGAGCCAGGACAGTCCGGGATCTTCGCGGATCGCCATGATCACGCCGCCGATGGACATGATCGGCGCGGTGATCATGAAGTTCAACGCCATCAAGGTGAGCATCTGGATCTGCTGCACGTCGTTGGTGCCGCGGGTGATCAAGGTGGCGGCGCCGAATTTGTTGACGTCCTGTGCCGAGAAGGTCGAGACCTTCTCGAAGACCGACTGGCGGATGTCGCGGCCCACGCTCATGGAGGTCTTGGCCCCGAAGTAGACGGCGGCCACCGCGGTGGCTACCTGGATGAGGGCCACCACCAGCATCAGTCCGCCGGTACGCCAGATATAACCGATATCGGCAGTGACCACGCCGACATCGATGATCCTGGCGTTCAGGCTAGGGAGATAAAGTGTGGCCATGGTGGTGGCCAGCTGCAATATGACTACTGCAATGATCCACCCCGTGTACGGCTTGGAGTGTTTCAAGATGAGCTTGAGAAGCATGTGGAAAATCCTCGCTGGCATCAAGCTCTCCGGCATGCTTGACCTTCGGATTAAGGGCAGCGTGATTGAAGAGCGATTGCCAGTCTAGCGCTCGCCTTGGACACTTTGAATCATCCTTGCGATTGATTTTTATCAATCACTGGCAGACACCCGCATTCCCGCAGGATCCCGGGCATGGTGGCGTCAATCATAAACCGTGTATTTACCGGCAGGACAGGTGCTGGTTACTTGCCGCCAGCTCCACTTGCGGTGGACATCATCGTTCTGCCTGGTCCTGTGCCCCGCGGCCCAGATAGGCCAAGGCGGCCACCACCTGGGCGCGGGTTCCGGTTTCCAGGGTCGGATGGATCACCGGGGCGAAGAATGGCGAGTGGTTCGCCGGGATCTTCGAGGCAACGGTGCCCTCGGCGACCGCCGCCCGGTAGGCGTCCGGATCCGCGCAGCCCACCGTCCAGTAGGCGTACGGGATGCCGAAGGCATCGGGGATGATGCTGAAGTCCTCCGAGGCGGTGGCCGGTTCGGCCTGGTAGACCTGGCCCTGGTCGAAGTGGGCTTCGAAAGCCTTGGTGATCCGGTCGTTGGCCCCCGCGTCGTTGCTGGTCAGCGGGAACTGGTCGTAGAACTCGAAGTCCGGTTCCCGCGGCGAGCCGGCCGCGGCGCATTCGCCGCGCACGATGCGCTGGATGGAGTCGATGACGTGCTGGCGCAGCTGGAGATCATAGGTGCGGATGTTCAGCAGCAGCTGGGCCCGGTCCGGGATGATGTTCGCGGCGCTGCCGGCATTCAACGCGCCGACGGTCAATACGGCGAATTGCCCGGGCCGGGTTTCACGCGAAACAATGGTCTGCAGCTTGAGCACGATGGACGAAGCCATAACCACCGGGTCCACCGAATTATGCGGCATCGAACCGTGCGCCCCGCGCCCGTAGACGGTGATGCGCAGGCTGTCGCCGGCGGAAAGGATCGGTCCCGCGGTGGTGCCGATCTTCCCCGCTTCGACGGGCATCACGTGCTGGGCCAGCGCCACATCGGGCTTCGGGATCCTCTCCACCAGCCCGTCGGCCACCATGGCCTTGGCCCCTGCGGCGGTTTCCTCGGCTGGCTGGAACAACGCCAGATAGGTGCCGGACCAGCGCTCGCGGTTCCCGGCCAGGAACTTGGCCGCTCCCAGCAAGGTGGCCATGTGCATGTCATGGCCGCAGGCGTGCATGGCACCGGGGACCGTGGAGGAATATTCCAGCCCGGTGTCCTCGGCGACCGGCAGGGCATCCATGTCGGCCCGGGCCAGTACCGCAGGCCCCTCGCCATTGCGCAGGATTCCGACGATTCCGGTACCGCCGATCAGGCAGGTTTCATAGCCCAGATCCTCCAGTTCCTCGCAGATTCGCGCCGAGGTCTCATGCTCGGCCAGGCCCAGTTCCGGGTGCCGGTGGAAATGCTTATAGAGCTCGGCCTGCCAGGGCAGCTGCTGCGAGATCGAGGCGGTGATTTCCTGTGCGGTGCCCATTGGCTTCCTTCCATCGCGCCCAGCATCCGAGCCCCCAGAGGCCCCGCTGGCTTATCCGCTGTCAATCTATCCCCTGGCCGGCAGGACAGTCCAGATTCCGGCCGATTGCAACGGGAGCAATGGCCGGCTCAGGCCAAGGCCGCTAGCGGTCCTGCTCGGTGCAGATGCAGAAGCGGTTGCCCTGGTGGTCGCTGGCTATGGTGAAACCCGGAGCGCTGCGCTCATCGAGCACCGCACCTTGGCTCTCCAGCTGCGAAAGCACGGCAGCGCTTTCGGTGTGGGGAACCCACACATCCAGATGCAGCCGTGAGGGATGAGGCGTCGGGGTGTGCTGGAACCAGATGGCCGGCAACCTGCCCGCAGGATCGGCGAGGCTGCCGTCGGGCTGCTCGCGGTAGCCCAGGCCAGTGGCCCAATCCCCGGTTATGGCTTGGGCGTCGTCGGTGTCGATGCCGATTTCCACCACCTTGATCAAATCCAGGCGCGCTTTGGCATGCAAGGCGGCGGCCCGCTGCGAGATTTCGGAGGCCAGCGCGAGGTCCCTTTCGGTGATGTCGCCCCCGGCATCGTGGGACACGGTCGAAACGAACAAGAGGTTGTAGCGCCAGTCCACATCAGGATGGTGGTTGGCCATCTGCGCTGCGCCAGCGATGTCGCTGAACAATTCAATGGCCTCTGCCGAGCTCTTGGCCTCGTACACGGTGCAGAGCTTCCCGGCCAGCTTGCGCCACTGCGGCAGAGCCTCCAGCCGAGAGGCCAATTCGGTGCTTTCAATGCGGTCGTTTACGGTCATGATCTCCTCCTCCTGGTGCAACTGTGGCACCACTTCCGGGCCGGCTCAAGCGGTCGGCCGCAACGCACAGGTTGGCGCCAGCGCCAGCCGCTGCGAACTGGATGCCGCCTGTGAACCGGAACCCGGCTGGTCCTGGCGCAGGCGAATCGGCTTAGCCTCGATAGCAAGAGCGCAAGGAGGGCCCCATCCCATGCTGAATATCTTCCAGGCCAAGATCAGCGACTCGACGCTGGATGACATCACCTCGGAGGACAGCAATCGCAGGCGCCGGTTGCTGAGCCTCGCCGCCCTGCTCGTGATTGCATCCTTCGTGCTGGCGGCTCTGCTCGGCGCATTCGACCAGAAGAAGAGCATGGAACAACAGGCCGACGGCTTCGCCGTCCAGCTGCAGTTTCCCGCGGTGGTCCGTGCCGGCAATGAAATCCAGCTGAGGGTTGGGATCAGCTCTGCCGACCCTTTGCCCGAGACCGTCACGCTGGACCTGAGCGAGGACTATCTCATGCTCTTCGAGGACTTCTCGGCCTTTCCCGAACCCGAGTCCGAGTCGAGCCGAGCTGACGGAACCATTGAATTCGAGGTGGCCCCGGCACCGGGGTCGCGGCAGATGGTTGCCACCCTCACGGGCCGGGCTTCGGACGAATGGTCGCCGAGCGCCAAGGGCGTGCTCGGAATTACGGTCAACGGCGAAAGCACCGACCTGAAGATCAGAACTTGGAGGATCCCCTGATGGAAATAGTCATCCGCGCAGCCACCGCCTTCATCATCCTGTGGCTGGTCACGCGCGCCGCCGGCAGATCGACCCTGGGCGAGCTCAGTTCCTTCGAGCTGGTGCTGTTCGTCGTCCTGGGCGACCTGGTGCAGCAGGGCATCACCATGGAGGACCGTTCGCTCACCGGCAGCCTGCTGGCAGTATTCACCATGGTGGTCCTGGCCGCTGCGCTGAACTTCGCCAATATGCGCTGGCCCAAGCTGGGCAAGCTGATGCAGGGTCGCCCGATTGTGCTGATCCGCGACGGGGTCCTGGACCGCAAGGCCCTGCACAACGAGCGCATTGGGCTGGACGAATTGAGCATGCTCGCCCGCCAGGCAGGCATCGAGAACTACAGCAGCATCCGGCTGGCGATCCTGGAAGCCAGCGGCAAGATTTCCTTCTTCACCCAGGAAGCCGAATCCCGTCCGTGACCATGGGATGGCAAGGGCAGAAGGGGCATCCCTGCACGGGATGCCCCTTCTGCGGTTCTCAGCCCACCGGTGCGCTACTGCTGATCGGGTGTTTCGCGCTGGTCCGGCAGGTTGGCGGTCCGCTCGGCGTCCAGCCCTTGCTCGTCATCCTGGTCGGGGTAGTCCAGCAGCGTATCGTCGACCGGACGCTGCCCGTCAATCGGTTCGGGTAGCAGCGTTTCGGGATTGAGCGCCAAGGGATCGCCGTCGTTTTCCTCCAGCACCCGGTCTGCTCCGCGCAATGGATCCTCGGCGTCCTGGGCCTGGGGTGCATCCGATGACCCAGCCGCCGGCTGGCTATCGCGCCCATCCAACGGCTCGTCCGTGTCCGAGTCCTTGCGCACGTCGTCGAATTCAGAATTATTCAGTGACATTCCAGCTCCTTCTCGTGTTTCCAATCGGAAATGATTTCCGAGGTGGTCTTCAGCTTCTGCCGATGCTGCTTGCGCATGAATTCCAAGGTAGTCCCTTCGAAATCCGGGTCGGCCGATGCGGTGGCGTCGGTGGCCACCGCCACCGGCAAGTTCGCCGCGAAGGCATCGGCCGCGGTGGCGGAGATGCACGTCTCGGAAGAAACCCCGGCGAGCACCAGCGAACTGGCGCGGTGCCGCAGCAGCAGGTCCTTGAGCTCCGTATCCCAGAACGCGCTGTCCCGGCGCTTGACCACTTCGATGGCCCCGTCCAGTTCCAGCTCCGCCAGGTACGCGGCCTGCTCCGTGCCTTCGAACAGGTAGCCCTGGTCGTCTTCGAGCATCTTCAGCGTCCAGGTGGATTTGTCTTCCTTGTGCACGGTGCGCACGCTGATCACCGGGTACCCGCAGGCCCTCGCCGCCACAGCCAGCTGGTTGCAGCGGGCTGCCAGATCCTGGCGGGCCAGCGCCAGAGCCGGTTCCTCGAAGAATCCTTCTTGCAGGTCAATGAGCAGCAGCGCGGGGTGGCTGAAGTCGCTTGTCGCGCTCATGGCTCAGCGTGTTCGGCGCAGTGCTGGCAGCAGTACGCCTCCGGGCCGTGGTGGACGGCGTGGCCCAGAATGGCGCAACCGCAGTGCGCGCACCTTTCGGCCATGGCGTGGATGGCGCATTCGAAACTGTCGAAGCGGCCCGAGCGCCCGTTCCGGCTGAGCGTGAACACCGTTTCGCTTGCATTGCCGCAGATATCGCAGGTCTGCATGGGTTGCCTCCTGAACTCGGTTTGGCCATGGGACAGCTAGCGGTCCCCGTCGCCTTCGGAATACTGGTCTTCCGGGGAATCGTCGAGGTCCGGGTCGGCTCCTTGGACAGGAGGCAGGTGATTGCCGGGCTGTTCCAGTCCCTCTTCTGCCGGTTCCCCGGAATCGGCTGGCAGGTGCTCGTCGTCGGGTTGCCCCAGCGGCCAGAGATTCTCAACCAGGTCCTTGTCGGGATCCTTGAACCTGTCGGCAGCATGCGAAATGGCATCTTTGGCTTTGTCGATGAATCCCATGGTCGTTCTCCTCACGTTGCGTTTCCCGGTTCTCTACCAACTACCAGCTATCGGCTGCACAAGTACATGATTAATCGGCTGTTGCCAGAGTCGAGGGGGCTCATCTGCAAGCTCGCTGGCAATGGTTGAAGACCTGCTTGCTGTGCTGGAGCGTGGAGGGTGTCCCACAAAAATACGCGAAAGGAGCACGATCATGGTTGCAGCCAAGGAACTAATGACCTCGCCTGCCAAATGCGTCAAGGAGCAGGACTCGATTCAAGTGGCCGCCCAGATGATGAAGGACTTGCAGGTCGGCATGCTGCCCATCTGCGGCAAGGATGACCGGTTGGCCGGCACGATCACCGACCGGGACATCGTCATCAACGCCGTGGCCGACGGTGTGGTCACTTCCAGCACCAAGGTCGCCGATTACGCCCAGGGCAAGCCGGTCACCATCGGAGCCGATGATTCGGTCGAAGAAGCAATCCGCACCATGCAGGAGCACCAGGTGCGCAGGCTTCCAGTCATCGACGGGCATTCGCTGGTCGGAATGCTCGCCCAGGCGGATATTGCCCGCTATTACGACCAGCAGAGCACCGGCAATCTGGTCGAGGGGATTTCCCAGGACTAGAGCTGCCAGCCAAGCAGGATCGCAAGGGCAGAGCGTCCGGGAAAACCATGGTTTTCCCGGACGCTCTGCCCTTGTTCTGCTGCGATTCTCCTATATGGATCGCCGTCACCGTCCGTTGGCGTCGGTGCCGGCGCGTGGATCATCCAGTGAGCTCGGTCCTCGAATAATGCGGTACAGGCCGTAGATGAAGACCAATGCGCCCCAGCCGGCCACGATCCATAGCGGCCCCGAGGTGCTGTCCGGCGCTGCGAGCAGCGCATAGATGGCGAATCCCACGGCCACCAGTCCGCCCACAATCGCCAGCCACAGGCCTGGCCGACGCCTGCGGGTGCTGTCCACTGGTTTGCCAGTCATGGCGTGTCCTTTCGCTGGCAGGAAAGTTCAGCCCGCGTCATAGCGTTCTTCCCTCTCCTCGGATTCATCTTCGGTGTTCTCGTTGATGCTGCCCCGGCGAACCACGCGCTCGTCCCCTGGCTGGGCATCGTCATCGGGCTGCGTGGTGCGAGCCGGATTCTCGGGCTTCTCGCGTTCACTCATTGTGTCTCCTTCCGTGGCGGTCTGCTATGAATTGCGCAGGGCTTCGATGAGTTCGGCCTTGCGCATTTTCGAACGGCCATCAATGCCGATTTCCTTGGCCCGGTCCTGCAGTTCCCGGACCGTCCAGTCCTCGTAGTCCCCGGCCTTTCCTCCGCGCTTGCCCACTGCTGACCGGCCATCGCGGGCGGCGGCGTTGGCGATGCGCGCCGACTTCTGCTTGGAGTTCCCCTCCTCGCGCAGCTCCTCGTAGAGTTCTTCATCCTTGATCCGGCTCTTGCCTGCCATGGGTTTCCTCCCTCGTACGCTTCGCCAGCTGGCTCCTTGCAGTGCCAGCACTGTGCGTTCCACGCTAGCCACTTCGCTGATCAGGGGACAGTGCCCCTGACGGACTTTGCGCTGAATCCCAGACTTCAGCGGTAGCACAATTCATGCAGCGGGGTGCGAAACTGGATCTTCGCAGAAAAAAGTCTGGCTGTTGCCGCCGAAGGTGGAGGGGACCCTCGCGCAGCGGAAGGCCCGGAGCACACTGGATGTGAACCCGGACGCCGCTGAGCGCACCGCGCCGGCGTCCTGCCGCAACAGCAGGAGGAAATCCCATGCCCGAGAAGAACCCCCAGGACCGCACTGAGCCGCTCGGTACCGGAAGCGAAGACCGCGCCGGCAAGGAAAAGATCAGCCCGCCCGAACAGCGCCAGGAGGAACCGGGCCTGGACCGGGACCTGAAGCCCAAGGCGGATCACGGCGAGCGCAGCTACAAGGGCCGGGACCGGCTGTCTGGAAAGCGCGCCCTGATCACCGGCGGCGACTCCGGCATCGGCGCGGCGGTGGCCATCGCCTTCGCCCGCGAAGGGGCCAAGGTCGCCTTGGCCTATCTGCCCGCCGAACAGCCTGATGCCGACGCCATCGCCGGGGTCCTGGAAGATGCGGGAGTCGAAGTCCACCTGCTGCCCGGGGACCTGCGGGACCGCAATTACCGCGATTCATTGATCGATGAGGCGGTGACCGCGCTGGATGGCTTGGACATCCTGGTGAACAACGCCGGCAAGCAGATCAGCGTCGAGTCCCTGGAAGAGCTGAGCGACGAGCAGGTCGAAGCCACCTTCGATGTGAATATCTTCGCGATGTTCGCCTTGAGCCGCGCAGCCCTGCAGGTGCTTCCCGAAGGCGGCTCCATCATCAACACCACCTCCATCCAGGCCTTCGATCCGTCGGATCACCTGATGGACTATGCCGCCACCAAGGGCGCGATCAGCAACTTCACCAAGTCGCTGGCGTCCCAGGCAGCGAAGAAGGGCATCAGGGTCAATGCCGTGGCTCCGGGCCCCATCTGGACTCCATTGCAGCCTTCGGATGGCCAGCCGATCGAGGCGCTGCCTGAGTTCGGCCACGATACCTGGCTTGGCCGGGCCGGCCAGCCGGTGGAAGTGGCCCCGGCCTATGTGTTCCTGGCCAGCGATGAGGCTTCCTACGTGGTCGGTTCCACGGTGCACGTGAACGGCGGCAAGAACCAGCCGTAGGACGGTGAACAGGTCCCCGGGCCATAGGGCCCGGGGATCATTCCACGTCATCCTTGCTGATGGTGAATTCCATATTCCTCCGCTCGTATTCGCGCTGGCTGAAGGTAGCGCGCTGGACTTCCTTGACCTCGTCAAAGCTGGAGCCGATGGCTCCGCCCATGGTTCCCAGCGAGGATGCCAGCCAGGCAAGGTTGATGTATTCGGCCAGCGTGACATCGTGGCGCAACTGGTAGGCGAGGTATTCCTGGTCAATGACAATCAGCGAGCCTGCCAGCAAGGCGAGGAACAAGAGCAGGTACATGACCGTCGCGGCAAACCCGACCGTCAGCACGGTGGCCGCGTTGTAGACGACCATCCGCTCGCGGCGGCGGTTGCCCTTGGGCCTCTCCCACAACCGGTTGTGCAGCAGCAGCCAGAGCGTGAGGATCAGGATGCTTGAGACCGTGATCAGCGAAAGCCGCCCGGCAGGCAGGTAGTCGGCCATGGACCAGATGCTCGTGTAGAACACGCCGAAAGCACCGGTGGCCACCGCACCTGCCATCGCGGAGGAAAGCCGCGGCACCAGTGTCCACGGCTGGTTGCTGCGCACCATCCCGGCGATCAGCAGCAACCGCCCGCGCAAACCCTCGATGCTCGAGATGCGGTTCTGCTCGTTCTGCCCGTCCTGCCGGCTGGCGTGCACGCTCATCGCCCGTCCCAGCGGGGTCGGAGGCGGAGCCGGCTGCTTGCCGGTAGCCAATTCCCTGACCAGTTCGGCCAGTTCCCGTGCCACGGTGCGTGGTCGGGCCAACCCGAGGCTGGGCATGGAAAGCACGGCCGAGGCATCCTCGACGGAAATTACCGAACGCACTGGCCGGTTCTGCACGTAGTGCGGTGCATCGGTCAGGTAGATGATGAAGTCCCAGCCATGCTTTTCCCGCAGCCTGGGCACCTTGTCGTTCAGCGCGACCCGTCCGCTCTCCCCCAAGGGCAGGGAAAAGGGAGCTACCTGCACGTCCCACTGCTGCTCGTGCGCCTGCAGCTTCTCCATGACCCCTTCCAGCCGGGCAGCGATCCGATTGGCCATCGCATCGGCTATGCCAGGGTCGGCAATTAATCCCACCGTGCGCTTCTCGGGCTCTTGCACGCTCATCAGCACCTCGCAGCTCTCAGGGCAGCAGCTTGGCCCGCTCCCACAGCACACACTAGGAAGTCGCGCCCGGGCCTGCAGTGCCGTTCAGCAACCTTGCAGGAATCAGCACCGGCAGTGCACGCTTAATCCCCGGAATTCCGGGGATCACCGACTCACAGGCAATGCCCATCAAACTTGCCTTGTTGCCTGCTGCCCGGTGTGGAATGGTCGGTGCCATCGCCCATCTGATGAAGAAAGGACAGTCCATGGAATCCAACCAGCCAGAAGAAGAGCGGCACCCGGGGATCACTCCAACGCCCGATGAGCCCGCGGAGGAAAAGGAGAATTCTGTCGGGGACCACGAAGACGCGTTCGAGCAGCCAGCCGAGGAGCAGGATCCGGACCAGGTGGACACCGACCAGTTCAATACCGACTGATCCGCGCTTGCGTTCGGCCGGCAACGATACGACTAGGAGATAACCTCTTGAAAGCATTGACATGGCAAGGCAAGCGAAAGATCGGTTTCAGCGATGTCCCTGATCCGGTGATCCAGGATCCCGGGGACATCATCATCAAGGTCACTTCCACCGCGATTTGCGGATCGGACCTGCATCTCTATGAGCTGCTGGGCCCCTACATGCATGCCGGCGACGTGCTGGGCCACGAAACCATGGGCATCGTCCAGGAAGTCGGCAGCGGCATAACCAAGCTGTCGGTAGGCGACCGGGTAGTCATCCCGTTCAACATCTCCTGCGGCCACTGCTGGATGTGCCAGCACGACCTGCAGTCGCAGTGCGAGACCACCCAGGTGCGCAAGCACGGCAAGGGCGCCCAATTCTTCGGGTACTCCGAACTCTACGGACAGGTGCCCGGCGGCCAAGCCGAATACCTGCGCGTGCCCCATGCCGATTACGGTGCGGTAAAAGTAGGCGACCAGCTGCCCGACCACCGCTACCTTTTCCTCTCCGATATCCTGCCCACCGCGTGGCAGGGCGTGCACTACGCCAATGTCCCCGACGGCGGAACCCTCGCGGTCTACGGGCTCGGGCCGGTGGGGCAGCTCGCCGCGCGCATCGGCCGGCACCTGGGCTATGAGGTGCTGGGCATCGACCCGGTGGCAGAACGCCGCGCCATGGCCGAGCGCCACGGCATCCAGACCCTGGACTTCACCAAGGACACCGTGGGCGAATTGCGCGGGCGCACCGGCCGCGGCCCCGATGCCGTGCTCGATGCGGTGGGCATGGAAGCCCATGGTTCCCCGGTCTCCTCGATGTTCCAGCAGGCCACCGGGTTGCTGCCGGACAAGGCAGCGCAGCTGGCCATGGAGAACGTCTCCGCGGACCGCACCAGCGTGCTGGATTCGGCCATCGATGCCGTGCGCCGCGGCGGCACCCTGTCGATCAGCGGTGTCTATGCCGGGGCCGCCACCCCGATGCCGATGGTGAAGCTGTTCGACAAGCAGATCCAGATCCGCCAAGGCCAATGCAATGTGCGCTCATGGACCCAGAAGCTGCTGCCGCTGGCCGAGGATGCAGCCGATCCGCTGGGCCTGGACGACTTGGTCACCCACGAGCAGCCGCTCTCGAACGGTCCGGCGATGTACGAGACCTTCCAGAAGAAGCAGGATGCGTGCATCAAGGTGGTGCTCAAGCCCTAGCGGCTAGGCGCTTTTCTTCCCGGAACCGGAGGCCTTCTTCTTGTGTGGCGAGGAGGAGGCCTCCTTTGCCGTTGCCTTCTTCGTGGCTGGCTTCTTCGTGGCTGGCTTCTTGGCTGCCGCCGTTTTCTTCGCAGGTTTCTTCGCCGCTGGTTTCTTCGCCGCCGCGGCCTTCCCATCCTTGGCTGCCTTGGCCGGGGCCTTGGCATTGCGCCCGTCAATGCTGCGCTTGAGCGCCTCCATCAGATCGATGACCTCGCCGGACTCGCTGCCCTGGTCCGGGGAACCGAAGGTCGCCTCGGTATCCAGGTCCTCGCCCTGCTCGATTTTCGCTTCGATCAGCGCCTGCAGCTGGACCTGGTAGTCATCCTGGAACTCGTCCGGCGTGAAATCACTGCTGTACTGGTCCACCAGGGCGGCAGACATCTTCAGTTCCTGCTCGCTGATCCGCGGTGATTTCTCCGGTGCCACTGCCTCGGCATCGCGCAGCTCGTCCGCCCACATGACCGCTTGCAGCACCATCACCTTGGAACGGACACGCAAGATGCCCAGCCGGGTCTTCTGGCGCAGGGCGAAGCGCACCACTGCCAGCTTCTCGGTGTCCTGAAGCGTTCGGCGCAACAGCTCGTAGGCCTTGGGCGATTTGGAGTCCGCCTGGAGGTAGTAGCTCTTCTCCAGCATCAAGGGATCTACTTGGCTGGCCGGGACGAACTGGACCACTTCGATTTCACGGCTCTTCTCCGCAGGCAACGCATCCATGTCCTCATCGGTGAGCACAATGGTCCGCTCCCCGTCCTCATAGGCCTTGTCCAGATCCTTGTAGGCGATTTTCTTCCCGCACACTTCGCATCGGCGCTCGTAGCGGATCCGTCCGCCATCCTTGTCATGGACCTGGTGCAGGTCGATGTCGTGGTCCTCGGTGGCGCCGTAGGCCTTGACCGGCACATTCACCAGGCCGAAGGCAATTGATCCAGTCCAGATAGCTCGCATGGGCACAGTGAAGCATCTTTCCAGCCAGCGCGTCACGGCCCCCGGCGATATTGGCAGGCGGCGCTGAGGTTAGGCAGCGCGAAACGCAAAGCTTGCTTGGAACGCTGGATTCCCCGGCGCCGCTCGGGAAGATTGGCCCTCATAAGGCAAAGCAAAGGACAGCGCATGGCACGCAGGGAGCAAACCGTCACCGTCGCGGGGCACACGCTGAAGGTCAGCAATTTGGATAAGGTCCTGTACCCGCAGACCGGGACCACCAAGGGCGAAGTCATGGACTACTTCCAACAGGTGGCCCCGGTGCTGATTCCGCATGCCGCATGGCGCCCGGCCACCCGCAAGCGCTGGGTGGACGGCGTGGGGATCCCCGAAGAACCGGGCAAGGTGTTTTTCCGCAAGGATCTCGAGGACTCCGCCCCCGGCTGGATTCCCTCGGCCAAGCTGCAGCACAAGACCCATTCCAATACCTATCCGCTGGTCAACAACGAGGCGGTGCTGGCCTGGATGGCCCAGGTGGCCGCGCTGGAAATCCATGTTCCCCAGTGGCGCTTCGATTCCTCGCTGGAACCTGCCAACCCGGACCGGCTGGTGCTGGACCTGGATCCCGGTCCGGGTGCTGGTTTGGAGCAGTGCGCTGAAGTCGCCTTGATCTGCCGGGAGATCCTTGACGGCATGGACCTGCCCAGCTTTCCGGTGACCTCCGGTTCCAAGGGCATCCACCTCTATGCCGGACTGGATGGCAAATACACCTCGGAGCAAGTCAACGAGGTGGCCAAGGAATTGGCCTCCACCTTGCAGAAGGAGCATCCGCAACTGGTCCTCGCCAGCATGAAGCGCTCGCTGCGCGAAAACAAGGTGTTCGTGGACTGGAGCCAGAACAACGCCTCGAAGACTACCGTCTGTCCGTATTCGCTGCGCGGCCGCGCACGGCCCACCGTCGCCGCCCCGCGGACCTGGGAGGAAATCGAAGCGCCGGGGTTGGAGCAGCTGGACTTCCACGAGGTGCTGGACCGCATTGCCGATGGAATCGATCCGCTGGCGCAGCTGGCCTCGGGACAACAGCAGGACCCCGATCGCCTGGCGGTCTACCGCTCCAAGCGCGATGCGGCGCTGACACCTGAACCGGTGCCGGAGCAATCCGGGAATTCCCAGTCCGTGCAGCCGGGCGGAAAGGACGGCACCGGGCTGTCCTTTGTCATCCAGGAACATCATGCCCGCGCGCTGCATTGGGATTTCCGCCTGGAGCACGACGGAGTGCTGGTCTCCTGGGCGGTGCCCAAAGGCCCACCCTTGGAACCAGGAATCCAGCGCTTGGCGGTCATGACCGAAGACCATCCGCTCTCCTACGCAAGCTTCGAAGGCAGCATCCCCAAGGGCCAATACGGTGCCGGGGAAGTATCGATCTGGGATTCGGGCAGTTGCACCATCGAGAAGTGGCGCGAAGGCAAAGAAGTCATCGCAGTGCTCACCGGCTCCCGCGAGGGCGGGCTGGGTGGAGTGGACCGGCGGTTCGTGCTGATCCAGGCCGCAGGGATGGGCGGCAAGGACAATTGGCTGCTGCAGCTGGCCAAGGAACAGCCGGCCGGAGCCGATGCGGGAACGTCCGCTGATTCCGGTGGCGAAGAACCGGAGGCTGCTCGCGAGCCTAGCGCCAAGCAGGCCGTGGCTGACCTATCGGGCCAAGCGTTGCGCCCCATGCTGGCCACTGCCGGCACTGCTCGGGAGATCTCCGGCGAGCGGGGTTGGAGCTTTGAAATGAAATGGGACGGCTACCGCGCGTTGGCAGTAGTCGATGGCGCCAAAACCAAGCTGATCAGCCGCAACGGCCACGACCTGACCGGAGACTTCCCGGAACTCGAAATCCTCGGTTCACTGCTGCCGGAGCGCGCCGTGGTGGACGGGGAAATCGTCGCCCTGGATTCTTCGGGCCGCCCTGACTTCTCGCTGCTCCAGCAACGGGTGGCCCACCAGCGGAAGAAACGCACGAAGCAGGCCTCGGCCATCAGGATCCAGTACCTGGTCTTCGACGTGCTGCAATTGCCATATGACAAGGATGCAGGACTGGTGGATCTGACTGCCCTGCCCTACGAGCAACGCCGCCAACGGCTTGCGGGCCTGGATCTCGACCACCAGTACGTGCAGGTGCCGCCGGCCCACACCGGGACCTTGAAGCAGGCCATCGATACCAGCCGCGCGCTGGGCCTGGAAGGCGTGATGGCCAAGGAACGCGACTCGGTCTACGAGCTGGGCCAGCGCAGCACCAGCTGGGTGAAGCTCAAGCACCAGCGGCACCAGGAAGCTGTGGTGATTGGCTGGCGGTCTGGACAGGGGTCGCGCAGCCGCAGCCTGGCCTCGCTGCTGCTGGCCATTCCGGGAAATGGCGGCTTGGAATACGCCGGCCGGGTGGGCACCGGATTCAGCGACGCGCAACTGGCCGAAATCCGCGAGAGGCTTGAAAAGATCGAACGCAAGACTCCCCCGGCCAAGAACATCCCGGCAGCGCATCAAAGCGATGCGCACTGGGTGAGCCCGAAATACGTGGCAGAAGTCCGATACAGCGAACTGACCTCGGACCGCCTTCTGCGCCATCCGGTGTGGCGTGGCTGGCGCGATGAGAAGCAACCGGATGAGGTCCGCTGGGAACCGGCGGATCCGGCCGGGAACCAAACTCCAACTAACCGTTAACAGAGGAGCAGAACATGAAATTGCTGGTAAAGATCTTCGGAACCCTGATTTCGCTCGGTGCAGGCTGGCTCGGAGCCAAACTCGTCTCCGGGGTCTGGCATAAAGCCATGGGGGAAGAACCGCCATCGCTGGCCAACCCCGAAAAGCAGCAACAGGCCGCTGTAGGGAAGGTGCTGGCGTTCGCCGTGATCTCGGGGGCAAGCGCTTCTGCCATCCAGGCCATGGCCAAACGGTGGACGCGTTCCCTCGAAGCCAAGGCCGCCAACCGCTAGCAGGCCGCATTCTGGCCCGTACCCGGATGCACCGGGTCGCGCAGCTGCTGCCCAGTTGCACGGCTCGGTGTTTTCGTTGGTGCCGGGCAGCTTTCTGCGCGGTGTCCATTGCCCTGGTGCATCGCGGATGGCTGAAGGCCTGCGGAAATGTCATGGCGATTATTTGGCCGGTCGACAGCTTCTCCAGCAGGCAGAACTGCCAACGGGAACGCAAGCTTTTGCAGCATTCAAGCCTTCCTTGATGCCTTGGAAGTGTGCGTCACGGTCCATGGCGAGGTTATTGCCTTCCAGAAGTCCGTCGGAAATATATCCCAGAAGTCTCTGGCATTGAGTGCATCCACTGAATTAGAATGAAAACAAAATATCACTATATGAAAGTTGTATCGATGACTGCCCATTCTTCTCCGCTCACCGCCGGCCAGCCAGCGCCAGCCTTCTCCCTGCAAGATGCCAAGGGAGAGACCATCTCGCTTTCGGATTATTCAGGGCAGAAAGTGATCGTGTATTTCTACCCCAAGGCCGCGACTCCCGGCTGCACCACCGAGGCCTGCGATTTCCGCGACAACCTCAATTCGCTGCAGGCCGCAGGATTCTCCGTACTGGGCATCTCCCCGGACGCGCCAGAAGAGCTGGCAGCCTTCGCAAGCGATGAATCGCTGAACTTCCCGCTGCTTTCCGACCCGGGCAACGAAGTTGCCAAAGCCTACGGCTCCTACGGTGAAAAGAACATCGGCGAAAAGACCGTCGTGGGCACCCTGCGCTCCACCGCAGTCATCGATGAAGACGGCAGCATCCGCCAAATTGAATATTCCGTGGATGCCCAGGGGCATGTGGCGCGACTTCGCGATTCCCTCGGAGTCTAGAGGATTCCGCACCCGGATCTTTCCGGTGCCAGCCCGGATGCTTCGAGCCGGGGCCAGCCTTAACCGGCCCCGGCCACACGCTGCAGACTGCGTTGAGGATCCCTGGACAGCAAGCTACATCTGCATCTCGGAATGGGCATTGGCCAACAGATGCGTGAAAGCACCACGCTCGAATGCGGCCCGCTGGCGGACGGCGCCATTGCCTGTCTCCAGCATGTTCCTGAGTGAAATCACGGCATAGTCGTAATCTCCATGTTCCTTCAGTGCGCCCTCAATGAGTCGGAGCATTCTGCGAGCCAGTTCCTCCACAGCGACCGGCTCTCCGGTTCGCGTGTCCACGTGCACTCCGGTGATTCCGTTCTTGGCCGCTTGCCACAGTGACAGATCCAGGACTTCGGGCAGATACTCCAGCGCATCGAATTCGCCGGCCACCGCAGTCTCGACCAACCCTCGCATGAGCACGGCCACCAATACCGAATCCTGCGCTCGCAACTGCGAATCCGCGACCCGAATTTCGAGTGTCGGGTACTTTTCCGACAATCGGGCGGACCATCCGATATGGCCAGGGTCGGGAACCGCATCGGTTCCATTGATTCGCGCAAGCCGAGTCCCATAGTCTTTCGAATCCTTGAAATACGGCGGAATCCCCTGGACGGACCACTTTCGGTAATGAATGGTTCTCCACGATGAAAAGTTGCTGTCGACCCCTCTCCAATACGGAGAATTAGCGCCCAGGGCGCAAAGAAATGGCAGCCATCCGCGCAAGAAGTTCAGCGCACGAATTCCCGCTTCGGAATCAGGAATGGACACATGGACGTGCAAACCGCACATGTAATGCTCTGACGCTATTCCGGACACGAAGTTGCCGATTTCCCGATACCTTGCATTATCGGTCAGCTCCGGAGCCTGCTGGGCAATCATCGGCGCCGCGCCCAAACCCGCGACCAGCAGGCCGCGGGATGCCGCTTCGCCTGCCAGAGCCCTGCGGAAACTTCCCAGCTCATGCAGGGCCTGATCCCGGTCTTCGCAGATGGCGCTGGCATGTTCTATTTGGCAAGCAAGCAGTTCGTTCTGCACTTCGCCATCGCGTTGCGAATCCAGCGCTTGCCGTAGCGCTTCTTTATCCGTGCTGGCCGGCAACCCTGTTTCTGCGTCGAACATGAAGAATTCTTCTTCAATGCCAAAGGTGCTCATTTCGTGCCTCCCGGAATATGGTTGCTAGGGCGTCGGACCAGCAACCGGCCTGTGTGGACTTACTGCTGGCTGACCTGGTCTGCCTGATGCGAACTAGCGGGGAACTGCTCATCATTCTTCTTGCGCGGAACGGAATGCCACATGATCAATCCCCCTTCAGCTAGGCTGCGAATTTCCGGATGGCCGCAGCTTCATCCGCCTCGGCGGCTTGCGTTCCGCGAAAGCGGATTCTGAAACAGTAGATCCCGTAGCCTGGCTGCATCTGCTTGCCCGATGGATTCTCATGGTTTTCCCATCAACCCAGAATGAATCGGACATGAAATCCGAACTAGCTCTGGAAGCGGCAACAATCTGCCCGCAGCCGCGGGGAACAGCAAGCTCGGCTGTGGACCTTGGAAATGCAGTCCGTTCGGGCGTACATACGGAGCCTAGCCACGGGCAGTCCGCGGCAGGCCAAACAAGCTACTGACGAGGCCAGGAAATAAGTTCAAAAAGCTCTCCTCTATGCCTGTCAATAAGCTGGGAGCCCTAGGCCACCCCTCCCGGTCGCAGACGAAGTGGCCTAGGTTGGAAACACACTCCGCTTCCCAACGACGGCGATCCTTGCCCACTGGCAGGCTCGTCGGCAATCTGCGAAGTGGCGTGACTTATGGGGAGCACTCGAGAGTTACGAACAAAGTGGAGGTAGTACTAATGCCAGGACGTATAGTCAGGTCCAAGACTGCTGAACGTGTCGCCGAACTCCTGGGATCGCGCGAAGGACGCTCCCATCTGAGCGAGTACGGGTGGATCCAAGGAATGCCCGTGATCATTGCACAACTCAACGAGCCGGTAGACGATGTCATGGGCCTCGCTTCCGTTCACAATTGCGCTGTTCTCGTGGCGATACTGGACGGCCAGGGCGAGCAGCTTCGTTTCATCCATGTCTCGCCTCCCAACGGTGCTCTTCGAATCGTCGATGAGACTCCTGCGAATACCCGGATCTGCACGCTCTTCGAGCAAGCGGAGGAAAAAGGAATGCTGGCTTTCCGGGTTCGGTACTGGACCCACACGGCCATTGCCAACGCCCTGCCAGTCTTCACCCCGGAAGAACAGTGGCCGCTGGCGATGACGCGCAGCTAGCTGCCGGGGCACCGGAGGCCCCGCCCAGGTGCCGCTGATTCAACGACTCGTTGCTAACCTCATCTAGGCCATTTTCGACTGACGGTCCTGGCTTTCCCGGAACTCTCCGGGAAAGCCAGGACCGTTGCCGCAATCCCCTGGCTTAGCGCCCGGCGATCTTCACCAGCTTGTGGTTGATGAATTCGTCCATGCCGTACTTGCCCAGCTCGCGGCCAATGCCCGAGCGCTTCACGCCGCCAAAAGGCAGCTCAGGGTAGGAAGCCGAAGGCTCGTTGACGGCCACCATGCCGCTTTGCAGCTGCACGGAAACGCGCTCTGCGCGTTCCATGTCCCGGGTGTGGATGGAAGCTCCCAGCCCGTAGTCGGTGTTGTTGGCCAAGGCCACGGCTTCCTCTTCGCCATCCACCTTGTAGAGCACGGCGACCGGGCCGAAGAGCTCCTCGGAGAAGGCGCGCATCTCGGGGGTCACCCCGGCGAGGATGGTCGGCTCGTAGAATGCGCCCTCGCCCTGAATCGGCTTGCCTCCGGCCAGGACCTGGGCACCCTTGTCGATGGCATCCTGCACCTGTGCGGCCAAGCCGTCGCGGGCCGCGGCCGAAGACAGCGGGCCGAGGAAATTCTCCGGCTGGGCCGGGTCGCCCACCTTGATTCCGGCCACCTGCTCCACCAGCGCCTGGGAGAAGTCCTCGTAGACCGAGGAATCGATAATGAAGCGCTTGGCCGCGTTGCAGGCCTGGCCGGTGTTCCCGAAGCGGGCGCGCATGCCCAGCTTGGCGGTGCGCGCCACATCCGCGTCATCGAAGACCACGAATGGATCCGAGCCGCCCAGTTCCAGCACCACCTTCTTCAAGTTGCGCCCGGCAATCTCTGCCACGGCCGCTCCGGCGCGCTCGGAACCGGTCAGGGATACTCCCTGCACCCGGCGGTCGGCGATGATGTCCGCGACCTGGTCATTGGTGGCGAAGATGTTCACATACGCGCCCTGCGGGGCGCCTGCTTCCTTGAAGATCTCTTCCATGGCCAGCGCCGATTCCGGGCACTGCGGCGCGTGCTTGAGCAGGATGGTGTTGCCGTTCATCAGGTTCGGCCCGGCGAAGCGTGCCACCTGGTAGTACGGGAAATTCCACGGCATGATGCCCAGCAGCGCGCCGACCGCTTCCTTGCGCACCAGCGCCTTGCCGCCCGAAGCGATCTCCAGCTCCTCGTCGGCCAGGTACCCCGGACCGTTCTTGGCGTAGTAGCGGTAGATCGCCGCCACGATGCCGATTTCCCCCAGCGACTGCTTGATGGGCTTGCCCATCTCGCGGGTGATGATCGCGGCCAGCTGATCGGCGCGTGCCTCGTAGATGTCTGCCACGCGCTCCAGCAGGGCGACGCGTTCATCCAGGGCGGAGACCGACCACTGGGTGTAGGCGTTGTGCGCCTGGGCGATGGCATCCTGGATCTGCGCATCGGTGGCAGTCGGGTAGGTTGCTTCGACTACGCCGGTGGCGGGATTGGTAACGGCATAAGTGGACATGGTGCTCCTTCGAAGATTCGCTTGTTGGACACTTAGCGCCCAGTCTTCCAGCTCCCGTCGCCAATGCCCCGGACTCTTCGGGTATTGGCGTGTTCGCCACGGAAACTGCCGCTGCTCCTCCAACGCCGCGGACTGGGCCGCAGCAGGGATTGCAGTGCTGCTGGACTCCTCGCAGCTGCGCCGGGTGGTGCGCTGGACGCTCGGGATCCGGCTCGATCCTACTCGCTTGCCTCCTGCTTTCCTGGAAGCTCCGAGCTGTCGCCATCGAACCTGAATGCTTCCTGCGGATTGGCCGCGATCCGTGACCTGCGGCGCGCTCTTGCCTAGCGTCGTAGGCAACCAGCAGCGCTCCGCACGGACTGCGGAGCCGGATGCGCGGCCACCTGCCGCGCCACCCGCAGCTGACGACAGCAGCAGAGGAAGGGAAGACATGAGCACCAACGATTACACCAGTTCGAATCCATTCCCCGATGACCCGCGCAGCACCCCGCAACCCGGAACCGTCCGCCACGGCCTGAACGATCCGGATCCGTTGACCGAGCCGCAAACCGACCTGTTCCCGTCGGGCACTGTCGAACCGGTACCTGCCGACGCGCATGATTCCGATGACCTGCAGTCCGCAGGGAGCGGCAGTACGTCGGGCAAAGCGCAGGCAGCCCAGGATCTGGCGCGCGAGGGCCAGGAATCCGCCACCCACGTGCTTGACAGCGCCAAGCAGGAAGCCTCGATGCTCGCTGAGCAGGCCAAGGACCAGGCCACCCACCTGTGGGATGAACTCGGCTCCGACCTGAAGGAGCAGACCTCCGCGCAGCAGCGGAAGGTCGCGGCCAACCTGCGCGACATCAGCGATGAGTTCCGCGCCATGCTCGACCAGTCCAGCGCGAGCGGGACCGCCTCCATGCTGGTGGACCAGGCTTCGCATCACAGCGGACAGGCCGCCGATTGGCTCGAACAGCGCGAGCCGCACGACTTGCTGGATGAGGTCAAGGGCTTTGCACGCAAACGCCCTGCGGCCTTCTTGGGGCTGGCGCTGGGCGCCGGCCTGCTGGCAGGACGCATGACCCGAAATGCCAGCGAGCCGAAAGAGGGCACAGGGCACCGCGACCAGGCACCGCGCCCCGGCACCACCAGCGCACCGAACGCCGCGGCCGGAGATGGGCCAGGTCCGGTGCGGGTTGACCCGTCCTTCCAGGGAACCACCCGCGTGGATTCGGCAGGCAACCCGCTGCATGCCGATTCGGTGGACGTTGACCCGCTGCGTTCCTACCCTCCTGGGGATCCGCGCAGCACCGACTACCGCTAGGAGCATTCGATGACTCACACGACGCCAGATCCCGATTCCGCAGAACATGAACGCAGTTCCCTCGGCGCCCTGTTCAATGACCTGACCCAGAACGTATCGCTGCTGGTTCGCCAAGAGATCGAGCTGGCAAAGACGGAGTTGAAGGAGTCGGCCAGCTCCGCCGGCAAGGGTGCGGGCATGTACGCCGGTGCCGGTGTTGCCGGCCATTTCGTCTTGCTGTTCCTTTCCGTTGCGGCTTTCTTCGGATTGTCGCTCTGGATTGGCTACGGCTTCTCGGCCTTGGTGGTCGCCGCCCTCTGGGCGGTGATCGGTCTGGTCTTGGCAAGCGCAGCCAAGAAGAAGATGCAAGAGATCAAGGGATTGCCTAATACGGCCGAGACAGTCAAGAGGATTCCATCAGCTTTTACTCCGAAGGATGATGCACCATGAGCAAGAATTCAGAAGAACTCCGCGCGGAAATCGCCCAGACACGAGGCGACATGCAACAGGATGTGGATGCGATTGCCGACAGGGTCAGTCCCAGCCATATTGCCCACCGACAATCCGAAAAGGTCAAGGACTCATTCAGGAAGGTGAAGGACTCCGTCATGGGAACCGGTGAATCAACGAGTGACCAGCTGCACCACTACGGCGAGGACGCCGCGGAAGCCGTCAGGGACGCACCGCACAGGGTGGTGGAGCAGACCAAGGGCAATCCGCTGGCCGCCGGAATCATCGCCTTCGGGGCAGGACTGCTAGCCTCGTCGCTGCTTCCGGGGACCCAGAAAGAAGCCGAGCTGGTCCAGCGGGTCAAGGACAAGGCAGAACCGCTGGCCGAAGAGGCCAAGGATGCGGCGAAGCAGATTGCCGAAGACCTTCGGGAGCCTGCGCGGCAGGCCGCCGAGGACCTGCGGGATTCCGCCCAGGAATCCGTGCAGACCGTGAAATCCGAGGCCAACTCCGAAGCCGAGCATCTGCACGGCGAAGCGAAGGACACGGCCAAGGAGATGGGTAACGGCTCCTGATCCACTGGGGGCGGCAAGAGGCTGGTGCGTGCAATCACTGATTGGAACCACCAGCCTCTTGCTCTGCCCGGTAGGCGCCGAGCCAGTCAGGGCATCCACCATAATTTAGCTAGCTAAGCTAAATAACCACTAGGATGAGTCCATGGAGAATCCCAAATGACCCAGTCTGCTTTGCCTACGCAGCTGGTATGGTTCCGCGATGATCTGCGCACTAACGATCACCCAGCGTTGGATGCCGCGCTTTCTTCCGGTCCGGTGATCGCGGTGTATGTCCTGGACCAGGAATCTGCCGGCATCCGACCGCTGGGCGGCGCGGCCAAATGGTGGCTGCATCAGGCGCTGGAGGACCTTCGCCGGTCGCTGGGACAACTGGGAATCCCGCTCATCCTGCGCCAAGGCCCGGCCGCCGAGATCATCAGCGAACTCGTGCACGAAGGCAACGTGCAGACCGTGCACTGGAACCGCCGCTACGGCCACGCCGAACGCGCCGTCGACATGCAGATCAAGCAGGAGCTGCAGGCCCGAGGCGTCCACGCCCGCAGCTACAGCGGGATGCTCTTGCATGAGCCCTGGGAGCTGCTGACCAAGAACAACACCGGTTACAAGGTCTTCACGCCCTTCTACAACGCGTTGCGCGACAGCAAGACCAGGCCGCCGCTTCCAGCGCCCCGGGCGCAGGACGCCATCGCCAAAGCTTCGGTTCCTTCCGGCGAGGACCTGGACCATTTGGGATTGCTGCCGGATATCGAATGGACCGCCGGCCTTGCTGCGCGATGGGAGCCCGGCGAGGCGCCAGCGCGCCAGCGCCTGGGCGAGGTGCTGGAATCGATAGCCGAAGGCTACGCGGAGCACCATGACCGCCCCGATCTAGATGGCACCTCGGCTTTGTCCCCCGCCTTGCGCTGGGGGCACCTGGGCGCCCGCGAGATGTGGGACGCTTTGGGCCGGCTTGCCGCCGAGCATCCCGAGGCCGCGGCAGGAGCCACCGCCCTGCGGCGCCAGCTGGCCTGGCGTGACTTCTGCTGGCACCTGTACTACCATCACCCGCAGCTTCCGGAGCGGAATCTGCGTGCTGAGTTCGACCACTTCGACTGGGCCTGGCCTGAGCAGGACCCGCATGCCGCCGGCCAGGTGCGGCTCTGGCAGAAGGGGCGCACCGGCTTCGGGCTGGTCGATGCCGGCATGCAGCAGCTCTGGCAGACCGGCTGGATGCATAACCGGGTGCGGATGGTGGCAGCCAGCCTGCTGGTCAAGAACCTGCAAGTGCATTGGAAGGTCGGCGAGCGCTGGTTCTGGGACACCTTGGTTGATGCGGATCTCGCCAGCAATTCGGCCAATTGGCAGTGGGTGGCTGGAAGCGGCGCCGATGCGGCACCGTATTTCAGGGTGTTCAACCCGGAACTGCAGGCCAAGAAATTCGATCCCCAGGGAAGCTATGCGGCTCGATTCGCGCCGCTGGCTGCGGAGCCCATTGTGGACCTGAAGCAATCGCGGCGGGCTGCATTGGATGCTTACGAGCAGATGAAACTCTCGGCCGGCTCCTGAACGGCAATGCCGGTGCCATGGGGTTGGCACCGGCATTCGCAGCGTTAGTTCTTGGAGACCTTGCCCATGGCCCCGGCCAGCGGCCGGATGAACATCGGACTGGAGAGGAACCAAGCGGCGGCGATGGCCAGCACGGAGACTGCGAAGACCACCAGTCCCCAGAAATCGGCCACGTCCCGCGAGGTAAACATGTGGTTCAGGTTCCGGCGGGCTCCGGTGAAGAAGACCAGGAATACGTGCACCGCGACGAAGCCCACGAAGTAGACCATGACCGGGATATGGATTGCCCGGGCCGCTTCCACCGGGTAGAACTTCGAGAGTTTCCCACTGACTGAGGGCCACCAGGTGGACATCCGCACGCCGGAAATGACAGCCAGCGGGGCGGCAATGAAGACGGTGATGAAGTAGGCCATCACCTGCAGCGCGTTGTAGTGGATCCACCCGTTCTCATCTGGCCAATCCAGCGATGCGTATTGGATCCCGGCAGAGAGCATGTTCGGGAAGACATCCCAGCTGGTCGGGACGATACGCGCCCAGAAGCCGGTGGCGAACAACGCGATCACGAACAACACGCCATTGAGCACCCAGGCCACATCGAGCAGCTGGTGGAACCACTGCGTCAAGGAGATCTTCTTCGGTGACTGGCTGCCTGGCGAGAAGAAGGAACGCTTCTTGGCCGTCCAGTAGCCCGGAGGCTTGCTCTGCAACCGCACCTGCAGTCCCGAACGGACGATCAGCACCATGAAGAACATGTTCAGGAAGTGCTGCCAGCCCAGCCAGGCAGGTATGCCTTCCGGAGTCGAGGCCGGTTGCGAGGCGTGGCCAGGGTAGGTGTCGATGAACCCCTGGACAGCTTCGGTACCGCGCGCCCATTGGGCCAGCAGCACCGCAGCCACGCAAACCGCCAGGACTGCGCCGACTTGCCACGCCAGCTTGGCGTATTTCGACGGGAGCTTTTTGGCCGGCGGGGCAGCTTTAGCCGCGGCCGGCGCCGCCGGCGCAAGTGCAGTTTGTTGGGCAACCGCAGCAGGATCCTTGACCGGTGCACTCTGGGCTGGTGCGCTTTGGGCCCGGACCCGCTCCGCATCCGGACGCTCGATGGCGGCCGGCGCGGAAACAGCGGGCTGGTCTTGGACCGGCTCCGGGACTTGGTGCCGAGCTGGACTCTGCGGCTGTCCTGCGGCTACCAGCAAAGGGACATTCGAAGCGCCAGGCATCCGGCGGCCCTTGGGCTCAGCGATTGCCGGTGCAGGCTGGGCCTGGACCTCAGCACTGGTCTGCGCCGTGCCGGTCTGCGCCATGGCGGCATCCGGTGCCTGCGGGATCGGCTCGCTGGTCTGTGCCTGCTGCGCGGCCGGAACCTGCGGCTGCGGGAGAAGCAGCGGCACCGTGCTGGCTCCGCCCAGGCGGCGGCGGTGCGCCGAGACCTGGACCGGCTGCACTGCCGGGGTTGCCGGCATTGCAGCCGGCTCAGGCACTGCAGCGTCCTGCGGTGCGTGCCCCGCAGGGTGGACTTGGGCCGGCACCGGTGCAGCAGCCGATGCCGCGGCGGCGCGCTCGTCGCGGACCATGGCCACCGGTCCATCGATCACCAAATCGGGGGCCAGCGGCGGGATGCCGCCCATGCGGCGCTTGGTGCGCACGCCAGTTGCCATCTCATTCATGCGAATTGCTCCATTGCTACGTGCGCGCGAGCCGAGAACTGTGCCCTGCGCGCAGCGGAAGTGGCCCTTGGGCCTAGTTCTTGCGGGCGTTGACCTCGTCGATGATCCGCGGGACCACCGAGAAGAGGTCGCCGACAATGCCGAAGTCCGCGATCTCGAAAATCGGGGCATCCCCGTTCTTGTCGATGGCCACAATGGTCTTGGCGGTCTGCATGCCGGCACGGTGCTGGATGGCTCCGGAAATGCCCAAGGCGATATACAGGTCCGGAGATACTGCGACACCGGTCTGGCCCACCTGCAGGCTTTGCGGGACATAGCCGGCATCCACGGCCGCGCGCGAGGCGCCCACGGCAGCGCCGAACACGTCCGCGAGCTGCTCGACCAGAGCGAAATTCTCCTTCGAAGCGACGCCGCGGCCGCCGGAGACCACCGCAGAGGCCCCGTTCAGCGCTGGCCGGCCAGCGTCATTGGCAATCGCAGTGGTGCCCAGGATCCGTGCCCCGGCCTGCTCGCCTGCTGGCAAGGCAAGGATCTGCACCTGCGCGGTGCGCGGTTCGGCCCGCTGGGCGATGCTTCCTGCGCGCAGCGTGGCGATCATCGTTCCGCCCTCCACCGTTGATTCAGTAGAGAAATCGCCGCCGAATACCGAATGCTCGGTGATGATCTCGTCCTCTTCCCAGGCGACGCCAATGGCGTCGGCTGATACCGCAGCGCCAATTCGAGCCGCCAGACGTCCGGCGATGGCGCGGCCGACCACTGCATGTTCCAGGAAGACCGCCAGCGGGGCATGCGCGGAAACCGCATGCGCCAACGCGGCTACCTCGTCGGTGGCAAAGCGGGCCTCATGGCCTTCGGCGCGGGTCATGATGAGCACCGAACCGGCACCCAATTGCCCTAGCTGCTCGGCCACTGCTGGAGCTTGCCCCTCGGTGCTGCAGGCCACGGCGATCGGTTCGCCGACGCTCTGGGCAGCGCCCAGCAGCGCGGCGGTGCCGCCAGCCAGCTGGCCTTCCGGGTTGGTTTCCGCGAACACTAGGATATTCGGCATTTCTTCCTCAGGGTTGAAAGTTTGTCGGAGTGCAGGGGGTTCTCACACCAGGTGCTTGGATTCCAGGAAGTCCACGAGCTTGGCCACGGCCTGCTCGTCGTCTTCCAGCTTCGGACCGGTCTGCTTGGGCGCAGCGGCGGCGGCCGAGACCATCACTGAGCGGTTCGGTGCGTAGGCCGGCCCGGCCTGGATTCCCAAATCATCGAGGGTGAGCTTGTCCAGCGGTTTCTTCTTCGCGGCCATAATGCCCTTGAAGGAGGGGAAACGGGCCTCGGCGGCGCGTTCGGTCACGCTGAGCACTGCTGGGCACTGCGCGGCCAGCTGCAGCTCATGCTGTTCGGTGCGCATGGTGGCGGTGACTTCGCCACCTTCCACGCTGAACTCGGACAGGTCGGTGAGCACAGGGCGGCCGAGCATTTCGGCGATCATGGCCGGAACCATGCCGCCTTTGCCGTCGGTGGACTGGTTTCCGGCAATCACCAGGTCGAATTCCTCGCGCTTGATGGCCGCGGCCAGGACCTTGGCGGTCTGCAGCATATCCGAGCCGGCCAGCGTGCCATCCACCACCTGGATGGCCCGGTCCGCGCCCATGGACAGCGCCTTGCGCAGCGATTTCTCTGCGTCGGCGTCTCCGGCCGAGAGCGCGATGACCTCGACACTGCTGTCCTCATCCTTCATCCGCAACGCGCACTCCAGCGCGCGCTCGGTGATCTCGTCCGGGATCGCCTCGGTGGCGGCCCGATCCAGGATTCCGGTCTCGAGGTTCAGCAGCCGGGTTTCCCCAGTGTCAGGCACCTGCTTGACAAGGACAATGAGCTTCATGGTGTTTCCCTATCTGTTGGCCGGCATGGCGCCGTGCCAACGCTTACGCGCAAACGTCAGTGTTCGTTCCAGCCAATTCCGGCGCACCAGAAATTGGTCATCATCTCAATCAAATCGGCCGTGGGCTTGCGCTTCTTCCAGCCGATTTCCACCTGCGCGATATTGGTCATCATGGACAGCACCAAGGTGGCCGCGTCGCGGGCGTTCACGCTCTCGGCCACTGCTCCAGCGGCCTGCTGGCGCCGGATGCCGCGGGCGATGCGGTCGATGAACAGGTCCCTGATGACCAGGCGGATATTGCGGAATTCCTCGTCGTAATGGGCCACCTGCTCGATGACCAGCGACAGGTCCTGGGTGTTGGTGTAGTTGTTCATGAAGCGCTCGATGGTCTGCGTGACCTTGCCCCGGTAATCGCTCTTGTCCACGTTGGTCACGTTCGTCTGCGAGAGCCGCCCGCGCACATGCTCTTCCACCACCGAGGCGAAAACCGCCTTCTTGCTGCGGAAGTGCGAGTAGAAGGTGGCCCGGGAAATCCCGGCCTCGTGCAGCAGGTCCTCCACCGACGTGTCGATGTAGCCCATGCGAACGAAGACCCGGCGGGCCGCTTCGATGATCTGCATGCGGGTGTTGACTCCGCGCTTGTAGACCGGGGCGGCCTTGGACTTCGCGTCGGTCCAGCGGTTCAGCGCGTCGAGGAACAGCGCGATCTCGGCTTGCCGGACCTCGCTGCGGCTGGGCGGGGCTTGTTCTTCAACTGCTTCTGTTTGCATTGCTTGTCCTTCGAGCCGGAGTGATTTAGCTAAATTCTGCCAGCTATCGATGATTTCTGGGGCCTAGAGCCGTACCGGAACCGCGCGCAGCGCTTCGGCCTGTTCGGCATCCAGACCCAGCAGGCGGCCGAGCACTTCGGCCTGGTCCGCTCCGACCTTCGGCGCGATGCCCAGTTCGGCGCCGGGCTGCAGGGCGGACATTTTCAACGGATTGCCCACCACCGGCACCCGGCCGTTTTCCGGGTGGTCGACATAGCGGATCATTTCCCGCTCGATCAGGTGCGGGTCCGTATCCACTTCGCGCAGGGTCTTCACCGGGGCGAAGGGCACCCCGGCCCCGCCCAGCAGCTCGGAAATCTCGTCCCTGGTCAGCGCCTTGGTGGCGCCGGTGACCAGCGCATCGATCTCGTCCATGTGCTCGGCGCGGCCCACCGGGTCCGCGAAGCGCGGATCATCCACGGCCTCGCCGAAGCCCAGCGCCTTGGCTAGCCGGACCCAGTGGTGGTCCGAAGCGCAGATGATCGCCAGCCAGCCATCGGCGGCCTGGTACACGTTGTACGGGGCGATGGCCAGCCCGGAGTGCTGGTTGCCGGTTCGCTCGGGCAGCTGGCTATCGGGCTGGTTGTGCAGTGCACTGAGCGCGGAAGTGAGCATCGGGTAAATGGTGTCGTGCATGGAGACCTCGACGATTTGCCCCTTGCCTGTCGCGGTGCGGTCGAACAGCGCCGCCATGGCGCCACCGAACAGGTGGATGCCGCCGGAGAAGTCGGTGAAGGCCGGACCGGACTTGACCGGAGGGCCGTCGGCGAAGCCCGTGGAGCCGATGGCTCCGGACATCGCCTGGACCGTCAGGTCCATGGCCGGCATCTGCGAGTACGGTCCGCTGGTCCCGTAGCCCTTGCCCGAGGCGATGACCAGGCGCGGATTGCGTTCCAGCAGCGACTCCAGGCCCAGCCCCAAGCGCTCCAAGGTGTTCGGCGCGTAGTTCTCCACCAGCACATCGGCCTTGTCAACGAGCTTCAGGAAGGCGTCCTTGCCGGCCTCGCTCTTCAGATCCAGGGCGACGGACTTCTTGTTGGAGTTGAGCATGATGAATTCCTGCGGGTCCGCGTCGCCACGGGCGCGGGTGCGCAGCCGCTCGCCGGACAGCGGCTCCACCTTGATGACTTCGGCGCCCAGATGGGCGAACAGCAGCCCGCAGTAGGGCCCGTTGTAGATGTGGCCCAATTCGAGGACCACCAGATCGGTAAATGACTTCAGCATGTGACTGCCCTTTGTTCTCAGGTGGCTAGCGGGAGCGGAATTTCAGTTCCTGGCTGGCGGCATCTGCCGCGCGCTGCAGGCGTTCGACGATCGCCAGCACGTCCGCGCCGCTGGTCAGCGCATCCGAGCCCCATACGGTCATGGAGAACAGGCACGCCCCGTCCTTGTCGAAGACCGGTGCGGTAGCCGAGTGGAATTCGTAGTCGCCGTCGGCCTGGACCTGCGCGGTGTTGAAGGTCTCGGCGGCATCGTGCACCACCGCGCGCAGCTTCTCGCGGGCGGCGGGGTCCTTGCCGATGAACGCGGCGCGGGCCGAGACTTCGATGCCGGCGCCCTGCTCATGGCCGATGCCCGAGGCGTAGCCGCGTTCGCGGACCGTGGCCAGCCCCGCCTCGAAGTGCTCGCGCAGCGACGGATCGGCATCCGGGTGGATCTGCTCCAGCCACGCAGCCTCGGCTTCCGGTCCGCCGAATGCCGCGAATACTCCCCCGATCGGCGGCATGAACGGCACGTGGATTCCCACGCGGCTGGAACGGCCAGCACGGGTGGATGCTCCGGCGGAGCCCACGTTGACCAGTTCGCCTTCCAGCCGGGTCATCACCGAGACCTCGGCAACCAGCTCCGCGGAGAGCCGTTCCATCTGCGGGCGGATCAGATCCAGCTGGCCCAGCACGCTGACCGGGATGTCGGTGGTGATCGCCATCGAGCCCGGGGCGAAGGAACCGTAGCCGCCGCGGAAGAACAGCAGCGGGAGGCTGGAGGACAGCGTGAACAGGTCCAGCACGCTGCCCATCACCCAGTCGTGGTCCCCGGCATCGGAGACCGAGTGCATCTCGCAGTCGATGAAGGCCACGGAGTCGGCCAGGATCGGGCTGCCGTGCTCGGACAACTCCCACTCGAAGCCCTCGAGCTTGTCCTGCTTGCGCGAGGCCACGGCCCGGCAGAGGTCTTCCTGGTCGCTGGCCAGCACGTTGATGCCGAAGCGGGTGCCCTTGCGGTTCTGCAGCGCCGCCCAGGACGAGCTCGTCTTGGTAGGCAGGAAGCCCACCAGGGCCGGATCCAGCGAGACCGAGACGAAGGAGCCGACGGTCATCGCCAGCGGCTGTCCTGCATCGTCCATGCCGGTCACGATCACCACGCCAGTGGGGAACGCGCCGAGTACCCGGCGGAATTCGTAGGCTTCGATCTTTGCCATGACTGCTTCTCCTGTTTTCATTGTGCGTCCCCTAGGATTCGACGTGGATTGCTGATGAGCATTTGGGTGATGTCGGCCTCCGGAACTCCTAGTTCCCGCAGGCCCGGCACGACGTTGTCCATGATTTCGGTGGCCTTCCAGCGTGGCAGCCGCGCCGCGCGGGCTTCGTCCGGGAAGTTCATGGAGTAGGCCGAGGAGTCGGTGGAAATAACCACCTGCGCGGCGTAGCCGTCCTTGCACAGCCGCGCCACCGTGCTGAGCCGCTGCGCGAAGGGCAGCTTGGAATCCATGCCGAAGCGGTCCATGCCCAGCACCGAGCCGCGGTCCGCGACTTCCTTGAGGTAGTCCAGGTCATCGCTGTCACCGCAGTGCCCGATCACCACCCCCGCCAGGTCGACCCCGCGCGAGGCCAGGTAGTCCTGCTGTTCCAGGCCGTTGCGCCGGGACGGATCCGAATGGGTGAACACCGGAGCTCCGGTTTCCAGGTGCGCGTCCGCCACGGCCTGCATGATGATCTTCACCCCGTCGCTGAACCCATAGTGGTCGGTGGCGAATTTCAGCACCCCGGCCTTGACCCCGGTGTCGTCGATGCCCTCGCGGATATCCCGGATGAACATCTGCGCCAGCAAGTCCTCGCCACCCAGCAGCCGGCCTGGGCCGTTGAGCGTAGCGAAGGACGGCGCATCATGGAAGGTGTACCAGCCGGTGGCCCCGATGATGTTCACCGCGCTGCGCTCGGCGACCTGCTTGACCAGCGGGATATTGCGCCCGGTGCCCATCACCGTCAGGTCCACGATGGAATCCACTCCCCCGGCCTTGACCTGCTCCAGGTAGCCCACGGCGCGTTCAACCAGCTCCTGGGACGGGAAGCGGCCCGGATAGTTGAGCATCAGCTCGGCGTTGAGCACGAAGATGTGCTCATGCATCAAGGTGGTGCCCAGCGCCTCGGCGCTCAGTTCGCCGTTCAGCGTAGGAATCATGGCGACAGGTCCTTTCCGGGGAAGTTCGGTGCGGTGCCTTGGAAAGCCGGATTTGGGGGCTCCGGCTTTCCAAAGAGCATGTTATTACTGCGGACGCTGCGGAAGGATGATTTCCTCGTAGACCCGCTCGGCGAATGGCTTGAAGTATTCCTTGTCCGAGAAGTCGGTGGAACCCTCGTACCAGTCGGCGAAGCCGGTGACTTCGCCCTTTTCCTCGTAGCCCAGCTCCGCGGCGATCCCGGTCCACTTGGCGATGGAATCGGCCACAGCCTGGTTCACGGCTTTGCCGTCCAGGTGCTTGGAGTTCTCCACCTGTTCCAGCAGCTGCTCATTGGATTTGGCGATAGCCGCTTCGCTGTCCTCGTCCAGGAATCCGAGCTCACCGCCCTGCTTTGACGCGGTGTCGGCGGCAATCTTCAGGCTGGCCACGGCATTGAAGTCCTCGCCAGCCACGTAGTCTTCCATGCGGTCGAACATCAGCTGCTGGGCCAGCAACGGCAGGGAATCCCAGGTGGCGCCGGCAACCAGTCCCCCGGCGCCTGGCGCGAAGCTGGCCTCCTTGGGGATCATGATGTGCGGTGCGACTTCCAGCCAGCCCACGGAGTTGGCGGTGGCGGTGGACTGCAGCGAGCAGTTGAGCACGCCGCGCTCCAGCGCCTCATAGGTCTCGGCCAGTTCCACGGAGGTCAGCACGCCGCCCAGGGCCTTGGCCTGCACCTCATGGGCTGCCGCGTTGCCGCGGATCTGCGAGCCTGCCCACTCGGACGGGCTGTCCTTCTTATCGCGGCAGATGGCCGCGGTATTGCCGTTGGGGTTGGCCGGGTGCAGCACGTGCATGCCGCGGTCCTCGTAGTTGGCCATGACTTCTTCGGTGTTGAACCCCACTTCCATCATCACCGCGTGGGAGACCAGCTCGCCGACCAGCGGGCTGCTGGGCAGCTGCACCAGCGAGGTGGACATGTCCACGAAGGCGGCCATTTCCTGCGGCTCGTAAGTGGTGTAGTAGTGCGCCAGGTCCAGCCGGCCGTCGGAGAGCGCGGTCGGAACCTCGGTGGGCTTGGCGATCGCGCCGGAGGCATGCGCCTTGATGGTGATCTTTCCGCCGGAGTATTCCTCGACGGATTTCGCCCATTCCAGGTCGCGCTGCGCGGAGAAGGACTTGGCGTTGGTGCTGGAGTACTGGAAGTCGAGCTCGATCGGTTCCATGTCCGCGAACGCGGCAATGTACTCTTCCTTGGTGGCGCCGGCAGCGATGCCTTCGCCGCCGGCATTCTCGCCCCCGGACTTGGCATTCAGCCCGCCGGCGCAGGCAGAAAGCGACAGCGCTGCCACGGCAAGCATGGACAGGGCGCCGGCGAATTTCTTCGGTGAAATCATGGCTTATTCCTTATGCTGATCGTTGGTTGCTAGGACTGTCCGAAGTGCTTGATCGCGCCCTTCAGGCCCTTGTCTTTCATCAGGGCCTTGACCTCGCCGATGGAATCGGCGGTGTGCGAGATCGCATCCCATTCGGCGCCCGAGCGCAGGGAATCGACGAAGCCCTGGCGGTCGTAGACCTTGTTCAGCGCCTGCTTCTTCAGGTAGAGCAGATCCAGCGGGGTCTTGGCTACCCGGGCTGCCATCTTCTGGGCCGATTCCAGCGCGGTGCCTTCGGCCACGGCCTGATTGGCCCAGCCCAGATCCGCCGCTTCTTCACCGCTCATCGAATTTCCGGCGATGAAGGAAAGCTCCTTGGCCTTGCGCATGCCGATATGCCACAACGAGACCGGGGAGAGCAGGCCGCCGCCCAGCGGGATCGAAGGCCAGCCGATATTTGCGGTTTCCGAGACGATCACCAGGTCGCAGCAAGAGACCAGCATGGTCGCCCCGCCCAGGCAGTGGCCTTCGATGGAGGCGATCAGCGGCTTGGGGAAGCGGTAGATGCGTTCCCACAGGTCGATCTTCTCCTGCAGGTTGCGCCAGTCCTGGTAGGCGGTCTTCGAGGAGTAGCCGGAAACCACGTCGTAGCCGGCGCTGAAGCTCCTGCCGTTGCCGCGCAGGATCACTGCCGAAATATCATCGTCATCAGCCAGTTCGGCCAGCGCATCCATCAGCTGGTCGAGCAGCGCATTGTTGAAGGCGTTGAGCTTCTCCGGGCGGTTCAGCGAGAGCACGGCAGTCTTCTTGGCCGCATCGCGTTCGATGAGCACCAGCTGGGTTTCGTTGAGCACTTCGGTCATGGTTCCTACTCTCCTTGGAATTCGTAGCTGGTCTTGGCCTTGAAAGCCGCCACCGAGTTCTTGTGGTCCGCGGTCGTGGAGGTCACGGCCGAGGCGAAGGATTCAAGCTCCCAGGCCTGGGCCAGGGTCATGGTGTGCGAACCCTGGACGACCTTGCGGGTGGCGAAGTAGGCAGCGGTCGGACCGTCGGCCAGCTTCTGCGCGAAGTCCGCCACCTCGTGATCGAAGCTCGTGTCGTCGTAGACGGCCGAGGCGATGCCCAGATCCGCGGCCTGCGCGCCGGTGATCACCTCTCCGGTCATCGCGTAGTGCAGGGTGCGGCGGTTGCCGATCTGCTGCGAGAGCAGGTGCGGCACCGCGCTGTCCGGGGCCAGTGCGCGCTTGATGAAGCCGAACTGGAACTTCGCGGTATCCGAAGCCAAGATGATGTCGGCGGCCAGCGCCAGGCCGAAACCGGCGCCGACGGCGTGGCCTTGCACGGCGGCGATGACCGGCTTCTTGAGGTTCCGGATCAGCTCCACGAGCTCGCGGCCCGTGGAGATCCGCGCCGCCCCGTTGCTGGGGGTGTTCTTGCCCATGCGCTTGACATCGCCGCCGGCGCAGAAGTTGCCTCCGGCGCCGCGCAGCACGATGGCGCGCACGTTCTCATCGTCGTTGGCTTCGAGCAAGGCCTGGCGCAAATCCGCGCGCAGATCCGGGCTGAGCGCATTGCGCGCTTCGGCACGGTCCAGCAGCAGGGTGCGGACCCCTGACAGATCGGTGGCGGCAACGAGGCTGGTGCGGGTCCCAATCACAGCTTGGTATCTCCTGCCAGCAGTCGCTTGGCCACGGTGCGGCGCTGGATCTCGCTGGTGCCATCCGGGATGCGCAGCGTGCGCGCAAAGCGGTAGGCGCCTTCCAGGCCCAGCTCATTGGTCAGGCCCAGCCCGCCGTGGATCTGCATGACCTCGTCGATGACGCGGCCGAGCATCTCGGTGCAGGAGAACTTGATGATCGAGGTCTCCTTGACCGCCGGCATCCCGGCGTCCAGCAGGGCCGCGGTGCGCTGCACGGCGGACTTGCACAGGTAGATGTCGCGGGCGATCTCGGCGAGCTTGGCCTGGATCATCTGGTGCTGGCCAATGGTCTTGCCGAAGGTCTTGCGGGTCTTGGCATAGTCCAGCGCCTGGTCCAGGGCCCACTGGGCCACGCCGATGCAGGTGGCGGACATGGTGACACGGCCGCGGCTGATGCCTCCCATGGCCAGGTTCAGGCCCTTGCCCTCTTCGCCAATGATCTGCGCTTCGGTGACTTTGAGGTCGGTGAAGGACAGGATGGTCGCATTGGAACCGCGCTTGCCCATGATCGGGATGCCGGCATCCACCGAGAAGCCCGGTGCATCGGTGTCCACGAAGAAGCAGGTGATGCCGCCGGTGCGGTTGGCCACCGCTTCCGGATCGGTGATGGCGAAGACGAAGGCATGCTTGGCGTGCGCCGCGTTGGAGATCCACTGCTTCTGGCCGTTGACCAGCCAGCCGCCATCCACCTTGGTGGCACGGGTCTTCAGGTTGTAGACATCCGAGCCGGCATCCGGTTCGGATAGCGCGAAGCACAGGGTGGAGCTGCCGGCGCGGATCGCGTCGATGCGCGGGGCCAGCACTTCCTCGGAGAGCTTGAGCAGCAGCGGGCTCAGGCCGTTGGTGAAGGGCGAAGGGATGACCGATTCGTGGATCAGCGAACGTTCCGGGCCGTAGCGGTGGTGCAGGGTTTCCTGGATTTCCACGATGGCCGCGGCCGGCAGTTCGGCACCGCCCAGGGACTCGTCGCCGTACAGCGTGTAGAACCCTGCCTCGGCGGACATTTCGCGTACCTGCTGGCTGATCTGCAGGTACTTCTCGGTCATCAGGCCGCGTGCGTTGAAGATGTTGTTCTCGTCCTTGAGGAACTCTGCGTGTTCCTGCTCGATCGGCACGACGGCCTTCTCGATGAACTCGACCAACGCGTCGACGATTTCCTTGTACTCGCTGTGGCCCGCGCGGGGGCCGGCAGTCATGGTGGTCATAGGTGCTATTCCTTAGGCCTGTGCGGTCTCAACCGCGGAGGTACGGGAAGTCAGCTGCGGACGGACTTCCTCGGCGAACTTGGTCATCGAGCGCAGGACCTGCTCCTGCGGCTGGCTGCCGGCGTCGAACCAGCCCACCAGGCCGCCGATGCCGGTGACCTTCTTGTAGTCCTCGAGCTGCTGGGCCACATCGTCGGAGGAGCCGAGCAGGATGGCGCCCTTGTCCACGTATTCCTGGAAGTTCAATTCGGTCAGGCCCAGGCCCACCTTGGCGCGGTTGCTCAGGATGTTCAGGTACCACATCAGGCCGTGCTCGTATTCCTTGGCGGCGGTCGCGTGGTCATCGGAAACGTGGATGGCCTTGAGCTGCGAGGAGCGGGCGATGTTCGCATCGATCGCGTCGTAGCTGAAGCCGGCAGCGCGGGCTTCTTCGCGGTAGATGTTGACCAGGTGGGCCATTTCTTCCCAGGTCGGCATCTGGCCGAGCACGAAGGCGAAGCCTTCCCGGGCTGCGTAGCGCAGGGATTCCTCGGTCTTGGAAACCATGATGTAGACCGGCGGGTGCGGCTTTTGCAGCGGCATCGGCATCAGCTGGATTTCTTCGGCGTGCTCGCCCGGGCCCGGGACCTGGAAGTGCTTGCCCTTGTAGTTGATCTTGCCCTCGGTCCAGCCCTGCATGATGATCTCGAAGGTTTCCTGGTAGCGCTCGTCGCGCTCTTCCGGATCGATGCCGTAGGCCTGGAATTCCAGCAGGTCATAGGCCTTGCCGATGCCGAAGTTCAGTCGTCCGTCGCTGATGACGTCCAGCAGCGAGAAGTCCTCGGCCAGCTTCAGCGGGTGGTTCATCGGCAGTCGGGTGACGCCCGAGCCTAGGCGGATGTTCTTGGTGGTGCCGGCGACCGAGGCGAGCAGCATCTGCGAGGAGGAGATGATGCCGTAGCGGCGGGCGTTGTGCTCGGCGACCCATGCTTCCTCGAAGCCCAGCTTGTCGGCAAGGTTGATCTGCTCAATCCCCTTATGGACTGCCTCGCGTTCGTTGCTCCACTCGGGAACGTTGGTCAAGCAGAAAATTCCGAAGTGCAGATTGTCCTGGCTCATCTTGGCCTCCTGGCTGGCGCCCATCACCTGTGATGGGGATCATTTGTTTGGGTGAATGTGTTCATTGAATCACAATACATACAAGTTCGTCTAGAATTGCATCCAAGATCCTTCGCCCACTCGCCCCGCAACCCTGGAGCAGACCCATTTGAAAATGCAAAGTAGCTTGTCAGATTGTATTTTCAGAGAATCGATACGACCCGCGCAACGACCGTAACATCCGCCTGAAGCAGCTATTCGAGAGCCCGAATCAACCCGAAACCGCACGCCATCCGCACAAAGGAGCACTTATGAATACCCCAAACACGCCGCAGCCCGCCGGACGCCTCGCAGGCAAGATCATCCTGGTTTCCGGAGCGGCCAGCGGCATGGGCGCCCAGCATGCGCGGGCCATCTGCCAGGAAGGCGGCAGCGCGATCATCGCAGATATTGCGCACGAGGCCGGGCGGCAGCTGGCCGCGGAATTGAATGAGCTCCATGGCCGCAAGGCCGCGCTGTACGCGGAACTCGACGTTGCCGATCACCAGGACTGGACTCGTGCCGTCGCCGCAGCGAAGGAGCACTTCGGCGCGCTGCACGGACTGGTCAACAATGCCGGGGTGGGCTCGAAGGGCTCAGTGCTGGAATCGAGCATCGAGGACTGGAAACGCACCATCGACATCAATCTCACGGGAAATTTCCTGGGCATGAAAGCCGCGGTGCCCCTGCTGCGGGAGAACCCCACCAGCTCGATTATCAACGTCTCCTCGATTGCCGGACTCGTGGGTTTCAAGAACCGCGCCGCCTATTCGGCTTCCAAATGGGGCATCCAGGGGCTGACAAAAACTTCCGCGCTCGACCTCGGGGAACTTGGCATCCGGGTTAATTCCATCCACCCCGGCTCGGTGAACACCCCGCTCACCGCGGGCCTGAAGCGCGGCTTCGGGCAGGTGCCGGCCGGACGTGCCGCTGAGGTCGATGAGGTCAGCCCGCTGGTCATCTACCTGCTCAGCGACGAATCGCGCTACGTCAGCGGCGCAAACATCGCGATCGATGGCGGCGAGACGGCCGGCAACAATCTGCGTGCCTTCAATTAGCGCCAAGAAATAGACGTGCGTCACATTTGAAAAAGGTGATGACACAATCGGCATTTCATATGTATGGTGGTTCAGATCACAAAGTCAAACATACATGTCTATATTTCATATTTGCGGATATGGGCAGTAGCTAGTTCTGAAGGTTCATGATGACAGCACAACGCTCGGTGGTGATCACCGGTGGAAGCAGCGGTCTGGGCGCTGCAACGGCCCAGCTTTTCACAGAGGAAGGCTGGGTAGTCCACGCCTTCGACCTCCACCCCGGCACCCTGCCAGCGCAGGCGGTGTTCCGTCGCGTCGATGTCCGCGACGACCAGTCCGTGAAGGATGCCTTCGACGCGGTCCAGGACTCGGGCGTGCAGCTGCGCTGCCTCGTGCATTGCGCAGGCATCACCGCTTTCGGGCCTTCCCAGCCCGGTCAGCTGATCGATCCGGAAACGGGATCGGTCCTGCAGAATTTTGAAACCATCGAGAACGTGCTGCGCACCAACCTGCTGGGCACTTTCTCGGTGGTCCGTCACGGAGCGGCCCTCATGTCGCGCAACGCAGATGCCAGCGAGAACGGTGCCATCATCCTGACTTCTTCGGGTGCGGCGCTGGATGGCAAGGCCGGGCAGTCGGCCTATTCGGCTTCCAAGGCCGGCATCGCAGGGATGACCCTGCCGCTGGCCCGCGAGCTGTCCGATGCATCGATCCGCGTGGCGGCCATCGCCCCGGGGCTCTTCGATACCCCGATTCTCGCCGGGACTCCCAAACTGGAACGCCATGTGCCATTTCCCGCGCGGGTGGGAATCCCGCAGGAATTCGCCCAGCTGGCTATGCAGATCTACGAGAACAAATATCTCAACGCCGAAGTCATACGCCTTGATGGCGGCATCCGCGGCGGATTCATCTCCAACTCCCCTTTCGTTCGCTGAGCATTTGCCCATCGATACACGCTACTGACTGCTCTCAATGTTGAGACGAAGAAGTGGAGCACCTCATGCTGAAACTCACCAAGATCCTCGAATGGCTGATCTCCGGGCTGGCAGGCCTGGCATTGCTTGCCATGATGCTGCTGAGCCTGGCCAACGCCTTGGGCCGCACTTGGTTCCAATCCCCAATCTACGGAGCCAATGAAATCACGGCCAACTGGCTGCTGCCGGCCCTCGTCCTGCTGGCCATTCCCGGCGCCCAGGTCTGGAAGGAACATATCAACGTCGCCCTGGTCATCGAGAATCTGAGCAATCGCAGCCTGAGCTGGGTCCGCCTCTTCAGCTGCCTGGCCGGCGCCGCTCTCTCAGCCCTGCTGGCCTGGTACGGACTCCAGGAGGCGCTGGCCAAAACCGAAGTCCAAGCCACCGGCGGCATCACTTCGATTCCGATTTGGCCCGCCTACTACTTCGTTCCGCTCGGCTTCACCCTCACCACGCTGGTACTGCTCATCGATGCCTGGCTGGGCTTCACGAAGCCAGAGCATGAGATCAACACCGGCACCGGCAAACCAACCGCTGAACTGCAGCCTGATTCCCTGGTAGGTCTGAAATGATTGATTCACCAACACTTGCACCGGCCGATTCAGCCATGAGCACGCGAGCTGGTGCGCCCGAGCACAAGCCAAAGGCCACCGCGATCCGCTTCTGGATCCTGGTCGCGGTCAACATCGCCTGCCTAGTCGGCTTGTTCACCAGCAGCACCGCCACCGCGGCAGGGCTGTGGACCATCGGGCTAATGGTCGCCCTGATGCTCACCGGCCTAGCTGTCGGCTTCGCTTTGGCACTAGCCAGCTTGCTGGGCCTGGTCTATGTCAGCGGCACGAATGCCGCGATCAGCGTGCTCTCCACCGCTCCGTACACCGCGTCCAGCGGCTGGTCGATGTCGGTACTGCCGCTGTTCATCTGGATGGGCTTGCTGCTCACCCAGTCGGGGTTGACCCAACGCCTCTACCAGACCACCAACCAGTGGTTCGGCTGGCTGCCTGGCGGCTTGGCCATCGGCACCACTGCTGCCGGAGCCGGCCTGGCTTCGGTCAGCGGATCCTCCATAGGCATGACCTACGCCTTGGGTCGTGCCGGCATCCCTGAAATGCTGAAAGTGGGCTATGACCGCCGCGTCGCAGTCGGCGCAGTACTGACCGGCGGCCTGAGCGGCCAGCTGATCCCGCCGAGCATCATGATGGTTGTCTACGCGGGCATCGTCTCGGTTCCGGTTGGCCCGCAGCTGCTGGCTGGCGTGGTTCCAGGCATCGGCTTGGCCCTGATGTTCGCGCTCATCTACTTCATCATGGCACTGGTCTTCCCGCAGATGTTCGGCCGCGGCAAGGCCAAGGTGGCTGTGACCACTTCCAGCCCAGGCTGGGGCGACCGCTTCCGCTCATTGGGCGGCCTGTGGGGCCTGCCACTGATCATGCTGGTCCTCTTCGGCGGCCTGTTCACCGGCTACTTCACGCCCACCGAAGCCGGCGCAGCGGCAGCCTTCATGTCATTGCTGATTACCCTGTTCTACACCCGCAAGAACCAGCCATGGCGCCAGGTAGCCGCTTCGCTATCCAACGCCGCCAAGGCGACGGCATCAATCTTCCTGCTGCTCATCGGCGCCGAAATGCTCACCCGCGTCTTGGCAGTCACCGGTATCGCCGGCGATATCACCGACTTCATCGCCCAATTGGGCCTGTCGCGCTTCTGGTTCCTCATGGCCCTGGTCGTCTTGTATATCTTCATGGGCATGTTCTTCGACACCATGTCGATGATGCTGCTGACCATCCCGCTGCTGCTGCCGGTACTGGAGACCTACGATATCGGCCTGATGTGGTTCGGTGTCTTCGTCATCATCCTGGGCGAAGTCGGCATGATCACTCCCCCGGTGGGCGTGCTCGCGTACATTTGCTACAACTTGGCCAAGCGACGCGAGGTCAACCAAGGCGTGAGAATTACCCTGAACGACGTCTTCACGGCGATCCTCTGGTTCCTGCCATTCGCGATCGTCTTCATTATCATCATGATCTTCTTCCCGGAGATCACCACCTGGCTCCCCTCGATATCCTCGGCTTCCTAACTGGCAGCCAATCTATTCAGTATTCCCGCCGCCAATTCCAGCTACTGGATTTGGCGGCGGGAATTCTTTTATTTCCAATCCCGTAAATGGCGGACAAGCCGAAAAGAAACATTGCAGAAAGTGATGAATTTCACTCCCGTCTATGTTTTACTTTAAGTGGGAATTCCATACTTGGATGTTCAGGTACCACCTGCATCCACGATTCTCTAAGCGCCATGTGAAAGCACCAAAGCGCAACAATGCGACGCGAGTCAATCCAACGTCCATTTCATATTCAGGCACGGAATTTTTCACTAATTCTCCTCGCCTGGACTCTGTCAGGAAATTCAATTCACGATGAAATTATTAACGTGAATTTAAGCAACGGCACGGGAATGAAAATGACCAGTCTTCAAACGATACAATCCACTCGCGAACACTTCGAATCCATCCATGGATTCTGGAATGAGGATCTGCAAAACCTGCTGGAAACCGATTCTGAGTACTTCGCTGCCTACAACCAGCTGCTCCAGGTGTCCGCGCGGCGCAACACGCTGTGCGCCAAGGAACGCGAACTGATCTGCGTGGCGGTCAATGCCCAGGTGACCTATTTGAACCAGGCAGCCACCGGCCACCATATCCGGCAGGCGCTGGCCGCCGGCGCGAGCGTCGCGGAGGTCGCAGAGACCATTCAGCTCGCGGCTTCCCTGGGCACCCATTCAATGCTTATCGGGGTACCCATCGCCCACGAGGTCTTCCAGGAGCTGGGCATCGCCGCTCCCGTGGAAGACTCGCAAGATGCATACCGCGAGACCTTGAAGGCCCAATTCATTGATGACCGGAAATATTGGGCCCCGAGCTGGGATGCGGTCCTGGCCTACGCCCCGGAATATTTCGAAGCCTACCTCTCCCTGTCCCGCATACCCTGGGCTTCGGGTCCGCTCGATGAGCGGTTCAAGGAGTTGGTCTACATCGCCATCGACGTCGCAACCACGCACCTGTTCGAGTCCGGGATCCGCACGCATATCAAGAAATCGGTCGAATACGGGGCCTCTCCAGAGCAGATCATCGACGTGATGACGCTTGCGAGCAATATCGGAGCCCACACGAGCTTGATGGGCATCACCGCGCTAGCTGGCGCGCGCGGCGCGCGCTGATGCACTGGCCAATCGAACCACCGCACCGTACAGAAAATAAAGGATGGATCATGAGAAACAAGACACTGCTTCGCACGGCATCGCTGTTCGCCTGCGCCTCACTGGCCTTGTCCGCCTGCACCATGGCGGACAAGGGCTCTGCGGGCTCCGGTTCCTCGGGAAGCGGCACCGGCGTCGCTTTCGGCGCCCCGCAGGAAGACTTCCAAAAGGCCCTGGCCGATATGGAGGAAACCACACTCAAGCTGCAGGTCTCCTCCACCTCCGCCACCTCGATTTCCGGCCAGCGCGACCAGGCCTTCGCCGACGCCATTGAGCAAATCTCCGGCGGCAAGCTCAAGATCGACGTGGTCTACGCCAACGCCGTGGTTCCGCCTGACGGCATTTCCGATGCGCTGGCCGACGGCCGCCTGGATCTGGCCCACTGGCTGACCTCCTATCACAAGGATGAAATGCCCGCCTTCATGGCACTGCAGGATGCTTTGGTCGCGGCCCCCTCCAGCCCGTTGCAGGGCGAAATCGTCACGCACTTCGCTGCCCAGGAAGTCGCTTTCAATACCCCTGAAATCATGGCTGAATTCGAGGAGCAGGGCATGACGGTGCTCAATCCGCTGAACACCTTCGGTTCCACGGCACTGGCCTGCACCGACGAGAAGAATAAGCTCGCTGACTTCAACGGAACGCAGATCCGCGTCAATGCGGCAGCTCAGGTCATCCAATCCGAAGCCATGGGCGCTTCCACGGTGTCCCTGCAACTCGGGGAGACCTACGAAGGCTTGCAGCGCAATGTCATCCAGTGCACCTACGGCTCGATGACCACCATGGTTGGCAACGGCTGGCTGGAACAGGCCAGCAACGTGTATTTCCCGCAGGATGGTACCTTCGGCATCGGATCGGGCAGCATCGTAGCCGGTTCCAGCTGGTCCCAGCTTCCACTGGCCGCGCAACAGCTGATCTTCGATCAGATGAGCATGTACAACGTGGGCGAACTGGGCCAGTCCTATGTCGCGCAGGCCGAGGGCATCGAAGCAGCCCGCAAGGCGGGCGGCGGCATGCACTACCTGCCCGCGGACATCAATGAGAAGCTGACTGCCGGCAATGAGCAGATCCTGGACCAGGTCCGCGAATCCTCAATGCTGGACGGCGAGAAGCTCGTGGACAATGTACGCAGCACTTCCGAGAAGTGGAGCGGCATCGCCGATGAACTGGGCTACAAGGACGAGGGCGAGATCCTCGACTTCAGCCAGTGGTACCCGGGCAATGGCGAGGTCATGGACTCCGAATACCTGGAACCCATCGTTGACAAGTTCTTCGAGGAAGTCCTTCTGCCGCATCGTCCGGCCTAGATCCGAAGAGCAGGAAGCTGGCCTCCAGCGAGACTGCAAAGCTGGCCTCTGCCTTTCCTGAAGGGCGGAGGCCAGCTTTGCGCATGCAGGAACCCGGCAAGACAACGGCAAAGCCGGCCGCCTCCCGCTGCGGGGATACGGCCGGCATTGCTTTTGCCAGGCGTGGCTAGCCGCGGCGCACCAGCTTGAAGTTGGCGAATTCATCGATGCCGTAGGTGCCCAGCTCGCGGCCAATGCCCGAGCGCTTCACCCCGCCGAAAGGCAGTTCCGGAGCGCTCTTGGACACCGAGTTGATGTAGACCATTCCGGTCTCCAGGTCCTCGGCGAGCGCGGCGGCCGCCTCCTCGTCAGCGCTGAAGATCGCGCTGGATAGGCCATACTGCGAGTCGTTGGCCAGCTCGATGGCTTCCTGCACGGAGTCCACCATGAACACCATGGCTACCGGGCCGAACAGCTCCTGGTAGTACACGCTGTTGTCCTTGGAGACCCCTGCCAGCACGGTCGGCGGGTAATAGGCGCCTGGGCCATCGAGCCGGGTGCCGCCGGTCAAGACCTGCGCGCCCTCGGCCACTGCCTGCTGGACTTGTCCTTCCAGCTCCTGCAGCGCGGCCTCGGAGGACAACGGGCCCATCACGGTGGCCGGATCCATCGGATCACCCACCACTACCGCTTCCATGCCCCCGATGAACAGTTCCATGAACCGCTCGTAGACGCTGGAATGGATGATGAAGCGCTTGGCCCCGGTGCATTGCTGTCCGGCGTTGTTGCAGCGGCCCACGACTGCCGCCTGTGCGGCCTTCTCCAGGTCCGCATCGGCCAGCACGATGAATGGATCCGAGCCGCCCAGTTCCAGCACTGCCGGCTTGATGTGCTTGCCGGCCAACGCGCCGATGCGCTCCCCGGCCCCGTCCGAGCCGGTCAGCGAAATGCCCTTGATCCGCGGATCAGCCACCAGCGTCTCGATCTGGCCGTGGCTGGCGAAGATATTGGTGTACAGGCCCTCAGGAACTCCGGTTGCTTGCATCAGCTCGGCGATGTTCTGTGCCGACGGCGCGCAGATGGACGCGTGCTTGAGCAGAATGGTGTTGCCCAGCATCAGGTTCGGGGCCACGAAGCGGGCCACCTGGTAGTGCGGGAAGTTCCACGGCATGATCCCCAGCAGCACGCCGATGGGATCCTTGCGCACCATGGCGTTGCCGGACTCGTGCTCCGGAATGGCCCGCGGGGCCACCATGGCCGGGCCATGTTCCGCGTAGTACTCGTAGATCGAGGCGACCAGCGCCAGCTCGCCCTTGGCTGCGGTGACCGGCTTGCCCATTTCCAGTGCGACGTCGGTGGCCAGCGCGTCGGCACGCTCGCGGTAAGTGCGGGCAATGGCGCGCAGCAGCTGCGAGCGCTCTTCCAGCGAGGTCTTCTTCCAGGCCCGCTGGGCTTGGTTGGCCGTGTCCACGGCTTGTTCCAGCAGCTCATCGGTGAGCTGCTGGAATTCGGCAAGGATCTGTCCGGTGGACGGATTCACTGCGGCGATTGTTCCCATTGCGTGTCCTTGTCTCTTGTATTCAGTGGCGATGCTGCGGCTCAGCGTGCGGTGGCCGGAGTCTTGGATCGGCTGTGGCGGGTGAAGGCGGACAAGCCGGTGATATCGCGGCCGACAATCAGCGCCTGCATGGAGTCGGTGCCCTCATAGGTGGAGACCACTTCCATGTCGGTCAGGTGGCGGGCCACGTGGTTTTCCAGCAGCAGGCCGTTGCCGGCGAGCATGTCGCGGGCCTCGCGGCACATGGCCAGCGCCTTGCGTGAGGTGGTCATCTTGATCAGCGAGGCCATCGGGGCGGTCAGCTCGTCGCGTTCCTGCAGCTGGGCCATGCGGGTGCACATCAACTGCATGCTGGTCAGATCGGAAAGCATGGTGGCCAGCTTTTCCTGGACCAGTTGGTAGCCGCCGATCGGGCCGCCGAATTGCTCGCGCTCCATGGCGTAGCGGGCTGCCAGCTCGAACGCCGCCATGCCGTGGCCCACCGCTTCCCAGGAGGCCCCGCCGCGAGTGGCCTTCAGCACGCGGTTCACGCCGGCGAAGGACTCGCAGTTGGCAAGGCGGTTTTCCGCCGGGATGCGCATCTCTTCGATGATGATGTCCGCCTGGATGATGGCGCGCTTGCCGATCTTTCCCGGGATGGGGGTCGGGTTGTAGCCTTGCGGGTACTGTCCGTCAGCGCTCTTTTCAACGATGAACGCCTTGACCTGCCCGTCAGCTTCGTCTCGCGCGTAGAGCACAATGACATCAGCTTCGTGGCCATTGCCGATCCAGCGCTTGTGGCCATTGATGACCCAGGTGCCGCCTTCCAGACGGGCCGTGGTTTCCAGCGACACCGAGTCCGAACCGTGGGTGGGCTCGGTCAGGGCGAAGGCGCCGGTCTTTTCCAGGCGGGCCATGGCCGGCAGCCAGCGATGGCGCTGCTCCTCGTTGCCCAGCATGTAGATGGAGCCCATGCACAGATTCGAATGCACGCCCAGGAAGGTGTTGACCGAACCGTCGATGCGGCCCATTTCACGGGCTACGAGGCCCGCTGCCTGGCGGGAGAGACCCGGGCAACCGTAGCCAGGAATGAAGGTGCCGATGATTCCCAGATCAGCCAAGCCGGGTATGACTTCGCGGGGGAATTCTGCGCGTTCCCAGTAGCCGTTGATGATCGGTTCGATCCGGGTTTGCCCGAAGGCGCGGACCTTGTCGCGCAGGGCCAGGTCACTGGCCGAGAGATCCGAATCCAGCAGCAAGTAGTCAGGGTGGTCAATCACGTTGGTCATGGAGGATTCTTTCCTTGGCAATCTTCAGTGGCTTGAGACGGACAGCGTGCTGTCCGCGGGGCGTGGGGCGGTGCGGCTGATCCAGTCCAGCACCGAGTCACGGTCGGCTCCCAGCGCAGGCGGAGCCTTGTCGTAGCGGATCGTGCTGCGGCTGAACGTGGCGGGGTGGCTGATGGTAGGCACAGCCTCGGTGCCGACGCCTGCCTGCACAATCGGATCCAAGCCGAGCTCGGTGGCGAATTCCAGGCCTTCGGCGACATCGAGGATCGGCGAGCAGGGAATGTGCTGGGCTTGCAGGGCGTGGAACCATTCATCAGCGCTTTTGGCCGAGAGCGCTTCTTCGAGGATGGCGCGCAGCTGCTCGCGGTTGGCATTGCGCGCGCTCATGGTGGCGTATCGTTCATCGACGGCAACCTCCGCGATGCCCAGCGCGGCAACCAGCCGCGAGAACTGCACGTCGTTGCCGCAGCAGATCACCAGTTCCCGGTCGGCGGCCCGCAGCGGGCCGTAGGGGAAGAGGCTCGGATGGTCGTTGCCCATGCGCATCGGAATGTTGCCGGCGCCGGCGTATCCCATGGTCTGGTTCACCAGCCCCGAGACGGCCGAGGAGAGCAGGTTGACGCCGACGTGCTGTCCTGCCCCGGTGCGGTTGCGGTCCTGCAGGGCACCGAGGATGGCCACCGCGGCGTGCAATCCGGTCATCACGTCGAAGACTGCGACTCCGGCTCGCTGCGGCGGGCCGTCTGCGGCGCCGGTCAATGTCATCATTCCGGAGACCGCTTGGGCCAGCAGGTCGTAGCCGGGCATCTGGCTGCCGCCGGCCGTGCCGAATCCGGTGATCGAGGCATGGACCATGCGGGGCCAGCGCTCGGCCACCGCTTCCGGGTCCAAGCCGAACTTGGCCAGTGAACCTGGCTTGAAGTTCTCCACGAAGACATCGGCGCGGTCGATGATGTTGAGCGCTGTGGCCAGGTCCTCCGGCTTGTGCATGTCCAGCACGATGGAACTCTTGTTGCGGTTGATCGACATGTAGTAGGTGCTCACGCCGTCGCGATGCGGCGGGATCCAGTTGCGGGTGTCGTCTCCTGCTGGCCCTTCGACCTTGATGACAGTCGCGCCCATATCAGCCAGCAGCATGGTGCAATAAGGGCCGGCCAAGACGCGCGAGAAGTCTGCAATGACAATTCCCGCCAGCGGACCGGCAGTTTCAGCTTCCAAGGCGGGATTCATAAGCGCTCCTGATGTCTTGTAGTGGCTAGTGCTTCATATTCATCTCACCACCCGGATTCTTAATAGTCCAAGACCTAATCATGATTGAATTGATAACAGATTCACATCAAACCTATTGCGGAGATTCACCATGGACGTCCACCAGGCCAAGGCCTTCCTCGAAGTGGCCAAGGAATTGCATTTCGGGCGCGCGGCCGCCAATCTGCGCATGGCCCAGCCCGCACTGAGCCGGCTGGTCAAGCAGCTTGAGCACACCATGCATGCCCAGCTGCTGGAACGCAGCACCCGGCATGTGTCGTTGACTCCTGCGGGCCAAGCACTGCTGGGGCCAGCCGAGGAGCTGGTCAGGATCTCCCACATGGCGCAGCAGGTGGTGCGTGCCGCGGTGACCGGAGAGACCGGAGAGGTGCGCATCGGCTTTGCCGGGGCCTCGACCAATATGACCGTCGGCGCGCTGGCCCGGGAATTGCGCAAGGCCCACCCGGGCTTGCGCCAAGAATTCCACAGCTCGCAATTCTCGCATGTAGGCCTTGAAAGGATCCTGGATAATACGCTGGATCTGGCCATCGGCCGCTGGGACTTCATCCCGCCGGAAGTCGACTCCTACGTGATGGCCACCGAGCAGGTGATCGCGGCAGTCCCGGCATCGCACCCGCTGGCCACGCACGCATCGATCAGCATGAGCCAGCTAGCCGATGAGCAATGGATCGCTTTGCCGGGCGGGTTCAGCGCAGCGCTGCAAAACCGCTTGAACACACTGTCCATGAGCGCAGGTTTCGCACCGCGCATCATCCAGAGCGCTCCGGATACGCTCACCCAGCTGGTGCTCGTCAGCACCGAGATGGGTTGCGCGCTGACCGTGGATTCGGTACGCGGCAACATCACCGTGCCCGGGGTGTCCTACATTCCGCTGCGCGATGCCAATACCCAGCTCGAAGTGCGCCTGATCTGGCGCCGGGATGACGCGAATGCCGCCTTGCACAATGTCATTGCGTTGGCGAAAGAGGTCTTCCCAGGGCCCCCGGCAGGCTAGTTCGCGTAGCTGTACCAGCCCTGCCCGGTCTTGCGTCCGAAGTCGCCCTGCTCATAAAGCCGCTTGACGGACTGCGCCGGCAGGCTCTCCGGATTTCCGGTCTGCTCGTACTCGGCCATCCGGATCAGGTACACCACATCGATGCCCACAAGATCCATCAGCTCGAAGGGGCCCATTGGATGGCGCAACGCGGTCTTGGCTGCCACATCGATATCCTCAGCCGAGGCGATGCCTTCCTCATGCAGGCTCAGTGCCTCGCGGCGGATGGCGTTGAGCAGGCGGTTGGCAATGAACCCGGGAATTTCCTTGTTCAGCTTCACCACCTTCTTGCCGAAGGATTCTGCCAAGGCAGCCGCTGTCTCGACAGTCGCTTGCGAAGTCCTCTCGTGCGGGACAACCTCGACGCACTCCATAACCAGCGCCGGGTTGAAGAAGTGCATATTGCAGACCTTCTCCGGACGATTGGTCGCATCGGCGACCTTCGAGGAGACGATATTCGAGGAGTTCGTGGCCAAGATCGCGTGTTCCGGGGCAATCCGGTCGAGGTTCGCGAACAGCTCCCGCTTGATCTTCAGATCCTCGATAGCCGCTTCGATGACGAAATCAGAGACGGAAACTGCTCCTTCCAAATCGGTGGAGAAGTGCATGCGCGCCTTGGCTGCCTCGACGGCCTCCGCAGAACGGCGGCCCTTTTCAACATCACGGTCCACCCGGGACCATAGCTGGTCTTTGGCCTGCTCGAGCTGCCGCTCATTGATGTCCACCAGGCTGGTGCCGTATCCGGCCAGCGCCGCGACCATGGCGATCTGGGATCCCATGGTGCCTGCGCCGATTACGGTGATGTTCTTGATGGATGAGGTCAGGTCAGTCATATTCAGTCCTTGGTTGTCTAAGTTCAGTTGCGGGCGGCTTGAGGTTCTGCGGCACCAGCATTGTGGAAGTCAGGGCGTCGCTTCTCGATGAAGGCACTGGTGCCTTCCTGCTTCTGCGCTGAGCTGTAGGCCAATGCCTGGGCCAGTTGCTCCAGCAGCATGCCAGTTTCGTGGTCCACGTCGAAGCCGCGGGAGATCACCAGCTTGGCCAATTTGAGGGCCAGGGGTCCCTTGGACGCGACCTTTCGCGCCAGCTTGGCCGCAGCATCGAGCAGCTCTGCGGGATCCACCAGTTCGGTAATGAGGCCAGCCTGGAGCGCTTGCTCGGCGGTGAGCCGGCGTCCGGTCAGAATCATGTCGGTTGCCCGCCCGATCCCAATCACGCGGGCCAGCCGCTGGGTGCCGCCGGCGCCAGGGATGATACCCAGACCGGTTTCCGGCAAAGCGAATTGGGCTTCGGTGGAGGCGATGCGGATGTCGCAGGACAGTGCCAGTTCATGTCCCCCGCCAAAGGCGAATCCGTTGACAGCCGCGATGGTCGGTTTGGGGAACTGCGCGATGCGGTCATAGAGCTTCTGCATCTTGGCTTCCAGCGCGTCAATGGGCATTCTGGCGATCAGCTCATTGATGTCAGCCCCGGCAACAAAGGACTTCTCCCCCGCACCGGTAAAAATGACCACACGGGCGCTCTCATCGGCTTCGATGTCATCGAGGAGCTCGTGAATCCGCTCTATGACGTGCTTGTTCATCGCGTTATGAGCCTGCGGCCGGTTGATGACCAGCAGGACCGCGCCGTCGCTGTCATTACGCAGGACCAATTGTTCATTGACGGTTTCAGCCACGGGGCCAGTCCTTTCCTCGCGGATCCACTGAGGGAATCCGACTGCAAATGCACCAAGCCAATTTATACGCGATATGTGCCACTCGGAGATAGATCCCCGATGGATTAATGTGAATTGAGCATGAATAGTTGCGTGGATTCACATGGAGAAACTAACCCGCTACCGGCAGCAACCCCTGCGCCGGACCTTTGGGGAAACCGGGTAAATGCCCCTGCGTACGGTGGTAGCAGCGGGATCAGGAACACGGATCCCCGCTGGTCGATTCGCTCGCCCACCAGCGAATCGCGGTCAGCTCATTGGCGCATGCCTCGCAGAGGCCGGCCCGCGCTGAAGCCGGGCAACGCGGTCATCCAAAGTCAATACGCCCACCCGCATCCTTGCGTGCCTCCGGTGCCTGCAAAATAAGTCCAATCAAGACCAATCCGCCTTCCATCTTTCTCCGAAGAACTTCTACAGGGTTCCTTCCGGAACCCGCAGAACTCGACACGGACTAGAATCCGTGTCCCAGGAAGGACTGATTGCAATGCGCACATCGCCTAACCGCTTGCTCGCAACGATTTTCGGGGCCGTGTACCTCCTTGTCGGCCTGCTCGGGTTCCTTGTCACTGCCGGCGTGGATTTCTTCGCAACAGAGGGCGGGAAGCTGATCATTTTCGAGGTCAATCCACTACACAACGTCATCCACCTGGCCATCGGCGCAGCACTGCTCATCGCTGGGCTCGGATCCGTGCGTGCTTCCAAGCTCGCCAACACCACGGTGGGCGCCGTCTACCTCCTGGTTGGCATCCTCGGCCTCTTCTTGGCCTCGACAGCGCTGAACATCATTGCCCTGAACGGTGCAGATAACGTCCTGCATCTAGCTAGCGCAATTGTCCTGCTGTCGGTGGGTCTGTCCCAGGACCGGACGCCAGCAGCCCATACTGCACGGTCATGATTTCCCACGAGGCCATGGAGCCTGCCACCGAACCTGCCGCGCAAGGGCGAGATGCAGTTGCGGGCTCCGTTGCCTTCTGCGGCCTCTATGCCGGGATCGCTGGTCTGGGAGTCGCGGCGCTGGCCGCGGCCTCCTCCGCCAGCCTGGCCTCGGTATTCGGGGTCGGGTCCGCCCCGGCACCGTGGTGGGCATGGCTCGGCGCGATAGCATCCGCATCATGGGCCGGGATGGCGCTGGTGTATGCCGTTGCCAGTCTGCTGAAGGCAGCGGCCCCTGCCGTGAAGCTTGCGGTCCCCTGCCTGGCACTCGTCTCCTCCGTGCATTTTGCCAGCATTGTTGCCGGCCTTTGGGGGTTCCCGGAGGGAGCGAAGAATCTGGATCTCACTATTGCTTCCTTGCTGCTGCTTGAGCTGTCGGTGCTGGCGGTTTTCGTGTGGCAGCGCAAGCGGCGAAAGAACTATCCGCACCGGGCAGTGCGGTCCAGCAGCCTAGTTGTCCTCGGGAGCATGTTTGCCGGTTCAGTTGCGGTTGCGGCAGTTGCCAGTTTGGGGTTGGCAGCTTCGTCCGCCGGAGAACTGGCAGTACCGCATTCCGAGCACGGCGCTCATCATTCGGGAGACATCGACCCGGGAATCATTGGCAAGATGAAACAGGCAGAACACCACCACTAGCCGCAGCCCGGGGGCCAGTGCCAGTGATCCAACTGGCCCCGATAGCTGCGGGCTGCTGGCTAGGCCCGCGGATCAACAATGATCTTGACGTGTTCCTCATTGTTGTTGATTAGTTGGTCAAAGCCTTCGGACACCAGTGCATCAAGTCCGATGCGCCCGGTAATGAACGGGGCCAGATCCAACTTGCCGCTTTGCACCAATGCGATGGTGTCTGGATGGTCATTGGCGTAGCCGATGGTGCCGCGCAGGTCGATTTCTTTCAAGACCAACTTGGGCATGTCCACTTCCGGCTTATGCCCCCAAATCGAAACGTTGACGATCACCCCGCCGGGAGCCACCGCGTCCAGGAGCATATCCAGCACCACCGGGACCGAGGAACACTCGAATCCGGTATCCGCACCCCGGCCGCCGGTCGCTTCGCGCACCCGCTCGGCCACGTCCCCTTCCCTGGGATCGAAAACCCCGTCGGCAATTCCGGTTTCTCGTGCCTTGGCCTTGCGGGCCTCGGAGAGTTCCGAGATGTAGACCGTCAGCCCCTTGGCTTTGAGCACCGCTGCGGTCAGCAGGCCGATCGGGCCGGCACCTCCCACGATGGCTACCTGCCCGGCCTGAGCACCGGAGCGGACGAAGGCGTGGTGGGCCACCGACAACGGCTCGATCAGCGCGGCCTCATCCAGGGGGATCTTGCCGATGGGATGCACCCAGCGGCGTTCCACGACGATTTTCTCCGATAGCCCTCCGCCGCGGCCGCCCAGACCGATGAAGTTCATGTCCTGGGAAAGCTGGTACTGCCGGCCTTCGCCGGTGTCCACATCCTCATGGATGATGTAGGGTTCCACCACGACGTTCTCGCCGACTTCAAGGCCGGTGACGCCCTCGCCCAGGGCGGTAATGGTTCCGGAGAATTCATGGCCCATGGTCACCGGCGCGCTCTCCCCGGAAATCGGGTGCGGATGCCCTGCCGGCGGGATGAAAATCGGGCCCTCCAAGTATTCGTGCAGATCGGTGCCGCAAATGCCGCACCAGGCCACGTCGATGGCCACTGTTCCCGGTTTCAGCTGCGGCTCATCGATGTCCTCGATCCGGATGTCCTTCTGGTCGTAATACCGTGCTGCGCGCATGGTCCCCCTCGATTCTTCTGCCTGTTGTTGACCGGCCCGATCCCGGCCAGCCATTCCAGCTCCAAGCTACTGCGGCAGCATAGGTTTGGGAACCGTTGCAAGAGGTTTCATCCGATGGCTCCGGCAAACCGTCCAGCCAAAGCCCAGCCAGCAGTGCGCGGCCTGTTCGCGGCGCACAATGGACTATGGACATCATGTCGGCGGCGCAGCGTTCGGCGCTCATGTCGCGCATTTCCAGCAAGAACACCGGACCGGAACTGGTCCTGCGCCGGTTGCTGCATGCAGCGGGGTACCGCTACGGCGTGCACGGCGCCCTGCCCGCACGGCAAGTTGCCCAGCTGCGTTCTGCGCATCCCGGCATCCCGTTGCGGGGCGGAAAGCTTCCCGGATCCCCGGATCTGGTCTTCAGCGCCCGGCGCAAGGCCATTTTTGTCAACGGCTGCTTCTGGCACGGCCACGACTGCCCGGTGGGCCAGCGCCGCCCCTCGTCCAATACCGGGTACTGGTACCCCAAGCTGGATGCCAACATCGCCCGGGACCAGCGCAATCGCGATAACCTGGCGGCACTTGGCTGGGAATCGCTGACGCTCTGGGAATGCGAGCTGAAGTCGATGGATGGCGTCTTGAACAGGACTGCAAAATTCCTCGGACCGGTACGGATCCTGCCGCGCAGATCCACCGGGCAGGACCCGTCCCAGGGCACCGGTGTTGGCTAAGATCAAAGAGTCCGCCCGATCTGCCCGCAGCGCCTACCCGTTCCCCGAGGTCCATGAAAACCAGCACGTCCCGCTTCGAAGTCCCGGTACTGCTGGGAACCCAGACGCTGTTCAATATCGGCTTCTACGCCGTGGTCCCCTTTCTTGCCGTAGTGCTGGCCAACGACTTCCTGCTGGCAGGCGCCGCGGTGGGCTTGATCCTGGGCATCCGGACCTTCGCCCAGCAGGGCCTCTTCCTGGCCGGAGGCAGCCTGGCCGATCGCTTCGGCGCCCGGCGCATGATCCTCATTGGCTGCGCGGTGCGCGCCGCCGGGTTCCTCACGCTGGCCGCCTCCCTGTCCTTGGGCGACCCGAAGCTCTGGTTGTTCATCCTTGGCACATTGCTCACCGGATTCGGCGGGGCACTCTTCTCTCCGGGCCTGAGCATTCTGGTGGGCGCGGCCCAGAGCGCGCGCGACAGGGGCCAGCCCACGGGAGCCAAGCGGGCCACGCTCTTTGCCTGGCTGAGCGTCACTGGAGAAATCGGCGCGGTGGCCGGACCGCTGGTGGGAGCGGCACTGTGGGACTGGGGGTTCGCGGCCGTTGCAGGTTTCGGGGCAATCTTCTTCATCGCCATCGGACTGTTCCTGGCTGCGGCATTGCGCCGCTACGCTCCGGAAGGCACTTCGCTGGATCATGCCGGGCCACGAGCCAAGCGGCAGGCCCAGCCTGGCAGCCTGCGCCGATGCCTGGCGGACCGGAAATTCGTGGCCTTCTGCGCCTTGCATGCCTCTGACCTGCTGGCATACAACCAGCTCTATTTGGCCATTCCCCTGGAATTGGAACGCACGGGCCTGCCGACCCAGTGGCTGGGACTGGTTTTCGCGTGGATCTCCGTGCTGACTCTGGGCTTGCAATTGCCCATCGCATGGCTCGCCGCACGGATCGGCGCGGCCGCGACCCTGCGTTGCGGATATGTCTCCAGCGCCCTGGGTTTCGGCGTACTCGCCTTTCTCCCCGCCACGGCCTTTGGCGAGAATACCGCGGCGGTACGCATCTTGTGCGCGGTCACCCTGCTGGCCTTGGGGCACATGAGCGTGCACCCCGCAGCTCTTTCGCTGGTTCCCGGATTCGCCGCGCACCGGGGTACCGGATCCTACTTCGGCTTGCTGTCCAGTTGCGGCGGCCTGGCGGTGTTGCTGGGGAATCTGCTGGTGGGCTGGCTCTTGTCCCAGGCTGGCCAGGGCCAAGTCCCCGGATTCCTGCCGTGGCTGGTTCTCATCATTCCACTGGTCCTTGCTTCCTGGCTTGGCGCGTCGCTCGTGCGGCGCTCAGGCCTGCCGACCCAGGGCTCATGACCTGCGACACATGACGCACGGCCCTCGCAGAATTTCCACGGGGCACCCCAACTTTGCACTAATCAGCTTCTACTCTTCCCAGGCTCTCTGCGGGGGCTTTTCCTCCGCTTTCCTTGCCGGGTCATAACCAGCAAAACAAAGCAACTAATTAGGGTACGCTTACCGAGGCTCTATTGCATTAGATGCCAATCCATCACGTAATGCCGAAGGATTTCCATGAAACTTGGACGATTGAGCGCTGCCGCAGGTTTTGCGGCCATTGCCCTGGCGCTGACCGCCTGCAGCTCCACCCCTGCGAGCTCCGCCCCGGAACAAGCCGCGGACTCGGAAGCCCGCGTGGTCGTGGCCAATTTCCGCGCCCCGGTATCCAACTGGGCGCTGGAAAGCGACGACGCCTATGTGCTCTCCATCGCCGGTTGCCTGGAAACCCTAGCCAAATACAACCAGAGCACCAAAACCGTTGAGCCGATGCTCGCTGCTTCCTGGAAGCAGTCCTCGGATACCGAATGGGATTTCGAGCTGCGCAAGAACGTGCTGTTCCAGGATGGCACCGCCATGGATGCCAAGGCTGTTGCCGGCTCGCTGAACCACGTCCTGGAGGCCACCGCTCCAGCCCGTGCGGTGAACCCCAAGACCATCAAGAAGGTCCAGGCCCTGGATGCTGATACCGTGCGCGTCACCACCCCCGCCGCGGATCCGCTGCTGCCCTACCGCATGGCCAGCGTGAACGCCGGCGTGCTTTCCCCTGCCGCGTACACCAGCAAGGGCATCGACCCGATGAAGCACTGCACCGGACCATTTGCCCCGGTCTCCGAAAAAGCCGGGCAGTCCCTGACCATGGACCGCAATGAGAATTACTGGGACGGAGAGGTGAAGCTGGCCGGCGGCGAAATCCGCTACATCACCGAAGGCGCCACCCGCGCCACCCAGGTCCAGACCGGCGAAGCGGACATTTCCATGTCCATCCCGGCCACCAGCTTGGCGGCCTTGGAAGCCGATAGCAAGATCAGCGTGCTCAAGGCCGACTCGCCTCGCACCTCGACCCTGTACCTGAACAACTCGCGCGCTCCATTCGATAACCGGGAGCTGCGCAAGGCCGCCACCATGGCCTTGGACCTGCCGGCCATGGCCGCCAGCATCTACGAAGGCGCAGCGCAGCCTGCCACCGGCCCGTTCGCCCCGAGCGAGCCGTGGGCCAACCCGGGTCTGGCCGTACCGCAGGTGAATATCGAAGAAGCCAAGAAGCTGGTGGAAGCTTCCGGATACCAGCAGGCCAAGCCCCTGGAAATCATTGCGATCACCGAACGCGCGGAGTTCGCCGGCGTGGGCGCCATCATCCAGGAGCAGTTCAAGCAGATCGGCTTGCAGGCCAATGTGGTGACCAAGTCCTACGGCGCCGCAGAACCCGATGTGCTGGCCGGCAACTACGACATGATCCTCAGCCAGCGCAACCGGATGATCGACATTGCCGATCCGATCGGCTTCCTGCAGTCCGACTACACCTGCGAGGGCGGCTACAACCTGAGCCACTACTGCAACAAGGACTACGACCAGCTGATCGGCCAGGCACTGGCAGAGAAGGACGAGGCCCAGCGCCACGACCTGTACCGCCAGGCAGGGGATCTGCTCGCCGACGACGCCGCGAACGTCTGGCTGGTCAACGAGCAGGCTATCGACGGCGTGGGAGCCAAGGTCCAGGGCTACGTCCAGGACCCGCTGACCCGCTACGTGCTGACCAAGGATCTGGCGAAGACCAGCTAGCGTGTCTCCTCTTGCCACCATGCTGCGCCGGGCCATTGGACTCGGCGCAGCAGTTCTGCTTTCATCCTTCGCGGTATTCCTGGTCCCCTTCGTTTCCCCGGGGGACCCCGTGCGGTCCTTGCTGCGCGCCCGCATGGATATTGGAGCCGCCGACGAGGCAACGGTGCAGGCCTACGCGGAGCAATTCGGCCTGCATGACCCGATGCTGGTGCAATTCGGACGATGGCTGCGCCGGTTCGCCACCGGAGACATGGGCATCTCGCATATCAGCGGAACCCCCGTAGCCGACCAGGTGCTGCCGGCCATTGGCGTCACCCTGTCCTTGGCCGGCAGCGCGCTGCTGGTGGCCATCGCCGTGTCCATTGTGCTGGGAGTGCTCTCGGCCACCTGCGCCGGGAAATGGCCCGATAAGCTGATCACCTCTGCGACCCACGCGCTGATTGCCATCCCCGAATACGCGCTGGCTCCGTTGCTGGTCCTGCTCTTCGCGGTGCGCTTCTCGCTGCTTCCCTCGGCCGGTTTCGAATCCCCGGCCTCGATGGTGCTGCCGGTCTTCATTCTGGCCTTGCGCCCCATCAGCTTCTTCACCGTCGCGGTGCGCTCGGGGGTGCGCCAGGCATTGGACTCCGAGCATGTGCTGGCCGCCCGCGCCCGCGGGCTGAGCAGCACCCAGGGGCTGGTTCGCCATGTGGTTCCCCACGGTTTGCTGCCGCTGTGGACCATGGTGGGTGTCTGGTTTGCCGGGCTGCTGGGCGGGTCGGTCATCGTGGAAGTCATCTTTGCCATTCCCGGAATGGGCCGGCTGATCTTCGACTCCATCGTCGATGCCGATATCCCGGTCGCCCAGGGTGGCGTGGTGGTGGTCGTGACCTGTGCCGTAGCCGTGACCGGAATCGTTGACCTGGTGCACAGGATCAGCGATCCCAATGTGAGGATTGGTGTACGACATGGCTAGGAACCATTCCAGGGAAATCCTGCTTTCCCCTCCCGCGTTCATCTTGCTGGCGGTGGTCATCCTGACCATCGCCGCCCCGTGGATTTCCCCCTACAACCCCGACGCCCAGAACCTGGCGGACCGGTTGCAAGGTCCCAGCCTGTCCCATCTGCTGGGCACCGATGCCCTGGGCCGCGACACCTTGAGCAGGGTGCTGCACGGTGGCCGGTTCTCGCTATCGGTAGCACTGATCACCACGCTGTTCGCGCTGCTGGTTGGCACCGCACTGGGCCTGCTCAGCGCGGTGCGCGGCGGATGGCTCGATGAGCTCTTCCTGCGCGTGAACGACTTGCTGCTCGCACTGCCCGAAATCGTGATTGCGCTGCTGATCATCGCGGTCATGGGTCCCGGTTTCTTCACCATGGTGCTTTCCGTGGGCGTCGTGGCATGGACCCCCACCGCACGGTTGGTGCGTTCCATGGCGGCCCAGGCCTTATCCACCCACCATGTCGAAGCCTCCAGGCATGTCGGTGCTTCGCGCTGGTTCATCCTGCGCCACCACGTCCTGCCTTTCGTGGCTGGACCGGTGCTGGCCCAGGCGGCATTGCGCTTCGGGCTGCTGCTCGTATTGCTCGGCTCCTTGTCCTATCTGGGCATCGGCGTCCAGCCGCCGCAGTCCGACTGGGGTTCAATGCTCGCCGAAGCCCAGCCCCATGCCATCCGCTCCCCATGGGGCCTGATTGCGCCGGGCGCAGCCATCTTCCTGGTCAGCTTCTGCGTCACCCTGCTGGGCAATCGAATCACCCACGTGCTGGGCGGGCAGGACGTGCTTGCCACCGAGGCCAAGGCGGAAGCCCATGACTAGAGAACTTGAATTCATTGACCTTTCGGTCAGCTCCGGCGATCAGCGATTGCTTTCCGAGGCATGCGGCGCCCTGCGAGCGGGCGAATTGGTGGCGGTGGTCGGGCGTTCCGGTTCCGGCAAGACGCTGCTCACCAAGGCGATCATCGGCCTGCTGCCCCAGCAGCTGCGTGCCGAGGGGCAGATCCTGCTTGACGGCCAGCGCCTTGACCAGCTGGGCGAGAAGGCCATGGACTCGGTGCGCGGACGGCGCATCAGCATGCTGTTCCAGCAGCCCAAGCGCGTGATGAACCCGCGGCTGACCATCCGCGCGCATCTGCTCGAAGCCCTGGGAGCCCACGGCTGGGGCAAAGCCCGCCAGCACGAGCAGCAGGTGCTGTCCTTGCTCGAAGAAGTAGGCCTGTCCCCTGCCCAGCAAATTGCCGGCCAGCGCCCGGACCAGCTCTCCGGCGGGATGGCCCAACGCGCCATGCTGGCCATCGCCTTGGCCGCTGACCCGGAGTTCATTTTGGCTGATGAACCAACATCATCCTTGGATTCGATTCTCAAGGCCGAGGTGCTGCAGCTCTTGCGCCGCAAGCAGCAAGAACGTGGCGTGGGCGTCCTGTTCATCACCCACGACATCGCCAGCATCCAGCACATTGCCGACCGCGTTGTAGTGGTCAGCGACGGGCAAATTGTGGACCAGTGCCCCACCGCGCACATCTTCTCCAAGGACCGCCATTCCAAGACACGCGAACTGGTGGAAGCCAGCTTGCCTCCCCTGCGCGCGCCACGCGTTAAGGATTCCGCCTGCTTGCTGGAAGCAGTGGATGCGGGCAAGAACTACGCACGCCGTGCAAAGGGCCCGGCAGCATTGAATCCCACAAGCTTGCGCCTGCACGGCGGCCAGGTCCTGGGAGTGGTGGGCCGCTCCGGCTCGGGCAAGAGCACCTTCGCCCGGCTGCTGGCCGGGTTGGAACAGCCAACGACCGGACGGATCATCGATACGCGCCGCAATGGCGAAGCAACACGAGTGCAGGTCATCGCCCAGGAACCGTACTCGTCCTTCGATCCCCGGCTTTCCCTCCGCACGTCGATGAGCGCGGCGGTGCACCGGCTGCCGGCAATCCAGGCCGGCGAGCGCATGGCGCAAGCCATGGCCCAGGTGGGATTGACCGAGCAATTGCTCGATCGCAGGCCCGGCCAGTGCTCCGGCGGCCAGCTCCAGCGCCTGGCCATCGCGCGGGCGCTGCTGACCGACCCCCAGGTATTGATTTGCGATGAGTCCACCTCGGCACTGGATTCGGTAGCCCAGCGCCACATCCTCGACCTGTTGCTTGAATTGCGCGAGCACATGGGGCTGAGCCTCGTGGTCATCTCCCACGACATGGACGTGATCCGCTACGTGAGTGACGACGTGGCAGTGTTCTACGAGGGCGAGCTGGTGGAGCATCGGCCGCTCAACGATTTCCTGGGCAATGCGGAACATCAGCACAGCAAGGATCTCGTGGCCGCGCTGGACCTCACCGCAGCGGTTCCTGCTGCCGGCTGATTTCTGCTCGCGTAAGAAAACCCGGAACTCTTGTGCCCTGACTTGGAGCGCTTATAGATTGATGGACTATGACCGACAGTTCGCAGAAGAATCCGTCCATTACCCGCCGGTTGCCATTGCTGGCCAGCGTCGCTGAAGCCGGAACGCTGAAGGTCTGCACCACCGGGGACTACCGGCCGTTCACCTATCTTGACCCGGACACCGGGCAATGGTCGGGAATCGACATCACGATGGCCAAGAATCTTGCCGAGTCGATGGGCGCAGAACCCGAGTTCATCCAGACCTCCTGGAAGGACTTGATGCCGGACTTCCTCTCCGAATGCGATATCGCCGTGGGCGGGGTTTCCATTTCCATGGAACGCGCCCAGCAGGCCTACTACAGCGAAGCCACATTGGACGAGGGCAAGACGCCCATCACCTTGTGCGAGAACGTGGAGAAGTACGACACGGTCAAGGAAATCAACCAGCCCGGGGTCCGTTCCATCACCCCGATTGGCGGGACCAACGAGAAGTTCGCCGATGCGAACTACCTGAAGGGCGAGATCATTCGTTTCGAGGACAACAACAAGATTTTCGATGAGATCACCGCCGGGCGTGCCGACGTGATGACCACCGACGCCTCGGAAACCCGCTGGGTGGCCAACGTGCACCCCGAGCTGTGCGCGGTGCACCCGGACCAGCCATTCAATTTCTCCCAGAAGGCATACCTGCTGCCGCTGGGCGATGACGAGTTCCAGGAATACGTGAACCAGTGGCTGAACATGGCCAAGAACGATGGGACGCTCGCGGCTGCCGAGAAACCCTGGTTCGGATAGCCTCCGCCAGAACATGACAATAAGCCAGCGGCCACGCCCCGAACTTTCTCGGGGCGTGGCCGCTGGCTTCTTCTTTTCCTTGAACTGGCACAAGCCAGGAACTGCTAATGCATGTGGCTGCCACCGTTGATGTCAATGGTGGTGCCGGTCAGGTAGGAAGCACCTTCTGAGGCTAGGAAGCCAATGACCGATGCGACTTCCCCAGTGGCTGCGGTGCGCCCAATGGGGATGCCCGCGGCAATGGCCGCCTCCTGCTCGTCGGTGCTGCCAACACGGATGTTGGTATCCACAGCACCCGGCGCAATCGCATTGACGGTGACGCCGCTGGCCGAGATTTCGCGGGCCAGCGCCTTGGTGAACCCGAGGATTGCCGCTTTCGCCGAGGAATAGGGGACTTTGCCGAAGACTCCGCCGCCCCGCTGGGCAGAGACAGAGGACATGTTGATCACACGTCCCCATCCGCTCTCGATCATTTCCGGCAGGAATGCCTTGGTCACCAGGTACGTGCCTGTGGCGTTGACGTTCATGATCTTGTTCCAGATCTCCAAAGTCGTATCCAGGAAATCCACCGGGGAGGTAATCCCCGCGATGTTCACGACGGCGCCGGTAGGAGGCAGTTCCCCCGCGGCGACGCGGGCTGCCACCGCCGCCTGGGCCGCGGCGACCGAGGATTCGTCGGCAACGTCGATCTGGTGGCCGAATGCCGGCACGCCAAATTCCTCTGCAATCTCCGTGGCTACGCGCTCGGATGCGGAGTGGTCCAGATCCAGAATCGCTATGCCCCAGCCTTCCCGGGCCAGGTGCCGGGCGGTTTCGATGCCGATCCCCTGTGGCGAGGTAGCACCGGTTAGTACTGCAGTGCGCTGGGTTTGATTCATCGGATTCCTGCTTTCAATACGGCCCGCCCGAACAACGATGCGGCGAACTTGGTGGTTGCGGTGCTCTGCTCTGGACAAACGCACCAGAATCTTGTGGTGCACACCACGATAGTTTTGTTTACTGTTGACAGTCAACTGTTAAATTTTCTCTTGACAGAACTTGTGCCGTCACTCACACTTCTATTAGTGTTGACTGTCAACAATGAAAATTGCCCGCATCCCACAACTCACGAAGGGAGCCACTCATGAGCAGCGAAGCTCTAGAAATGCGTGGCCCGATCCACGGCACCAAGGACGCCAAGCGCGTCGCGATAGGCTCCAGCGTTGGAGCCACCATTGAAACCTACGATTTCATCGGCTTCGGCACCGCGGCCGCCCTGTATTTCGGACACGTATTCTTCCCCGGCGCTGACCCGCTCACGGGAACGCTTGCATCCTTCGCCACTTTGGGCGTAGGTTTCGCTGCCCGGCCCTTGGGCGGGATCATCGGCGGCCATCTCGGTGACAAGATCGGGCGCAAGCCGGTGCTTGTCACCTCGCTGATCGTCATGGGTCTTGCCACATTCTTCATCGGCGTGCTGCCCACCTACGAGCAGGTCGGCGTGCTGGCTCCAGCGCTTCTGGTCTTCGTGCGCATTGTCCAGGGCCTGGCCTTCGGCGCCGAATGGGGCGGGGCAATCCTGATGACCTACGAACACGCGCCATGGAAGCAAAAGGGCAGGTTCACCGGGATTGTCCAGTCCGGATTCCCGGTAGGGCTGCTGCTGGCCAATCTGGTGTTCCTGGTCAGCGTGCAGTTGCCTGGCGACTGGGGATGGCGTGTTCCGTTCCTGGCCAGCCTGCTGCTGGTGATCGTGGGACTGGTCATCCGTTCGAAGGTCCCGGAGTCCCCGGTCTTCGATGACGTGAAGAAATCAGGGCAGATCGTCAAGTCGCCGATCAAGGATGTCATTCGCACCGACTGGCGCAATATCCTGCGCGGCATCGGGCTTCGCATTGCCGAGACCGCGGGCTACGCGGTCTCCATCACCTACATGATCTCCTACCTGCACACCACTGGCTTGGCCGCGAACTGGCAGACGCTGATCGCCTTGAGCATCGCCTCGGCCATCGGCATCTACGCGACCTACCGCTGGGGCCGGCTCACCGACCGCGTTGGACGTCGCACCGTCTATCTCTTCGCTTGCGCCTTTGCCGCGCTCTTCGGCATTCCGATGTTCCTCATGGTCAACACCGGCTCGTTCCTGATGATCATCGCCACGATCGTGATCTCCTATGCCATCTGCCAGAACTCCATGGCAGGTGCCCAGGGGGCTTGGTTCCCGGAGCTCTTCCAGGCCAAGACCCGCTCCTCCGGCGCCTCACTGGCTTACCAGATTTCGGCCATGGTTTCCGGTTTCACCCCGTTCATCACCACCTTGCTTTTCATGCAGTTCGGCTGGATGGGCCCGGCCGCGCTCTTCATCGGCTACGCGCTAATCGGCTTGTGGGCGGCGCTGGTGACCAAGGAAACCTGGGGCCCTCGCGAACGCCACCTTGCTGACCAAGCCATCGCCGAGAATCCGCAGGCAAGTTGCGTCTGACTCGGTTAGCCAACCCGAACCCCGACCCGTTGAATTCCTGAAAGGACTTCCCATGGCAATTGCAGCCACCGACAACCAAACGCTGACTTTGGGCCAGCGCACCGAAAGGGTCCGCGACGCCGCCTACCGCATCCGCCACCACTCGCTGAACATGGGCGAGGTGCAGGGGCAAGGATATGTAGGTCAAGCATTGGGCGCCGCGGACATGTTCGCGGCCGTCTACGCGGACCAGCTGGACTTCCGTCCGGCAGAACCGGACTGGGAAGACCGCGATCGCTTCCTGCTTTCCACCGGCCACTACGCCATCGGCTTCTATGCCGCATTGGCCGAAGCGGGCATCATCCCGGTGGAAGAGCTGGAAACCTACGGGTCGGACGATTCGAGGCTTCCGATGTCCGGAATGTCCACCTACACCCCGGGCATGGAAATCTCCGGCGGCTCGCTGGGCCACGGCCTGTCCATCGCGGTGGGCATGGCCCTGGGCCTGCGCCACCAGAACAGGACCCAGCGGGTGATCAATTTCCTCTCCGACGGCGAACTCGATGAAGGCTCCACTTGGGAAGCGGCCATGGGTGCCGCACACCACCAGCTGGGCCATCTGACGGCCATGGTGGACATCAATGCCCTGCAAGCCGATGGCGCGACCGCCGGCGTACTGCGCACCGAACCGGTCACCGAAAAGTGGGAGGCCTTCGGCTGGTACGCCCAACGGATCAACGGCAATGACCCGCGAGCGCTGCTGCAGGCCTTCGACAACATCACGGCCCAGACAGCTCTGACCTCGCGCCCTTCGGTCATCCTGTGCGACACCAAGGTAGGCCGCGGCGTACCACTGCTGGAAAACCGCGAGAAAGCCCACTTCATGCGCATTGAAGACAACGAATGGCAGATCTGCCGCGACCAACTCACCGAAGGCTTCGAAGGGAGCAACTCCTAAATGTCTGCCACCGCTAAACCACGACTGAAAACCTCGGCCATGATTGCCTCCTTCGCGGAGCCCGGCCAGAAGACCGCACCAGCACCTTTCGGCCATGCCCTGGCCAAGGCAGCCGAGCAGGATCCGCGCATCGTGGGCCTGACTGCCGATCTGGGCAAGTACACGGACATGCACATCTTCGCCCAGCAGCATCCCGAGCGCTTCTTCCAGATGGGCATGGCCGAGCAGCTGCTGTTCGGGGCCGCCGCGGGATTTGCCGAAACGGGCATGATTCCCTTTGCTTCCACCTATTCGGTGTTTGCGGCCCGGCGGGCCTATGACTTCCTGTGCCTTGATATCGCCGAGCCGAACCTCAACGTGAACATCGTTGGCGGCCTGCCGGGGCTGACCACCGGCTACGGCCCGAGCCACCAGGCCACCGAGGACATTGCCATCTTCCGCGGGATGCCGAACCTGACCATCGTGGATCCCTGCGATTCGGTGGACATCGAGCAATCGGTGCCGCAGCTAGCGGCTTCTGAAGGGCCAACCTACCTGCGGTTGCTGCGCGGCAAGGTGCCTACCGTCCTGGATGAATACGGCTACAGCTTCGAATTGGGCAAGGCAAAAGTACTACGCGGTGGACGTGACGTCGTCTTCGTATCCAGCGGCCTGATGACCATGCGCGCACTGGATGCCGCGAAGGAACTGGCCAAGCACAACGTGGACGTTTCCGTGGTCCACTCCCCCACTATCAAGCCCTTCGACTCGGAAACGGTTCTGAAGGAGGTGGCCGGGGACCGTCTGGTAGTCACGCTGGAAAACCACTCGGTCATCGGCGGGTTGTTCGAAACTCTGGCTTCCACCATGATCCGCGGCGGTGTTTCCTCTAAGGTCGTTCCCATCGGCCTGCCCGATGAGTTCTTGGATGCGGGCGCATTGCCAACACTCCATGACCGCTATGGGTTGTCGATCAGCGCGATTGTGTCCAAGGTCCTCTCCGAACTCGGCTAGCTCGTCGGGTAATCCACCAGAACGATCGCCTTGGCGGGTGCGTTGCTCTCGACGCACCCGCCAAAGGCGCTAGAATCAACAGTTAACAATCAACAGTTGATCTCCAAGATTGAGGGGCGCTTTATGGCTATGGCCGATTCTTCCTTGGTGGGGCTTCGGAAAAAGAGCCTGCGCGAGCAGGCTCTGATCGCCCTGCGCCGCGCCATCACGACCGGTGAACTGGAGCAAGGCACCCATCTGGTGGAAACAGAGCTGTCTGCCTCCATGCAGATCAGCCGGGGCACCTTGCGCGAAGCCTTGCGCCAGCTGGAGCAGGAGGGCCTGGTCTCCGCAGGCGAACGCGGCCGGCTGTCAGTTCGCCACCTGGACAACAAGGAAATCCAGGACATCTTTGCGGTGCGTGCCTCGCTGGAAACCCTGGCGGCAACGACGCTGCTGCAGCGCGAAGACCTTTCAGATGCTCTCGCGCAGCTGCGCTCCGCGGTCAGCACCATGGAGCAACTCGAGGGCCATGAAATCGAGGAGCGGATCGAAGCGGATCTCGAGTTCCACCGCACTCTGTGCCGGCTGTCCGAGAATGACACCTTGCTGCATGCCTGGGAACAGCTTGAGGGCTCCATCCGCATGTCCATCATGTTCGGCGGCTACGAACGCGGGATGCGCAATATGGATGTCGCACGGCATTTCAAGCTGGTTGACACCATCGAAGCTGGCGACAGCGCCGCGGTCAACGCGGAAATCTCCGAGCATATGCGCATTGCCGCCGAGACCCTGATGGGCTCATAGGACAACCGCAAATATTGCAAAGGCCAGCGGCCCCGCCCAATGCAGATTGGACGAGGCCGCTGGCATCGCTATTCAGTTGGCGCTATCAGTTCTCCCAGAAGGGGTAGTCGATGTAGCCCTCGGGACCTTCGGTGTAGAAGGTCGCGAAATCTGGTTCGTTCAAAGGCAGCTGTTCCTTCCAGCGGCGCACCAGATCCGGGTTGGCAATCGCAGGGCGGCCCACGACAACCGCTTCGCCCCAGCCTTCGGCAGCCACGCGTGCGGCTTCCTCATAGGTGGTGATCTCCGCGAAGCCGGTGTTCAGCAGCACCGGTCCGCCAAAGGCCTTGCGCAGCGACTGGACCAGCTCGCCGGCTGGGTCATGGTGCAGGATGCTCAGGTTGGCCAGCCCCAGTGGCGCGATGCCCTGGACCAGTGCGGTGTAGGTAGCCAGCACATCCGCACGATCGTTTTCCACGGCACTCTGGACATTGTGTTCCGGCGAAATGCGCAGGCCCGTCTTGCCAGCACCAATGGCGTTGGCCACGGCGGTCACGACTTCAATGACAAAGCTGGCCCGGTTCTCCGGCGAGCCACCGTAGTTGTCGGTGCGGGTGTTGGCCGAAGGCGCCAGGAACTCGTGCAGCAGGTAGCCGTTGGCCCCGTGAAGCTCCACGCCGTCAAATCCGGCGGCGATGGCGTTGCGCGAAGCGGCAACGAATTCTTCGATGATCCTTGGGAGTTCTTCGGTGCCCAGGGCATGCGGAACCGGGTACGCGTGCTTTCCGGTGTAGGTGCGCGACTCGCCTTCAACCGCGATGGCGCTTGGTGCCTCGACGTAGTCTGCACCGGTGGTTTCCGGGTGGGTGACCCGTCCGGCGTGCATGACCTGGGCCACGATCAGGCCACCTTCGGCGTGCACCGCGTCGGTGACCTTCTTCCAGCCGGCAATCTGCTCCTCGGTGACCAGGCCCGGCTGGCGGACGAAGCCCTGGCCGGCAAAGCTCGGGTAGGTGCCCTCGCTGACGATCAGACCCAGGGACGCGCGCTGGCGGTAGTACTCGACGACGTCTGCGTTAGGCACGCCGTCCTTGCCCGAACGCGAGCGGGTGAGCGGTGCCATGACTAGGCGGTTGGACAGCTTGAGGTCGCCGAGGGCGAGAGGGGAAAACAGATCCATGGGGCGGGACTCCTGAATTGGAAATTGTAGTTGCACAGCGTAACTATCGCCGCAAGCAACTTATTCCGTTTCGGCTAAGAACATGAGCTGGCTAACGGATTCAAAGCACTGGAATCGCCTGACGCTCATTGTTTGGATTCGCGGACTCACCAGGAGCAATAAACCAGCGGATGCGGTACAGCTCCGCACCGCATCCGCTTGATCCGCTGGGCTATACGGCGGTATAGCCGCCGTCAACCAGGTGGTAGCTGCCGGTCACGAAGGACGCGGCATCGCTGGCCAGGAAGGCCACGAGCGCCGCCACTTCTTCCGGCTTGCCCAAGCGGGCAATCGGGTGCTTGTCAACCAGCGCGTCATAGGCTTTCTTGGGCATCTGCTGCAGCAGCGGGGTGTCGATGAAGCCCGGGGCCACGCTGTTCACGCGCACGCCCTGGGTCGCATACTCCACGGCGGCCGTCTTGCTCAGGCCCACCACGGCATGCTTCGTGGAAACGTAGGCGGAGCTGCCGGCGAAGCCCACCGAGCCGAGGATCGAGGCCATGTTCACGATGGACCCTCCCCCGTTCTCGCTCATGGCGTTGGCCTGGGCGCGGGTTCCGCGGAAGACGGCGTTGAGGTTCACGGAGATGACTTTGTCCCAGTCCTCGTCGGTCAGCTCGCCCACCTTGGCGGCGCGGCCGCCGATGCCTGCGTTGTTGACGCCGATCTTCAATGGAGCCATGGCGTTGGCGGCCTTGATGGTTTCGTCGATGACAGCCGAAGAGCTGGCATCTCCCGCAACAGCTACGGCTTCTCCGCCTGCGGCCTTGATGGTTTCCACGGTAGCGCCAGCGGCCTGCGCATTGAGGTCCTGGACCACCACCTTGGTTCCGTTGGCGGCTAAGAGGATGGCGATAGCCTGGCCGATGCCCGAACCGGCACCGGTGACTACTGCCGAACGATCTGCTACATCATACTGAGCCATGATGGACCCACTTTCCGTTTCAAGATGGTCACGGGATTTCCGTTGGCCTCACACCTAGGACGCTACTCCGAACCATCTCAAAAGTCGATGACGTGTCAATCAAAGGTCGGTGAGCTCAGTCACTGCTCCGCATGCGGTGCACCCTGTGCGCGGTGGACGACATGAACCGCTCATCGTGGGAGGAGAACAGCACTGCTCCCCCGCGTTCGAGTACCGAATCGATTGCCCGGTGCAGGCATTGAAGCCCCGCCGAGTCCAGCGCCTCGGTTGGTTCGTCGAGGAGGAGCAGCTGCGGTTCGCGCACCAGCACGGTGGCCAAGGCAACGAGCCGGCGGGCCGAAGCCGGCAGCTCATAAGGGTGGGTCTGCGCAGAGGATTCCAGTCCCAGCTGTGCAAGGACCAGCGGCACGCGGGCACGTTGGCTGCTCTTCTTGGGAAGGCCGAAAGCGACCTCCCGGGCTACGGTACGCTCGAAAAGCTGGTCCGAAGGGTTCTGCAGGAGCATCCCAGTATCACCTGCCACCCGCATTTTTCCTGCAGTTGGCTTGATGAGCCCTGCGGCGGCTCTGAGCAGTGTCGTCTTGCCCGTTCCGTTGGCGCCGGCCAGCCCCACGCATTCTCCGGCACGGACTTCGAGGTCAAGGTTGGAGAGGACCGGGGCGCTGGCGTCTTTGTATCCGAGTTGCACGCCGGCAAAGTCCAGCAAGGGCTTTGCAGATGCAGCGGGGACAGATGGTCTTTTTGGCTTGGAAGGCAACGCGGTGGTTGCAGCGCCTGCAGTTGCTCGCTGCAAGGTTCCTTCCGCCAAGTTCCACAGCGAATCCGCTTCTGCGTCCCATGCTTCTGTCGTCCGGCTCAGCACCACAAGTGCAGTGCCTTCGGCACGCAACCTGGTGATCATCGAGGTCACGGCCTGAGTTGCCTTGGAATCCAACCCGGCCACCGGTTCATCAAGCACAATGATGGACGGTTTGGCTGCGGACAACGCGGCCAGTGCGACCAGGCGTTCTTGGCCTCCTGAAAGCTTGGCGGGATCGCGTTCCAGCAGATGTTCCAAGGATAGCCGCGTGGATAGCTCGTCGATGAGCTCTGCCATCTCTTCACGGGGCATTCCTTCGTTCTCCCGCGCGAAGACCAGCTCTTCTGCAACCGTCTGGCGAATCCCCGAGAGGTAGAGCCCGGCATCCTGGGGCAGCAGTCCTACGTGCCTGGCCCAGCCTGCGACGTCGATGCGTGGCCAATGCTCCGGAGAGTAATCGATCCGTTGCCCCGCCAGGGTGACCGTTCCCTCGCACTGGTCCGCTCCTGGCCGCGGAAGCATGCCAGCTAATACTCCGCCCAGCGTGGACTTGCCGGATCCAGAGTCGCCGGCGATGACAGTCAGGGAACCCGGAGAGAATTCCAACTCGATTTCGCGCAAGGTCTCGGCGTGCGCCTCGGAGTAGCGGAAGCTTCCCAGCCTGAGGTGCAGCGCCGCGGTGGTTCCGGCAGGTGCACGGTGTTCCATATCCATCATGAGGCTCCCCCGAGTGGCACCAGAATCGCTACCGGCACCAGCACGGAACACAGCAGGGCAACCCAGCGGACGCCCTTCTGTGTCTGCGAGTCTGCGACATGGCGTAATCTGCTGTGCTCGCCGCGGGCGGGGAAACCGCGCGCAGCCAGATGCGCCGAACGGTCATGGGCATCTTGCACCGAGGAGAGCACCAGCGGTACGGCTCGCAGCCTCAGGCGCTGCAGCCAACCGGCCAAGCCCCGGCCGGTTCCTGCTTTCCGCAAGGCCTGGGCTTGGCCAATGGCATGCTGCTTTTCCATCATTTGCGGAAGAAGGAACAGCGTGGATGCCAACAGGTATCCCGCCTGCGGCGGAGCCGGAGACAAGTCGATAGCTGCGACCAGCTGGTGCTTGTCGATCAGCACACCGCAAAGCAAACCCGCCACCACCAGCACGGCGGTGCGCAAGGCCAGGGCCATGGCGATCTCCACTCCCCCAAGCGTCAGGCTGACTGGCCCCCATGCCGCGATCACCGCCGAAGAATCCTGTGAAGCCAGTCCATGGATCATCAGCAAGGACAGGAGGGTCGGGAGCATGATGGCACCGCTGAGCGCCGCGAGTTTGCGGGCCTTGCCCGCAACTGCGCCAATGGCCAGGCAAAGCACTATTACCGCACAGCTCAGCCACCAGCGGCTGGCAGCCGTGGCCACCGAAACGGTGAGCACGGCTAGGCAAAGCACGGTAAAAGGATGCAACTCAGCGATGCGGCGCTTCATAGGTGGCCTACTTGTTTCCGCTCTTGCCCAGCACCTTGTAGCGGCGGATGAATTCAAAAGAACCGCTCAAGCGCTTCGGCAAGGCGAAGACCAGCAACGCCGCGATGAGGAAGACAATTGCCTTGTCTCCCGGGTCGGAGATCAGGGCCTGCTTGGTGACCGCGGAGAGCAGCGAATCCCCCATGGAGCGGAAGGCCGCAACCACTGCCCCGGTACCGACACCCGAGGTGCCGCCGTAGACGAAGGCAGCCACTGGGGAGGAGACTACGCCAACCAGTACGCCGGAAACCAGGCCCGCGATTGGGGCAAGGTATGGCCGGCGCAGGGCGCCGTAGCGAGCGGCGGTTCCCGCAAGGAAACCGACCAGTGCGGCTCCGGCTGCGAACGGCAAGACGGTGGGGGCAAATAGCGACCAGATCAGCGTGCTGAGCACACCGGTGGCGGCACCGGCACGGCGGCCGGCCAGGAAGCCCACGAGAACAGTACCGATGGAATCCAGGTAGAGCGGGACCATGACGGACCCGACGAATTGGCCCAGGATGATGTTCAGTGCCAGCGCGACCGGGATCAGTGTCAGGGCGGAGACCGGCAGATCCGGCAGCACAGCGAGCAGCAGCAGGACGGCTGCAATCAGGTAGGCGGCGAAAGTTGCCAAGGCAACTCCCTGGCCCAAGCCCTCGACGATTCCCGCGGGTTGGGTGATGACCAGGAACAGGTAGGTTCCAACGAGCAACAGGGTTCCAGCTGCGCCGAGCACCCTGCGGCGCAGGAGCTGGGTCGCTGATGCTTCGGGCAAAAGAAGGTTCGGTGACATGATGAGGCAATCCTGGGGATACGAGTTTGGCTGCGCGCAGGATTGCTCCCGCAACGCGCGAATGGCGGGTCTATGTCACCTCGACCCGGTAGACGATTCTAGCCCACCTGCCTGCGCTCAGGAATTTTCGTTGAGTTTCCTTGCCAGCGCACCGAGACGCTGGACCAGCTCGGCAAACCCTGCCTCGGGGTCATTTGCCACAACCACCTGGGCATTCGCCGGCTTCCCCCACAGCCCGCGGAAATCGGCCACCGTGGTACCGAAGAGCAATTGCGATTCTGTTTCAACGTCAATTGTTGCTGGACGTGTTTCATAATCGAGGGTTCCCGCGGCAACGCCAGCGGCAAAGTAGTCGTGCACGTGAGCGATATAGCCCTGGTCGTAGTGCCTGTGGAATTCGAAGTAGAACCGCAGGGCGTCGGAGAGATAGCGCACCAGCGGGTTAGATGACTTGCTCAGGGTCCCCTCCGGGTCGCTAGCCTGGACGATCTCTGGTTCAGCGCATCCGGCTTCAATGGAAAGCTTCGTCAGGAAGTCCGGCTGCATCTCGAAGCGTTCCGTGGTGTCCAGAGAACAGACAATCGGCAGCTTCGAAGAGTCCAGTCCTTGTTCAGCGGCGGCTGTGTAGGCGGCAAAGACTTCCTTTGCGGCGTGCGGATCTACGTGAGTGTTCCACTCTGCGGTAGGAGTGGTGTTGCCCTGGTAGTAGAAAGCGCCGCCCATTATGACTACCTTGCGCAGCAACCAAGGAAGACGTGGTTCGCGGCGAAGCGCCACAGCGAAATTGGTCAGCGGCGCAGTCAGGAGCACTGTAAGCTCTCCTGGGTTGGCGCGTGCTGCATGAATCCAATAGTCAACGGCGTCATTGTCTGTAGCTGAGCCTGAGCCAGGATCGGGAAGCGTTGCGTAGCCAACCCCCTGAGGCCCGTGGGTTTCCGGAGTGGTCACAAGCGGAATTTCAAGTGGCTCTCGCGCACCGACGAGCACCGGGACGTCCGGCTTTCCGCAGAGCTTGAGTAGCGCGCGGTTGTTGGCCACAACCTGCTCAACGTCGACATTGCCTGGAGTGCTGGTGACCGCTTCGATTTCCACATGGCTAAGCGAGCAGAGGTATGCCAGCGTTAGCGCATCGTCAATTCCTGTGTCGTTATCAATTAGAAGACGAACCTGTGATTCACCTTCATCCCGTTCCGCATCGGATCGTACTGCATTCACTCGCACTCCTAGAAGCTCTAGAAAATCATCAGCCAGACTACGTGAGGTTTGCATTCGGGCTCAGGTAGTCGTACAGCGCGTTGTCGATCGCTTTCTCAAAATGCAGGTTCATCGTGACAACGTCAAGCTGCTCCTGGTTCTTTCCAAACATGTGAGTCTGCTCGGCATTACGTGAATCGGCCTGGCCCAAGTAAAAGAACTCGGTGCCTTCCGCATCGTCTTTCTTAGCGAAGACGTACAGATCAACCTCGTTACCCACTATTCGCCGGACTTCATCGCTCTGTAGCGTTCGCCTGGAGCGTGTGAACCACCGCAGATGGGAAGCATCAACCAGTTCATCCTGGTACGCGGTACTAGCCGAGATATCGTCCGATTTGTGCAGCGTCACAAAAATCGGGCAGGTCTTCGATTCTGGGTCGACTTTGTACCCGTAAAGCGTCGAAGTCCACTTTCGTGGCAGTCCCAAGAGACGCGTTACTTCCTTACGGGAATACTGTCCTCCAACGATAAACGGATCTCCAGCAACATACCGGTCTCGCACTAGGGCCATGCCCGTATGTATGATGTCGTCCACTTCGTTGCTGAATGCACGGTGAGAACGATATGAACTAAGAAAACCAGGCTCAGCCGATATAGACTCTCCGTCGATGTTCGCCAAGCGAATTCCATATCGACTTTGATCAACTTGTCCGTGATTAGCAAGATTCAGAGTTTCTACGGTGCTCATCAATTCGCGATGGACCGCGTCGATTCCTTCGTTCAAGAGGGCTGCTTGGAATTGGAGCAAGGTTACCGATCCGTGTGAGAGCAACTCACGGACAAGCACGAACTCGTGAATTCTCTTCGATGTCAGGACTTCATGAGATAGTAATGACAACGCTTTGAGCTCATCCTGGCTAAGCTCATGGTCAATCCGCAAAAGACTCTTGACCAACGCTGGATAGTTTTCTTTCTTCGTTGCCAGTAATACCGGATCGACAGACTCAAATCGATAAAAATCGAAGAGTTTCGGTGCGCGTCCGACACGGTTCTGCATCGACTGCATCGCACTGCGGAGCTTTTGAATGCTGTCCAGAGGAGTCGTACGGATGGAATCAAGTACACGCTGCTGCGAGACTTTATCGAATCGAACGCTCGATAAACCGGCAAGCACGCCTGCCTGCTCTGTGGAAATAAGCTTCTCTTTCAGCGACTCTTTGTTCAGCGATTCATCACCGAAAAGCGCGATCGGGATCATGTAGTTGTTCGCGTAGTTACCAATGAAGTCGATAACCACCAAGTAGTCCTTCATCGGTGCTTTACGTAGACCACGTCCGAGCTGCTGCACAAACACTATTGCCGATTGCGTTTGACGAAGCATCACGACCTGGTTCACCGTGGGGATGTCCACTCCCTCGTTAAAGATGTCGACAGTGAGGATGTAGTCGAGTTCTCCACGTTCCAGTTGCCCAACCGCTTGTTCTCGCTGTTCCACCGAATCGTCACCGCTGAGACTAACGGTTCGCAAAGTTTTCCCACGAAGCTGCTGCTGGTTCAGCGCTGCAGATAGAGCGGCAGCTTCCACTTTACGAGAACAGAAAATAAGCCCCTTAGGGGCAACGCCCGCCTGCCCATATTTAGCCAGCGCGTCAATAATGTGGTGAACACGGTCCGCCGTCACTAGATGTCCCAGGTCATCTGTGCTGTCAAGGGTCGTCTCGTCATCAAGCGTTACGTCGGCTATCCCGTAGTAATGAAATGGGCTCAGCATGTTCTCTTCCAACGCGTGATTCAAGCGAATCTCATAAGGCACGTTGTAGTCGAAAAACTCAAAAACATTGAACCCATCGCTACGTTCTGGTGTGGCCGTCAGACCAAGCAGGAAAGTAGGGTCGAGGTACCCAAGTACCTTCTTGTATGTTGGAGATCCAACGCGATGCGCCTCGTCAACGATGATGTAGTCAAAAGCGTCTGGCTGAATCTCGTGCAGCACACCATCTTGGGACAATGTCTGCACCGTTGCGAAAACAAACTTGCGGTCGCTTTGTTTGGAGACACCCGCAAGTTTGCCAAAATCGTTGTAGTCGCCGCCGATGACACGGCGGTACTCTCGGATGGTTTTATCGAGGATCTGCTCGCGGTGAACGATAAATAAGAAGCGGCCAGGGTGAGCTGCCCGTACTTCCAATGCCGAGAGGATCGTCTTTCCCGTGCCGGTAGCCGAAATAACGAGGGCCTTCGACTCCCCGCTCGACCGAACCTGTTCCAGCGCCTTGAGCGCCTCCGTTTGCATCCTGTTCGGGAGTATCGGCATGAGCAACTCGGACGATACAGCGCCATTCGGCGATTGGCCGATCACCTCAAGGTCCTTTTCAGCCCCTACCGGCAGTAGCTGCTCATCAACGTCAGTTCGAGGGACAGCTACTATTTTCCGACGTGTCGGAGGAGGTGTGTACTGTTCCGCATACGCATCTATCCACCGTTGGCTCAGTGCTACGGATTCTTCAAGCTGATTCTGGGTCAACAAATTTAGCTGGTCGGCTAAATCGCTGCCCTCGGATGCTGAAACTTTTAGGTTCCACTCATGATTTTTAACGATCGCGTTACCAGTTAAATTCGAACTGCCGATCATGGCCGTGACCATATTCTCGGTTTTGAAGATATAACCCTTCGGATGAAACGCTCCAGCGTTGTGAATTCGAACGTCGACCCCTAATGTCTCAAGGTTCAGCAGCTCGCTAAAGGCCGATGGCGAGTTGAAGCCCAAATAGTCGGAGGTGACAATCTTTCCGCAACCCGAAAACTCCACGAGCTCCTGTTTAAGCAAAGCAATCGCATTCGGGGTTACGAAGGCGACGGAGAAAATGAATTCATCACAACGGACGAGCTCCTCCCGAAGAATGCGCAGAACCGTATTGCCGTCAGCGTTCAATACGACGCGAGGGTGGTGATGGCGGCGGGATTCCTGCTTACCGTCTAAGAATCCGAAGGTGACGTCTCTAGAGAGACCACTACCAAGAACGAGATCAGTGTTAGCCTTCACTATGCCACCTGGATGATTTCCACCGCGGGAATGTCCGCGGGTGCCCACTCTAAAGACATAAGCTCATCGCGTTTGAGCCACCTAGCGTCTTCATGCTCGGTAAGCTGCGGTTCGCCTTCAACTAGTTTGCAATAGAAGGTTGTCAGAGTCACAATTCCAAAGTCGTATTCGTAGATAGTACTCGTTATCTCGTCGTCTACTCTGACCGTGCAGAGGAGTTCCTCCCGGATCTCGCGTTCCAAGGCTTCACGAGGAGTTTCTTTGGGCTCAATTTTTCCACCAGGGAATTCCCACATTCCGCCGAGACTTCCATTTAGTCCCCGTTGAGCGCAGAGGATTTCATCGTTTTTGACGATAACAGCACCAACAACATTGATTTGCTTCTTCAAGCTAATTCTCCTCTAACGTAAATCTCGAATCGCGACTTCCGATAGTTGTGATCTTATCTGTCTGTCCAGACGGAATCACATGCTGCTCCACAAGAGCCGTGGATTGCCGTGATATGGAAACAGAAACCGTATGACGATTTCAGCGGTATCGAGGTCAGGCCACATGAATTCTTGTTCCGTGATTGGCCGTACTACTCGGCGCTGCGTATAAGTTGACGGTAACGAAATCTGCTCCCCCTTTGCAGTAGGCCTGGCAGTTGCCTCTAGGGGGTTTCACCAACAACTGATTATTTTCAACTGCAGCACCGAACTGTTCTTGAAGTTCGAAGTCTTCCGGATCGTTTCTTGTCTTCGAAACAACGATGCTGGCTCGATTCGCTGTAACGCGTATCATTCTGCGTTTCATGAGGCATCCAGAGCAGCTTTGGTTTCTATTACGACTGACGGTATCGACTCAGTAGCCGGCGTATGTTCCAGAAGCTCCCATGCAGTTTGAAGTGTGGCCTGGATCAAAGGTAGAGGAGGATGACGCTGATAGTAATGTTCGCAGTAACGAGCAGAATTTATGTACCTCAGCAAGATTGCACGGCTTGTTTGCTTTCAGAAAACGCTGTGATTTCTGATGGGAGCGATCGCTCCTACCTGACGTCTTTGGCCGGGGTATGGACAGAAGGGAAATCTTGGCTACAGCTGCTCAGGCCGTCAAATCACGCAGAAAGTGCTTCACAGTCCACACTTACCTTCGGCTTCGATGTGAACAAACACGGCGGTGAAGCATCGCAATGTTGAGGAGTCATGTTGGCTTATGCTGCCCCTTGGGTCCGCGGTTGAAGGGAGTTGTCGCAACCACATTCGCTCCATGAGTTATGAATCGTTACTGCACGTTATATAAAGTTGTCAAGTCTTTATTTGCTTCTACAGCACATAAAGATGCTTAGGGTAACGTTCAGCATTGACCCCAACTCCCCTTGAATTCTATCTGTGGTTGCGTCCATCGGGTTGGTTACGCCTCCTTACCAAGCACGCCGTAAAAGACCCGGTAGCAACGTGTGAGTTGACGCCTAATTTCAGCCTCGAAGTTTGAGTAGGATGAGAACCAATAGGGGAACGTGACGAATCCAGGAAATTCGCGTATAAGAAACTTGAACAGTCATAACCCTGAATTACCGCACCCTCCATTTCATATGTTGAATTCACATAGGAGTCATAATTGGCAAATTCGGCTGTTAACACTGAGCTCATGATGATCGCTTTGGGGAAGATCCAAGGTTTCCCCTTCGAGGCATTTGTAAATGACTTTTTTGGATCCTTGCTAGGTAAAGACTTCACACCCCTCGGAGGGGTGAAAGATGGCGGAGCAGATGGGTTTGAGCGCTACGTGAGTGAAGATTCTTCCAAAAAATCGTTTATGCAGGCAAGTATTCGTATGGACGTAGAAACAAAAGTTCGTCAGACTGTGGATCGTCTAAGAGAATTCGGTCGCACTCCCACTTCTCTAACATATGTCACTTCTAAGCCCGTCAAGGCTGTTGATGCGTTGGAAGACAAGCTGACTGAAGAATTGAACATAACGATTCGCATTCGAGATGCCAATTACCTCGTAAGCCACGCCAATGACAGTCTTGGTACACAAGCTGCATATAATCAACATCTTCGCCATTTAACAGAGTCATTAGATCAAATTGGTTCATCTACAGTAGTTACTGCTTCCCGGCATGTCCGCGATCCCTCCGTTTTTGTCTTCCTTTCACAAGAACTTGAACGACGAGATGGTGCTGGCAATCAGACCTTGGTCGCAGATGTCGTCGACAGCCTAATAATGTGGGCGCTCGAAGGCACCGATCCCGACCAAGATAAGTTGATGAACGAAGCAGAGATTCTGGAAAAAATACTAAGTGTTCTTCCATCAGTCGAGAATTTGGTCAAGCCGCGTCTCCCTAAGCGGCTTGTGGCTCTATCTGCAAAGACACGCAACGATGGCCGGGCTATCCGTCGATACAAAAGCCGGGGAGAATACTGCTTACCCTACGAAACACGTCGATTGCTGAAGGATGAGAACCAATCTGACGAAGCCCTCCGAACAACCGTAGAATCATCAATTGAAGAACGGATTATCGGAAGCGTTCCTCCCGGATTAGGAGAAGTCGGGGTTCTTTCGGCTGTGAAAGTGGCAATTCGCACTTTGCAACTAACCTTCGAGCATCAAGGTCTAACTTTTATATCATCCTTGCAAAGCGACGAACCGACAGAACTCGTGGTTGTTTCGGATTCGCTTGCCGCCGCATTGGATGAGGAAAGCATTAATGGTCAGCGACGCACCTTGATCGGCAATGTCGTTTACGAATGCTTGCGCGGAGTGCTTTATGATTCGACGGCTGAAGAACGCGCATACTTGCACAAGCTTTCGCGGACATATGCCCTGCTGTTCACTCTCAATTCCGAACCAAAACTTATTGACTACTTCCAACGCATGGCAGGAGATTTCCATCTCTATGTTGGGTCGGACCAACTGGTACGCGCCCTGAGCGAAATCTGCCTCGATGACGCCGACCGGATCGTAACCAATACTTTAAAGATGGCCGCTCAAGCGGGAGCAAAGCTTATTCTCACAGAAGCAGCATTAGATGAAATCGTTTATCACCTACGCGGCTGCGATCATGAATTCCAGAATACTTTCGCGCCAATGGAAGACTTTATCACTTATGAGATAGCGCGTAATTCGCCAAAAATAATGGTTCGAGCCTATATGTACTCTCGACTAGGGAAAAGAAAAGAAGGCCCAAAAAGTTGGCCAGCATTCATAAACCAATTTTGCACTTATGGAGACCTTCATAAGTCTCAAACTTTCCTAGCTCTCAGAAGATATCTTCAAAACGAGTTCTCCATGTCTTATAAGGACCGCATTGAGCTCAGGGAGTTAGTTGATACTAAACAACTCGCCGAATTAACTGAAACTCTGGAAGAAGACGGAAATAAAAAATTTGAACTAGCCGAAAACGACGCCTTAATGGTGCTTAGCGTTTATGGCCATCGACGTAAGAACTATGAGCATTCTAATATATCCGAGTTTGGTTACCAAACATGGTGGCTTACTGGCGAAACCCGCGTGTTAAGACATACTGGGCAGATAGTCTCAAGCAATGCCGGGGGAAAGTATGTTATGAGACCAGACTTTCTATTGAACTTCCTCACCTTAGCACCAGCTGCTAGTCACGCGAGGGCGTCATTCTCCTCAATATTCCCTAGTTTACTCGGAGTAACATTATCTAGGAGGATGGCAGATGCACCATTCAAGAAGATGCTCGGATTCGTTCGTGAGTCCGAGAACTTAAATGAATCTCGGAGAATGGCAGTAATCGCGGACTATTCGGATAAACTGAAGAGCGATCTACACCGGCAGTACCTCACTGTTCACTCTGATTCTGGTGAACAATTCTCTGGGATTGATGCTCTTGCCGAACAATGGTGGAACGTAAACGACTAAAGCTTCTTAATCTCGGGAAATTTTGAGGAAATGATCTCTCGCTGAGATCGGCTGCATGCACCCTGCCCCTCATGAACAGTCGATCTAAGATGTGGGTCTACAAGTTGAGACGTCTTGCAATCCAAGGGTTGCAAGACGTCTCGTCAGACCTCAGTCCCCCGACTGAAATTCCTTGAAAACTCGATGGTAGAAAACTATTGCAACTATTCGTTGCAACTAAGAACCTGAAATAGGGTCAGCAGCCTTAGTTGCGAGACAACTTTAGCGAGTCTACGGCAAAATCCTTCGGACACACCCGGAAGTTATTGCTAGCCTTAATCCGACGACCGACAGATTCATGCTTTACGGCGTCTGGAATAGGCCATGTTGCCCTCGTCTATTGACCATGGTCTTTCTGGCACATTGAGTATCCGGGTGAATGCGACAATTCGCTCTATTTTCTGCACTCAAAAACACTTGTAAAAATGAGGAAGCCCCGGAGACGGCTAGGAACGTACAGGTTGCACTCCTATCCGCAGAAAACGCCTTTGCTTCCGACCGGATGCACCGAACAGTCTATCCCTCTGTGAAAGTAATAGGACCGTAGATTGCTGAATCTGGTATGAAAATCAACGCCATTCCCATCGTGAAGTTGGACAGAAGGTTGGCCTCCCCCACCGATTACCACGGTAGGATCTACACCGGCTACGGACAACACTAGCGGCCGGCACCGACCGGAACCGAGGGCCAGCGCGATTACCGCCCCCAGAGAATAGCAGCGTAAGGACCTTCATTGTGACACCCCGGCCGATGAGCACCCCGGCCAGGAACGCCACCGCACTCATGTACCAGTTATTCGTCGCCGCCGGGATGATCCCTGGGGCAAGCGCCACCATCACCGTATCTCAGTGTCTGCGCCCGGCGATCCGGACCGTCACCGACAAGAAATTCAGGACGAAGAATGCCAGGGCTCTGTAGAATTCGGCACCTGCGGCGAACACGTTCTCGGCGAACCTGCAAGCATCGAAGAGGGCAGTCCAGTCCTAATAGCAGGTTCAGGTGTAGGCGTTCTTGGAGGCGACGTCAACAGTGCGACCACCACGGTGGGGAGCGCCAGCACTCACTTGATTGTGAAGAGGCCCAGTTGCATCGCCCCGGATTGCGGTGTTTCCCAGCGGACCGCCGATGGGCTCGGTGCTTCGCCTCGTCATCGACGAGCTGCTCAGGGCAAAAGGCCCTTTACTCGGAGACCTCGGGGAACTGCGCGGCCAGCCGATCCAGAGTGCGTTCCATATTGGGCCCGGTGCTCCGGGTGAAGCTCATCAGCCTCAGCAGCCATTGGAGCCGCACCCGGCTCGCGTCCCAGGTTTCGCTGACCATTGTCCCGACCCCTATAGCTTCCAGCTCGTAGCGCCACCGATGCGCGCTGATGTGCCGCCAGGCGATCTGCCGGTCCTGCTCGAATTTCACCACGGTATTGCTGATCCGGTACGGGATCCCCAGGCGCATCTGCATGCCGAAATCGCTGCTCAGGCTGAGCTTGCTTCCCTGGGCGTTCGAGGCCCGCACCGTTCCGGATCCGTCGATGACCGAGTGCATGGCCGGATCCCTGAGCCTCGTGCACCGGTCTTCCAAGGACTGATGCCCACGCTGCGTGTTGTAGGCCTGGTCGAAGACGTCGATATGGTTTCCGGACCGCCACAAAAACAACTGGGCTAGCGACCAATGACGCGACGGCCAAACACGAGTAGTCATCGATGAGTTGGAATATCACGCGCTTGCGACCGCCCTCCAACGCCTTCTCGGTGACGTCCAGCTGCCAGCAGCCGTTGGACATCGGGTACCGGAAGGACGAGCGGGGGTGTTAGTTCAGGGCAGGGACGATCAGGTTGCGTCGCGGAAGATCCGTGCCAGGACGGGACGGACGGAGGTTGCATGCCGAGGTGGATCATCTTGTCGTGGACGCTGTTCGGGCAGCGGTCTCAGACGGATTCTTCCAGCTACTTACAAGCACTCCATCTCATGGTCTAAAGTTAGTCTGTGATCGGTCCCAGTACTTCCTCTAGCTTTGGCCCGCGGTTGGCCCCCGCGTTCTCCCCAACTGCCCTCAAAGGATTGGCTCGCGAAAATCTCGGAAAGACAATTTCAAGGCTTGAACCAATCGTCAGTATGGCACCAAGTCCTAGCTCAACTCTAGCTGACGCATACGACTCTGCGTTTAAGTACTTATTTCTCAACCGTCGAAATGAGTATGTGTTTAAAAATCAGATAGTTTCAAAGATCGTATTTGGACGGCATTCGCCACGAACTGCATCAGCCCTACTCGAACTACATATGGGTAAATCCATTGCTGACGTTGTAGTCATCAATGGGACCACCACGGCTTATGAGATCAAGACTGACTTAGACGATTTTTCGCGACTATCTTCTCAACTCGTGGACTACACGAGACATACGGAGCATGCCTTTGTAGTTGTGTCGGACAAGCGGGCTCACTTAGCAGAACAGCAGATTCCCGATTCTGTTGGCCTATATTCACTCCGTCCTAATGGTGCACTCTCATTGCTCCGGCCATCTGCATCGCATCTAGATCGATTCTCCACTGACAATTTATTCAAGCTTCTTCGCACATCCGAAGCCGCGGATCTTCTCCACCGCGTAAATGGGTATGAGCCTGATGTGCCGAGCGGTCACCTTTGGCTTCGTATGCGGGAACTTTTCAAAAGGCTCTCTATCGAAACAGTACATAAAGAAGTTTTAGTGCAATTAAAGAAGAGAAATTCGAATGCCACCAAACTAGTCAGTCCTCTCGAATTTCCAAGGAGCTTGCGTGCATTAGCATATAGCACTGAACTTTCTCGTGTGGGTGTCGAACGAGTGCACGAACGGCTTTCAACGAGAGCGTCAGAATTACTAGTCTCTTGACTAATGAGAATTATTGGATAAATATGGATGGTACGAAGATCTTTTGGAGTTTTAATGTACTTCCCTTATTTGTACGGACGCCAAGCAGAATTAAACGCAGTGAGAGACCTGGTCGACTCATTCGGCGCACCACAGCAAATTTTTCCAATTATCGAACCAGTGGGCACCGCTGATAAATTGCTCGGCACGCTTGCAGAACTAGAAACCAGGCGCCTAGCCGCCTGCATCGTTGTCAACCCCCATCTTGGTGACTTCGAAGAGGCCTCTTCTCGTGACACATGGTTCGATAACATGGCGCCAATGATTGCGAATCCAAGCGTCGTAATTCCGATCTTCAAAGAGCAGAAACACACTACGATTACGGACATAGCCAACTTCGTGGACTTGTACCCCCAAAGACGCATCGGAATTATCCTATGCACCGATCGCATACCTCCAGAAATCTTATTTACAACATTGCAGGAAGCCAATTGCATTGTATTTTTACACCCTGATGTAAATCCGAGTTCTTACCACATTGGGTCACTAATGAATAAGTTGGTTCAAATTTCCGAGAATTTCAAGCCAAAAGATCGAAACAAGGACTACTCGGGCGATGAGTGGCTCGGCGACAACCATAGAACCTGGATTGACAACGGATATGCTGGATTCTCGGATTTCACCGTACTGCCCAGCATTTTCAAGACAGGTGGCGGACCTGTGGGTGCGATTGCTCTGCATCTGAGTTACGAAGACAATAACAACATCAGAGTCCAACATTTCGTCTCTGCGACGAATGATCAGAAAATGCCCCAAGCCGTAAAATTCCATGAAGCATTAACGGACGTCAGTCACCAAATTGCTCTGACTCCTAATAGGTTTCACTACTCGCCAGGGCTGAAAATGTACCAGTCCCAGCACAGCAACGGACAATATACAAATCTCTCTGGCAGTAAACGTCAGCAAATTGCACACCACATATTCACAATTTCCAAGTCTCTTGGATGCTAGTAAATACGGGGCCCATTGCACACTCGAAATATTGATTCCTTAAATCAATTTACCGCTGTAGTGTAAGCTTCCGATTTCCAGGGCAGACGGGAACAGGAAAGTTCTAATCCAGGAATCCGCGCAGCAGAGTCGCAGTGCCATCAAGGTGTTCTTGCATCAGCTTCTTCGCGCTGGCTCCATCGCCGCGGAGGATGGCGTTCAAGATGTCCTCGTGCTGGCGGCCGGAGTGCGCGATATTCGGCTTCAGGAACGGAATCCGATCCAGCAGCTCGCTGGTTGCGTCGCGCGCTTCAGCGACAGCTTTTGCCAGCATGCTCGAAGCTGACAAATCGGCGATCATTACATGGAGCCGGGCATCCAGCGGCCGGTAGTTCGTCGCGGCGGCCGAATTGACGGCTTCGTGCGCCAGCATCAAATTATTTCGCTGGGTTGCAGTGAGCGATGCTCCCGCGGCCAATTCAGCTGCGGCAGGTTCCACGACCGATCTGAATGCAAGCACATCCTCAATGCGTGCACGGTCCGAATCATCCAATGGATTCTCATTCGAATTCGGATGCGCAGCAACAACCGTTCCGCCGTATCGGCCTCGCTGGACCTGCAAGTAGCCTGCGCTCTGCAATTCCGCCAATGAGTCGCGCAATGTTGCTCGTGAAACACCCAGGGCTTCAGCAAGTTCCCTCTCCGCAGGCAATTTTTCGCCGGGCGGGAAGACGCCTAGCCTCATGGCGCGCAACAGTTGCCCGAGGGTCTCCTCGAAGACGTTTCCCCGGCGCACTTGCCCAAGGAACCTCATCCCATCCCGGGAATCCAATGGTTTAGTTTCGGCCATGATCTAAGAATGGCACACTATTTGGTTCAAGAAAACACCTTTCATTTTCTCTTACCAGGTCTATTTTCAAACTACCTATTGACTTTTCTTCGTGATCCCTGCCACAGTTGAGCGCATGCAAAGGACTGATTTCAGTCCATTAGATTCAGGACTCATGGACCGAGGAAGCTCACATGACCAAGAATTCACACATCGACTACGCATCGGTCGACAAAGACTATCTACGACATAGGCAGCTCAAGAAAGGCGCCGCAGGTTGGATCCTGCTTGCCGGTTTGGGTATTGCCTACGTCATTTCCGGTGATTTTTCAGGCTGGAATCTCGGCTTGGCCGCTGGTGGCTGGGGCGGACTGCTCATTGCCTTCGTGCTGATGGGCATCATGTACACCTGCATGGTGTTCGGCCTGGCAGAAATGTCCTCGACGTTGCCCACAGCTGGTGCGGGCTACGGTTTTGCCCGCAGGGCCATGGGACCTCTGGGCGGTTTCGCCACCGGCATGGCAGTGCTCATCGAGTACGCCGTGGCCCCTGCCGCTATCGCCACCTTCATCGGCGGCTACATCGAGGCCCTCGGCCTGTTCGGGATGACCAATTCGTGGCCCGTCTACCTGGTCACCTACATTGTTTTCATCGGCATCCACATGTGGGGCGTTGGCGAAGCGCTCAAGCTGATGTTCGGCATCACCGCTATCGCCATTGTGGCGCTGGTTGTCACCGTCTTTGGCCTGATACCGCACTTTGAGCCAAGCAATCTCTTCGACATCGTGCCAGACGGTTCGGTCGGTTCCTCGGCCTTCATGCCGTTCGGCATTTCCGGAACCCTTGCCGCGCTGGTCTTCGGCATCTGGTTCTTCCTCGCAGTAGAGGGGGTCCCACTGGCAGCCGAGGAATCGCAAGACCCGAAACGCGATATGCCCAAGGGCATCATTACCGCAGTCATCTTCCTGGTCTTCTCCGGTGCTGCCATGCTCATCCTGGTGCCCGGAGTCGCGGGAGCCGAAGCCATGAGCGTCTCCGGCTCCCCTCTTCCCGAGGCGCTGCGCGAAGCCTACGGGCAGAATTCGGCGCTGGCGAACTTCGTGAATTATGCGGGCCTGGCGGGTTTGGTGGCCAGCTTCTTCTCTATCGTCTATGCCTACTCCCGGCAGCTGTTCGCCTTGTCCCGTGCCGGCTACTTGCCCCGCGTCCTCTCGCTGACCGGATCCCGCCACACTCCGTGGGTGGCCCTGCTGGTTCCAGGCACCATCGGATTCATCCTGGCAGCAGTCATCCGCAATGGGGACCAGCTGATCAATATCGCAGTGTTCGGCGCCACCGTCTCCTACGTACTACTGAATCTGAGCCACATTGTCCTGCGGATCAAGGAACCCGACCTGCCCCGCGGGTATCGCACCCCGGGCGGTATCGTCACCACTTCCATTGCGCTGGTGCTGGCTGTCATTGCCCTCATCGCAACGTTCGTCGTGGACATCCTCGCCGCAGGAATCACCGCAGGAGTCTTCGTCCTGGCACTCGCGTACTTCTGGTTCTATAGCCGGCATCGTCTGGTTGCCAGCGCGCCCGAAGAGGAATTCGCCATCCTGGAGTCCGAAGAAAATGCCCTGAAGTAAACCGGACCCAGGCCACAGAACCACACCCCGACAATCGAAGGAACATTCTCCATGCAAGACATCCAAGAACTCGTCAAGGCCTCCAAGAACGAACGCATGCTGAGCGTTGAACAGCTGACCGAGGGCATCCGCACCGGAGTCTATGATTCGGTCATTCTCGCCTTCACCGACATGCAGGGCCGACTCCAGGGAAAAATCGTCCATGCCCAGTTCTTCCTGGACACCGTGCTGAATCACGGCACCGAAGCTTGTAACTACCTGTTGGCAGTGGATACCGAAATGAACACCGTGGAAGGCTATTCGCTGACCAGCTGGGACACCGGCTACGGCGACATGGAGTTCGTACTGGATTACGACACCATCCGCCCAGTTCCGTACTTGGAACGCACGGCACTGATCCAGACCGACTTGGCCACCACGGACGGACGTCCGGTTCCAGTGGCCCCGCGGTCCCTGCTCAAGGCACAGCAGGAGAAAGCCGCTGCGTTGGGCTTGCGCGCCATGGCAGGTACGGAACTGGAATTCTTGATCTTCAACGACTCCTACGAAGATGCGCAGCAGCGCGGCTACCGGAACCTCACCCCAGCCAACCAGCACAACGTCGACTACTCGATCCTGGGCTCAATGCGCGTCGAACCGCTACTGCGCGATATCCGCAACGCCATGTACGAATCGGGCATGATCGTCGAATCGGCCAAGGGCGAGTGCAACTTCGGGCAGCACGAGATCGCTTTCAAATACGACGACGTGGTCACCACTGGCGATAACCACACCTTCTACAAGCTCTCGGCCAAGCACATGGCCTCGCAGCGCGGGCAATCCATCACCTTCATGGCCAAGCCCAACCAGCGCGAAGGTTCCAGCTGCCATATCCACATGTCGCTGCGCAAGCTTGATGGCTCGCTGGCCTTCTGGGACGAAGCCCGCGGAGAACGCACGGAGATGTACAACCACTTCATCGCCGGAGTCTTGGCCACGATGCGGGAGTTCACCCTGTTCTACGCCCCTAATATCAACTCCTACAAGCGTTTCGCCAAGGGGTCCTTCGCACCTACGGCAGTTGCTTGGGGTATGGACAACCGCAGCTGCGCTGTCCGGCTGGTGGGCAAGGGATACGGCGCACGCATGGAGAACCGCTTGCCGGGAGCGGACGCCAACCCGTACCTGGCCATGGCCGCCATGCTGGCGGCCGGTCTCTATGGCATGGAGAAGAAGCTTGAACTGCCCGAGATGGTGACCGGAAGCGCCTACGACTCCGGATCCCAGCATGTGCCCCAAACCATGGCCGAGGCCCGAGAGCTCTTCGCGAACTCGGAAATCGCTTTGGAAATCTTCGGCAAGGAGGTAGTGGAGCACTACACCCGCTACGCGGACGTGGAAATCGAGCAGTTCAACGCTGCGGTCACCGACTGGGAAGTTTCCCGTGGTTTCGAACGCCACTGATCACGAAGGACAACTACAAGTGAACTATCCATCGGACCCGGCAACGCAGCGCAGGCCGCGCATCGGGCTGACCACCTACTGGCAGGAAGCCAAATGGGGTGTCTGGGAAAGTACCGCGGCCATTGTCCCGGGAAAATACATCAAGTCAGTGGTTGCAGCCGGTGGTACGCCCATGCTCCTGCCACCGGTTGGCACCGACACCTCGGTCTTGGACGTCCTGGATGGGCTGATAGTCATCGGCGGCGTGGATGTGGATCCTGCCAGCTACGGCCAGCAGCCGCACCCGCGCACGGCGGCACAGCCGGAGCGGGACCTGCACGACATGGCCTTGGCCGCCGCCGCGCTGGAACGGGCTGTTCCGCTGTTCGCCATCTGCCGTGGCGCCCAGGTGCTCAACGTGCAGCAGGGCGGAACCCTGAACCAGCACCTGCCCGATGTCCTTCCGGATGCAGCCGAAAAGTACCAGCCAGCTCCCGGGGTCTTCGGCACAGTGGATTTCACCACCGCGCAGGGTTCTCTGGCGGAGCAGATCCTGGGCAACCAGGCCAGTGCTCCGTGCTACCACCACCAGTCCCTGCTGGACGTAGCCAAAGGTCTGGAGGTCACCGCCCGCGCCAGCGACGGGACGGTGGAAATCGTTGAAATGCCGCAGGCTCGAGGCTGGGTTCTGGGCACGCAATTCCACCCGGAAGAGAACTTGGAAGATATCCGGCTCATGCAGGCTTTCGTCCAGGCTGCGCATGACTACGCCACCAGCAAATCTATTTCGACACCACAGGAAGCGCTATGAGCACTGATACCGCAGTGAAAGACACCTTTACCGTGATCAACCCGGCGACTGGGCAAGCAGTCCAGGACGTCGCGCTGGCTGATACCGCGCAGGCGGATGCCGCAATTGCCCGAGCCTCCGAGGCTTTTCCCGCCTGGAGCCAGGTCGCTCCTGCTGAGCGCGCCGCGCTACTGCGCAGATTCGCGGCCGCAGTAGACCGCGATCTGGAGAATCTGGCCCAGCTGGAAGTGCTCAATGCCGGGCACACCATCGGCAACGCCCGCTGGGAGGCCGGAAACGTCAGGGATGTCCTGAACTACTACGCAGCAGCCCCGGAACGGAACTTCGGCAAGCAGATTCCCGTCGCAGGCGGGGTGAACGTGACCTTCCACGAACCGCTGGGTGTCGTTGGGATCATCGTTCCATGGAATTTCCCCATGCCGATTGCGGGGTGGGGGTTCGCCCCGGCACTGGCCGCGGGCAATACTGTCGTGCTCAAGCCAGCGGAGCTGACCCCGTTGACCGCCATCCGCCTGGGCGAGTTGGCCCGCGAGGCTGGTATCCCCGAGGGTGTCTTCACCGTCATCCCGGGCAAGGGCTCGGTAGTCGGCGAGCGCTTTGTCACCCATCCCGACGTCCGCAAAGTTGTTTTCACCGGTTCCACCCAAGTGGGCCAGGGCATCATGCGCGGATGCGCGGACCAGCTGAAGCGTGTCACCCTGGAGCTGGGCGGCAAGAGCGCCAATATCATCTTCGCCGATGCCGACCTCGACAAGGCAGCCGCCCAGGCACCGGGCGGTGTCTTCGACAATGCCGGACAGGACTGCTGCGCCCGCTCCCGGATCCTGGTGCAGCGCAGCGTTCTGGATGCGTTCATGGAGCGATTCACCCAGGCCGTCGCAGCGGTTACTGTCGGGGACCCGAGCGACGAGGCTACGTTGATGGGCCCTTTGGTCTCCGCCAAGCAACTGCAGACTGTGTCGTCCTTCCTGCTCGATGAGCAGGGAAATCGCCGCAAGGATATCGCCTACCAGGGCAAGGTTCCCCCTGGCGAGGGCTTCTGGTTCCCGCCTACGGTCGTGGTTCCCGAAGATCCGCAGGACCGGATCCTGCGCGACGAGATTTTCGGCCCGATCGTTGCGGTAATCCCCTTCGAGGACGAGGCCGATGCCATCCGCATCGCCAATGACTCGGAATACGGGCTCTCCGGATCCATCTGGACCCGGGATGTGGGCCGTGCCCTGCGCGTGGCCCGCGCGGTCGAGGCCGGGAATCTGTCGGTGAACTCCCATTCCTCGGTGCGCTATTCCACTCCTTTCGGCGGCTACAAGAAATCCGGACTCGGTCGCGAGCTGGGACCGGATGCGCTCGAAGCCTTCTGCGAGGTCAAGAACGTCTTCATTGACACCGAAAGCTGATTTATCGCAAAGCATCATCCAACTAAAACAAATCACTAGCAAGGAGAACCATCAAATGAGCGAAACTGCCCCGTACAACGGCTTGGTCACCAATCGGCTTGCCGGACGAGTCGCCACTATTACCGGAGGAGCCTCCGGCATCGGGCTGGCCACGGCCAAGCGCTTGGCCCATGAAGGCGCCAAGGTGGTCATTGGCGATATCTGCGCCGAGGAAATCGGCCAGAAAGCCGCCGAAGAAGTCGGCGGCCTTTTCGTCCGCACCGATGTCACCAATGAGGAAGACGTCAAGAACCTGTTCGCCACCGCCAAGTCGACCTACGGCTCGGTGGATATCGCATTCAACAACGCTGGGATTTCCCCGGCAGACGACGCTTCCATCCTGGATACCGGCATCGACGCCTGGCGCAAGGTGCAAGAGGTCAACCTGACCAGCGTGTACTACTGCTGCAAGCACGTGCTGCCCTACATGCAAGAACAGGGCCGGGGCTCCATCATCAACACCGCGTCCTTCGTCGCTGTCATGGGTGCGGCAACCAGCCAGATCAGCTACTCAGCTTCCAAGGGCGGAGTGCTGTCCATGAGCCGCGAACTCGGTGTCGAGTTCGCCCGGCAGGGCATCCGGGTCAATGCGCTTTGCCCCGGCCCGGTGAACACCCCGCTGCTAAAGGAGCTCTTTGCCAAGGACCCGGAACGAGCAGCACGTCGCTTGATCCATGTGCCGCTAGGTCGCTTCGCAGAACCGGATGAGCTGGCGGCCTCGGTAGCCTTCCTTGCTTCCGATGATTCTTCCTTCATCACCGCGAGCCAGTTCCTGGTGGACGGCGGCATCGCTGGAGCCTACGTTACCCCGCTGTAAATCACTTGCTTTGCTCCTACACGAGGCGTGAGCCGCAGGCAAACGGGATGCCGTCCGGAAGACCCAATCTTCCGGGAGGCATCCCGCTGCAAAAGCGAATCTATCGGGAAGGGAAAGCGACCATTCCCCGCCAAACCATGTCAAAGGCTTTTTCAAGCCTGGCGCGGGTTTCCGGCAAGCGGAAGCTCTCGCCGCGCACCACCAGCTGGTAGTACGCGGCTCCTGCCAAGGTGTCGAAGCAGGATTCGATATCCAGGTCGCTGCGCAGTATCCCGCTTTCCATCCCCGCTCGCAGCGCATCTTCAATCGGCACCCTGCGCACCTTCACGTGCGATTGCCAATAAGCGCGCTGGAGCTCGCGGTCAGCCATCACCAGGCGGATACGCTGCCTGAATCGGGATTCCGAGTACATCTCCACTGTCTGTTCCGCTCCGTGGCCAAAGAGCGCCTCGAAGATGTTCCTTCGCAAATCCCCGTCACCGCAAATGGCCGGCGGCACGACTCGTCCGGTGTTCAGCGCCGAAGCTATCAGCAAGGTCAGCGACGGCCACCTGCGATAGAGCGCAGCACGGCTGACTCCGCTGAACTCCACCAGCTTGGATACCGTGATCTCCTGCTCCGCATCGATCAATTCCAGCGCTGCATCCAGTACCTTCTGCTCCAGTTCCTCGTGCCGAGGACGGCCCGGTCGCCGGCGCACCGGAGCCTGTTCAACGGCCAAGTCGCTCATCGTTGCACTGCGCGCTCGGACAGGCGCTGGATGGTGTCCCCGCTCAGCCCAGCGGCGCGCAACGGAGCCAACGGATCACCGTGGCGCGCCCGCAGCTCTCCGAGCATCATTTCCATGGCCACGTCCATGGGGCCGTCGAACAGCTGCGCGGTGTCGACCTTGGAGAAGTCCATGCCCAAAGCCCGCCACATCGCTCCCATCACCGGCCGGTTGCGCTCCATGATGGCGCGCATGTTCTGCCCGGTCAACGCGTAGTCCGCCACGATGTCCTCGTCGCTGGCACCCAGAGCGAGCAGGAGCATGGCGGCCAGCACGCCGGTGCGGTCTCGTCCTGCCGCGCAATGGAAGGCTGTGGTCCCCGACGAGTAGGCAATGATGTTCAAAGCCGTGACCAGCTGCGCGGCGGAGTTCTCCACTATCTGCAGGTACATCCGGCCCATGGCCTCATGGGTGAATCCCTCGGCGCCCTTCGGTGTCGACCGCGAGACATCGCTGATCAGCGGCAGGTTGTGATAGGCCAGCGGGAATTCAGCCAGCGGACCTCGTCCGGTCATGGCGACTTCTGCCGGCGAGCGCAGGTCGATAACGACGGCCAGTCCCCCGCCCACCAGTTGGTGTGCGACTTCGCGGGTGGCATAGGCGATGTCATCGGTGCGGATCACCAGGTTCTTGCGCAGCATGCCCCCGGCAATCCGGATCCCGCCCAGGTCCCGCAGGTTGACCGGTGCGCTGAGCTCAAGTTCGATGGCTGGTGCACTCATGTGATTCTCCTTCTTATCAGGGCACTGCCCTGGTCGATGATCGTGACGAGCACGATGATGCAGATGATGATGGCGCTGAGGTGGCCGTAGTCGTACATGCGCATGGCGGTGGTCAGTTCCAGGCCGATGCCGCCGGCACCCACCAGCCCCAGGATGGTTGCGCCACGGACGTTGCCTTCGAAGAGCAGCAGCGTGTAGGAGACCAGCAGCGGGGCGGCCTGGGGCAGGATGCCGTACTGGATCACCTGCCGCTTGGACGCGCCGACGGCCTGCATGGCGGTCATCGGACCCTTGTCCACCGACTCCATGGCCTCGGCGAAGATCTTGCCGATGGACCCGAGCGAGCCCAGGGTCATGGCCAGGATGCCGGCGAAGGGCCCCAACCCCACGGCCGAGACGAACATCAGGGCGAAAACCAGGTCCGGCACGGCGCGGATCACATTCATGGCCCAGCGCGATGGGTAGTACAGCCATGCGGGAGCGATATTGGAAGCCGCGCCGAAGGCGACCAGCAGCGAGAGCACCACGCCCAGCACGGTGCCGACGATGGCCATTTGCAGGGTTTCGAGCAGCAATTCCAGGATGGTCGAGATCTTCGAGAAGTCCGGCGGGAACAGACGGGCGAGGAATTCGCCCATATTCAGTGTTCCCTGGCCGAGCTTGATGAAATCGAAGCCCACTCCGCCCGCGGACCACAGCAGAATCAGCAGGGCAACGGGGATGCCCAGCAGGAAGCGTGCGCGGGGGATGGTGAATGCCCGTTCAAGGCGGGCCCGCTCGGAGGCCGGCAGCTCATGGTTCGCCGGTGAAACGGTTCTGGTTTCAGTGGACATCGGTATCGCCGTCTTCGTAGATTCCCTTCAGCGACTGGGCATCCAGTTCGCTGCACTTTCCGGAAAACAGCATCTTGCCCTGGCGCAGCCCCACGATGCGATCGCTATGGGCCAGCGCGAGCGGTACCACATGCAAGCTGACCAGCACCGGGATTCCGTCCTGGACAGCGATATCCCGCAGCAGCTGCAGCACCGAATCGGCAAGCTTCGGGTCCAGCGACGCGACCGGCTCATCGGCGAGGATCAGCCGCGGCCGCTGCATCAGCGCCCGGGCGATGGCCACGCGCTGCTGCTGCCCGCCGCTGAGCGAACGTGCCGGCTCCTTGGCCTTGTGCGCAATGCCTACCCGGTCCAGCAGTTCCATGGCGTATTTGCGGTGGGCACTGGAGAAGCCGCCCACGAGATTGATGGCCCCGGCCTGGTGCAGGGCACCGGTGAGGACATTGGACAGGACGCTCAAGCGCGGGATCAGGTTGAACTGCTGGAAGACCTGGCCCACCTCGGAGCGCAATTGGCGCAACTCGCCGCGCTGGAGATTGCGCAGGTCATGGCCTGCCACGCGCACCGTGCCAGCTGTGGCCGGGGCGAAACCGGTCAGGCTTTTCATCAAGGTGGACTTGCCCGACCCCGAGGCACCCAACAGGGAGACCATCTCGCCCGGGAACAGGTCCAGATCCACGCCGTCCAGCACGGGCACCGGATTCTTCTTCTCGTAGCAGACCTCCAGCCCGCGCACAGTGGCCAACGGCAGGGCTCGGCGCAGTTCGGCGGTGCTCATCATTTCGGTGGGCAGCGCAGCTGCTCCGGTTTTGAGAACGGGACTCACTTCAGGTCCTCTAGCTCAACACCAGCCACCTCGGCAATTTCGGAGAAGGAGGCATACCGGCTCGGGTCCGGGCCGACCTCGACATCCAGTCCGACGAATGACGAATAGCTGGCCAGGGCCTCCTTGTTCTCTTCGGAGAAGATCTTCGGAATCGCCTCTTGCAGTGCGGTGCGGGTTTCCTCATCCAGCGACTGGCGAGCCAGCACGCTGCCCATGATTTCCATGGACGGACTCTGTCCAACCCCGCGCCACTGCCCCTCGGCGAAGGGGAACATCGGTGCTCCCATTTCGGTGAGCACATTCGCGGTGCAGGCCGCGTCCACTTGGCCTTGCTCCAACGCGGCGAAACTGCCCTCATGCCCGCCGGCGAAGATGGCCTCGTAGTCCTTGCCCTGCTCCAGCCCGGCCTGGTGCAGCATGTACACCGGCATGAAGTAGCCGGAGCTCGAAGCCTGGTCCGCGAAGGCAATGGTCTTGCCGCGGAAGTCTTCCAGGCTCTTCACCGGCGAGTCTTCGAGCACCACGCAGGTGGACACCGGATCGTCGCTGCCCTTCCACGCCAGCAGGGAATCGACTTCGCCGGTGTTCAGCGCGAGCGCCGAGGGGAAACCGCTCATGATCCCCATGTCGACGTGATCCGCGCGGATGGCTTCAACCACGCTGAGATAGTCGGGAACATCGGTCACTTCGACCTCGCGCCCGGTTTCGGCTTCGAGCAGTTCCACCAGCGCCTCGTTGGGATTCACCGCGGTCGGATCATCCGAAACGGGCAGGGTGGCGATCTTGATGGGCGCATCGGCTGCGGTGGCCGAAGCTTGGCAACCTGTGAGGGCCAGGGCGGCGAGGCCGAGCAGGCTCACGGAAACGAGCGCAGGGTGGCGCATGAGGCGGACCTTTCAAAACGGTGCGAGTGCCCTCGATTTCGAGAACACCATTACTCAAACACCGGAAAGTGACAGCGAATTACGAGACTGCCGTACTCGTTAGGAAACTCGGAATGAATGGTTGGTAACGCGCCGCTGGCCGGCCCTACCCGTGTGATTCGATGACTTCCGCCAGCTCCTTGAAACCCAGGCGCCGCGCATTCTCCAGCGCGGTTCGGCCCTGCGGGTCGGTGATCTGCGGATCCGCTCCGGCGGCCAGCAGCAGCCTGGCGACCTCTTGCTGCTTTGGTCCTCCATCGCCAAGCAAGACGGTTTCTTGCAGCGCGGTCCATCCGGGATTGTTCACATGGTCAAGCGGAACACCAGCCTCGATGAGGATCTTCACGGTTCCCACATGTCCGTGCTCGCTGGCCGGAATGAGCGCTGTTCCGCCGTAGCGGTTCAAGCTCTCCACGTCCGCGCCGTGCTCCAGCGTGAGCTCAAGGATCTCGTTGAAGCCTTCGGCCCCGGCATAGAGGAAAGCCGAATCCTGGAGCGAGTCCTTGGCATTGACGTCCCCGCCGGCGGCGATCAGTTCACGGACCTGTTCCACGTCATTGGCTTTGGCCGCGCGTACCAAGCGCTGGTCCAGTTCATCCTGCGCTTGGGTGGAAAGTCCCGAGTCCGGCACGGCAGTTTCCGGTGCTGCCGAGGCAGCAAAGGACGGAGCGGCGGAGGCAGGAGCCGGGGTTTGCTTTTCCGGCGCTGCCGCACTGCAACCGGCCAGCATGAACGTCGTGGCAAGGCAAAGAAGACCCAAGGCCGGGCCGCGTCGCGCGAGCTTCAGCTTGTTCGGCATCGAGGCGGCTGATATTTTCTGGTTCGTGGTCATGGGCACTCCTTGATCGGCTTCTTCCCATCTTGCAGTATCGTTCCCGGTTGCGGTATCGGCCAAGAGGCCATGAAAACCAGCCAGATGGCGGAGTGAAAAACCCGCTTCGAGTTCTAGTATGGGGAAACCACCCCTTACCGTTCCCGCGTCGGACTGCACACCGGCTCCCTGATTCGCGACGGCTTCGGTTCCAGTGGTGCTTGCTCCGAGCTTTGCATGGTCTCCGCCCGGTTGTTCGTCCTTTGCCGCCGGGCGCTGTAGGGAGTGATCGACTATCTGGCCGGCGGGCTGACTGTCGTGGCCGCCACAGTGAGCTAGTTCCGGTTGAGCGAGTAACTTTCCAGCGCGCCGCAACAGCTCGCGGCGAGCGAGCGCCGGGCCGGGATCCCCACCGAGACGAGGCACGCCCTGCTCCGGGTGGTGCACAGCGCCGTGGCCAGCGTGAAGTTACATTCCGGGGCCGAGCAGGCCACCATCGCCATCGGCTTTCTCCAGGACACCGTCACGCTGGACATCCACGATAACGGCTGGGGATTCGATCCGGAGCAAATCATGCTCCCTTCCGAGTCCGGCGGTTACGGCTTGCCCGGAATTGACCGCTACTTGTGTCCTTCATAGCCTTAGGTGCGCGGGCACAGAAATTCGTGGCAGTGCCCTGCCCAAGAGCTAGTCCAATTCAAGGATCCGGGTCATGTAGATGCTATTGGGGTCCGCCAGATATGAACCGAAGGGCTGGCACTGCTTGAAGCCGTGCTTTCGGTACAGCGAGCGTGCAGGTGCGAAGAACTCCATCGCTCCCGTTTCAAGGGATATGCGCGATAGCTTGCGCTCTGCGGCATCCCTCAGAGCATGGAGCAGCAACCGGGAAGCGACGCCTTGCCCGCGGAAGTCCGGGTCCGTCCGCATGCTCTTGAGCTCCTCGTGGCCCGGCTCCAATACCGCCAACGCGCAAGTACCCACGATGCGATGGTTCTTCTGCGCAGCCCAGAGCCGGACGGTTGGCTGGCGTAGCGCAGCCAAGTCCAAGGCATGCTGGGACTCCAGCGGCGACTGCGGCGCCATGTCAGCAAGGTGGGCTTCGAGGAAGGCTCTCAGGGAGGGATCCTCGAAGTCTGCGGGTTCAATGGACAACGTCATGAGCGACAAGATATCAGCAGTTTGTATCGCAGATGTTACGAGCAGCTAGTTGCCCTTTAGCCACCACGGCTCACAAATGCTCGGGGCCCGCTTCTTCTGTGTGGCCTCCCCATTCCCCGGTTGCGCCCTCCTGCGGATACAAATCAGCTCCGGTGCGATCCTTCAAGGTCAGCGTTGCGATCAGCGAAGCGCCCACCCAGATGAACAGGTAGGTCGAGACCGCCACGGTGGTATTGAACTGCCCCACCAGCGCCGCGGCAATGGTCGGGGCGAACGCGCCACCGATCACCGAGCCCAGGGCGTAGCTGATCGAGGAACCGCTCAGGCGGATGCGGGCCGGGAACAGCTCGGCATACAGCGCCGGCAACGGGCCGTAGGAGAAGCCCATGAAAGCGCCGAAGACCACCAGGGACACGGTAACCCAGGCCAGATTCCGGGTTTCGATCAGCAGGAACAACGGGAAGAGCCAGGCCAGCAGCAGCACCCAGCCGATGATGAACATCTTCTTGCGGCCAATGCGGTCCGAGACCACTCCGCCGATCCAGGTGGAGATCAGCCAGGCCAGCGAGCCGATGGTGATGATGTTCAGGATGTCGCCAGCCTGCAGTTCCAGCTTGTTCGTTGCATAGCCCAGGATGAAGCCGCCGGTGAGCATGTACCCGGCAGTGTTGTTGCCCATGAATACCAGCGTCGCCTGGATGACCTTCTTGGGGTGCTTGCTGAACAGCGTGGACAGCGGGGCCGACTCGGTCTGCTTGGTCCGGGCCATTTCCTCGAAGACCGGGGACTCCTCCACGCGCTGGCGGATGTAGTAGCCGATGAGGATCAGCACGAAGCTGAGCAGGAACGGGATGCGCCAGCCCCAGGCCATGAACTGCTCCGGTGAGAGAACGGCGGCGATAATGGCGCTGACCGCGGAGGCCAGCAGCATTCCGGCCGGGACGCCGAGCTGCGGGAAGGCACCGAATTTGCCGCGGGCATGATCCGGCGCGTGCTCCACTGCCATCAATGCCGCACCGCCCCACTCGCCGCCGGCGGAGAAGCCCTGGACGATGCGCAGGAAGATCAGGAGAATCGGAGCCCAAATGCCGATGGTCGCATAGGTGGGCAGCAAGCCCACCAATGTGGTGCCGACGCCCATCAGGACCAGGGTGATGATCAGCACCGCGCGGCGGCCGTACTTGTCGCCCACCCGGCCCATCACGATGGCGCCCAACGGGCGGAAGAGGAAGCTGATGCCGACGGTGGCGAAAGCGATGATGGATCCCAGTGACACTTCGGCGGGAGTGAAGAATTGCGGGGCCAGGACCAGGGCCGCCGCATTGGCGTAGATGAAGTAGTCGTACCACTCCACGGTGGTGCCCACCATGGTCGCTCCCGCGACGCGTTTCTGCTCCTTGGTCATGCGCCCGGGTACTGCAGCTGGAGTGCTCATGATTCCCCCTCGTTGTTGCGAGTATGCAGGAATCACTTTCCTCCGCCCCAGCACCCCCGTGCTGGCCGTTCATGCAGGATCGACTCCCTGCCTTGATAGTAGGCCTCTGCCGAACCCGCTACAAGCGGTATTTCTCCTAGCGCCCCGCTCCCCTGGTTGTACGCGCTGCTCCTGCGAAGACCAGTCAGGCTTGCGCGAACAGCTTGGCGGCATCAGCGACGACCTGCTTCGCCCCGCCCTGGTTCCAGCTCTCGAGTTGGCGCGTGGCACCATTGCCGAAATTCGCGAGCGAATCCAGATAATCGGCCACGAACTGTTCATCGCCATTGCGCTGCAATTGACGGCCCGCGTAATCGAGCACCCGCTGGATCATGGCCTTGGCAGGCACGGGAGTCCTGGCTTCGCTATCGAAATAGGTGCCTTCCACTCCCGACTTCGCCGCTTGCCACAGGCCCAGGTCGAGAACCTCGGACGCTGCCGTGCTGGCAGGGCTGTCCGTGACCGAAGCGGTATCCACGATGGCCCGGATGAGCAAAGCCAAGGCCACCGATTCGCCGGCTGCCATCTGCGTGTCCGCCGCGCGGACTTCAATGGTCGGATGGTTCACCGACAAGCGGGCGAACCAGCCGATATGCCCCGGATCAAGCAACGCCCCGGAGGTGATCATGTCCTCAATGCGCTGCTGGTATTCCTGCGCTGTCGCAAAAGCCGGCGGGATGCCTGCCGCAGACCATCTGCGGTAGTGCACCGTCCGCCACGAGGCGAAGCCGGTTGGCTCCCCGTTCCAGATCGGAGAGTTCGCGCCCATTCCTGCAATCAGCGGCAGCCAGCCGCGCAAGGCATTCAGCGCCCGGACTCCGGCGGCGGCATCCGGGACATGCACATGGATGTGCAGTCCGTTGATGAAATGCTCGCGGGCGATCCCCGGGACGAACTCGTGGATGGTTGCGTAGCGCTGGCCCTTGGTGAACTCCGTAGAGCTCGGGAGTTCCAGCGCCGTTCCCGAAGCAAAGGGAAGCACCTGGTGTTCGCGGCAGATCCGCTCAATGGCGACGCGCCGCAGCACCAGCGCTTCCACGGCTTCTTGCGCAGAGGTGCAGATTCCGGTGACGATTTCCAGCTGGCTGGCCAGAAGTTCGCGGTGGACCGTGGTGCCCGGCAGATCGAGGCCAAGCAGCTGGGCGCTGAGCTCTTCGGCCATCGGCACCGGGGCGGCAGTTTCCGGATCCACGAGGAAGAATTCCTCTTCGATCCCAAAGGTCCTGGTCATGGATGCTGGTTCGCCTTCCCTGGGCAGCAATACGATCTGAACACTAGACGGCAGCTGTCCCGGCCGGCCGTTTCCCGGCAGGAAACCCAGCGATTTTCCAGCTTCGCAGCAGCTGCGGACACGGCTGTCCGCAGTCACCCATTCACCCGCCTCGCCCTACGCCCGATAGCTGCCCCGGGCACTTGCTGACCGCTTTTCACAGCTGCTACTGAGCTTGCGGCCATGCAAGCACAAGCCCCGGCGCAAGGGCTTGCAAAGTGTGCCACGCTCTAATCACCGCGGCTCGGCAAAGCACTGCAAGAAGCCAAGCTGCGGGCCGTCACGCCCACTTGGAGGCGCAGCTTCAGCCGGCCGGCCACTGGCCAGCCGGACTGGAATTACTGGATTGATCCGAAGTCGAACGCAGCAGGAGGACAGACCCATGATCAGCACAGAACAACTTCAGGAACTCAGCGCAATCGGCGGCACCGTCATTGGCCCCGACGGCCAGAAGATCGGCAAATTCGGCCAGATTTTCCTTGACGACCGCAGCGGGCAGCCGGAATGGGTGACCGTCCGCACGGGCCTCTTCGGCCTCTCCGAGAGCTTCGTTCCGCTCAGCCAGGCAACCGTCGCCGGCGATACGCTCTCGGTGCCCTATGACAAGCAGACCGTCAAGGACGCCCCGAACATCGATCCGGAGGGCCAGCTCACCCCAGAGCAGGAGCAGGAGCTCTACCACTACTACAGCCTGTCCTACCAGGAAGCGGACCAGGCCGCCGTGCAGCCCGGCATCCCGGACACCGATGCCCGCGCCGAGTATTCACGGGAAGACGTGCGTGATCCGGTGGACGGCACCTCCCAGGCATCTGCCATCCGTTCCGAGGAGCGGCTGCATGTGGGAACCGAAAGCGTGGAAACCGGCAAGGTGCGCCTGCGCAAGCACGTGGTCACCGAGGATGTGGCCACCACGGTGCCGGTGAGCCATGAGGAAGTGCGGCTTGAGCGCGAGCCCATCACGGATGCCGAAGCCGCTGGCACCAGCGGAGAACTGGTTGAAGACGAGCAGGAGGTGACCTTGCACGAGGAACGTCCCGTCGTGGAGAAGACTGTTGAGCCAGTTGAGCGGGTCAGCCTGGAAAAGGAAACAGTCATCGAGGAAGAGCGCCTCGAAGCGCAGTTGCGCAAGGAACAGGTGCAGGCCGAGGGCTGGGAAGGCGGCCGGCAAACCCGCTAGCGCTGGCGCGCTGGCTTTGCGCAGGATCCGAACCTGCACGCAGCGGTGATCGGGGCGGAATCAGGCGGGTGCCGGGTTCCGCCCCGATCCGCTTTCCGGAAGCATGCTGGGTATCCGCCGTTGCCCTCGAATCCATTGCCGCACCCGGTTAGATTTGGGATCCAAGGAGGCGAGCACCATGGCGAAGCACAAAGGACACCGGATTTACCGGTGGGAACGGGCCGAGCTGCTTGCCAAGCGCTTGGACCGTCCAATGGGGATGCTCGGCGTGATCTTCCTCTTTGTGGTTCTCGGGCAGTTGCTGGTGACCGACCCGTTCTGGACCCGGACGCTGGCCATCGCAGGATGGATTTTCTGGGCAATCTTCGCCGCAGAATTCTCCTTGCGGGCGATCATCGCCAGGTCCCAAGCTGATTTCTGGCGCCGCAACTGGTGGCAGGTGCTGTTTCTGCTGTTCCCTTTCTTGCGTTTTCTGCGCGCTTTCCAGGCCTCCCGCCTGCTGCGGGTTGGCCGTGCCGCCCGGGTGAGCGGCATCCTCTCGGCAGGGGTCCGCGGTTCGCGCTCCGCAGGCAGGTTGCTCAGCGACCGCATCGGCTGGCTGGCTGCGGTGACCGCCGTGGTCATCCTCGCCTCCAGCCAACTGCTCTACGCGATGGAATCGGCCAGCGACTATTCTTCCGCACTGTACGAGAGCGCCATGGCAACGATTACCGGCTCCGGGATCACCAGCACGGATACGTTCTCCAAAGCCCTGCAGCTGATCTTGGCGAGCTACTCCGTGGTGGTCTTCGCTACCTTGGCAGGCTCACTCGGCGCATTCTTCCTCCAGACGCAAGACGAAGCGAAGAGCAAGGCTCACGCACCGCGGCACCAGTGATCCACGCACCACCGTTGCTGGACGTTCCCTAGGTACTGGAAGATTCCCGTGCCATCCAGTCGGCAATCCCCTAGCGTGGCTAGCATGACGGCGGCCAGCATCACGGGCCAACGTTTCCTTCCGATCGCAACAGCCAGAATGAAGGAGCAAGATCATGGAACATCCAAAAGATCCTGTCATAGCAACACGTCCGATGGTGCAAAAGGCCGCACTGGCGGTCGGCATCGTGTTCTTCCTGGTCGGCGTCCTCGGATTCATTCCGGGAATCACCACCAACTACGAATCGCTCTCTGGTGCCGGCCACCACTCTGAAGCCAAGCTGCTGGGCATCTTCCAGGTCTCGTACCTGCACAATGCCGTGCATCTGCTCTTCGGTGTGGCCGGCTACCTGATGGCGCGAACCGTGCCTGCTGCCCGCAGCTACCTCATTGGCGGCGGAATCATCTACCTGGCCCTGTGGGTCTACGGGCTGGTCATTGATTTCGACAGCGCCGCCAACTTCATCCCGCTGAACGATGCCGATAACTGGCTGCATCTGGGGCTCGGTGCGCTCATGATCATCTTGGGATTGCTCCTCTCCCGCAAGGCGACCGGACAGCATCGGGACCCGCACGCGGCTTGACCAGATGCTCAATTGCTGAAGCGGGCACCCCGGCATGCCGGGGTGCCCGCTTTTCCATGCAGTCCATGGCAAAGTCCTCAGCGTCATCGCCATACCCAACGCCTAGATCGCCGAACGCCGGGATTCTGGGAATCCCAGGAATCTAGGCGAGTTCGCTGGCGCAGTCGCGGCAGATGACGCCTAGGCCAGTCTTCTGCACGGCTTGGCTGCGATGGCGGATAGTGAAGCAACTGGCGCAGTGGAACTCATCCGCTGCTTGCGGGAGGACTTCAACGCTCAGCTCTTCCTCGACGATGGCGCCAGGGAGCTCCACGCCATCGGAAAGGTCGGTTTCTTCAAGCTCGGCCACAACGCTCTTCGCGTCGGGGGCATCGGCTTGTTGCACGTCTTTGAGCGTCTTCTCGGACGCCGCGGCGAAATCTGGACGAACCTCATCATAATCTGCAGCCATGTTCCTGCCTCCACAGGTGGGAAAATACGCGACAACCACAACGTGGTGGCGTGCCATTGGGTCACCAAAGCCCTGGATGGCGGGCTCCGGTCCAGCGCAGCGAAGCCGCCGTCCGGAAGGCTGGCTTCGACGGCGGCTTGGCCGGCTGGCGGCCAATTGCTAGGAGCTGAGCTCCGCGGCAATGGCGCTGTTGAACGCATCGAGGTCGCCTGGATTGCGCGAGGTAATCAGCACGAAGCGGTTTGCCGGGCAGCGGAAAACCTGCTCGTCCTTCCAGGTGCCGCCGGCATTGACGACATCGGTCTTAATCGAGGTGTATGAGGTCAAGGTCTTGCCCTTGGCCAATCCGGTTTCCACCAGCAGCCATGGCCCATGGCAGATGGAAGCGATCGGCCGGCCCGAACCGGCAAAGGACTTGGCAATGCGCTGGGCATCGGCATCCAAGCGGAGGTTGTCGGCATTCAGCGTTCCGCCGGGGAGCAGCAGCAGATCGAAATCCTGCTCGTTCACTGTTGCCAGCGTTTCGCTCGCTTCGAAGACCTCCCCCAGATCCCAATCGCCGACCAGCGACTTGATCTGGCCGGCCTCCGGGGCCGCGATCACCACTTCCGCACCGGCTTGGCGCAAATACTCCACTGGCTTCTTCAGCTCATCCTGCTCGACTCCGCGGTTGGAAACTGCCGCAAGAACTTTCTTGCCTGCTAGGTCTGGCATATTCATGCTCCTTTCATTGTCCACAGCCCACTGTGCTCTGGGCAGCTACCGCAGGCAAGCCGCAGTCAGGAAGCATCCAGCCGCCGGCTTCGGGTCGGGCTTTCGCCGTGCTGCCATGCGGCTTGAACGCGCACAGCAGGCCTTGCCGCGGTGGAGGCGGCAAGGCCTGCTGTGCTGTGAAGAAGATGATCAGGCGTTGATCAGCTCGGCATCTTCCTTGGCCTTCTTGCTAGCACGCACGTGCTTGTAGGCGGTGAATGCCAGCGTCAATGCGAGGATCGAGTACAGGGTAATCGTGATTCCGCTGGAAACCAGGATGCTCGCATCGCCTTCCGAGACGGTCAGTGCACGGCGCAGCTCGGTTTCGGCCAGCGGGCCGAGGATCACTGCAATCAGTACCGGAGCCAAGGGGATCTCGTAGCGACGCATCACGAATCCAACCAGTCCCACACCCAGCAGGATCCACAGATCCAGCAGCGCGGCGCTGATGGCGTAGACGCCGAGGACCGAGAGCACGGTAATGCCTGCGTACAGGTAGTGGCGCGGGACCAGCAGCAGCTTGGCCCACAGCACCGCGAACTGCATGTTCATGACCAGCAGGATCACCAGTCCGATGAACAGCGAGGCCAGCAGGGTCCACACCATGGGGCCGCTGCGTTCGAACAGCAGCGGGCCTGGCTGCATGCCGTACTGCTGGAAGGCGGCGATCATGATCGCCGCGGTAGCACTGGTGGGCAGGCCCAGGGCCAGCAACGCGCCCATGGCGGTGCCCGCGGTGGCATTGCCAGCGGCTTCCGGAGCAGCCACGCCTCGGATGGAACCAATCTGGCCGAATTCGATATCGCCGCGGCGCTTGGCCAGGCGCTTTTCGGTGCCGTAGGCCAGGAAGGTCGGAACCTCGGAACCGCCAGCAGGGATGATGCCGAAAGGCAGGCCGAAAGCGGTACCGCGCAGCCATGCCGGCAGGGCCTTCTTGATGTCGTGGCGGTGCAGGCGCGGACGGCCGCTTGGCTTGATCTTCACGGCTTCCGGATCGCGGTGGATGCGCGAGGCAATATGCAGCACTTCGCCCAGGGCCAGCAGGCCCACGGTGATCACCACAATGGAGATGCCGTCGAAGAGCTGCGGCAGGCCCAGGGTGTAGCGGATGGTTCCCGAAGGGCCATCCACCCCGACCATGGCCAAGACCAAACCGATGCCCAGGGCCACCAGGCCCTTGATAATCGAATCGGACACCACCGAGGAGATTGCAAGGAAGGCGAAAACCGCCAGCGCGAAGTATTCAGCCGGACCGAAAGCGGTGGCCAGCTTGACCAGGGTCGGGGCGAAGAACACCACGACGGTGGTGGCCAGCAGGCCGCCAATGAAGGCGCCCATGGCCGCAGTTGCCAGGGCCTTGGCGGCCAGGCCGTTGCGGGCCATCCGGTGGCCTTCGAAGGTCGAGGCGATCGCCGAGGAATTGCCCGGCGTATTGAGCAGGATGCCGGAGGTGGAGTCGCCGAACAGCCCGCCGTAGTAGACGCCGGCGAACATGATGAACGCCGCGGTGGGATCCAGCGAGAAGGTAATAGGCAGCAGCAGCGCCACGGCCATTGCCGAGCCCAGGCCAGGCAGCACGCCTACGGCGGTGCCCAGCAGGGCGCCAAGCAGCACCCACAGCAGGTTCATGGGGGTCAGTGCGTTTGAGAATCCCTCAAGCAGCAGATTGAGCTGTTCCATCTAGAGCAGTCCTTCCAGGAATCCTGCAGGCAGGTTCAATCCCAGTCCGGCGTTGAAAGCCAGCTGGATCACGCAGGAGAAGAGCAGTGCAATGCTCACGTCGAATAGCGCTTTCTTGCTGCCCAGTGCGCGGGCAACGACCCAGAACAGGGCTGCGGCGCTGAGGATCCAGCCGGCATAAGGCAGGATCAGGATGAAGCCGATGACGCCGGCCACCACCGCGCCCATGGTCTTCCAGTCCGACTGGGTCTTGTACTGCTTTTCTTCCGCAGCCGCCGCGGCTGCGCCGCCGCGCGGGGAGCGGAAAATCTGGATGGTGTGGGCAAGGACCACGCCGTAGAGCAGTATGCACACGATGGTCGGGAAGAACTGCGGGCCGGGGACCGACTTTCCCAGTACCTCCATGGTGGCGGTCTGCCAGGTCAGGAAGATCGCCAGGGCCAGCAGCAGTGCCGGGACGATCAGTTCGCTGCGCCCGCTGAAGAAGCTCTGGGCAGGGGTGGCGTTGCGGCCGGTGCCGTTGCCGGTGCCCTCCGTTGCTTGGGGTGCTTGAATGCTCATAGTCCCAGTCCCTTGACGATTTGTTCCGTGACTTCGATTTCGCTGTCCACGTAGTCTTCGAATTCCTTGCCGATCATGAAGCTGTCGGTCCAGTCGTTGCGCTCCAGCGCATCTTTCCACTGCTCGGATTCATGGATTTCGTGGACCATGTCCACGAAGACCTGCTTATCCTCTTCGGTGATGCCCGGGGCACCGACGAAGCCGCGCCAGTTGGCCATGACCGCGTCAACACCCTGTTCCTTGAAGGTCGGGACGTCGACCCCGGGCAGCCGTTCTTCCGAGGAGATGGCCAGCGCCCGCAGGTTTCCGGCTTCGATCTGGTCGGCTACTTCGTTGTAGCCGGACATGCCGCCAGCGGTGGTGCCTGCCAGCATCGAGGTCAACGCCTCGCCGCCGCCGGAGTAGGCGATGTAGTTGGCCTTGGACGGGTCGATGCCCACTTCCTGGGCCACCGCACCGGTGAGCAGGTGGTCGATCGAACCCAGCGAACCGCCGGCAATCGAGGTTTTCCCCGGGTCCTTCTTCCAGGCCGCGATGAACTCGTCCAGGGTCTTGATCTCGGACTTGGCCGGCACTACCAGCACCGCGTAGTCATCGGACATGCGCGCGATCAGTTCCACGTCCTTCATGGTGGCCTCGGAGTTGGCCAGCTCGATTGCGCCGATCATCACCCCGCCGGTGGCCATGAGCATGTCGTGACGCCCGGTCATCTGCACGAATTGGCTCAAGCCGATGGTGCCGCCAGCTCCCGGGATGTTCGTGACCTGCACGTTGTTCACTGCGCCGATGGACTTCAATGCCTGCTGGGCTTCACGGGCGAAGCCGTCCCAGCCGCCACCGGGCGAGGCAGGTGCCATGATGACCAACTTGTTCCGCGCCGAGGACTCTCCGCCCGACGCTGCCGCGTTGGTGAATGCGAGTCCCGCTACCGCCACGACGACAACGCCGTACAGGGACCGGCTCAAGATGCGTTTGCTCACCATTTTCCGTAACCTCATTGTTAGTGATTCACCTCACCGATTCCCGGTGCGGCCTTTCCCAGTGTGCAGTCAAAGTGAGCCGAAACACACCGGGAATGCGGTTCTGGTCATAACGGGCAATTAAGAAAATAAAAACAACGGGAGCAAGCGGGTCCACCATGCAATGGATAAAGAACAGCCAGCGCTTCCGGGTTCGCATCCTGTTCCTGCAATTAGCCATCGTGCTGATCACGCTGCTGGCAGTTTCGGTGATCGTGATGCGCTTCGAGATCAACCGGGTGGAAGACAGCGCTTTCAGCCGCGTCGCCCTGGTGGCCGAGGAAACGGCCCAGCTGGCCCCGATTGGCCACGCGCTGGCCGAGGATCCCGGAAACGCAGCCGAAGTCGTCGCCCCGCTGGCCCACCTGGCCGAGTCGGCCTCCGGAGTGGACTATGTAACCATTGCCGACTTGAACGGCATCCGCGTGGCCCACCCCGAGCCAGAGTCCATCGGCCAGCCGGTTTCCTCGGATCATGAATCCATCCGCAACGGCGAAACCTTCAGGGGCGTGGAGGAAGGCCCCCTGGGCGTCACCCTGCGGGTGAAGCAACCGGTCTTCGAGGAGGGGAAGATCGTTGGCACCATCTCCGTGGGCATCCTGCAAAGCAAGGTGCGCGCCAGCCTGGTTGATATTGTCTGGGCGTTCGCGCCGTGGATTATCCTGGCCGTGGCCATCGGCTCCCTGGCGGCCGCGCTGGTGGAACGGGCCATTCGCAGGATCTACCGGGTTGATCCCGAAGAAGTGGATTCGCTGAAGCAGGCGCAGCAGGCGGTGCTCTACGGAGTCAGCGACGGCGTGCTGGGCGTGGATGGCAATGGCCGGCTCACCCTGGTCAACGGTGAAGCGCGCCGGCTGCTGGATCTTCCCGAGGACACTGTGGGCCAGCAAGCCGAAGAGGTCCTGGACCAGAGCCTGGTGGACCTGCTGCGCAGCGACTCCCCCGAGGCCGAATCGGTGCAGAACGTGCTTTCCGGAGAGCGCGTGCTGATTGCCACCCGCCGCGAGGCGATGCTGGGACCCAAGCACTATGGACGCACCCTGACCTTGACCGACCATACCGAGCTGGAAGAGACCTTGCGCGAGTTGCGCGGCCAGAGGTCCCTGGCCGATACGCTGCGTGCCCAGGCCCACGAATTCACCAACCGCTTGCACCTGCTCTCGGGGCTGATGTCCATCGGCGAATACGAAGAAGCCAAGGAGCATATCCAGCGTTTCTCCGGCGCTCGCGGCGAGCATCCGGAGACGCATCTGGGCGACCCCACCCTGTCAGCGCTGTTCGTTGCCAAGCAGGCGGTGGCCAGCGAAGCCGGGGTCCGGCTGGAACTGCATCCTTTCTCCGCGGTGGTGCCTGGAACCGCGATTGACGACGATGCCATCACCGTCGCCTCGAACCTGCTGGCCAACGCCATCGAGGCCGCCGGCGATGGCGGCGTGGTGTCATTGCACTTGAACGCCGGATCCACCGGCATGCGCATCGCGGTCAGCGATTCCGGCCCGGGCATCAGTGAAGGCGACGCGGCCCGCCTGGTGCAGCTTGGCTACAGCAGCAAGACCGGCGCGCCGGGCGCAGTCCACGGACGGGGCATCGGCTTGGCCCTGGTTGACCGCATCCGGGCCCGGCGCGGTGGCGTGCTGAAGTTCGGTTCCAGTGATCTGGGCGGCGCCGAGGTCATCGCCGCCTGGCCTCCGTCGAAGCGACCTATGGTTAAGCAGAGCACTCCCATTCCCGTGCAAGGAGATTACTTCAATGATTAAGACACTCGTGGTCGATGACGACTTCGCAGTGGCCGGGCTGCACCGCCGCTACCTGCAGGGCATGGAGCATTTTGAAGTGGTCGGCGTGCTGGAGCGCGGTTCCGGCGTGGTTCCCTTTGTGCAATCCGGGCAGGTGGATCTGGTCTTGCTCGATGTGCACCTGCCGGATCTGACCGGTCTGGAAGTATTGGCCCAGTTGCGCGCAGCCGGGTTCGACGCGCACGTCATCATGATTACCGCCAACAATGAACGCGATGCGGTGCGCCAAGCAGTAGGCCACGGCGTCGAGGATTATCTGGTCAAGCCTTTCACCGTGGACGAGTTCAAGCAGCGCCTGGCACTCTATGCCCAGCGTGTTTCCGAGCAGCCCGAAGCGGTGGCGCAGCAAGAGGAGCCGATCGACGAGCTGGGCCAGGCCGAGATCGACCAGCTGCTCCAGGCCGCCAGTGGACGAGGGGATGCCAGGATCCCCGAAGTCCTCGAACTGGCACCCGGGGCCGTCACCGGAGCGCAGACCGAGCGGCTGCCCAAGGGCTTCACCGCACCGACCATGGCACTGGTCGGAGAAGCCTTGCGCAGCGCACCGGGCCATCCGGATGGCACACTGTCTTCCTTGGAGGTTGCCGAAATTTGCGGGATCTCCCGGGTCAGCGCCCGGCGCTACCTGGACTTCCTGGTCACGGCGGGCAAGGCCCAGCTGCGTCCGCGCTACGGTTCGGCAGGCCGTCCCGAGCACCGGTATTCGTGGGTCAGCTGAATTTCCTGCACCGCACTGGCTTTTAATGCACATTAGTGTATACACTAATTTCGGATCCACGTTTTCCCACGTCTTCATTTCCGAAAGGCCATCTCATGACAACCCATGCTCAGGAAACCGCTGCCAACGCCGCAGACGTCATTGTGGTCGGCGGCGGCAACGCGGCCTTCACCGCGGCGCACGCGGCAGTGACCCGCGGCCGCAAGGTTCTGCTCCTGGAAAAGGCTCCGCGCGACCAGTTCGGCGGCAACAGCTACTACACGGCAGGCGCAACCCGCATTGCGCACAACGGCCTGGAAGACCTGCAGGATCTGGTGGAATTCGATGAGCGCCACCCGGTCTCCGAAGTCCCGCCCTACTCCGAGGCCGACTACGCTGGCGACATCGCCAAGGTGACCGAGGGCCGCAACGACAAGGAAATGACCGAGGTCCTGGTCAAGGAAGCAGCTCCCGGCCTGCGCTGGCTCAAGTCCCTGGGCCTGAAGTACCGCCTGATGTATGAACGCCAGACCTACAAGACCCCGGAGGGCGGCTACTTGTTCTGGGGCGGGCTGCATGTGGGCAACGTCGACGGCGGCGAAGGCCTGATGAAGGACCACCTGGAAGTAGCCCGGAAGCTGGGCACCGAAGTCCGTTTCGAGCAGGACGTCTACGGCCTGATCGTGGAAGAGGGCAAGGTGGTGGGCGTGAAGGTCCGCGCCAACGGCGAAGAGCAGGAACTGCGCGCCGAGTCGGTCATCCTCGGCGCCGGCGGCTTCGAATCCAGCCCGCAATGGCGCCAGGAGCACCTGGGCGAAGGCTGGCAGAACGCCAAGGTCCGCGGCACCCCATTCAACAATGGCGAGATGCTGGCCGCCGGCCTGGAGATCGGCGCCGCCAAGGGCGGGGACTGGAGCACCTGCCACTCGGTCCAATGGGACGCGCTGACCCCGAAGAACGAATCCAATCGCGAGCTGACCAACCGCCTGACCCGCCAGTCCTACCCGCTGGGGATCATCGTGAACAACCGCGGCGAGCGCTTCCTGGACGAGGGCGCGGACTTCCGCAACCTGACCTACGCCAAGTACGGCAAGGTCATCTTGCAGCAGCCGGACTCCATCGCCTACCAGGTCTTCGACGCGTCGCTGCGTCCGATGCTGCGCGCCGAAGAGTACGAGATGCCGGAGATCTCCGAGGTCATCGCCGACACCGTTGAGGAATTGGCGCAGAAGATCGGCGTGGATCCAGCGGCGCTGTCCAAGACCGTCTCGGAATTCAACGCTTCCATCGACACCTCCATCGCCTACGACCCGAACGTGCTCGATGGGCGCGCCGCGAAGGTGACTCCCCCTAAGAGCAACTGGGCCAACCCGCTTCAGACCGGCCCGTTCTACGCCTACCCGGTCACCTGCGGCATCACCTTCACCTTCGGCGGCCTGAAGGGCAACACCGACGGCCAGGTGCTGGACGAAAACGGCGAGATCATCGAAGGCCTGTACGTCTGCGGCGAAATGCTCGGCGGCTTGTTCTCGGCCAACTACCCGGGCGGTTCCGGCCTGGCAGCCGGTGTGGTCTTCGGCCGGCGTGCCGGTAACCTTGCCTAAGTACTAATTCCCATTGTTCCGCCAGTACGCCTGTACTGGCGGAACAATGGTTTTACCCGCCATCCAGCCTTAGACGAGAATGGGGATCATGGCCAAGCTCGATTCGGATTCAATCCATGCCCAGCTCAAGGACGACTTGCTGCAAGGCGCATTCCAGCCCGGGGATGCCCTGCGCGAGGTCGCCCTGGCAGAACGCTTTGGAGTGTCCCGCACCCCGGTGCGCGAAGCCCTGACCCGGCTGCTGCATGAAGGGCTGCTGGAGCGCCGCGCCCGCGGTCTTTTCGTCAAGGAAATCGACCCCGAGCAGATCATGCAGGTCTACGACCTGCGCATCCTGCTCGAAGGCCAAGCCGCCCAGGAAGCCGCCTCGGTGCGCACCGAAGTGGACCTGATGCGCCTGCAAGCCCTGGTTGACCGGGACCGTGCACTGGCCGAACCAGATGACGCCACCCGCTTGGCCACCAACATCGAGTTCCACCGCGCGCTCTGGCGCGCCGCGCATAACCCGGTGCTGGAGGATCTGCTCGAGCGCCTGGCCACCCACCAGATCCATGCCCCGACATCCACGCTCTCGGTCGGCTCGCGGTGGACCGAAGCGCTGGAGGAGCACCAGCGCATCGTGGAGAACATCCGCGAGCGCGACAGCGCCAAGGCCTGCGGGCTCATCCAGGCCCATATGGCCACCGCCAAGGCGCTGCGCTTGAAGATGTTCGCCAGCCTGATGAATTAGCGCCAGGCCCACGGCAGCCGGGACGTCTCGAGTTAGGCCAATGCATCACCGGTCTGTAGACTGGAAGCATGGCTCTGGTCGTCTCAACGCATGCGCAGCGGCTTCTCGCTGCCGTTTTCCCCAAGGGAAAACTGCTGACCAAGCTAGCCAGCGGCACCAATGGGTGGTTGAGTTCCTGGGGAACTAACGCCCACGGCGAGATCGCCGGCTGCCCGCCACCGCGCCACTAATAGTTGCGCGGCCCCGATTCCTGGTTTTTCTCCAGTGGATTCCGCGCACCCTCGTGCCCTTTTCCCGGATCCCAGAAAGACCCGTTACTTTGCCACACCCTTCAACTGGCGTACCCCGCCAAGCACCCCACGCCATGTGGCGTGGAATCCACCAAACCCTCAAGCAGGACTCGATGGGCGGACTGCTGCTGCTCTGCGCCACCGTCGCCGCCTTGATCCTGGCCAATTCCCCTGCGGCCCCCTGGTACGAGGGGTTGCGCGATTTCCGCTTCGGCCCCGAGTCCCTGCACCTGAATCTCTCGGTCGGAGCCTGGGCCGCTGACGGCCTGCTCGCCATCTTCTTCTTCGTTGTCGGCTTGGAACTCAAGGAAGAATTCGTTGTCGGCAAATTGCGCAATCCGCGCACCGCACTGGTTCCGGTGGCTGCGGCCGTGGGCGGCGTGGCACTGCCGGCACTGTTCTACGTCCTGGTCATCTCCGCCTCGGGAAGCTCCGCCATCAACGGCTGGGCAATCCCCGCAGCCACTGATATCGCCTTCGCGATCGCCGTGATCGCAGTGGTGGGCAAGTTCCTGCCACCTGCCCTGCGCACCTTCCTGCTTACGCTGGCGGTGGTCGATGACCTGCTGGCCATTTCCATCATCGCCATTTTCTACACCGATGACCTGGCCTGGCTGCCGCTGATCCTCGCGCTGCTGCCGCTGGCGGCATTCGCGCTGGCAGTGCAGCGCGGGGTCCGCGCCTGGTGGGTCCTGATCCCGCTCGGCGCCACCGTCTGGGCACTGGTGCATGCCTCGGGAATCCACGCCACGGTGGCCGGCGTGCTGCTGGGCTTCATGGTTCCGGTAATTGCCACCAAGCGGGCGCACGTGCGCACCGGGAGCACCGAGCAGGGCGAAGCGATCCACGAAGGCCTGGCGGCCCACTTCGCGGACCGTTGGTCCATTCCCTCATCCATCATCGCCATTCCGGTATTCGCCTTCTTCGCCGCCGGTGTTCCGGTCGGCGGCCTGTCCGGACTGGGAGAAGCGCTGGCCAGCCCGGTGGCACTGGGCATCATTGCCGGCCTGGTGCTGGGCAAGTCGATTGGCATCACCGCCGCCACCTTCCTGGTCACCAGGCTCCCGGGAATCAAGCTGGATGGCAGCATCAAATGGCCTGATGTGCTGGGGCTGTCCTTCGTGGCAGGCATCGGCTTCACCGTCTCCCTGCTGGTCGGCGAGCTGGCCTTCGGCCAGGGCGGCGAGGAAGCGCAGTACGTGAAGGTCGGAGTGCTGTGCGGTTCGCTGCTGGCCGCGGTCATCGGCGCGGCGCTGCTCGGGTCGCGAAATCGCGCGTACCGCGCGGCAGCCAAGGCTTCTGCATAGCCAGCCCTGCTGCATCCGTCCTGCGGATGGATGCAGCAGGGCTGTTCGCCCGAATCAGGAGCGCGCGGTGATCGAATCGATGGCTTCGCGGGCCTCTTCGGCCAGCTGCTGCGGCATCGGCGCGCTCTTGGCCGAGTCGGCTGCGGTCTTCTGCCCCTGGTCGCTGACGACGTACTGGCCGAAGGTCTTGGCCAGTTCCACGGTCTGCGGATCCTCGTAGCCGCTGCAGAACAGCAGGTAGGAGACCAGCACCATCGGGTACGCGCCGGCGGCGGTGGTCTTGCGGTCCAGCTCCAGGGCAATATCGTGCTCGCCGCGGCCGTGGACCCGTTCCGATTCGGCCACGGCCTTGGCCGCTGATTCCCCGCTGACTGCCACGAATTCCTCGCCGACCTTCAGCTTCACCTTGCCCAGCGACGTATCCACCAGGGAATCATCGGCATAGGTGACCGCGCCCACGGCGCGGGTCACGGTGGTCACCACACCGGCATTGCCCTGGGCCTTCTCCAGCCCGGTGGCATCCGGCCAGCCGCCATCCGGCTCGTGCGGCCAGGCTTCGGGAGCAACCGCATGCAGGTACTCGGTGAAGTTCTCGGTCGTGCCCGAATCGTCGGCGCGCGCCACCCCGGTGATCGGCAGGTCGGGCAGCTGGACCTGCGGGTTCAGCTGGGCGATGGCCGGGTCCTGCCAGGAGCGGATCTCACCGGAGAAGATCCTGGCGATCGTTGGGGCATCCATGTTCAATTCCTTGATGCCCGGCAGGTTGAAGGCGATGCTGATCGGGGAAATATACGCCGGGATATTGATCGCGCCCTGCGGGCCGCAGGTCTCGATGGAGCGCTGGACTTCCTCTTCCTTCAGGTAAGCGTCGGATCCGGCGAATTCGGTGCCGCCTGCCAGGAGCCCGGCGCGTCCGGCGCCGGAGCCCACAGAGGCGTACTGCACCTGGACCTGGGGATGCATGGTGGAGAATTCGGTGGTCCAGGCGTTCATGGCGGAATTCTGCGCGGTGGATCCGCCGCCGGTCAGCGTGCCTTGGAGGCTTGAGGTATTCGATTCAGCGGCCTTGCGCTGCTCTTCTCCCAGCGGGTAGTCCGATCCGCAGCCCGAAAGCAGCAGGACCAGGCCCATGCTGGCAATCGCGGTGAAAGCGGCGGTTCGTGGCAGAGGTGGCCTGGCAGGTCCGGTGGTTCGCAAAACTTCTCCTGGGTTCCAAGGTGAACGGCGGGTGTACTTGAAATTCCAGTGAATCATCATCCCTGCACTTTCCGAAATCATTCCCTGGCCACAGCCGATGAGTATTCGGCGGGCCCGCGGTCGTTGAATAACTTTTCCAGGCACCTAGTCCCCGCCGGTGCCAGCCGTCGAGTCAATGGCAGCGAGGTCCTGCGTCGCCGGCCCCTCCAATACTTCCCCGGCCGGACTGAACCTGGACCCGTGCAGCGGGCAATCCCAGGATTTCTCCGCGTCATTCCACGACAGCACGCCACCTAGATGAGTGCAGATCCCGGACACCCGGCAGGTGGCCCCGCCGATTGTGGACTCGGCGACCGATCGCAGGCCCTCGCGCAGCACCAGGCCTTGGCCCTCGGCGGGCGGAGTCCGCTCCCCGCCAGACACGCCGCCTGCATCCTGCGCGGCGCCCTTGCCTGCCTCGCCAAGCAGCGAGCGCTTCCATCCCGCTACGAGTTTTCCAGCAACCCGTGAGTTGATCTTCGCCCCGGCGACCAGGTCGGCCGGGGTGGTGGCGCGCTGCGACAACGCCTGCGCCCAGGCGATATTTCCGCCGAGGATGTTCGCGCTGAGCTGGAGGGCGGCGGCAATCGCATTGGCCATCCCCCACTTGTTGTAGCCCGTGGCCACATGGATGTTCCCTCCCCCGCGGGGCAATTGGCCCACGAACGGAACCATATTGGCCGACTTGTAGTCCTGCGCCGACCATTGGCCGGCGAGTTCGGCCCCGGGGAAATGCCTTCTGGTCCAGATATCCAGGTCCTTGAGCTGGCCGAGCTCGGAGAGCTGCTGGCCCACCGGATGGCCGTTGCCGCCCACCAGCAGCAGCTCCTGCCCGTCGAGAGGAACGGTCCGCAGCGAACGTGCTGGCTGGTCGATGGACAGGTACATCCCCTGGGGCAGCGCACCGGCGGCTGCATCAATGCGATGCGCAACCACGTAGGAGCGCGATGGCTCGACTTTGGCGAAATACAGTCCCCGATCCAGGATGGGAATACCCGTGGCCAGGATGACCTGCTGGGCACGGTTCTCGCCTTGGCTGGTATGCACTGTGGCCAGGGCGCCGGCACTGGCATCGCGCACCCTGACGCCCTCGACGATCCTGCCCCCGCGCGAGCGCAGGTCGCTGGCCAAGGCCTGGAGCACTTCCATGGGGTTGAATTGCGCCTGGCCAGGCAGGGCCAGCGCCGCGGCCACGGGAAACGGCAATCCGATGTCCGGGCCGCACCAGCTGGCCTCCAACCCGGCGCTGCGGGCCGCCTCTGCTTCCTTCTCCAGCCTGGCACGTCCGGATTCGGCTTCGGTGTACGTGTAGGCATCCCGCCGCTGCACGGCGACATCCCGCTCCTCCAGATAGCGCAGCAACCACGACTGCCCTTCCAGATTCCCCTGGACATAGGCGTCCACAACCTCTTGGGAACAATGCTCCCGGATCCCGGAGAGCACCGTGCCCTGCAGCAAGCTGAGCTTCGCGGTGCTCGCTCCTGTTGTTCCGGCCCCGACGAACCTGGCTTCGAGCACCGTGACGCTCAATCCGGCACGGCTCAGCAGCACGGCGGTGGCCAGCCCGGTCAGCCCCGCGCCTACGACGATGGCGTCATAGGTTGCGCCCGGCTGGAATTGGTCGGCGCCACCGGAAGAACGCTTCGCCTGCCATAACGACTCCATCATCGCTTTCTCCTCTTGCTCCGTGTGCTGCCGCACCCTGATTCCACGGTATGCACAAGCGCCGAGGTTCGGTACGGCAACGGAAAATTAGGCGAATTCACCCAGCTTGGCCAATGGCCGCGGACCGCCACGGCTGCCTTGCCGATCGCGGAGGCTGATTTGCGCTGCCGAGAAAAGTTAAGTGATAATGATTCTCATTATGACTCATGAAGAGCCCGGGTTCGCCCGCCAGCCCCGCGCCCCGCTGCCGTCCAGCCCGGTCTTCTGCCTGCGCAATGCGCGCCTGGGACTGCCCGGCGCCACCAGCCCGCTGCTCGACGTCGAGGAGTTCACGCTTCTTCCCGGCGAGCGCGTGGTCATTACCGGCCCGTCGGGTGCTGGCAAGTCGCTGCTGCTGTCGATGATCACCGGGAACTGGGCGCCCGGACTGGAATTCAGCGGAACCCGCACTCCCGGCTCAACGCGCATCGGCTACATCCCGCAGCGCGGCCAGGACGCCCTGCATCCACTGCTGCCGCTGGGACGGCAGCTGCGCAAGGCCACCGGCGCCAGCGCGCAGCAAGTCCGCGACGTCCTGCAAGACGCCGGGCTGGGCGATCCGCAGCTGCTCGCACGACGTCCCGCGGAACTCTCCGGAGGGCAAGCTCAGCGCGCCGCCATAGCCCTGGCCGTGCTCAGCCAAGCCCCGGTGATCCTTGCCGATGAACCGACCAGCGCCCTGGACCACACCTCCCGGGACCTCATCCTGGAACTGCTGGGCACCCTCCTGGGCCAGCAGCAGGCCCTGGTACTGGTCACCCACGACGCGGCAGTCGCCCAGGCGCTGGCCACCCGGCACCTGGTCCTGGACTCCGGGAAGATCGCCAGCACCACCGCGCCCCGGCTGGAACGGGTACCGGCTTGAGCATCCCCGCCTTGGAAGTATCCGCGCTCAGCGCACTGCGCGGGCATGGCGCAGCCCGCCGACTGGTCCTGGAGCCCCTTGGCTTCACGCTGGCCCCGGGCGAATCGGTGGCCATCACCGGGCCATCCGGCGCCGGCAAATCCACCCTGGCCGACATCGTGCTGGGCCTGGAACTGCCGGACTCCGGAGAAATCCGCGTGCTGGGCCAGCACTGGAGCGCACCGAAGCGCAGCCACGCGCCAGCACGCCGCCGGCTGGTCCAGGGCGTGCCCCAGGATCCTGCCGCCGCCTTCGTGCCGCGCTGGAGCATCCGCACCTCGCTGCAGCAGGCCATCCACCGGCTGGCTCCCCCAGCCGGCCCCGGAACGGGCATCGACCGGGCTGCGGAGCTGGCGCAATTCGACACGGCGCTGCTGGATCGGCGCCCGCACCAGCTCTCCGGAGGACAGCTGCAGCGGGCCGCGCTGGCCCGCGCCGTGGCGGTGAACCCCTCGGTGCTGGTGGCGGACGAGCCGACCAGCGCCCTGGATCCGGACACCGCCCAGGCGGTCGCCGGCCAGCTGCTCTCCACCGCCGCCAACTCGGGCATTGCCTTGCTGCTGATCACCCATGACCCGCAGCTGGCCGCGCAATGCTCGCGCACCATCGCCATCCGCCCACCGTCCCGATAACCCGCCCACCAACTGATCACCCATCACCGATCCCCCCATCACACACTTCCCAAGGACCTCGCACCCATGAATCGACCCCGCCCCAAGACCCTGGCCTTGCTCACCATCCCGCTGGCCGCGACACTTGCCCTCAGCGGCTGCTTCTCCGCGGCCGCCGAGCAGGCCGGAAGCGCCGACCGCATCTCCGTAGCCCACATGCAGCCGCCCCGCTCCGGGCTCAGCCCGCTCAGCGACGACGCGTTCAAGCTCTCGCGCTGGTCCGCCGCCGAAACCCTGGTCAATCTCGACGCGTCCGGGGACGCCCAGCCGGCACTGGCTACCAGCTGGGAACGCAGCGGCGAGCTGGCTTGGGACTTCAAGATCCGCGAAGGCGTCAGCTTCCACAACGGGCAGCCGCTGACCGCCCAAACGGTGGCGAACTCCTTGCAGCGGGCCATCGACTCGACCCCGGTGCCGCGCATCCTGAACGGAACCGCCTTGAAGGTCGAGGTGCGCGGGGAGCACGGACTGCAGATCACCACCGCGGATCCCGACCCGCTGCTGCCCCAGCGGCTCTCCAGCCCGCAGCTGGCCATCTTCGCCGCCGAAGCATACACCGCCAACGGAGTGGATCCGGCCGGCCACGGCACCGGCCCCTTCCAGATCGTGGACGTAGACGGGATCTCCGGGGCCACCCTGGACCGGTACGAGGGCTACTGGGGCGAAAAGGCCGCAGCCTCGGGCATCGACGTGAAGTTCGTGCCCGATGGCACCGCCCGCGCCGCCGCGCTGCGCACCTCGGAAGCAGATGTCATCGAGGCGATCCCCGCCGGTCAGGCCGCCACGGTGGACCGGGAGCTGCTCACCGAAGTGCCGATGCCGCGCACCAACACGCTGTACCTGAACACCGAAAAGGGCCCGTTCGCCGACCCGGCGGTGCGCGCCGCGGCCCGCGAAGCCATCGACCGGGCGGCCATCGTGGAGTCGGTGTACGAGAACCGCGCCGATATAGCCGAGGGCCTGCTCGGCCCGGCCCTGCCCTACGCCGCCGGGCTGCGCGATTCTGGAGAATACCGGCAGCTGCTGGCCCAGCGTGCCGAACCAGCCAAGGTCAAGGACGTGGAAATCACCCTGGGCACCTTCACCGACCGCGCCGAACTGCCAGAAGTCGCGGTGATCCTGGAGCAGCAGCTGGAAGCGGCCGGATTCATCGTGAAGCAGGATGTGCGCGAATACCAGTACATCGAGGCCGACGCACTGGACGGCGACTTCGATGCCTTCATCCTCTCGCGCGCCACCGTGCTGGATTCCGGGGACCCGGTTGCGTACTTCGCCTCCGACTTCACCTGCGAAGGCGGCTTCGCCATCGCCCAGCTCTGCGACAAGGACGTGGACCAGGCGATCGCCCGGGCCTCGGAAACCGAAGCCGGGGAACAGCGCCAGCAGCAGATCATGCTGGCCGAAGCCCGGATCCTGGGCACCGACGCGGCCATCGCGCTGCTGCACGAACGCGTGATCCAGGGCGAGGGCCCCGCCGTGCGCGATGCCGCGCAGGATCCGCGCGAACGCGAGCTGATCACTGCGCAGACCCGCCTGGACAGCGACCAGGAGCCGCAACGCTGATGAACTGGTTCGCCCTGAAGGCGCGGCGCCTCTCCTGGCCGTCCTTCGCATCCTGCCTGCTCAGCGCGCTGGCCCTGCTGCTGGTAGCCGGCGCGCTGCCCTGGCTTTCGCGCACGGACCCGGCCGCCGCGGTGCTGCGCGCACGCTATGCCGAGCTGGAACCCACCGAGCAGGCGTTGGCCTCCGTGCGCGCGCAGCTGGGCCTGGACCAGGGCCCGCTGGCCACCAGCCTGCACTGGTGGTCCGGGGTGCTGCACGGGGATCTGGGCAACTCCTGGGTCAGCGGGGCAGAAATCGCTCCCGGCGCCTGGCGGGCCCTGTCGGTCTCCGCCACGCTCACCGCCTTCGCCACCATCATCGCGCTCGCCGTGGCCTTCGCCCTGGTGCTGCCCGCCGCGCTGCGCGTGTTGCGCAACCGGCCGCATTCCGGTTCCGGGCCGCTGGGCGTGGCACTGACCGCCTTGCCCGAATTCCTGCTGGCCAGCTTGCTGCTGGTACTGGTGGCGGTGCAGCTGCAATGGCTTCCGCCCTACGGGTGGACCGGGCTGGACACCGCGATCCTGCCCGCACTGGCCCTGGGCATCCCGGCCGGCGGATTGCTGGGCCGGCTGCTGGCCGATGCCATCGCTTCGGTGGCCGCCGAACGCTGGGCCGGGATCTGGCACCTGGCCGGAGCTCCGGCGCCGGCCATCCTCTCCGGGGTGCTGCGCCGGGCCGCCGCAGCGGTCGTCGACCAGCTCGGCTTGGTGTTCATCGGCTTGCTCGGCGGCGCGGTGGCCGTGGAACAGGTCTTCGCAGTGCCAGGACTTGGCCGCTACCTGCTCGGGGCGGCCAATGCGCAGGACATTCCCGCCTTGCAGGCCGGCCTGCTGCTGATGGCGGGATCGGCGCTGCTGATCGGGATGCTCACCGCAGCGGCCCGGCGCGCGCTGCGCGGCGGTGCCCTGCCCGCCGGGTCGCTGCCGGCCCCGCCCGAGGCGCGCGGCAACGGCAGGATCCAGCGCTGGACTGCGGCGATCACCTGCACCGCGCTGCTGGCCATCCTGGCTTTCGGACTGCCTCGCGACCCCTACACCCTTGCTTTCCAGAGGCTGCAAGCCCCCGGGGCCGGTTTGCCATTCGGCGCCGATTCCAGCGGACGGGATCTGCTGGCCCGCGTGGCCCACGGAACCTTGGGCACGGTAGGCCCGGCACTGGCGATCGTGGCCTGCGCAATCCTGATCGGCCTGCTGCTCGCGGCAGCAGGCGAGATCTCGCGCGGGCCGGCGGTAATCGCCAACGCGACTCCGCCGATTCTGGCCGGAGTGGTCATCGCGGCCCTGCTTGGCCCGTCGGTCGGCGGTGCGGCGCTGGCCGTGCTCTGGGTCAGCTGGCCTCCGCTGGCCACGCATGCGGCTTCGCTGCTGGACGAGGCCCGGGCCATGCCGCATATCCGCTGGCTTCCGCTCTCCGGGGTACCGCGCGGCCGGATCTGGGTCCAGCATCTGCTGCCCGCGGTGCTTCCGGCCCTGCTGAGGCACGGGATGCTGCGGCTGCCCGGGGTGGCACTGGCCTTGGCCGCCCTCGGATTCCTCGGGCTCGGGGCTCAGCCGCCCACCCCGGAGTGGGGCCTGCTGCTGGCCGAAGGCATCGGCTATGTCGAGCGGGCTCCGTGGACTGCCATCGCCCCGGCTACCGCACTGGTGCTCACTTCCGTGTGCGCGGTAGCGCTCGCCGGAATCCCGGCGCCGCAGCGTGCAGGTTCCCCGGGCACGGCTGCGCAGCAGGCTCCGGCGGCCGAGAACTCGCCGGTCCCGGTGAGCTGAGAGACGAAAGCCCCCAGTTTTCCCTCAAGGTCCCCGGACTATCGATCCATGCCCCAGAGGCTTTACTGGGCAGCCGGCAGCTTCGGCATGGGAGCAAATATTCGCAGGCTCTCTGCCGGCACGCTTCCGCACCGCCGATTTCTGGCTTCTCCATTCCACAGTAGGTAGACTAGGCTACCTACTGTGGAATGGAGCTGGCAATGAACACAAAAAATGGCCGGGAACGACCCGCACGCGATCGGCTGATGAAGGCCGCCGCCGAATTGTTCTACGCCCACGGGATGGCCGCTACCGGCATAGATGCAATCACCGCCAGGGCAGGTGTGGCAAGGAAAAGCCTCTACAACAACTTCGCATCCAAGGACGACTTGGTGCTTGCCTATATCGAGGAGAGGCATCTGGAATGGCTGGCTCTGCATGAACGCCGTGCGGCGATGGCGCAGAACCCACGGGACCGCGTACTGGCGGTGTTCGACGCCTATATCGACCATGCAAGCACCGGCTACCTCCACGGGTTCCGCGGGTGCGGCCTGCTCAACGCGGCGGCCGAGCTGCCCGCCGGTGATCCCGGCAGGGTGGCAGTTCGCGCCCACAAGGAACAAGTGGAATCAATCCTGGCCGACGCACTGACCGGTATTCTCGGACCGGACCGGACCGGGGACTTGGCGGAGCAGCTGGCTTTCGTGCTCGAAGGGGCGGTCGCCCGTGCCGGACTGGAAGGCCGTGCAGATCGCCTGGTCCATGCCCGGGCCATCGCCGCCTCGCTTGTGGACGCGGCGTGAAACGCGAAAGATCGCTCGCCATCTGCGCGATCACCCTCACCTCGATCCTCTGGGGCACCACGGGCACCGCTGCCACGTTTGCACCCGATGCCGGCCCCCTGGCGATCGGAGCAGCAGCCTTGGGGATTGGCGGCATCATGCAAGCGCTCATTGCACTTCCGTCGTTACGCGCCGCCCGCGGAGAACTGCGTGCCAATCTGCCGCTGCTCGCTCTGGGCGCGGTGGCCGTGGCCATCTATCCGTTGGCGTTCTACAGCTCGATGCACCTGGCCGGAGTGGCGCTGGGATCCGTAATATCCCTGGCATCAGCCCCATTGGCCGCAGGAGTGCTGGAGCTGCTCGTGGAGCGGGTCCCGCTGAGCCGGTGGTGGATGCTGGCAGCCGGACTCGGCGTCGCCGGCAGCGCACTGCTGTGCATATCCAAAACGGCGCACGATCCTGCCGGCGCGGGAGCGACCGTGGCAGGCATCGGTCTCGGCCTGCTCGCTGGGGCCACCTATGCCGCCTATTCCTGGGCCACGCGGCAGCTCATCGACCGAGGCGTGAGCCGCGCGGCCTCAATGGGCGCCGTGTTCGGCACCGGCGGGCTCCTGCTTATGCCTGTCCTGTTGTCGACCGGCGCACCGCTGATCGCCAGCACGCAGGCGTTCACCGTCGCGGCCTACATGGCGCTGGTTCCGATGTTCCTTGGTTATCTGCTCTTCGGGTACGGACTGGCTCGCCTGAGCGCCAGCACGGCCACCACCATTACCCTGAGCGAGCCAGCCATCGCGGCCCTCCTGGCGGTGGCTATTGTAGGCGAACGCCTGAGCAGCATGGGCTGGACCGGTCTGGGCATTATTGCCGCGGCCTTGGTAGTCCTCGCGTTCGCACCGGCCAACAGGGGCATCCCCCTGCCGGCAACACGTTCGCATCACAACAGCAGACGCACGGCAGGGGTTGGTTCGGGGCAGGATGAAGCGCATCTCGGGGACTGACTGCTGGCTATTATCGGCCGTCAAGACCCAGGGCCGCGGCCCAGATGGCCAGCACGACGCATGGGTTGAGACCATGCGATGCCGCTGCCGGACGGCCAGGGATCTCGACCCCATCCAAGGGCCTGGCGAGCATGCAACACCATTGCGCCGGCCCTTGCATTGAAACGCGGGTTTTCGGGCTGGGAATCAGCGCCGGAATGTTGGCGCATTCATCGGCCCTGCCAACGATTCCAGCGATCTGCGTGCGGCCATCTTCCACCGTTTGGGAACGCATCCATACCGTGCCCGGCTTGGCACCCACTTCGTCGAAAGCACTTCCTGCCCGCGCTCGCGCAGGTGGGCGGCGGTGGCAAGGCCGATGGGGCCGGCGCCGATGACGATGACTGGAAGGTTTTCCCGCATGGGTTTCTCCTTGGCTGCTGGAATTCTGGAGACGGTCTGCGCTTAGCTGGCCGGCAGCAGGTCGGCGATGAGGTTCTCAATCCGGGCACGGATTTCATCACGGATTGGCCGCACGCCGTCAATGCCCTGCCCTGCGGGGTCTTCCAGCTTCCAGTCTTCATAGCGCTTGCCCGGGAAGAATGGGCAGGCATCTCCGCAGCCCATGGTGATCACCACATCGGAGTCCTTCACGGCTTGGGTGGTCAGCACCTTCGGGGTTTGCGCCGACATGTCGATGCCGACTTCCTTCATGGCTTCCACGGCGGCCGGGTTAACCGAGTCGGCTGGGGCCGAACCGGCCGAGCGGACCTCAATGCGCCCTCCGGAGAGGTGGGAGAGTAAGGCCGCGGCCATCTGGGAACGTCCTGCGTTGTGCACGCAGACAAAGAGAACTGAAGGCTTGTCGGCAGCAGTCATGGGTGTTGTCCTTAGGAAGAAGTAGTGGAAGTGCTTACAGCCGGGAAGAATTTACGGGCCCACAGGGCCACGTAGACCAAGGCAACCAGGATCGGCACCTCGATCAGCGGGCCGACCACGCCGGCGAGGGCCTGGCCGCTGGTGGCGCCGAAAGTGGCGATGGCTACGGCGATGGCCAACTCGAAGTTGTTGCCGGCGGCGGTGAATGCCAAGGTGGTGGTGCGCGGGTAGCCCAGCTTCAACCAGTGGCCGATGAGCATTCCGGCGCCGAAGACCACCACGAAGTAGGTCAGCAGCGGGATCGCCATGCGCAACACATCCAGGGGCTTGGAGATGATGTTATCGCCTTGCAATGCGAAGAGCAGCACGATGGTGAACAGCAGCCCGTACAGTGCCCACGGCCCGATTTTCGGCAGGAATTTTCCTTCGTACCAGTCGCGGCCCTTGGCCTTTTCGCCCAGGGTGCGGGTCAGGTAGCCGGCCACCAGCGGGATGCCCAGGAAGACCAGCACCGAGGCGGTGATGGCGGCAATGGAGAACTCGGCGCTGGTGGTTTCCAGCCCCAGCCACGATGGCAGCAGCTGCAGGTAGAACCAGCCCAGGGCACCGAAGGCGATGACCTGGAAAACGGAGTTGATGGCCACCAGCACGGCGGCCGCTTCGCGGTCCCCGCAGGCCAGGTCGTTCCAGATGAACACCATGGCGATGCAGCGGGCCAGGCCCACAATGATCAGGCCGGTACGGTACTCGGGCAGATCGGCCAGGAATACCCAGGCCAGGACGAACATGAACGCCGGGGCCAGGACCCAGTTGATCACCAGCGAGGTGACCATCAGCTTCTTGTCGGCCAGCACGCGGCCGGTTTCGTTGTAGCGGACCTTGGCCAGCACCGGATACATCATGACCAGCAGGCCGAGGGCGATGGGCACCGAGACCCCGGCCACGGTGAAGCGGTCCAGCAGCTCGCCCAGCTGCGGGAAGATGCGGCCCAGGCCCAAGCCGACGCCCATGGCCAGCAGGATCCACAGGGCCAGGTAGCGGTCCAGGAAGGAAAGTTTTGCCGCCACGGGGGCAGTGTCTAGCGCAGGCGCGGGTGCCACTGATTCATCACTCCAAGAATAGGCATCGACGATTGTCGATGTTTTGAGTATGATGAAACATATCGACGTTTGTCAATCTCTGGCGCCAGCCAAGAAAAGAGCCAAGGTCCGTGAGCACAGCCACCGTGAATCCTGCCGGAGGAACTTCCACAGCACCGGCAGCCGACGCCTGCTGCACGCCATCCCAAGGCGAAGCAATCCTCAACGCTGGCCAGGCCGAAGCGCTGGCGCTGCGCTTCAAGGCCCTGGGCGATCCCAACCGCCTGCGCATCCTGTCCATCGTCTCCGCCAGCGAGTCGGCCGAGACGTGCGTCTGCGACCTGCCCGAACCACTGGGCCTCAAGCAGCCGACGGTCTCGCACCACCTGAAAATCCTGGTGGAGGCCGGAATCCTGCACCGCGAAAAGCGCGGGGTGTGGGCGTACTACTCTGTCGTCCCTGGTGCTTTGGAATCCCTGGGCGCCAGCTTGGTTGCCAAGCCCTAGACAGGCTTGACGAGGTTGCATTCCAGGCGGCTGGGATCGCGCCATCCGGGATCCGTCCGCTAGCCGCATTCCCGCGCCCGCGCAGGCAGCTCGGCGAACGGCATCAAACGGTGCAGGTGCCGGATGCGCAATAGCCCGCTCCAAGAGCCAGCGCCCTACTTCGGGCGCTCGAACTTCAACAGCTTGTGCGTGCCATCGCAAAAAGGCTTGATGGCAGAGCCCCCGCAACGGCATAACGCGACCGGCCCTTTCCGGGCCTCGATGGATTGCCCCTCGGCATCCACGATTTCAAAATCTCCCCTGAGCAGCAAGGGACCCTGCGGGCAAACGGTAATCATGGCAGCTTCCGAAGCGCTGTGCCCCTCGCTCATACCACTGCCCCCGCTCCGGCATGCAACGCAGATCTTCCAGCTTCCCACGCGTCCAAGTACTTCGCGCCGGCCAACGCGTCAACCGCTGCCGCGGCTTGGGCTCCGAAGAGTATGTCGGGCACCAGATCCGGTTCGGATTCGGCCAATCCGCCAGCCAGGTCGCGGCCGGCGATTTGCTCATGGACCGCGTCAGCTTCCACATGCTCATCGAAGTAATCGGTCACCGGGGATTCATATCCCAGGCGCCGGAACCCGCGGGCGTAAGCGGCCTGGGGTATCGAGGAAGTCATCTCGTACAGTGCCAGGTGGCCAGTGATTGCTCCCCGCAGGCGCCGGTGCATGCCGAAGAGCGAAATCATGTTCACTGCCGCCAGCGTCACCGCCGGAATGCGGTCCACGTACGCGCCAAAATCATCACGCAACCCCAGGCCCTCCATGGTCTGCCTGAACAGCTCGCTATGCATTCGCGGCAGCTGCCCATTTCCGTATTCATCAGCCTGGATCTCCACCATGGCGGCTTTCGCACGGCCTTCGAGTTTCGGGATCGCCCAGGTATGCGGATCAGCTTCCTTGAGCTGGTAAATCGACTTCAGTATCAGGAATTCGCGTGCTTGGCTGGCAGTGGCCTTGCGCTGGATGAACTTCGAGACCGATGGTCCAGCATCATCAGCAGCAAGCTCGAACAGGGCTTGGGCCACCTTCGCGGAGCTGGGTTCCACGCTTGGAATCGGGCCTGCCGCCTCGCGCAGCGCTTGCTCGAAAGCCTCCTCGATCCGGGCCCGAAGCGAAAGGAGCCCGGGGTCCCATTCCCAGCGGTCATCGGCTTCCTCAAATCCCCGATAGTGCAGTTCGTAGAGCACGAAAAGGCTCAGTTGCAGGTCCCCGTCATCCAGCACATCCGAAGCCGCAGCCAACCGATCTCTTGCGACCGTTGCCAGATAGGCTGCGTATTCCTCCGAGGGGTTGCACAGCAACGCATTGTTCAGCGCTTGGGACAGGTCTCCGCGGGGTACGGGCAGATGCATGATGCTCCTTTGTTCACGCTGATCGCACGGTCAGCAATAGTGGCAGTAGGATGATCGTGCCAGCATCCCCGGGATATAACCACCATTGGGAGGAAAAGCCAAGGTAAGCCCCCGCACCGCGTCTCAGGAGCATCCTTGCGCCGGCGTGGCCGAGAACTTTCCATGATCCCGAAATCGCCGATCACCTCCAACAATTCGGCCGTTGGATCCCGCTCACGATGGCAACTGGTTCGAAATCCGCAGTCCTCCCGGGCCTGCGCTGCGCGGAATGTGCTTCGCAGCGCGAAATAGGAGTATCCTCAGAAGAACACTCCACGATGAACACCGAGCGCCAAAGGCGAAACCCGGGGGATTCCGCGGCTCAACACCGCAGGACTTCGTGGGCGGTCACCTTTCGGAGAGCTGCCATCAGCGGAGGATCACATGAACATGCCTGAACTACATATGCGCGCCATGCAACGCGTCGAAAAACTTTTGCATTGCCCCGAGGCCAGAACCCATCTCACTGCCTACGGCTGGATGGAAGGCATGCCCGTGGTCTTCGCGCAACGCGCTGATCCAGTGGATGAAGTCATGGGCTTCGTATCGGTCCATGGCCGGGCGGTACTCATGGTTCTTGACGATGGCCAAACCGATGACCTGCAGCTATGGCACATCACGGTACCCAGCCCGCTCTTTCCCAAAGTTCCCCACTTGCCAGCTGGAACCACCATCAGCGAACTCTGCTCCCGGCAGCACACGGAGAAACTGATGCCCTTTCGCGTCGCTTTCTGGTCCCATAGCGCGGCAATCCATGAGATTCCCTGCTTTGTGCGCAGCGACTGGCCTGGCCAAGTAGCTACGTCACCCACTGATATCGGCTAGTCCGGCGGGTTGCTGGCTCCAGCGCCAGCACCCTGCCGCGTCAATTCTGCTCGCCGGATCGGCCTGCTTCCACTGCCCTCCAGACGAGGGCGTGGGCCTCGGTTCTCAGTCCTGCTTGAGGAACTCAGGCAGCTCGGGAACTATCGTCACCACCACGTCATATGCTTTCCAGTCGGTTCCCTCTAGCACTTTTCGCGCTTGTTCGGATTGGGCCAGCGTCACGGTTTCGGATTCCGGAACGATGAACGCTTCCGTGTGCTGGACCTGGCCGAGTTCGCGAACCCTCAATCCCGCTGTGCGAACCCAATCCAGGGAATGGAGCTGCTCCTCCATGGACGGGATCAGCGGGTGCGGATCCGTGCCGTCGACACCCTTGGAACGGCGATCCAGCAAATCCGACGTTGCGGACTTGGTACTATCCCAGCCGTCCTTCAGAATGCCGGCAGCGATCACCAGCGCCGCCGTGGAATCCAGCCACCACAACCCAACCCCGATTCCGGCCACACCCACGATCGAAGCGGCATTGGTCTGCCAGTCGGCCTTGGCCATCTTGGAGTCAGCGTAGAGCAGCTTATTGTGCAGGGGTTGGGCAATCTTGATTTTCAGCCGTCCCAGCACCACGGCCGGTGCCGCGATCAGCGCCATGACCGCCATCATGATCCATCCTTGCCATACCGTATGGCCAAACAGGTTCATGGTTCCGATGGTCGGGTGCTCCAGTTTAACCAGTGCCGATACCGATTCGTACGCGAGCATCGCTCCAACGACCAGCAACGCTACTCCGGCGACCAGATGCCCAGCTCCCATGGACCGGTGGTATCCGTAGGGGTGGGAGCGCCGACGAGCCCTCCGGGTGAACTGCAGTGATGCCAAGAAAGCCAGCTGCGGCAGGACTGAAAGCATGTCTTCGATCCATGCTGTGCGCATGGCCTGCGAATTTCCCACCACTAGGGCCACAAGGGTAATGGTGAGCGCCGTGTATCCGATGCTGATCCACTCGAGCTTCGCGGCGCGCGCCATGAGTTCGCGTTGCTCGGGAGGCAAGTGCGTTCCGGCAGCGTTTTTCATGGCATCTCCTGCGTCTGGTCCAGGAAGTACTCCAGCTCGGATAGGAAAGCATTTTCGCCCGGAGGCACGAGCAGGACTATTTTCCTTTCCTTGCCCTTGGCGTCAATGGCGGTCGTGTAGGGACGAGTGACTCCAGCCTTTTCCGACCACGGCGACTTGGAGGTGATGCCTCCCGCCACCAAATCCAGCTGGCCTGCTTCCAGCTGCTTCACTAGCTGTTCTTCGCCGCCAATGGTCCATTGGATTTCGGCACCTGCATGCTGGGCAAAGTCCTCTATGAGCGCTGGTTCGGCGCCCTGGGGTTCTCCATCCCGGATTTCAACGAAATCCGAAGCAGGGGATACTCCGGCCCGAAGTGTCCCGGAACGGACCGTGTCGAGGGTTCCCTCGGGGTCCACCGGCACCGCTGGGAAGCAGGCTGTCGCCAAGAAGACGCATCCAAGAGCCGCTGCTGCCTTCACTTGCCGGGTGCGGAACGAACTGCGCCGGAACATCATTCCTCCTGAGCTTGATCGGCCGGGTTGGACTCCAAACTACTCCGAGGACTTGTTCTGCAATGCAACGGTCGGGAAATATCGGCGAACTCTCAGCTCGCCCCCGCAACCTGCCGAAGGAGAATTCGCCCCGGGCTAGTGGATCCAGCCCGGAGTGCCGCCGCCAGATCTTCCCGTTCAATGACACGAATACCGGATCGCTGCCCGGCCCGTGCCACAATCCGAAGTGGAAAGTAGCGCCGAGCACCAGTTGGCGCGTCCTATGCGAGGAGGCATCGGCGGCAGTGCAAGCCAAAATGGAGCAGGTCCAGCAACGGACCAACGCGGCCTGGATCATCATCGTGGCCTCCGGCGTGGTGGCCGGCCTGCACATCTGGAAGCTCGCCCCCGCGCTGACCGTGATCCAGGACGAACTGGGCTTCTCGCTGATTTTCTCCGGCGTGCTGCTGGGCGTGGTGCAGGTAGCCGGCATGGCCGGCGGCCTGGCCGTTTCCCTGCTTTCGGAAGTCATCTCCCAGCGCCGCACGCTGATCCTCGGCTTGCTGCTGCTGGTGCTGGGCAGCGCGTTGGGCGCCTTGTCCCCCAGCGCGCCGCTGCTGCTGGCCACCCGCGTCCTGGAAGGGGCGGGCGTGATCATGGCTACCGTCATGGGGCCGGGGCTGGTGCGCCTCCATGCCCCCATCCGGAACCTGAACATGGCCGTGGGGTGGTGGGCCGCCTACATGGGCATGGCCACCTTCATCGGGGTCTTCTCCACGGCGCTGGTGCTCCAGCACCTGTCATGGCACCTGTGGTGGGGCATTCTCGCGTTCATCACCCTGCTGCCGATTCCGCTGATCTTCAAGTTCGTGGGTGCGGATGAACCCGCCGGATCGGCGGCCCTGCGCGAGGCCGCCCGGCGCATCGCCATTACCGCCCGGGCATCGCGCGTGTGGATCAGCGGCCTGATTTTCGGCTGCTACACGGTGCAATGGATGGCAGTAGTGGGGTTCCTGCCCACCATCTACGAGGAATTCGGCCTGGATCCGGTGGCCGGTGGTTTGGCCTCGGCCGTGGTGGGCGGGCTGAACGCGGTGGGCGCGATCATCTGCGGAGGGCTGCTCCAGCGTGGCGCCAATGTGCGCACGCTGCTGCTAGCCGGTTTCGCGCTGATGTCCCTGGCATCGTTTTGCACCTTCGCCTTCGACTACCCGCCTGGGTTGCTGTGGATCCAGATGATCTGCGTTGGCTTCTTCTCGCTGGCCGGAGCGGCCATCCCGACCACCATGACCCGCGTGGTGGTCGACCTGGCTCCGCCCGGCGGTTCGGCCCCTGCCTCGATGGGCTTGACCCAGCAGATCTTCAATATCGGCAACTTCACCGGCCCGATGCTGCTGGCATCCATGGCGACACTCACCGGCGGCTGGAATGCCACGTGGTTGCTGACCACAGGCTTCGCGCTGCTCGGGGCAATGCTGACCTTGCTGCTTTGGCGCAAGAACTCGCCCTTCGCCACGGCGCAGTAGTCCCCAGTGCCAGAAAGGGCCGAAGCCAGGACGGATTCCCGTCCTGGCTTCGGCCCGTGCATTGCGCGGCTGCGGCTAGCTTGCGCTGCGGTGCTCGTCCCTGATCTGGCCAACCAGCTCTGCGAGCATGTCTTCCAAGGTCACCATGCCGGTGACCTTGCCCGTTTCGCCATCACGCACCAGAGCCAAATGGGCTCCGGAGAGCTGCATTTCCTGCAGCGCGGTGCGCACGCTTTGCTGCTGCCCGAAGGACGGCAGCTCACGGATGCCGCTGCGCTGCAGCGGCTGCGTCCGTGCTTGCGCGTCGGCGCCCAGCACGTCCTTGACGTGGACATAGCCCACCGGGGTGCCGCCGGCGTCCACCAGCGGGAAGCGCGAGAAGCCGTGCGCGGCCGCCGCCTCGATCTGCTCTATCGTGGCGTCCACCGGCAAGGTCTGCACCTTTTCGAAGCTGATCGCCACGGACTCGATGCTCCGGGCATCGAAGTGCAAGGCTCCCAGCAGCAGCTGTTCGTCATGCGCATCGAGCAGGCCTCCCTCCCGGGATTCGGCCACCATGGAAGAGACCTCGTCGCGGGTAAAGGTGCTGGCCACTTCGTTCTTCGGAACGACGCCGAAGATCCGCAGCACCAGGTTGCCCATGGCATTCATCAGCCACAGCACCGGGCGCAGCACCTTGACCAGGATGACCATGCTCGGGCCCAGGATCAGCGCCATGCGCTCGGGTCCGGCCAAGGCCATGTTCTTGGGGACCATCTCGGCGAGCACCACGTGCAGGTAGGTCACCGCGATCAGCGCAATCGCGTAGGACAGCGCGTCGATCATGCCTGCCGGAACGCCGATGGCTTCGAAGGGCCCGGCCACCGCGTACTTCACCAGCGGCTTGGTGACATAGCCCAGCGCCAGCGAGCAGACGGTGATGCCCAGCTGGGCACCGGCCATGACCAGCGAGACGTTCTCGATGGCCCACAGCGTCATCTTGGCGCTGCGGCTGCCTTCCATGGCCTTGGGCTCGATGATGCTCCGGCGTGCGGAGATCAGCGCGAATTCGGCGCCGACAAAGTAGAAGTTCGCTGCCAGCAGCGCGACCGTAACCAGAATTCCCATAAGGTCGCTCATCGCGCGTCCTCCCCTTCTGCCTGCTCGGACACCGTCACGTCGACACTGGCGATCCGCTGCCCATCGGTGGCGTGGATGGTGAATTCAAGTTCCTTATGCGGTTCACCGGGCTCGCCCGGGACCACGAGGCGCACGACATCGCCCACCTCGCCGAACTTGCCCAGCTGCACGGTCAGCAGTCCTGCCAAGGTCTCGTAGTCCGAGTCCTCGGGGATCTGGCAGCCCAGCAGCTCATTGGCCTCATCCGGGCGCAGTGCCGCATCCAGCCGCCAGGAGTTCCCGGAGAGCACCTGGATGGTGGAATCCTCCGGGTCGTGCTCGTCGCGCACTTCGCCGACGATTTCCTCCACGAGGTCTTCCAGCGTGAGCATGCCGGCAACGTCGCCGGTTTCGTCGATCAGTACCGCCAATTGCAGCCCGCCGTTGCGCATCTGGTCCATCAGCTCATCGAGCTCGATGGTATCCGGAACCAGGAAGGCCTCTTCGGCGCTGTCCCCGGCCGCGGACTGCTGCCGCTGCGCGTAGGGGATGGCGAGCAAGGCGCGGATGTGCACCATGCCCAGCACGCGGTGCCCGCCCTCGTCCACCAGCGGGAAGCGGGAATGCCCGGTACGCGCGGCAAGCTCCAGCACTTCGTGCACCGTTTCCTGGGCGGTCACGGTGATCATCCGCGACCGGGCGGTCATCACATCATGGGCCCGGCGGTTGCCGAAGGCCACGGTCCGGCGCAGCATTTCGGCAGTTTCCGAGGGAAGCAGTCCCTCGCGGGCCGAATGCCCCACCAAGGCCACCAGTTCCTCGGCCGAACGGGTCGAGGCCAGCTCTTCTTGCGGCTCGATGCCGAAGCGGCGGACAATCCAGTTGGCGTTGCCGTTGAAGAATGAAAGGAAGGGCTTGGTCACGATGCTGAAGCCGCGCTGGAACCCCACCACGGCCTTGGCGGTTTCGAAAGGCTTGGCAATGGCCAGGTTCTTGGGAACCAATTCGCCGAAGACCATGGTCAAGATGGTGGCCAGGATCAGTGCAATGGCAATGGAGACCGAGCGGGCCAGGGTTTCGTCGAGGCCGAAGTCCTGCAACGGCCCGACGACCAGGGCCGCGATGGCCGGTTCAGCGAGGAAGCCGATGCCGAGGTTTGTCAGCGTGATGCCCAGCTGGGCGCCCGAAAGCTGGGTGGACAATGTTTCCATGCCCTTGAGAACACCGGAGGCTCGGCGGTCGCCGTTCGCGGCGGCCTGCTTGACCTGATTCCGGTTTACCGTGATCAGCGCGAATTCAGCGGCAACGAATAATCCGCAACCGAGAATGAGGAGAAGCGCTATGAGTAGCGAGATCCATTCCAATTACATGCACCCCCTGACCTGCGGAGCCTGGCCGGCATGCCTGCCGGGCAGAGGGTTGGAACTATGAGATCTACTGTCGCCTGAAGCGTCCATCATTCCCTTCCGACCGGAGTATCTTCCTCCGGCCTGCTGTGTTCCATCAATTATCCGGCATGCTGCGCGCCAAATTGGTTGAACCGTACAATTGTTTGCCCAATCCCCTGCTCTTGCATAGAGATTTCACAAGATTACCGGGAGCCGGTCTTGGACTTGCAATCGGCGATGGGAGGCAAAATGTTATCGCTGGCGCCCACTGGTGCTCGCAAGTAGCCCGCTTGGCCCTGTGCTCTGGAGGTTCGCTGCACCGGATATTTTCTCCGCAGGCACCAACAGCCAGCCTATTTCTCGACGGAGGAATTCACATTCGCGTATCAGACGGTGCACTCACACTATAGTGGCTTGGAGATCTTCCGTTTTCGCGATATTCCAAATTCATTTCGTGCCTTCCAGTCAATTCGCCAATATGCCCCATAGGTACGCTCTATGGAGCGGCTACCGTAGTTGACCGCACGTTATTTTGTTGACAGCCCCTAAAAGAGGATCATAGGGACTGCCGGCTGAACAATCTCGGTATGGTCTCTTACCCTTGCTTATCCAATGATCCGGGGTCTTGCCACGAATTTTAGGCGATCCGCAGCACTGGCTTCATACTCTGGCCTTGCAACACCCACCGACCAGCAAAGACGTTGTTCAAGTCCCAACGTGTGGATATTGAAGGAAACAAGTACGTGAAACAAGCGTGGTTCCTCACAGCGTTTACGACCATCGTTCCTATCCGGCTATCTAGGATTGCTTTGACGGGAAAGGACTGCAATGCAGACGCCACGGCCAAGTACACCTCGCGCTGGAGCACTGCCGGCTAACGATCCTGTTCGCGACGATCCGAGACAGGCAGCTGCGATCATCGTTGCTCCGTCGCATTTGGAGGCCGGCTACCAGTTACGCATCTTCTCCGTAGCCCAGGAATTTCCCTTTGCCGAGCATAGGACGCTCGGCTCGGCATCCGCTTGACTTGAGGCCGGCGTGCCGCCAAGGAACAAGGAGCACCTCATCCGGGAAGCAGCACAGGCCTGGTCAAGATCCGGATTGTTGATGGCCTCCTTACCTTCCAGGCCCCGCCGCTGACGAGATATGAATCGGCCTATGAATCCATCGATCCGAGATGTTGCTGCCGCACTGAGCATTTCGCATGATCGCATCCTCGACGCGGTATGGCTGGTGAACGGCCCGTAATGGAATGGGGTGCGGCTGGCAGATGTGCGGGAGGTGCTTGATCTGGCATCGGACCCCGCAGACCTGGGAACCCTGTCCATCGACGTAGCAGGTCCCCAAGAACCCTGCCACGCGACCGCGTTTGAAGTCAGGGCTTCCCTCGAAGGAGACCCTGTCTGGGAAAACCCGTCATGGGTAGCCTTCATGCCGAGCTCGGGCGATGGCTGTTCGACACGGGCATGGCCCGGGGGAACTACGCGGCTACCCAGGGAACAGCCGTCGGCTGCCGCGGCCGCGTTCATTCCACCATCGAAGCGGGCGAGGTCGGGTCTGCGGAGCGGTGTCGGCCTGCGTCCAGGGAGAAATTTGCATCGGAGATCAGGCAGGTCCCCGAAAGCTGCACTAACTGAATACTAGCCCAACCTCAGGCTGCGAGGGCATGGTTCCGATATCTTGTTGGCGCCATGCCCTCCACCTGATCCTGATGCTCTTTCATGTTGCACGAGCAGCGATGCACTTCATTCGTTGAGCCTAGTAAGTAAACAAATCCCCGCTGGCCCTGATGGTGACATCGCTTATCGAGACACCCCATGGCTGGTCTATTGCCCAGATAATCGAATCAGCGATGGCTCCGGGCTGCAATGACCCAAAGCTGATGCTGTCCTGATCGCTGTACGAAGCATCAAGTTCATTACGCTCGGAAAGTTCAATGCGCCTTGAGAATTCAGCAACATTCCCGCCCAGAATGCCGAAAAAAGCTTCAGGATTCACGACGCTCCCGGCAAGATTAGTGCTCATGACTCCTGTGGGTTTGATCGTGGTGACCTTGATCTTGCCCTTGGATTCATTGCGCAGCGAATCGGAGATGGTGTTCACCGCGGATTTTGTGGCGCTGTAAACACCGCTGCCAGCTATGCCTGCGTTGCCATAAATGGAAGAAACATTGACAACGTGGCCTCGGCCTTGAGCAATCATCTGATCATAAACTGCCGAAATGCCATGGACTACGCCCTTGATATTGATGTCAATGGATTTGCTCCAAGCAGTGGCAGCCCGCTCATGGTCCTTGAAATAAGCAAGCGGCATGATTCCCGCATTATTGATCAGCACGTCAATGGCACCGAAGTTTTCGACCGCTGCTTTGGCGACCTTGGTCATATCCTCGGCCGACACTACATCTGCATGGACATGGACTGCCTGGCCGCCAGCCTCCCGGATCTCCTCCATGACGTGGGCTACGGCCTCCTTCTGGATATCCGCGCCGGTGATCAAGGCTCCCCTGGCCGCCAGCTTTTGGGCGACCAGCTTGCCGAATCCGCTGCCTGCACCGGTGATCAGAACTGATTTTCCTGCGATATCGTCTTTGGCCATGGGTTCCACTGCTAAGCCTCTGCTTTCGCATCGGTGCATAGCTCACGATGCTCGAAACGCCACTTTCCATCGCTCTTACTCAGCGAGTCGAGGTAGGTGCCAGTGGCGGCGAGCTGGCCATTGGACACGTTGAGAACTATCAGGTAGGCGCGTCCAGCAGCGGTTGTCCCGTCCACGGATATGCCAATGTTTGAAATATAGTGCCGCATGCTCTTTTGCGAATAGTCTTCGAATTGGGAAAACCAGACGGAAAGCTGGTCTCGGCCTCGCACAGCAGTGCCATCTATATCAAAGACTCCGTCCTCGGCGAAGGTGTCCAGCCACCCTTGCTGATCAAAGTCATCAATGGCGTGTGTGTACCTCGAGTAGAGCTGGTTAATTCCGATCTGGTCTTCGAGCGTTGACGGATTCAAGTCGGTTTCAGACATTTCGTGCCTCTCTATTGGGGAATATTCATGCTTACGATTAGTGGAATACTGTTGCCGATCAGGCGATTCCGTAGGTCTTGACGTTGGCAAATGGATCCATGCCGGTATTGCCGAGTTCTCGGCCGATTCCGGATGATTTGGTGCCCCCGAAAGGAATTTCTATCGGCGCTCCGATAAACCCGTTGATCCCTACAGCGCCGGTATCAAGCATGCTGGCAGTGCGTCCCGCTTCTTCCAGGTCTTCACCGAACACAGTGCCACCCAAGCCGTATTTGCTGACGTTTGCCAGACGCACGGCGGAATCGGCATCTGGAACCCGGTAGATCATCCCCAACGGCCCAAAGGCTTCTTCGCTGAAAACCCTCATGTCCTCGGTGATGCCGGTCAGCACCGCCGGCCGGAAGAAGGCTCCGGGGCCATTCATCCTCCCGCCAGGGACCAAGACCGTTGCGCCCCTTTCGATGGCGTCTTGATATTGCGCCTGCAAGCTGTCAGCGGCGCCTTTCGTGGACAACGGCCCGACCGTGACGCTCGGATCAAATGGGTCCCCGACAATCTGGTTTGAGAAGATCTGCGTGAATTTTTCGATGAACTCATCCGCTACCGCTTCGGTGACGATAATTCTCTTCGGGGACACGCAGACCTGACCGCCAATAGCCAGCCTCCACGCAGCGGCAGTGGCCACGGCTTTGTCGACATCCGCAGAATCGAGGACGATAAAGGCATCCGATCCGCCGAGTTCCAAAACAACCGGCTTGACGTTTCGCCCGGCCTGCGCCCCCACCTCGGCTCCCGCACGGTCGGACCCGGTCAGCGTCACCGCTCGGACGCGGATATCTGAAATGAGTTGAGAAACCTGCTCGCGCGAGATGAGAGAGGTCTGGTACACATCTGCAGGAAAGCCGGCTTCGCGGAAGAGCTTGTCGAAATACAGCGTCGAACCCGCTGAAATTTCCGACGGCTTGAGGAGCACCGTATTGCCCAGCATGAGATTTGGAACCGCGGCTCGCATCGCCTGGTACATCGGAACGTTCCACGGCTCAATTCCGAGCACGACGCCTATCGGTTCCCGCCGTGTGTAAGCGTTGCTGAACCCAGGAACTGCCACTTCCTGATCGGCAAGCATCTGCGGGGCGTGGTCTGCGTAGTATCGGAACATGGAGGCCACGATGGAAACTTCGCCTTGCGACTGGGCCAGCGTCTTCCCCATCTCCAAGGTTGCCAGTCGCGCCAAGTCGTCGCGGCTTCCTTCGATGAGATCTGCCATTCGGAGGAAAAGCTCGACTTTTCGGGATACTGCAACGTGCCTCCATTCTAGGAAGGCCGCATGCGCCCGCTCCAGCGTTTCTTGTATCTGCGAATCCGTGAGCTGCGGGAAGCTGTCGAGCACTTCATCGGTAGCAGGGTTGATCGTCTGGTAAAGACGCGTTGAAGTCTCTGAACTTGCCGTCGGAACGCTGTTCATGGGTGCTGCCTGTTCTTTCTCTCATTGCCCCGGCATCGACGCCGGGCATAGGGTTCTTTAGGGGCGTGGATGCCCGAGTCGAGTCGCGGCCTTCATAGAAGGTGCGCCACGGATGTTGCACCATTTTCTTCTGCACTCACACAACGACGCGGGAGTCCATGGCTTCCTTATGGAGCTTGCGTGCAGACAGGATCAGCTTCACGGCATCCGGGCCCCACATCATGCGCATGAAATACCGTTCCACGAGTGGTTGTTGAACGAGCCAAATGAACGGCATGAGCAGCTTTGTCACCGCGAATGCCAGTCGTTCTTTTCGCTTCGAAATTCCCATTGAGCGTCGAGTCTTTCCCGAAACCGAAGCCAGGACAGGCAATTCGAAGAGCTTGTTATGGATCAGCAGCTGCAATTTGACCCGGATTTGCGAGGGATGCTCATTCTTCCGGATGGATTCCTGAGCGATCCGCGGAAAGTTTTCCCCTGTGGCCGGGATGATGTCCATCGTGTCACTGTGGCCAAAGAGGGACTTGTCCCGTTCGTACAGGGCGTTGAGCTCAGTCATTGAGGTAGGAAGATTCTCGTTGGCTGCAGGGAACAGCTTGCAGTATTCGGCCACTTCTGCGATGAACTGGTCCCTCTTTTCCGGATCCAGTCGTCGCGGAGCTTGGAGCCCTTTGAAAGCCAGTGCTTCATATACCCAGAGCATTGAATGCATTTCGGTCAACGCGGCCCACATTGACTCGCGGGGCGAATTGGCTGAGTATCCACCTAGTTCGGGATGCCCAATGTCGATAACGTCGGAAGCGACCTTCGCGTGGATATTGCCAAGATGCTTCGCTACTCGCTGAGCTGTTTCCTTATTTCCTAGCCACATGGGTGCATGGATCCCGGAGTTACGCTGCGACCGGTCGAAGAGGTCGAAAGCGGTCAATTCGCCCGTGCGTGCTTTGCGGGAGATCGGATCCCAATCCCTGACGCCTGCAGCGATCGGCTTGTAGGTGAGCTGGAGGACGAATTGCGCCGCACTTTGGAAAACTATGGTGGCCGGATGCAGCAGAATCTCCCAAGCGACCGTGCCCGGGCCGAAGACTCCGTAGTCATTCTCGGCTTCCGGACTAGCTTGGGCACCAGCTGGCATCGGTTCGCCAAATCTTCGCCACCTCGACGCCGTGCCCAGCAACCGCTCTTTTGTAACAACCGGATCGATTCTTCCGCTCTTGCTGCTGACCGATGCCATTTAACCCACCATGCCTTTCTCCAAGCTTATTCCCGAACGGGAATTAGTGGTCTCGATCATATGTTCCGAATACTGGTAGTGTCAACAGGCGTACTCAGCTCAAAACAACATGGCGAAAGGAACAGATGGCGGCGCAACTTAGAGCGGACCGCGGCCGGGGCGAGCGAGCTGGATTGAACATCCAGCAGATCATCGCCAAGGCACGCACCATGGATATGAATGCACTAACAATGCAGAACGTAGCCAATGAGCTTCATGTTGACCGGAAGGCGCTTAATTACCACGTGAAAGACCGGCAAACGCTGCTGGAATTAGTAGCCCGCGATACCTTTGCCGACGGCTTCGGCTCCGAAGGAATAGAAAATGCGGCCACTTGGCAAGAAGCATGCAGAGCCTTCGCTCACAGCTTGACTGATGGCGTACTGGAAATGGGACGGCTCGTTGAGCATTTGTGGTTTGGGGATGCGAGCTCCGTCTTTGCGCTCAAACCCATCGAAGCCCTGTTCGCGCAATTCAACCGGGCAGGCTGTGCCGACGTCGATTCCATTCGCCTCGCCACGATGTTGAGCACACTGTGCCTGGGACATGCACGCGACATCGTCCAGTCTGGACAAGTCGCCACACGGCCTCGGCGCGACGCGCTGAAGTCTGACTTGGAAACGGTGGACAAATCCGACTTCACCCACCTCGTGCGCATCGCCGCAGTGGGTCTTAGCACGTACGACCGGCAACAGCTCGACTACTCTGTCGAGATATTCATTCAGGGCTCCGCCCAGATCATCGAGGCGAAAGCCTCCGGCAAATAGAAAGGCGCACAGGACAGGCGCTGGGCGCACAAAACTGATCCCGATGGCTGCTGTCTGCGCGCCCGTCCTAGAGGCCTAGGATTTCCTGATACACCCCGGATGAGCTGCCTGCCAGGCCGACTTCTTCGAGCAGCTCGCGGACTTTATCCTCGATGTTGAAATCCAGTTGAGCCGACTGCCGCGCAAAATTCAATAAGGTGCCCAGCGGCATCGAACCCAGAAGGCGGATGACCTCTTCATCATTGACCAGAACAGCAGCGTCACCCATGTGGGCCATTTCCGCTTGAAGCACTCGAGAGCCTGCTGGCACACTCAGCCATTCTTCGAGTGTCGAATCCGCGTGGAGCACCCTGGCAGGTGCAGGAACGTCCAAGCGAATCTGTTGGCTATGGGGCAAATCCCGGGAATTTGGCCCAACTTCGATCTGGAATTCGCCAGGCTCGACTATCCAGCCCACATCGCCCCAGAAGGCGAATGACCGCTCATCCAGTTCAATGACGATCGTTTTCCGCTCGCCCGGCTTCAACAGGACTTTGGCGAAGCCCTTGAGTTCCCGAGGGGAACGTTTCACCGTGGATTCCAGATCGCGAACGTACACCTGCACCACGTCGGAGCCTTCTCGCTCGCCAACATTCTCAATGGTGAGAGAAACGACCGCACGCGCGACCTTGGCGTCGGGAACGTGCACAGCGAACTGCGAATATTCGAACGAGGAATAGCTCAAGCCGAAGCCAAAAGGAAACTCGACCTCGCGCTGGGTGGCGTCATACCAGCGGTATCCGACGAACGTACCCTCGCCATAGCGCACCACGCCATGATCGCCCGGCCAATTGACATGGGCCGGGGTATGCGTCAGTTCGAGCGGGATCGTCTCGGCAAGTCGACCGCCTGGCTCGGCATGACCGAACAAGATATCAGAGGTGGCAGATCCCGAAGCCTGCCCGCCGAGCCAGGTTTCCACAATGGCCGGTACTCGTCCGTGGATCCCTCGCAGCGACACCACTCCGCCGTTGCTCAAGACGACAGCAACGTTCGGGTTCCGGGCAACGACCGCCTCAAGGAGGTCAATTTGCACCTGGGGCAAATGCAAATGTTGCCGGTCGAACCCCTCAGACTCTTCCTGCGCTGGAAGACCGAGAAACAGCACCACAACGCTGGAGTTCTGCGCAAGCTCCACGGCTTCATGGTGCAGCTCGGGGGCATCGCTTCCATCCAAGGTGAATCCTGGTGCAAAGACCATCTCACGCGATGAGGCCTCCCCCATGGCCGTCAGGGCATTGTCCAACCGGATTGGATTGATGTGGGAGCTGCCTGCTCCTTGATACCGCGGCGTTCTTGCAAATTCACCGATGACAGCGACGGTACCGCCGCTCTCAGGGTCAAGTGGGAGCAGGTGACCTTCATTGGCCAGCAAGACGGTGCTCGCGGCCGCGATTCTCCGCGCGAGTTCATGGTGCTCTTGATAATCGACGGCTCCGGGCTCAGGCCGCCCATCGAGCAGATCCTCATGCACAGCGATGATTCTGGATACAGCTTGGTCCAGGGAGCCTTCACTGAGTTTTCCCGAGTTAATGGCATCGACGATACGTTTCGGGCTGCGCTGACCCGAAGACGGCATTTCAAGTTCAAGGCCCGCTGCAATGGAAGCCACCGGATCCACGACCGCGCCCCAATCCGAGACAACATAGCCCTGGTATCCCCACTCGCTGCGGAGAATTTCCTCGAGAACCCTTGAGTTCTCTGAAAGGTGGACACCATTGAGCTTGTTATACGCAGCCATGATCGTAGCCGGGTTGGCTTCATGGACTATCCGCTCGAACGCCGGAAGATAGATCTCGCGCAGAGTCCGTTCATCGACTTCCGCGCTGACGCGCATGCGATCAGTTTCCTGGTTATTAGCGGCAAAGTGCTTCACCGAGGCTCCGACGCCTTCGGACTGAAGGCCTTGGATCCAGGCCGCGCCCAGGGAGCCGGAAAGCAACGGGTCTTCAGAAAAGTACTCGAAGTTGCGCCCGCACAAAGGAGAGCGCTTGATATTTACCCCTGGCCCGAGCAAGATATCGGCGCCCAATGCCCGGGCCTCCGCGCCGAGCGCCCTGCCCATTTCCTCCAGCAAGTCGACATCCCAGGTGGATCCTGTGGCCGCTGCCGTGGGAAAGCTCGTGGCCGGTTCGCTTTCATTCAGCCCAAGGTGATCGGCAGATTCCTTTTGCATTCGGACACCATGCGGCCCATCAGCCATGGTGATCGCAGGTATTCCCAACCGTTCGACAGCTCGCGTCTGCCAGAAGTTCCCGCCAGAGACGAGGCTTGCTTTTTCTTCCAGGGTCATTTTCGAAACTAGAGGATGCATACTGGATCTTTCTTGCTGAAAAGGCTCAGCAGGTTCATTACTTGGTTAACTTGGTGCGGCTCAAGGGCACGTCGTTGCTTGGCTTCGTGGTGGAGCATCCATCGAGCGGACCTTCGACCCAAGGGCAGCACAGCAGGTGAATCAATCAGCGCTGGCTCCGTCTTCGGCGGATCCTTCTAGACAGATGCCCGCAACCGGTCGCCGCTTAGATTTCGAAGCTATGCAGGCCAGGGCCGATCTCGTGGATCCTCGCATCCGGCAAGTGGACTTCAGCGGTGGCTCCCTGAGGTACTCGGAAGTCGAATTTCATTCTGTCTGCTTCCCGTTTCCACCCTGATTCAACTAGACCGTAGGTGGTGAGAAACCGCGCCTTTGCGTAGTCCAGTCCCGGGCCTGGTACCGGCTTGAAAAGGATTTTCCCGTATCCTGGCTCGGCTGCCTGCAATCCTGCAACATCGCTATACAGCCAGTCGACTACGGCGCCCAGCGCATAATGGTTGAAGCTCGTCATGTCCCCCGGGTTGATGGTCCCGTCTTCCAGCATGGAGTCCCAGCGTTCCCAGATGGTGGTAGCACCCATGCGCACCGGGTATAGCCACGAAGGGCTTTCCGTTTCCAAGAGCAACCGGTAGGCCTCGTCGATGTGGCCAGTCTGCGTCAAGGCGCGATTGATATACGGTGTGCCCGCGAAACCTGTGGAAATCCGGTACTTCGCTTCGCGCACCAGTTCTGCCAATCGTCGGCCCGCGGCTGCGTCCGCCTGTGTGTTAAGCAGGCCGAAGCAGATCGCCAAGGTATAAACGGTGGTGCAATCCGAGGTGATCGTTCCGTCATCCTGAACATAAGCCCGATTAAATGCGTGCCGAGTCCGACGCGCCAGGTCGCGCCAGCGTTCGGCATCTTTTTCCAGGTTGAGGAGTTCAGCGGTTTGAGCCGCAAACGCAGCTGATCGATACAGACACGCTGTGGCTACCACGCCTTGATCCGCTTTGGCTTTCCAAGGCTCCTCGGGCGCTGCATCGGGATCCAGCCAGTCACCGAATTGAAACCCTTCTCGCCACGTGCCATCGTCGGAGATCCGCGGAAAAACCGATTCCAAGTGCAAAACCATGCCCGGGTAATGTTCCGCCAACCGGTCTTTATCGCCATAGGTGTTCCAAAGTGCTTCTGGAACCCATACCGCTGCATCTCCCCATATGGCTTTCGGCCCGGCAACGAGCGCTTCCAGTTCCGCATGCTCTGGCGGGTAGTTGGAGTATTTCAGCACGTCAGGAACTACATGGGGTACACCATGAACACTGTTTGCAGTCTCCGCGGCCAAGTCCATAAGCCACTTATGCAAAATGCCACTGGTTTCGAACTGGAAAGTTGCAGCAGGCGCATAGGCTGCAAGATCACCCGTCCATCCAAGTCGTTCATCGCGCTGCGGGCAATCCGTGGGGACATCCAGGAAATTTCCCCTCTGGCTCCAGATCGAATTGCTGACAAGCTGGTTGACAAGTGGGCTGGAACATTCGAACCAGCCAGTACGCTGCATCTGCGAATGGACTACGACGGCTTCCAGATCATTGACGCCCAGCTCGCCGGGCCAGCCTTCCACCTCTGCGAAGCGAAAACCGTGGAATGTGAATGTCGGCTCAAACGAGTCGGTTCCACCTGAGAGGATGAAATTGTCAGTAGCCTGAGCACCGCGCAGTGGACGTGTACCGAGCTCGTCGTGCTCCAGTACCTCTGCGTGGCGCACAGTGATCTCGGTGCCCGCAGGACCTTGGACTTGGAAACGCAGCCATCCCACCAGATTCTGTCCGAAATCGACGAGCGTTTTACCCTGGGGCGAACGCCAGATTCTCTTTGGCCGCAGGCTCTCCTGCCGCTGCACGGCAGGTCCTGTCTGCTCGACTAGAACCGCATGATCGAAGTCGATTTCCTTCAGTTCCAACGGTTCCTTGCCAGCACGCTTGCGGGCATCGATTCGCTGGCCGTTATAGAGGCTATTGGCGACAGTATCGCTCTGCCATGCTTGCCAAGACGAATCAGTCACGATGATCTCTTTGGCACCGTCAGTGTATTCGAGCTCCAATTCGGCGATGAATCCAATCTCCTCACCGTAGTTCGCCAAAGCATTCTCGAATCCCAGATCTCCCCGGTACCATCCGTTGCCTAGGAGAACCTCAAGCTCAGACGCTTCAGTGATAAGCGCGGTGACGTCCGTTTGCTGTACTTGCAATCGCCATTCGTATGAGGTCCACCCGGGTGACAGCAATGCATCGGAAACAGGAATCCCGTTGATGCGGATCTCGTAGATGCCGTGGGCGGTAGCGCGCAGAACAGCTCGCCTCAGTTGTCTATTGTGCAGTGCGATATCTTTGGTGAGCCTCGCCGCAGCTTCACGGGTTGTGACGGCGGCAATCATTTTCGCGGATTCAAGCATGAGATGTTCCTATCGATTATTTCAATATTTGGCGGGTTCAGATTGACACCCTTCGCCGGCTTCGCGCCTGGTTGCGGGGCGTGCACGAAAACCCCACCAGCCCATCACCAGACCAGCAGCCGTGACTGTTCCCAGGAGGATGTACAGGCCGCTTGGACCTAGCGACCCCAGAAGGCCCGGAGTTACGAAAGCCAAAGTTCCCGCCGCAAAACGAGCGATCGCCAGAATTGTTCCCTGTGCCGATGCCCGGAGCAGTGTGGGGAAGGATTCTTGGGTCCAGACCTTCATGATCGCTTCAAAGGCGAAGGCCATGCCGAATAGGCTGAAGAGCCCTGAAACGATAAAGACCGGCACTGTGAACCCAAAGATCACCGGAATGAAGTTCGAAGCGACAAGCAGAACCGCACCGGACACGAAGTAGGCCATCCTTCGCGGTGTCCCGACAATCTTCATGAACCACAGGCCAGCGACTATCGCCAGCGGGAAGAAGGCCAAACCGATCAGTGAACTTTGCTGAACCGACAAGCCGACAACTTCGACCGCGATCTTCGTTCCAAACTGGCCACCGGTGTTTGCGGCAAGATTGACGAGAGCGTAGAAACCGATGAGGGCGATGAACGGGCGCGCAAAGGGCGGGCTCAACAATAGTTTCAACGAACCTGCTTGGGCTTCTAGTGGCGTTCCACCGCTCTGGTTCTTATGCTGTCGCGCTGCAAGCCATTCTTCCGACTCGGGAATGGTGAAACGAAGTAGCAAGACTACGAATGCCACGATTCCGACATGGGCATAAAGCGCTTGTCCGCCAAGGTGGCCCATACCGCCGACAATGCTAGACAGTATCGTCGTGGCCAATACGCCAATGCTCCAAAGCATGTGGCTGAATCCGATTATTGCACCGCGATTCTTGTCGGTTGATGACTCCGCAATCGTCGCTAGTGACACCGGCAGGTCGGCACCTGCACCTAAGCCCACCATGACGACACCTAGCAAGAGGACTGTGAAGTCAGGAGCCAGAACATTGAGTAGGCTGCCGAGAACGATCATGGCCATGGTGACAATGAAGATCACGCGTCTGCCGAATCGGTCTCCGAGCCGGCCGCCAGCGAGAGCTCCAACGGCAATGCCGAATGTCAGTGCAGCGGACAGGATGCCGAATTGAAGGTCGCTAAGACCCATCACGCCCTGGTAAAGAACCAACGCAATTCCGTTGGAAACGATGGCTGCTGCATCAATGTAGGACGCCATCCCGGCAACCACCCCTACGTACCACGCACGCCTTTTGGTCTTGTTTTCACTTGCAGCGAGTGCCATGCCTCCCCCTCGAGGTCTCTTCAGATCCCGCATGAGTCGTCCCCACGCGGTCACCCCAACAGTCCAGCCCGAAAGCCGGGCATTGGAAAACGAACTATTGAAAGGTTTCAATATTGGTATTGAACCCTACATTCAGATCCTAATGCAAGGAAAATTGTGATCTGGATTGCAAAACTAGCTTAAATTTCAGGCTTGCGCCCAGTTTGTTATGATCGAGAGATGACAGCCAGGGGACCTTATGCCAAGAGCCGAGAGCGCAAGAACGCCATTGCCGACACAGCCCTCAAGATGGTGGTCGAATTTGGCCACGAAAACCTCAGCATCGCGCAGATAGCCAGTGCCGCTGGCATCTCTGAATCTTCGTTGCAGTATCATTTCCCCACCCGTGACGAGATATTTGTCGCCGCACTAGCTGCAGCAGATGAGAGAGAACGCAGCGAATATTCCAAAGTCGGACTTCTCGCGGATATCGACTTCCTTCGCATGGTTGCTCGCCGAGGTGTCAGTGAGCCGAATCGAATCCGGCTCTTCACTGAAATGCTTGCAAGTGCCTCCGATGCCAATCACCCAGCACACGAGTACATCCGTGAACACCACCGGTACGCATTGGAGAACAACGCCAATTTGCTGCGCGAACGCCAGCGAACGGGAGCCGCGCATCCAGATCTTAATCCCGATGAATTCGCAAGACAGCTCGTGGCGGTATGGGATGGATTGCAAGCACAATGGCTGGTAAGTCGCGACTTTGACTTGGAAGAATCTATCGTAGAGGCATGCCGGCGGCTCTCAGGCGAAGACGTGATGAATCTGAGGCGCTCCCTCTCGCAATTGGTGGAGAAGCTGTAGCGGCGCGCGATTTCCGGGGAAAGGTCCCCGACGCGCCGTTCCTGAGGGCGGTCCGGACTTTGGGCCCAGATGGACAAAGCAGTGCCAAACGCCAGCTGGTTCTGCTGCTGTGATGCTGCCGGCGCTAAGGGCCAGCTGCCTGCATCGGAATTACTGAGAACACCAGCAGTTCGAGCCAATCACCCATAGCGGGATTTCCAAGTTTCTTTGCGCCACGCTTGGCGACGCGACGGTATTTGGCAGGCACCAGCGGAATCGTCTCCGCCTCCTGAACGAACTTGCCAGCTTCGCCCAGGATCCAGCGCAGGAGTGGGATCTGGGCGGGCACCGCGTGTCATTCTTTCGCCTCAGAGACGAATCGACAGGCCGACGTCTACGATCAGGACATAGGGATCTTTCCAGCGAACGGCCGGAATTACTCCGCGAATCCGCATCAGCCGGACTTGCTGATCCTGAACTCCGCAGCCCCAACCCGAAGGATGCTCACATGAAGAATCCGATTCCCGATTACCTCCACGAAGTGCTCGATGCGCTGCGCGACGACACCTCCGGACAGCGCGCCGGCTACATTCCCGAGCTGGCCGACGCCAATCCGGATTTCTTCGCCCTGGCCGTGACCACCGCCATGGGCAGCACCTACACCGCCGGGGATGCCGGGATCGAGTTCACCATCCAGTCCATCTCCAAGCCCTTCGCCTACGCGGCGGCCATCATGGACCGCGGGCTGGAGCATGTGCTGGAACATATCGGAGTGGAGCCTTCGGGCGAGGCCTTCAACGAGCTGTCGCTGGAAGATGGCACCAATCGGCCGAAGAACCCGATGATCAATGCCGGGGCCATCGCCGCCCACGGCCTGATGGTCGGCGCCGACGCCACCGGCGAGCAGCGCGTTGACCGGGCACTGGATTTGTTCTCCGCACTGGCCGGGCGCCGGCTGCGCATCGACGAAGCGGTTTTCAACTCGGAGCTGGGCACCGCGGACCACAACCTGTCCATGGCCCACATGCTGCGCAAGCACGGGATCATCGACGATGACCCGCATGAGGTGGTCACCGGCTACACCCGCCAGTGCTCCATCCTGGTCACCGTGGCGGATCTGTCGGCGATGGCCGCCACCTTGGCCAACGGCGGGGTGCAGCCGTGCACGCACGAGCGGATCATGGACGAGGCCACGGCCCGCCAGGTGATGTCGGTGATGGCGGTGGCCGGAATGTACGACGGGGCCGGAGACTGGCTGACCCGCGTCGGGATCCCCGCCAAGAGCGGGGTGGCCGGCGGTCTGGTGGGCGTGCTGCCGGACCAGGTGGGCATCGGCGCGTTCTCGCCGCGGCTGGATTCGCACGGCAACAGCCAGCGGGCGCGGCGGGCCTTCGAGCGGCTGTCCACGGACATGGGCATGCACTTGCTGGCCCCGAGCCATGGCCGGCTCGATGTCATCGATGTGCAGCGCGGCGGCACGCGCGAGACCTTCTCGCTGCAGGGCAACGTGCAGTTCACCGCTGCTGCCGAACTGCTGGATATCATGTCCGAGTCGCGTTTCGACGGAGACGTGCACGTGGATATTTCCCGGGTGTTCTCCTTCACCGATGTGGCCCGGAGAATGACCTTGGAAGGGCTGCGCCGGCTGCGCAACGAAGGGCGTCGGGTGTTCTTGCATGATCCGCTGCAGTCGCTGGCAAATCCGGATTTGGGCGATGGCACCTATCCGGAGACGCCCTGAGCGCCGGAATCTAGCGGAAGATGTCCAGGTACGCCAGCGCGGAACCCACCCGGTACTCCGCGGCGGGGTTGTTGGCCACCAGGTAGCGGTCCCGGATGGCCAGTTCCACGTTGTCGGTGACGATGCCGTCCACGCCGAGGCCCAGCAGCTCGCGGATGGTGGACTCGTCATTAACGGTCCAGGCATACACCTCCCGGTCCAGTGCGTGGGCCTGGTCCAGGAATTCGCGGGTGAAGGAGGCCTGCTCCAGAGTGTAGAAATCGGCGTTTGCCTTCGGCAGCCCGCCCACGCTCATGGCCACTGTCAGCCCGACCCGCAGCTCGGGGCGTTTCGCCTTGATTTCCTTGACTGCCCGGGGGCTGAGCGAATGGTAGATGTTCTGCGTGGTGGTCCCGGTCGCGTCCAGCTGCGCCAGGAAGCGCTCCAGGTAGCCCTTGGATTCGTGGCCGGTGACCTTCAGTTCCACGAGCACCGGGATGCCCAGCTCATCGGCGTGCTCCAGGTACTCCTGCATGGTGGGGATGCGGTCGGCGAAGCCGCCTTCGCGCACGGTGATCTTCCGGACTTCGGCCAGGGTCATCTCGTGGATGTTCCGGTTCACCCCGGCGACCACCAGCAGGTTGGTATCGTGGCTGGCTACGAAATGCCCGTCCGCGGTTTCCTGGAAATCGGCCTCGACGATGTCGGCCTGATGCGTTGCCGCGGCTTCCAGGGCTCCCAAGGTGTTTTCCACCCCGCCTGCCGAGTAGCCGCGGTGGGCCAGGATCTGCGCGTCCCCGGCTCCCGTTGCGGTCTGCCCCAAGGCAGGGGATGCGGCAAAGCTCGCTGAAAGCACCAAGGCCGCGGCCGCGGTCCCGGCGGTGGCCTTCAGTGCGCGCGACTGCGCGCTGCGATGCCGTTGCGAGCGTTCCTGCAGGGTGATAGGCAGTGCCAGGTGCTCGCGGCTCAGGGCCACCACAACCTGGATCGCCACCACGGTCGCGGCTCCGATCAGCAGGAAACCGAGCGTGTGGCCCACGCCGATGCACAAGGTCGCCACCAGCGCGGAGTTCTGCACGCCGAGCAGATTGGCGGCCAGATCCGAGGTCCATACCAGCGCCTCGACCAGCAGCGAGACGCACAGGGCGCAGACTCCCAGCGGGATCCCGATCAGCAGCAGGTAGCGCAGGCTGTTGCGGTGCGTGGCCTTCAGGCTGGTGCCCAAGGCGGCCAGCGGCCGCTTCGGCCCGACAGCCAGCAGCGGCAAGGTGAGCACCAGGCGGAGGTTGGCGTAGATGATCGCCCCGATCATCAGCAGGTAGATCCCCGTGCTCAGCGGCGCTTTGAGGTACTCGCGGGTCACGAAGGGCGGGATGCCCACACCCTGGATCAGCACGGAAGACAGGCCCAAGCCGCCCAGCGGCAGGGCGAGGAAAAAGTACACCATCATCAGCGGCGAGGGGTAGGACAGCATCCGGCCAAGGCAGGCGGCGGTCTCGCGGCACTCGGCCCGCAGGTTGGGAGGCTTCCCGGATTGCTGGCGGTTGACCATCACGATCAGTGCCACGAACTGCACGCTCACCGCGCCCAGTGCCAGCACCGCGATGGCCAGCAGGAGCAGCACCGAGACCGGATGGGCCAGCAGCGCGGTGTAGGTCCGGTCGGTGACGTTGTTCAGCTTGCTGTTCTCCAGCGCCAGGCCGAAGAGGTATTTGATCGCAGGGATGACCAGCAGGCCATTAGCTGCCTGCAGGGTGGTGATCACCGCCAGGTAGCGGAAAACGCGCACGTGGCCAAGCTTCAGCACGCGCAGCAGGAAACCGAGGATCTGCCCCAGGGCAGGCAGGCCGCGGCCTGAGGGCAGCGCAGCGGCAGGAAAGTTCTGCCTGTCCTTGCGCGATGGAATCCTTGGGGCCACTGCTTTGCTATGCCTTCCCGCCCGCCGGGTACACCTCGGCGGCTCCTTGCAATTCTATCGCCGCCACGTGCCGTTCGCTGTGCGCCTGCTGGATGGCAGCTGGATACCTCGCCTGCTCGGGGCGGCGATGGCAGGGCTATTTTTCCCCGAAGGCAGGGGTCGTTACCGCGCATTCCACGCGTTCGCCGGGCTTGCCGGTTTGCGCCGCGATCTCCTTCACCCCGTCGAGCAGGATCCGGCAGGTGGCGGTGCTGCCTGCGGCCGGCGTAGCCGCGATGGCTGCATCCTTTTCGGCGGTGATGACGCTCTGGGCAGTCCAGGTTGATTCGCTGTTCTTGCCAGCACCGCTGGTGGTGGCCACCGCTTCCTCGGTCACTTCGGCCGAGTCTTCGCCGCGGCTGGGCGAGTCCAGGTAGGACACATCGCTCAGCTCATCGGCGGCTTCCCCGCTCACGGTGACCTCGTAGGTCACCGCCCAGGCATCCGCGATCGATTTGTCATAGCTTTCAATGGCGCCGCAGCCAGTCAGGCCTATGCCGAGGGCAAGGGCGGCGGACCAGGCCGCCAGCCAGGTCGAAGTGCGGTTGGATGCTGAACGCGAAGTGCCGTGCACGGGATTCCTTTTCTCAGGTGGACGCAGCTGCTGCTTTCTCTACGTGTCAACACTAGATCCGTGCGCCGGCGATGTCCTCCCGACCGGGAATGATATCCGTTGCCCCGCCTCCCCCTCAGGGTGGAGGCAAGGATCGCCAGCGCTCCCCTGCCTGCCGCGTCTTGGATGCCCCGCTGCCCTGCGCGACGCGGTAAGCTCACTGACTGGACCCTCGCCGCTGAAAGGACATGATCATGCAGCTGCAGCTTGCCCCGGAGAATCGCAAAGCAGGCCTGCCTGCATGAGGCTTTCCATACTTGACCAGGTCCCGCTAACCGAGCATGCCCCCACCGCAGGCCAGGCCTTGTCCAGCGGCCTGCAATTGGCTCAGGATGCGGAAGCGCTGGGCTACCACCGCATCTGGTTTGCCGAGCACCACCATTCGAAATCCTTCGCCAGTGCCGCCCCGGAAATGATGACCGCGCTGGCTTTGGAACGCACGGAGACCATTCGGGTCGGCACCGGTGCCATCTTGCTGCCGTACTACCAGGCGCAGAAGGTCTTAGAAGCCATGGGCCTGCTGGCCGCCGTGCACCCGGACCGGGTGGACCTCGGCGTGGGCCGTGCTGCGCTCTCGGACCCGCATTACGCGCAGAAGATTGCCGCCCTGGTGCATGATTCGGACGCCGTCCATGAGCCCTCGGATACCGAACCGGCAGGCCGCGTCTGGGTTCTGGGCGCCGGCGGTTCCACCGCGCCCTTGCCCGGAACGCTCGGGGCGGGCTACGTCCATGGCCACTTCCTGCGCCCTGCTGGCGGCGAGCCTGCCACCCGGGCCTACCGCGAAGCCGCGGCCAACGCAGGGCATGCCGCCCACACCGTGCTGGCCGTTCGCTTTGCCACCGCCGCGACCGAAGAGAAGGCGCAGGCCCTGGCCAATGCGCTCTTGCTCTGGCGTGTGCGCAAGGACCTCGGCCACGATGGACCGATCCCCTCGACGGCAACAGCGGCGAGCCACCCGTGGAATGCGCAGGAACGGGCCCGTGCCGAGGAGCGCAGCAAAGCGCTGATCGTAGGCACCCCGGACCAGGTCCGCGACCGGCTGCTGGCCTTGGCCGAGGAGCACGGCGCCGATGAGCTGATGCTCAATACCTTGGTCTGCGACCCGGCAGACCGGTTGGATGCCTATCGCCTGCTCGCCCAGAGCTTCAACGCCTGAGCTCGGCTTCTGCGTCATTGCCATGCATCCCGGTCAGCTGCTGATGGCCCAGCACGCAGGGATGCACTCCATATCCCTGGATACCGCGTTCCCGCCAGGGTGCCAAACGGCAATTGGCCCGGTGGCTACCGATTGAGCACGAAGGTATTCAAATCATCCAGCGTTTGCTGCATGTGGTTATCCATGGCTTGGCGTGCTTGGGAGCTGTCGCGCCGCTGTAGCGCAACGAGGATCTGCTCGTGCTCGGCGATGGCGTGCTGCTGGATTTGCGCGAAGGCGCTGGTCTCGCGCCGCCGTGAGGAGAGCACTCGGCCCAGCGGCTCGTAGAGCGCCGAAACGAAAACATTTCCGGAGGCCCGCAGGATCACGTCGTGGAATTCCAGGTCTGCTTCGACAAAACCGTCCAAATCCTTGGCCGCGTGTGCTGCGCGCATGGCTTCGAGCAGTTCGCCCATTGCTGCCATCTGCTCCTCGGTGATCCGCGAGGCGGCCAGCTCGCAGGCGCCGGTCTCCAGCATGCGGCGCAACTCGATCAGCTGCACGGCGGCCGCGGCCGCCCCCACGCCGGCGGTTGTGGCGCGCACTACCGCCTCCAGCGAGTTCCACATGTTGACCGGATTCACATAGGTCCCGCGGCCCCGTTCGACGCGGATGATGTTCTGCGCCGCGAGTGTCTTGATCGCTTCGCGCACCGTCATCCGGCTGACTTCCAGGGTCTCGCAGAGTTCCAGCTCGCCAGGAATCAACTCGTCAACCGACAGTTCACCGCTGACTATGCGGTCCAAGACGCTGTCGGCGACCTCTACGACCAATGACTTCCGGGCCATGCTTCCTCCATCCCCGGGACAATTCATCCCGCCAAAGACCTGTCCAGTCTATGTCCCGCAGGCAGTTGCGGCCGACCGCGATCCATGTAACACTAATCGTCATGACAGATGTCTGACATCTTACCTATGATGCCAAGACGTTGCCCAATGACGAAGGAGTCCTTGACCATGCTTGAGTCCGAGTTGCTCGCCGGATACCTCCCGGAGCGCGAGATCGCGCCCGCGAAAATCGCCGAGGCCGCGCACTCCACCGGCAGCGTGCTGGTGGTCCTGGATGACGACCCGACCGGAACCCAATCGGTCAGCAACCTTCCGGTGCTCACCCGCTGGGACGTCGAGGACTTCCGCTGGGCCTTCGACCTGCAGCTGGATGGCGAACGCCCGCTGGCCGTCTACGTGCTCACCAACGCCCGCTCCCTGGACGCCGGCGACGCCGCGCTGCGCAATGAGCAGGTGGCCCGGGCCGCCCTGCAGGCAGCGGCGGAAACCGGCCTGTCGGTGTCCTTTGTCAGCCGCAGCGACTCCACCCTGCGCGGGCATTTCCCGCTGGAAACCGACACCTTGGCCGCCACCGCGGCGGCCGTGGATCCGGATTCTTCGGTGGATGCCGTGTTGATGGTTCCTGCTTTCGGCGAAGCCGGGCGGATCACCGTGGCCGGCGAGCACTACATGCGCACCATCGATGGCCAGGTCGCCAAGGTCAGCCAGACGGAGTTCGCCAAAGACGCCACCTTCGGATTCAGCACCAGCTATCTGCCGGACTACGTCGCCGAGAAGACCGCCGGGCGCATCGCGGCCAAGGACGTGATGGTCCTGGACTTGGACACCATCCGTTCCGGCGCTTCCTCCATCGCCACCCGCCTGGCCGAAGCTTCCAACGCGCAGGTCGCCACCGCGGATATCGTCACGGAAAACGACCTGCTGGCCTTGTCCGAGGGCCTGCAGCAGGCCGAAGCGGCCGGAACCCGCGTGCTGTGCCGCGTGGGCCCGCCCTTCGTGCGCGCCCGCATCGGCCAGCAGCAGCGCCAGCCGTTGTCCGCCGAGGAGATCTACGCGGGCAACGGCGCCGAGCGGCGCACCGACGGCGGGCTGATCGTGGTGGGCTCCCACGTGGGCGTGACCACCCGCCAGCTGGCCGACCTGACCAGCCGGCACTCGAATGCCACGGTGATCGAGCTGGATGTCCCGGAAATCCTCGCCGACGGCTCCGAGGCCTACCTCAAGGGCAAGGCCGCGCAGATCAGCGCCGCCCTGGCCACCCAGGATGTCATCGTGCACACCTCGCGCAAGCTGGTGAAAACCGATGACGCGGCGCAGTCGCTGGAGATCGCCCGCACCGTGAGCGCTGCGGTGGTTTCGGTCGTCAACCTGATCCTGCATGCCACTCCCCCGCGCTTCGTGATCGCCAAGGGCGGGATCACCTCCTCGGATGTCGCCGCCCATGGCCTGGAAATCCGCCATGCGATCGTGCGCGGGCCGATGCTCCCGGGCATTGTCTCGCTCTGGGAATCGGTGGACGGACCTGCCGCCGGCATCCCCTACATCGTCTTCGCCGGCAACGTGGGCGACGACAGCTCGCTGACCGCCGTCACCGCCAAGCTGAGCGCCACTTTCTAACCATCTTTACAATTTCTTGGAGATCCCAATGAGCACTACCAAAGTTGCAGTCCTCGGCCTGGGCGCCATGGGCCTGCCCATGGCAACCCGCCTGGCCACCAAGCTGGAAGTCAACGGATTCGACATCTCGGCCGAACGCATGGCCCTGGCCAGCCAGTCGGGCATCGCTACCTACGCTTCCGCCCGCGAAGCGGTCACCGGCGCTGATGCACTGCTGCTGGCAGTACGCAACGGCGAGCAGCTGGATGCCGTGCTCTTCGGCGAGCAGGGCGTGGCCGGGCAGCTGAAAACCGGCGCGGTGGTCATCCTGACCTCCACCGTTGGCCTGGAAGCAGTGCCCGCCACCGCCAAGCGCCTGGCCGAACTGGGCTTGGGCCTGGTGGACGCGCCGCTCTCCGGCGGCCCGGTGCGCGCCGGCGAAGGCGACCTGCTGATCGTGGTCGGCGCTGAGCCGGCGCAGCTGGAGAAGGTCCGCCCGGTGCTGGAGCTGCTGGCTTCCACCCTGAGCATCGTGGGCGACAAGCCCGGCGATGGCCAGGCCCTGAAGACGGTGAACCAGCTGCTGTGCGGCGTGCACATCGCCGCGGCCGCGGAGGCCCTGGCCCTGGCGGACAAGCTCGGCCTGGACCAGGCCACCACCCTGGAAGCGCTGCAGGCCGGCGCCGCGAACTCCTTCATGCTCGGCAACCGCGGCCCGCGCATGCTCGAGGCCTACTCCGAGGATGGCGCCGAAGTGCTCTCGCGCCTGGACATCTTCGTCAAGGACATGGGCATCGTGACCTCCGCGGCCCGCTCCCTGCACCTGTCCACCCCGGTGGCTTCGGCGGCCGAACAGCTCTACCTGCTGGGCGAAGCCCACGAGCTGGCCGCGGCCGACGATTCCGCTGTCATCAAGGTCGTAGCCCCGAAGGCTGCCCAGTAAAGTCATCAGCGCGCGGGTTCGACACCCGCGCACCGCGTCAAAGGAGACGACACAACCCATGAGCCCGCTAATGCTGCTACTGATCGCAGTGGCCGGAGTGGCCCTGCTGCTGCTCGGCGTCATCAAGTTCAAGATGCCCGCCTTCATCGTCCTGCTGCTGGTCAGCATGCTCGTGGCCCTGGCCGCGGGCATCCCCATCCAGGAGGTGGCCGGCCTGGTGACCACTGGCATGGGCGGCACGCTGGGCAGCGTGGCCGTGCTGGTGGGCCTGGGCGCGATGCTCGGCAAGGTCATCGAGATTTCCGGTGGAGCCCAGGTGCTTTCCACCCGCTTCACCGCGCTCTTCGGCCCGCGCCGGGTGATCGCCGCGCTGACCACCGCGGCCTTCCTGCTGGCCATTCCGGTGTTCTTCGACGTGGGCTTCATCGTCCTGGTGCCGATCATCTACGGCTTCGCCAAGGCCCTGGGCGTTCCGCCGGTGAAGATCGGCCTGCCGGTGGGCGCAATCATGCTGGCCATCCACGTAGTGGTTCCGCCGCATCCGGGTGTCGTCGGCGGCGCTGAGATCCTCGGCGCCGACATCGGCTGGGCCACCATCCTGGGCCTGGCGTTCTGCGCCCCGCTGGGCGTCTTGAGCTACTTCGTGGCCAAGCGCATCAACCGCCGCGAGATCCCGATGCTTCCCGAAACCGCCGAGCAGTTCGAATCCTTCGGCGCTTCCGGAGCCGGCACCACCCTGGCCAAGACCAAGACCAAGGCCCCGACCTCGTCCATGGTCATTTCCATGATCCTGCTGCCGATCCTGATGATCATGCTCGGCACCGTGGGCGGTTCGCTGGTGCCCGCGGAATCAACTGCCGCGAATATCCTGGGCTTTGTCGGATCCCCTGCTGTCGCGCTGCTGGTCACCGTGCTGGCGGCCTACTACCTGCTGGGCGTGCGCAGCGGCTGGACCAGCGAGCAGACCGGCAAGGTCATGGACTCCGCCCTGGCCCCGGCGGCCATCGTGATCCTGGTGACCGGCGCCGGCGGCGTGTTCGGCAAGGTGCTCACCGAATCGGGCATCGGCACCGTGCTGGCGCAGTCGCTGTCCTCGGCAGGACTGCCGATCATCGTGATGGCCTTCATCCTGGCCGCCATCCTGCGCGCCTCGCAGGGTTCCGCCACGGTCGCGATCATCACCACCACCGGCCTGCTGGCCGCAGCAGTGGAAGCCGGCGGCTATTCCACCGTGCAGACCGCACTGATCCTGGCAGCGGTGGGCTTCGGCGCCTTCGGCCTGAGCCACGTGAACGACTCGGGCTTCTGGATTGTCACCCGCTTCCTGGGCCTGTCCGTGGCCGAGGGCCTGCGCACCTGGACCGTGCTGACCACGGTGCTGGGCGTGGCCGGATTCGCGCTCACCGCCATCACCTACGCCATCATCACCGCTGCAGGAGTGTAATTATCCCGATGCTCACCCCCATGAACCAGATGGTCGCCCAGGCCATCACCGCAGGGCATGCCGTCCCGGCTTTCACCTGCTACGACTTCACCACTGCGCTGGCCGTGGTCGCCGAGGCCGAAGCCCAGGACCGCGCGGTCATCCTGAACGTTGCGCCGAAGGCCGCCGGGTCCACCGCGGGCCTGCGGCTGATCTCCGCCCTGCGCATCCTGGGCGAGCAGGCCGCCGTGCCGGTGGCGATCCAGCTGGACCATGCCAGCGACGCGCAGCTGATCGCCCGCGCCGTGCAGGCCGGCGCCACCGCGGTGCTGGCCGACGGCTCGGCCGGGACGCTGGAGGAGAATACCGCCTTCGTCCAGCAGGTGCGTTCGCTGATCGGTCCGGACGTGGTGCTGGAAGCCGAGCTGGGTGCGCTTCCCGGCAATGAGGACAAGGCCTTCGAGCAGAGCGCCTCCCAGCTGACCGATCCGGCGCAGGTGGCCCGGTTCGTCCAGGACAGCGGCGCGCAGCTGCTGGCCGTGGCCATCGGCAATGTCCACGGCCGCTACAAGGGCGAACCGAAGATCCACTGGGATGTGCTGGAAGCCATCCACGCCGAATCACCGGTGCCGCTGGTGCTGCACGGGGCGTCGGGCATCGCGCCCGCGGACCTCTCGCGCTCCATTTCCTTCGGGGTGGGCAAGGTCAATTTGAACACCGAGCTGCGCACGGCGACCCTGGCCGCGCTGGCCGGGCAGCTGGATGCCCGCCGCGCCGATGGGCAGAACATCCTGGGCCTGCTTAGCGACTGGGAGCGCGCGGTCACCGAGGTCGCTTCGGCGACATTTGCCGCGCTGCGCGCCACCTAGCTTGCTGCCGTCGAAGGCCGCGGTACAGGGACTTTCCGGTTCCTGCACCGCGGCCTTCGGCTTCTCCGGTGGCGGCGGTGGCAGCACGGTCCAGCGATCGCTGGACCGTGCCCAGCTGGAGCAACGCACCGGCTCAGTACGGATTCCCGGCCGACAGCACCTTCAATCCTTCGGCCACCACCCGCCCATCGTGGATGACGGTGCGGTCGGTGCCCCGGTCCATCACGGTGGAGGCAATGCTCTCGCCATCCACCAGCACCAGGTCGGCGCGGTCTCCTGCAGCCAATCCCGGGCGGTCGGCCACCGAAGCCAGGCGCGGCACCGTGCGGTCCATGATCGAGGCGCCGCCCATGGTGGCCACGGCCAGCGCATGCCCGATCAGTTCGTCCTGGCGGAACCCGTTGACGAAAGCCAGCTGCCAGGTCCGGTCCAGCAGATCGCAGTTCCCGTAGGGGCTCCAGTAGTCGCGCTGCCCGTCCTCCCCCAAGCCGAATCGCACCCCGGCTCCAACCAGGTCCACCAGCGGCAGATGATTGGAGGTACTGGGCGCAACGGAAGTCAACGAGATGTCCAGCTCGGCGAAGGTGTCGATCAGCCGGCGGCTGGTAGCCTCGCTGACACTGCCCAGCTCGTAGGCATGGGACAGGTTGACCCGGCCCTGCATGCCCAGCGCCCGGGTGCGTTCGGCAATCAACTCTGCCGAGAAGACGGCGAGCGCACCGGGCTCGTGCAGGTGCACGTCGATGTCCACCTGGTATTTATCGGCCAGCCCGAACACCACGTCGAGGTGGCGGACCGGGTCGCGGTCCAGTGCGCAGGGGTCGATGCCGCCCATGGCATCCGCACCGGCTTCCAAAGCGTCCTCGAGATGCTTGACGGTACCCGGCTCGCGCAGGATCCCTGCCTGCGGGAAGACCATGATCTGCACCTCGGCCTCGTTGGCGAACTTCTTTTTCGCGGCCACCACGGCCTCGTATTTCTCCAGCTTGGAATCCACATCCACCTGGGCGAAGGAACGCACCCGGGTGGTGCCTCGGGCGATCATCCGTTCCAGGGTTCCGGCCACGCGCTCGGGCAAGCTGATTTCGGCGTCCCGCCAGTTCTCCCGGTCGTTGCTCATCATGCCCCACACCCCCGGGCGTCCAGTGTGCTCGCGGAAAGGCAGTCCGATGCGCGTGGAATCCAGGTGCACATGCACGTCGGAGAAGGACGGGAGAAGGATGCGCCCGCGGCCATCGACGTCCGCCAGGTTGCGCATCTGCTGCGGGTCGTGCGCGGAGATCGCTGAAATCTTGCCGTCGCCAATCAGGATGTCGCTGGGCGGACCGCCCCAGGGGCGGGCATTGCGGATGAACATGGGTCAGCTTCCTTGCCGGTATGGACAGTGCTAGTAGAAACGTACCGGAGGCGCCCCTAGGGCCAGCAGAGCTTCGGGCCGAGCGCGGTTCTCCTGCTCCAGGCAGGACAATGGCGGGCCCTTGCAGGCCCGCCATCAACTAGGTCGGCTATTCGTCAGCCTCTTCTCCGGGCAATGTCGACTGCTCCGGCAGGCTGTCCCAGAACGAGGTGTCCATGGTTTCCACGGAGCCATCGGCTACCGCCTTGATGGTGCTCTCCAGGGTGAGGATGGTCTGCTGGCGCAAGTAGCCATTGGATTTCTGTCCCAGGACATAATCCGGGTTGCTGTGGTCGCTCATGCCGCGCATTTCGAAGAGCAAGGTGGAAATGCCGTATTCGGCCGCGATGCCATTGCGCGCAATGGTGTTGGCGGTCCCGCCCACGTATTTGCCCAAGTGGCCCCAGCCGGTCCGGTCGACATTCTGGTAAACCACTGCGCCCAGGCGCTTGGAACCCTCGCGGACTTCCTCAGGCACGTCCGGGGTCGTCGGGTAGAGGATCGAGCCGGATACCAGCTGGCCGTCCACCGCCGAGCGGGTGCCCTGGTGGTGCAAATCGATCATGTAGTCGATGCCGTAGGCGGAGAGCACATTGTTGTGCAGCGCCTGGATTTCCGGCTGCGTCTTGGCCACGTGGTCCCGGTTGATGTCCACGTTGTTGGCGTTGTAGCGGGTCAGGTGCCGGTCCCCCGAGGCGATGTAGTCATCGAGCGGGAAGTCCACATCGCCCATGGCGCCATCCGGGTTCAGCATCGGCACCACCAGGATGTTGACGTCCGCGAGCACCTCCTTCATCCGCCCCGAGCCCAGGTGCTTGATCACTTCCAGGGTCCCCTCGGTGGTCAGCTGCTCGTTGCCGTGCTGCTGGGTGAGGAACATGATCGTGGGATTTTCCGGGTCCGACAGGTACTTGGCCAAGAACAGATCGCGTCCCTTGGCCGATTGGCCGATGACTTCCAGTTCCATCGCCGATTGCTTGGCATCCTGCTTGCGCAGTTCGGCGGCCATCGATTCGTGCGTATGCAGGATCGAGGTGTTGATGGTTTCATTTCCGGTGTAGTCCGGCCCGTTGCCTACAGCGTTGGCCGGGACCAGCCCCAAGCCGAGGAACAGTGCCGAGCCGGCAACGATGCAGGAGCCCTTCTTCAGCATCCGGGCGGGGAACTGCTTTGGCATATTCTTCATTGAATCTCCGATGTCTTCCTGTGATGGGATGGATCTTGGTCATTGCGCCGTCCTCCGGCGTTTCCGGTCTCAGCTGCCGATGAAGAAGTAGCCGCCGTTCAGTCCATCCACCATGACGCGGTAGGACTTCTTCTCCAGGCTCGCTTCGATCACCCAGTTGGGTTTCCAGACCTTGGCGACACTGCTCTTTTCGCGGATCCCGCCGCGCCAGGCCAGCCGGGCCCGGCGCAGCGCCGCGGTGGACAATAGGGCCTTGGCCCGCCGGCGTGCGGTGTCGAAATCGATGGTGTTCCACTGCGGGTCAGCCACCCGGTCCAGCGCTTGGCCGGTTTCCGCATCTTCGGCTTGCCACGGATCGCAGACGAAGGCCTTGCCCGAGTAGTAGTCCACCAAGGCGTGCGCCTGCCCGGTCCGTCCGGCCAGCTGCGGCACCTCGAAGATGAACCCCGCAAAGGGATGGTGGCGCAGCTTGGCCGACTCGACTCTCAGCCCTGGCGCCTTGGCGGCAAGGATGCGCTGCGCGTCCTGGTCATCAACCAAGGTTTTCAGCACCAGTTCATTCATCGCGGGCCGCCATTTCCGCCTGGCTGGCCAGCAGGGAGTCCTGGCCCATGAGCATCTTCTTCGGGATTGGGCCGATCTTCGCGGTCTCATCCAGGGCCCGGCCAATATGCTCCGGCACGGGATGCGACTTCTGGCTGGCCAGGCTGCCGATGACCATGGCCGCGGTGGAGGCCAGGATGCCGGTGACCATCGGATCGATGCCGGTGGCATCCGGAGCCCCGGACACCTGCCAGAGCACCGAGACCAGGGTGCCGGCGGCCATCGAGGAGATCGCGCCAACGGTATTGGCCTTCTTCCACCACACCGCGCAGATATAGGAAGGGACGAAGGCGCTGCCCAGCACGGTCGTTGAGAAGATCACCACGGCGGCCACCGCGGGAGGATCAAAAGCGGCAATGCCATAGCCGATGATGGCCAGGGCCAGCACGGTGATCCGCGAGACCCAGACCATCTGCGCATCGCTCATCTTCTTGTTGATGAACCGGGCGTAGATGTCCTGGCTGGCGATGGTGCCGGCCTGCAGCAGCAGGGCATCGGCGGTGGACATGATGGCTGCCATGATCGCTGCCATGACGATGCCCACGGCGAAAGTCGGCAGTACCGCGTCGGCGACCTCGAAGATCGCGGTTTCCGGGTTGGCCAGATTAGGCAGCAGGATCAGCGCGAACAAGCCCACCAGGTAGGGGCCGGGGATGAACAGCAGGTTGAAGGCCAGCGAGTAGGCTCCGGCGGTGCGTGCCACCGATGGCTTCTTCATGGCCATGTGGCTGACCACCACGTGCGGCCATCCCATGTAGCCGATGGAGAAGACCAGCAAGGCACCGATGATGACGCCCCACTGGCCCTGGTAGCCCAGGTCCGCTCCCCACATGGTCAGCAGGTTGGGGTTGATGGCGCCCACGGCCTCGTTGCCCTTGGTGAACCCGCCGATGGCGATCAGCGTGGCAATCAGGATCCAGACCATGCCCACCACCATGATGATGGCCTGCACGAAGTCGGTGTAGGCCACCGCGAGGTAGCCGCCCAGGAAGGTATAGAGGACAATCACGCCGATGGCGATCGCCAGGGCCACCGGGAAGGAGACCCCGGTGACCATTTCCAGTCCGCGGCCGCCGGCGATGAACTGGGCCAGCACGTAGAAGAACATGCAGAACAGCGCCACGGGAGCGGCGATGAGCCGGATCCACTTCGAGGGGTAGCGGTGCTCCAGGTATTCGATGGAGGTGATGGAGCCCAGGATCTGGGAGAGCTTGCGCATCCGCCGGCCCAGGACCGAGAGGTTCAGGATGCCGCCGCCCAGGTCGCCCAGCGCGTACCACATGCTGAAATAGCCCTGGGTGTAGCCCATGGATCCGGCACCCATGAACATGTAGCCGGACATGGATGAGCTTTGCAGCCGCAGCGCGGTGACACCGGGGCCGAGGCTGCGTCCGCCGAGCAGGAACCCTTCGGCATCCTGCTTGCCGCGCTTGAGCGCCCAGAAGCCGATGCCGGCCATGGCGATGAAATAGATGATCAGGAACAGGATCTCGATGCTCACTGCTGCTCCTGCGCATCTTCGCGCTTCCAGCCGCGGCTGAGCCACAGGAAAACACCTGTATAGATCACCCAGAGGGCCGGAACCCCGATGATGACCATGGTCGTGAACGCCGGTAGTCCAAACATCGACACATTCCTTCTGGGAGCCGCTGGTTCTTATTTCATGAGCTGGGTCACAAGCACCCGTTTGATCCATAGCCTTGCATACCCCCAGCAGCCAAGACAAGGATAATTCCTAGGTTAACTTGGGAAAACTTCCGCGCCCCTGCATTCGACCGCACGACCATCCCCGCCTCTGTGCCTCCGGCCAGGCGCCTCCGGGCCCAAATGGCCGGCAGCAGCAAAGGCCCCGGCCGGGTTCGGCGGGCATCGTCATACGATGTCCATCGAATCCCCGCCGGGGCCTGTAGCCCGGAGGGTGCTAGCGCAGCACCACGGTGCGCGAGCCGCTGAGGAAGACCCGGTCTTCGCAGTGCCAGCGCACCGCATCGGACAGGGCCTTGCACTCGGTATCGCGTCCGGCGGCCACCAGGTGCTCGGGCGCGTAGCTGTGGTCCACTTCCTGGACTCGCTGGGTGATGATCGGCCCCTCGTCCAGTTCCGAATTCACGTAGTGCGCCGTGGCGCCCACGGTCTTCACCCCGCGCTCGAAGGCCTGGTGGTAGGGCTTGGCCCCCTTGAAGGAGGGCAGGAACGAATGGTGGATGTTGATGGCCCGGCCGGTGAGCTTGCGGGTGAGGTCATCGGAGAGCACCTGCATGTAGCGGGCCAGCACCACCAGATCCACCTCGAAGCGCTCCACCAGGTCCATCAGCTTGGACTCGGCCTCGGGCTTGGTCTCAGGGGTAACAGGAATGTGGAAGAACGGGATCCCATTCCACTCGACCTGCTGCCGGTGGTCCGGGTGGTTGGAGACTACTGCCGCGATCTCCACCGGCAGCTCCCCCATCCGGGCGCGGAACAGCAGATCGTGCAGGCAGTGGCCGAATTTGGAGACCATCACCACCACGCGCTTCTTGTTTCCGGCCGGGCGCAAACCCCAGGTGGCCTGGTGCTCATCGGCGAGCTGGCCGAGGCCCGATTCGAGCTCGGCGATCTCGGCGGGGATATCCTCCGCCGCGGCGACCTCGAATTCGATGCGCATGAAGAGCGTCCCGGAAAGCTGGTCGTCATGCTGCTTGAGCTCCCGGATGTCGCCATGGTGCTTGAGCAGCAACCCGGTGACCGCATGCACGATGCCCGGGCGCTCGGCGCAGGTGAGGGTCAGGACATACTTGTTGTTCGGTTCGGTCATCGTGCCGCTCCTTGGTTTCGCCGAGATGGCATTAGCTTCGCCATGGCTCGTAGTGGTTTTTCGGGGGATTTTCATGCGGTTGCACCTGGCTTCCGCGCAGTGCTCTGCGCCGCGGATTCAAAGCCGTCCGGCCTGAGTCTTCCCAGCGGAACTGCGCGCTGCCCCTGCCTTCGGAAGCAGCTGCGGGCAGACCCGCCAACCTCTGGCCGGATACTGATATATCAATTGATGATCACAATACTATGTGTGCTTCAGCACAGCGTCAACAACTTTTCCGGCCGTTCTTCCTGGCGCCTTTCCCAGCGCTTCCAGAGCGGTTTTCCGCTCTGCCGTTCGCCGGCAAGCCAAGGGCTGTTGAGCGCATCGACGCAGGAAAAGCGCCTAAATCGAAGCCGGGGCGATACTCTTTGTGTGTCGGCAATTGATTTTTGAACAGTGATAGAGAGCGATATGCCAAGGCCCACCGAACTGACCAGCGTCGCCACCGAGCAAGGCTCGATGGCTGATCGAGCCTACAACGCATTGCGCGACCGGCTGGTGCTGCTCGAAATCGCTCCGACGCACCCGATCCACGAGCCTCAGCTGGCCGAGGAACTGGGCATTGGGCGCACCCCGATGCGCGAGGCTCTCAAGCGGCTGGAAACCGACCACCTGGTGGTGTCCTATCCGCGCCGCGGCACCTTCGCCACGGCCGTGGATTTCCATGAGCTGAACTACATCTCCGAAATGCGCCAGGTGCTCGAGCCGCTGGCCGCGCGCAACGCGGCCGCGAACAAGGACCCGCAGATCCGCGAGCAGCTGGCCGGCTACCTGCAGCAGATCGATGCCCTGGATCCCGCCCTGGACCAGCGTTCGCTGCTGCTGCTGGATGTGCGCATCCACCGGCTCATCTACAAAGCGGCGGCCAACAAGTACCTGGAGGAAACCCTGGTGCGCCTGGATAATCTGGTGACCCGGATCTGGTGCCTGGTCATCGACCAGATGCCTCCGATCGCAGAGCATATTTCCGAGCATTCGGCCTTGCTGCGCGCCATCCTCGATGGCGACGCGCAGCTGGCCGCGCGGCTGGTCTCCGAGCATGTGGCCCACTTCGAGCAGGCCCTGCGCCGCGCCCCCTAGCTGGATGCCGGGGACGCGAACCGGCCGCTAGCGGCCGGCGCCCTCGGGTTCCAGATCCGTTTCGGGCCGCGGCTGCGGTTCGCGCGCCGGGGCTTCCAGCTCCTGGGCTACCGGCTCCGGCCGGTCTCCAGCTGGCAGGCCCGACGCGGCCACAATGGAGTTCTCCCTGGTCATCAGGCTGAACTGCTCGCCTTCGTGGCGGTCGATTCCGTCATCCACTGCCTGTTCCAGCACCTCCATGGCCACCTTGCCGCGCAGTACCAGCGGATCACGGCACAGGTCCTTCCACAGCGCCACGCACAGCAGCAGCATCACCAGCACGAAGGGCAGCGCCGAGACGATGGTGATGTTCTTCAGCCCGTTCAGGGCCGCCGCCGGATGGTCCCCGCCGGCCAGCAGCATGACCGCGGCCACCGCTCCCACCGAGACGCCCCAGAAGACCACCGACTTCTTAGAGGGTTCCTGCGCGCCGCGCTCGCTGAGCGCACCCATCACGATCGAGGCGGAGTCCGCCCCGGTGACGAAGAAGATGGCAATCAGCACCACGGCCAGGGCCATCAGCGCGATGGAGAACCACTCGGGGAACGGCAGTGCGCCCAGCAGCTCGAAGAGCACCGAGTTGAAGTCGATATCCGGGGCCCCGTCCACCATCTGGGCCAGGGCCTGGCCCATGTCCCCGTTGCGTTCGGCCCGTTCCTGCAGGCCGATGGCGCCGCCGCCGAAGATGGCGAACCAGAACAGCGTGACGGTGGAAGGTACCAGCAGCACCCCGGTGACGAACTGGCGGATGCTGCGCCCGCGCGAGATCCGCGCGATGAACAGGCCCACGAACGGGGTCCAGGACACCCACCAGGCCCAGTAGAAGATGGTCCAGGAGGAAAGCCAGGCGGCCATGTCGCCGTCCCCGGAAGCCGCGGTCCGCGATGCCATTTCCGGCAGGTCAGCGATGAAGGAGCCCACCGCATTGGGGATCACGTTCAGGATGAACAGCGTCGGTCCGCCGATGAATACGATCAGCGCCAGGATCACCGCCAGCACCATGTTGATATTGGACAGCCACTGGATGCCGCGCTCGATCCCGGAGACGGCCGAGGCCACGAACAAGGCGGTGAGCACCGCAATGATCAGCACCAGGACCCCGGAACCCACCGAGGACAGCAGCCCGGCGGACTGGATGCCTCCGCCGATCTGCAGCGCGCCGAGCCCCAGCGAGCAGGCCGAGCCGAAGAGCGTGGCCAGGATGGCCAGGATGTTGATCGTCTTCCCGCCCCAGCCGTGGACGACCCTTTCGCCGAAGATCGAGGTGAACATCGAGGAGAACAGCTGCGGGCGGCCCAGCCGGAAGCTGCCGTAGGCCATGCCCAGCCCGACAATCGCGTACATGGCCCAGGGGAACAGCGTCCAGTGGAACATGGTGGTGCCCATGGCCGTGCCCACCGCGGCCGAGGTCTGCCCGCCCACGGTTTCCGGCGGCGGGGACATGTAGAAGTAGAGCGGCTCGCCCACCCCGTAGAAGACCAGGCCGATGCCCATGCCGGTGGCGAACATCATCGAGATCCAGGAAACCGTGCTGAACTGCGGCTTCTCCCCGTCCTTGCCCAGCGGGATGCGACCGAAGCTCTTGGCCGCGACCACCAGCACGAACAGGGTGAAAACGGTAGCGGCGATCACGAAGATCCAGCCGGTGTTCGTGATGACCCAGTCCAGGGCCTTCCCGGCCGCGGAGCCCAGCCCTTCGGGCGAGGCGAAGCCCCAGGCGATGAACGCCAGGGCGAGGAGTCCGGCAATGCCGAAGACCCAGTAGTCGGTGCCGGAGGACAGGTATCTTCTGGGCCGGCGCCGGCGAGCCGAGTGCAGCTCGCTGACCAGGTCGTTCACGGGTTGCTCAGTGCGTTTCATTTCGGTTTCCTTCAATAAAGGCAATAGGCGGCGGGCCGGCAGGGGAATGCGGGCGCGCCGAATCAGCCGGGGTCCCCGGGGTTGCTCGTGCGTGGTGGCCGGGGCCGGCAAATCGGCCGGGCTCAAGAGCCGGCCGGAGGTGCGCCGTGCGGGCCGGGAATTGTTCCCGGCCGGCACGGCGGGCAGCGGTTAAGTGCGCGTCAAGCGCGGGTCAGGCGCTGATCAGCCCGTGCGGGTCGAGCACGAACTTCTGCGCGGCGCCTTCGTCGAAGGCCGCGTAGCCCTGCGGGGCCCGGTCCAAGCCAATGGCCGTGGCGTTGACGTTCTTGGCAATCGAGACCTTGTCCGAGAGGATCGCCTGCATCAGCCCGCGGTGGTACTTCATCACCGGGCACTGGCCCGTGACGAAGGTGTGGGACTTGGCGAAGCCCAGGCCGAAGCGCATGGACAGCGAACCGACCTTGGCCGCTTCGTCCTCGGCGCCCGGATCCCCGGTGACATAGAGTCCCGGGATGCCCAGGCTGCCGCCGGCACGGGTGATTTCCATCAGCGAATTGAGCACCGTGGCAGGCTGCTCCTTGCCAGCGTCATGCCCGTGCCCGCGCGCCTCGAAGCCCACCGCGTCGATGCCGCAGTCGACCTCGGGCACGCCCAGGATCTGGGCGATCTGCTCGGCCGGGTCGCCCTGCGAGACGTCCACGGTTTCGCAGCCGAAGCTGCGCGCCTGGGCCAGCCGGTCGGCGTTCAGGTCCCCGACAATCACGGTGGCCGCACCCAGCAGCTGCGCGGAGGTGGCCGCGGCCAGGCCCACCGGGCCGGCGCCGGCGACATAGACGGTGGAGCCGACGGTGACCCCGGCGCCGATGGCTCCGTGGTAGCCGGTCGGGAAGATGTCCGAGAGCATGGCCAGGTCCAGGATCTTCTCCATGGCCTGGTCGCGGTCGGGGAATTTCAGGGCGTTCCAGTCCGCGTAGGGCACCAGCACGTATTCGGCCTGGCCGCCCACCCAGCCGCCCATGTCCACGTAGCCGTAGGCGGAGCCGGGGCGGTCGGGATTGACGTTCAGGCAGATGCCGGTTTGCCCGACCTTGCAGTTGCGGCAGCGGCCGCAGGAGATATTGAAAGGCACCGAGACGACGTCGCCGACCTTGAGGAATTCCACATCGCGGCCCACTTCCACCACTTCGCCGGTGATCTCGTGGCCCAGCACCAACCCGACGGGGGCGGTGGTGCGGCCGCGGACCATGTGCTGGTCCGAACCGCAGATGTTGGTGGCGATGGTGCGCAGGATGACCCCGTGGTGCACCTGACGCCCGACGTTTGCCGGGTGGACCCCGGGCCCGTCCTTCAATTCGAATTCGGGGTACGGGGTGTCGATCAGCTCGACCTTGCCTGCCCCGGCGTAGCTTACTGCCAAGTTGCCCATAGCGGACCACTTCCTTGAAATATCAGTTGGATACCAAATCGGATGTGCCCAAGTCTGGCTACTGAATGTGATCCATGTCAATAGCCCGGTCCGAAATCCGCCGGGTCCGGCAGCCCGCCAGCGGCCGGCTACCCGTCCAGTTCCTCGGCCGAGCGCAGGGAAATGATGTCCTTGGCGGTGCGCTGCAGGATATCCAGGGATTCCTCGATCAGCGGCGAGCCGCGGCTGCCCTTGCGGGTCACCGCCACGATGCGCCGCGAGGGCTTGGCCGCCCCGGAAATCCGGCGGCGCACCACATTCTGCGCATCGCCCAGGGTGGCCAGCCGGGGCAGCAGCCCCACGCCCAGGCCCGCCCCGATGAACGCGATCATGGTTTCCCACTCCACCGCCTCGTGGGCGATGTGCGGGGTGACCCCCAGCGAAGTGAAGGCGGCAACGAACAGCGCCCGGTAGACCGACTGCCCGGATTCGGAGATCCACGGGTCATCGGCCAGGTCCTCCAGGGCCACGGACTTGTGCTGCGCCAGCCGGTGCGTGGCGGGCAGCACCACATCCAGCGGGTCATCGAGCAGCACGGTCTGCTCGAACCGGTCCCTGGCGGCAGAACCCCCGGACGTCTGGCTGGCCACAATCACGGCCAGGTCGATCCGCTCCGCGAGCAGCAAGTCCAGGCAGCGCTGCGGCTGCGCTTCGATCAGCTGCACCTCGGTATCGGGCCGGGTGGCTCGCAGGTCCGCGGCCAGCGGGGCAAGCAGCTGCGCGGCAGCGGTGGAGAATCCGCCCAGGCCGAACTGACCCTGCACCTGCCCGGAGGCGTTGCGTGCGGACGCCGCGAGCAGCTCCCATTGCGTCACAATCCCGTCCAGGCCCGCAACGAAATGCCGGCCCGCGGAGGTCAGCCGCACCCCGCGGCCCTCCTTGGTGATCAGCTTGATGCCCAGGGTGCGCTGCAGTTCGCGCAGCTGCGCGGAGACCGCCGAGGCCGAGTAGCCGGTCAGTTCCGCGGTGCGCGCTACCGAGCCCGTGGAAGAGAAGACCCGCAGGGTGGCGAAGCGTGGATCAATCATGCACTAATTGTGCACGGTTCCGTTCAATTTCTTGCGCTTTTCTTGCCGACTATTTCTTCCTAGTCTCGATTCATGCGGTGACCGGCCTCACATCGGCCCGCGCAACCACAGCCAGAGGACGCCAGCCGCGTCGTGTTCCAAGGAGTAACAGATGACCGCTTCGGTAAGCGCACCGCGCACTACGCGTGGGAAGCTCGCTACGTCGGTGAACCAAGAACAGCTCGCCGAGATCACCGAACTCTTCCGCAACCGGCGCAAGGGCTACTCGCTCGAAGCCCCGCTGTACACCGACCCCTCAGTATTCGATGTCGAAATGCAGGCCATCTTCGGGACCCACTGGCTGTTCGCCGCGAGCATTGCCGAGATCCCCGAGCCCGGGGACTACGTCACCGTGGACTACGGTCCGCATTCGCTGATCGTGCTGCGCACCGAGGACGGCGGGGTCAACGTGCTGCACAACGTCTGCCGGCACCGCGGCGCCCGCGTGCTCACCGAAGCCTCGGGCAGCACCGGGAACCTGGTCTGCGGCTACCACTCGTGGACCTACTCCCCCGAAGGGGACCTGATCCACGCTTCCGCCCCGGGCGAAGGCAAGTTCGACAAGAGCTGCTTCGCGCTCAAGCGCGCTAACGGCCGGGTCCACGCCGGGCTGGTCTTCGTTTCCCTGGCCCAGGACCCTCCGGCGGACTTCGACGAGGTCGCCGGCATCTTCGAGCCCTACCTGGCCCCGCACGATATCGCCCGCGCCAAGGTCGCCTACCAGCAGGACATCATCGAGGAGGGCAACTGGAAGCTGGTGATGGAGAACAACCGCGAGTGCTACCACTGCGACGGGCACCCCGAGCTGGCCTGCTCGCTGTTCCCCACCTGGGGGCTGAGCGACGACACCGTTCCGCCGCATCTGGAAGAGGTATGGGAGCGCAACCAGCAAGCCCAGGCGGCCTTGGAGGAACGCTGCCGCCGCTACGGATTGCCCTACGAGATCGTGGAGCAGCTGGACACCCGCATCGCCGGCATCCGCATCTCCCGCGAATCCCTGGACGGCGACGGGGAATCCTTCTCCGCCGACGGGCACCGCCTGTCCAAGAAGCTGCTCGGCGAGCTGCGCGACTTCCGGCTGGGCCGCTGCTCCATGCACCTGCAGCCCAACAGCTGGTTCCACTTCCAGTCCGACCACGTGATCACCTTCGCGGCCTTCCCGATCAACGAGCACCAGACCCTGGTGCGCACCACCTGGCTGGTGGCCGATGACGCGGTCGAAGGAGACGACTACGACCTGGAGAAGCTCACCCACACCTGGAAGCAGACCAACCTGCAGGACAAGGCCTTCGTCGAGCTGTGCCAGAAGGGCGCAGCCAGCCCCGCCTACCAGCCGGGCCCGTACATGAAGAGCGAATACCAGGTCGAGGCGTTCATCAACTGGTACACCCAGCGCGTGCTGGAGCACCTGGCATGAGCGCAGGCGCCCAGCTGGCATCGAGCGTAGCGGCCCAGCGCATCCGCGGGCTGGAAATGCCGTGGAACCGGGTCCTCAGTTCCCAGGAAGGCCCGGCGAGCGCGGCCCGCGCGCTGGGACCCTGGCACCCCCAGGAGTTCCTGGCCGAATGCGTGCAGACCATCGAGGAAGCCGGCGGGCTGATGACCTTCGTCTTCCGCCGCGCCGACGGCGCCCCGCTGGCCTTCCGCGCCGGGCAGTACCTGAACATCGCCTTCCCGGTGCATGGCGAAGACCAGGACCCGGTGGACCGCAGCTACTCGATTTCCAGCGCGCCCACCGTGCCCTGGACCTTCAATGTCAGCATCAAGCGCGATCCCAAGGGCCTGGTCTCCTCCTGGGCGCATGAGAACCTGCGTCCGGGCATGGTGCTGGAGATGCTCGGCCCGGTGGGCGCCTTCCACCTGGGAGATTCCGACCGGCGCGCCCGCTACCTGTTCCTTTCGGCCGGAGCCGGGATTACCCCGATCATGTCGATGGTGCGCACCATCCACTCGCTGCCCGGCCAGGCCGATGTGGTGGTGCTCTGCCACGGCACCGTGCCCGGGGACTTCGCCTTCTGGCCCGAGCTGGAATACATCGCGCAGGTCGATTCGCGGATCAAGGTGTTCTACTCGCTGGGCGACCGGGCCAAGCCCAAGAGCTGGAAGGGCTTTGCCGGGCGGCTGACCACGGCGATGATCGACGCGGTGGCCCCGGATGCCAATGGCCGCAAGGTGTTCGCCTGCGGACCGGAAGGCTACCTGAATTCGGCCACCCAGCTCCTGCGCGAGGCCGGGGTGGATGACACCTCGGTGTTCATGGAGTTCTTCTCCGGGGACCGCAAGACGCTGCTCGAATACCAGGAGGAAATCGCTCTGGCCGGGTCCATCGCCGAGGAGGTGGCCGAATCCGTGGAGGAGTTCTACGAGAGCCAGCCGCCGGAGCTGGGGATGTACGAACCCGAGTACGACCAGAGCGGCACCATCGAGGCCAGCGGCCAGAAGCTGGTGGCGGTCGATTCCAATGCCCCGCTGCCGCCGGCCTCACCGCGGGTTCCCGCGCAGGACCCGCCGGATACCGCTTCCTTCCCCACCGTGGGCGAAGGCGAGCTGACCATGACCTTCCTGCGCACCGCGGTGAATGTCCGGATCAGTTCCCAGGAGCACATCCTGGGTGTCGCCCAGCGGGCCGGGGTGCGCATCGGCGCCAACTGCCAGGAGGGCATGTGCGGCTCGTGCAAGGTCGTCAAGCTCGAAGGCGAGGTGGCGATGAACCACCAGGGCGGCATCCGCGCCCGTGAAATCGCGGCCGGGAAATTCCTGCCCTGCTGCTCCACCGCCCAATCGGATCTGGTCATCGACGCCTAGCCGCGCCGGCCACCACCACACCATCAGCTTTCAAGGAGTCCCCATGTCCCGTCTTTCCCCTCGGATCCTCATCATCGGCGCCGGCATCGTCGGCGCCAACCTCGCGGACGAACTGGCCGCGCTGGGCCACACCAATACCCTGGTCATCGAGCAGGGTCCGCTGGATCTTCCCGGCGGCTCCACCTCGCACGCCCCGGGCCTGGTCTTCTCGTCCAACCCGTCCAAGTCCATGACCGAATTCGCGCAGTACACCATCGAGAAGCTCACCGGCCTGGTGGGCGCCGACGGGCGCGGCTCCTTCCTCCCGGTGGGCGGGCTGGAAATCGCCACCACCGATGAGCGCCTGGCCGACCTGCATCGCCGCGCCGGCTGGAACCGCTCCTACGGGGTCGACGCCGAAGTCATCGACGCCGCCGCCTGCCTGGCGAAGTTCCCGATGCTCAACCCGGAGAAGGTCCTGGGCGGCCTGTTCACCCCGGGCGACGGCCTGGCCCTGGCCGCCAAGGGCACCGCGCTGGTCATGGAACGCGCCAAGGCCGCGGGAGTCGAGTTCCGCGACCGCACCATCGTCACCGACATCGAGGTCTCCGGCGGCAAGGTCGCCGCGGTCATCTGCGGCGAGGAGCGCTTCGCAGCGGACATCGTGGTCTCCTGCGCAGGCTTCTGGGGACCGAACATCGGCAAGATGGTGGGCACCTCGATCCCGCTGCTGCCGCTGGGCCACCAGTTCGCCTGGAGCACCCCGGCGCCGTCGCTGGCCGGAGTCAACGAGCTGCCGGCCGGTGCCAGCCGCCCGATCCTGCGCTACCAGGACCGCGACCTCTACTACCGCGAGTGGGGAGATCGCATCGGCATCGGCTCCTACGCCCACCGCCCGATGCCGGTGGACCTGGACACCTTGCAGGCCTACCGCCCGGAAGAGATCACCCACGAGCGGATGCCTTCCTCGCTGGACTTCACTCCGCAGGACTTCGCCGCCGAATGGGAAGCCAGCCAGGAGCTGCTGCCGGATCTGCGCAACACCCGGATCCAGCGCGGCTTCAACGGCATCTTCTCCTTCACCCCGGACGGCGGCTCGCTGGTAGGCCAGTCCAGGGAAGTGGACGGCTTCTACGCGGCCGAGGCCGTGTGGGTCACCCACGCGCCGGGCATCGCCAAGGCCGTGGCCGAGCTGATCACCACCGGCACCTCCACGACGGACCTGAGCGACTGCGACCTGAACCGCTTCGAGGACGTGCAAACCACCAAGGAGTACGTCAGCGAGACCTCGCAGCAGAACTTCGTGGAAATCTACGATGTCCGCCACCCGCTGGAACCGCGCACCAAGCCCCGCGCCGTGCGAACCAGCCCGTTCTACTCCCGCCAGCAGAAGCTGGGCGCCTTCTTCCTGGAGGGCACCGGCTGGGAGCGCCCGCACTGGTACGAGGCCAACGCGGCGTTGCTCGATGAAATGCCGGCGGAGTGGGTGGCCCCGGAGCGCGACAGCTGGTCAAGCAAGTTCCACTCGCCGATTGCCGCGGTGGAAGCCTGGAAGACCCGCACCGCGGTGGCCATGTTCGACATGACCCCGCTCAAGCGCGTGGAAGTCACCGGCCCCGGTGCCGGGCCGATGCTCCAGGGCTTGACCACGGCGAATATGCTGCGTGCCCCGGGCATGGTCAGCTACACCCTGCTGCTGGACCATGCCGGCGGCATCACCAGCGACATCACCGTGGCCCGGCTCTCCGAGCAGGTCTACCAGGCCGGCATCAACTCCAACGTGGATGTCGCCTACCTGGACCGCGAAGCGCGCAAGTTCAATGAGGCCAGCCCGGGCCAGTGGGTGTCAGTTCGCGATATCACCGCCGGGACTTCCTGCATCGGCCTGTGGGGCCCGCTGGCTCCACAGGTCATGGCCAAGATCAGCGACGACGATATGGGCAACGAGGGGCTGAAGTACTTCCGCACCAAGCAGATCTCCATCGCCGGCATCCCGGTCACCGCGATGCGCCTGTCCTACGTGGGCGAATTCGGCTGGGAGCTCTACGCCTCGGCGGATGTCAGCGCCAAGCTCTGGGATGCGATCTTCGAAGCCGGGCAGGAGCACGGCATCATTGCCGGCGGGCGCGAGGCGTTCAACTCCATGCGACTGGAGAAGGGCTTCCGTTCCTTCGGCACCGATATGACCAGCGAGCACGAACCGGAACAGGCCGGTTTGGGCTTCGCGGTGAAGGCCGCCAAGACCGCGGACTTCGTGGGCAAATCGGCGCTGGCCGAACGTGCCGCGGCGGCCACCAAGCGCCTGCGCTGCCTGACCGTGGATGATGGAGTGTCCATGGTCCTGGGCAAGGAACCGGTCTACGTGGATGGCAAGCCTTCCGGCTACGTCACCAGCGCCGCCTACGGATACACGGTCCGCAAGCCGATCGCCTACGCGTGGCTGCCGATCTCGGTGGAAACCGGTGACCCGGTGGCGATCGAGTACTTCGGCAAGCAGATTGCTGCCACCGTGGTCGATGATCCGCTGTACGATCCGCAGATGGACCGCTTGCGCGGAGTTTCGCTGGCCACTTCGGCCAGCTAGCGGCCAGACGCACGTACCCGGGGCCGGGCACCGCTCATGCGAGCGGTGCCCGGTCCTTTTCCATCTGCACCGGCAGCCGGCTGGCTGGCCCATGCCCCTGACAACCCTGTCGCCTGATGCGGCCGCAGCGCTCTCTTGGACTCACTGGCTTCACTGGCCTTCTAGCCGCGTCTGGGAAAAACCAGCTTGCCCATTTGGAGAGAATACATGTAGCCTATCTAATAGTTAGCCTGTCTAAATAAATTAGGCATTGAAGCAACTCAACACAGCGGAGCAGATGATGAGTGGTTCCTTGGCAGTTCCCGCAGATGCAAGTTCGGTTCACAGCTCGGCCTGGGACACCCGGATCAGCCAGGTCGCCGCGCTGGCAACCCGGCTGTGCCAAGAGAAGGATGCAGTCCACTCCGCCTACTGCAGCATTTCCGGATCCCCGAATGAGCTCATCGTGAATCTGGCCTGCACCGCCACGGGCGAAGAGCATGTCCCAACGATCATGCTCTACGTGAACGACACGTTGCTTCCGCAAATGGAAAGCTCGCTCGGCATCCAGTTCGAGGTGCGAAACCTCTACTTCGCCGTTGCCGGGAGGGAAATCCATGCTCCCGCAACCGCTGGGTTGAAGGGCAGCTCGCCCACCATGGATTGGCTGGACCAGCCATTGACCGAGCCGATCCCTGCCACCTCGAAGGATCCCCGGGGTGCCCACGCGGACCTGACGTTGATTTAGCCCCTCGGCCAGTGAAGGAATCCACTCTCGGGTGACGATTCCTTCGAGCTTGCTTGTTTTCTTATCCAGCGCAAGAAAAGGAAGTAACTGAAATGGCAGGTCGCATCGCTAGAACCCAAACCGCGCTCAGGGTCGCGGATTTCCTCGCGACGCGCGAGGGCAAAACGCATCTGTCGCAGTACGGATGGGTTCCCGGAATGCCCATCGTGATGACTCGGGCCACAGAATCAGCAGATGACGCCACGGGAATGGTCTCGATCCATGGACGTGCGGCCCTGGTGGCAATGCTCGACCCGCTGACCTCGGAACTGCGGATACTGCATATCACCACCCCGCAGCCTGCACTCAAGAAGGTCCAGGTCTCTCCGGCAGGTCTCACCATGGGGGACTTGTTCGAGCAGCTTGCTTCGACGCTGATCGTCGAATTGCGCGTCAGGTTCTGGAACCACACCGCCGTAGCGCACATCATCCCGTCGTGCCCCGGCATGAAGAATGCGAATGACTCCTGGGGTGCTGCCTTCCCACGGACCCAGCGGCCGCTGGAAACCACCGTCTAGGCACCTGTCCTCCCCTGATCCGGCGTGACTGCCGGTAACTGGGCGAAGGGATCCGGGAATGGAATCGAAGCCAGTGCGCGCTGGGATCAACTGCGTCTCCACGCGCTGAACCCCTGCCAGAGAACCTTCCCTGCCCGCCGCGGAACAGCACCCATGGGAAAGCCGCCGCATCATCAACCTCCCAATCGATGATGCGGCGGCGGCACGTGGTGCACCTGGCCGGCGGCAGATCCCAGTTCATGTCCCCGCCGGCGTGCACCGTGCCCGTGGTTCGCTTCGCCATGGCAATTGCGGTTCCGGCGTTGAGGGTTCCACTGCCTGCTGGCTTGCCCGCAGCGGAATCCGGAACACCGGCCAGCCAGCTACCGGCGTCCGGCCATGTGCGCTCCCTTCGCCGGGGCCGCCTGCTGGCTTGCCGCCGCGGCCTGCGCGGCATGCAGGACCAGCAACGCCGTCGTCACCGTGCCCACGCCGCCGGGAACCGGGCTCAGTGCCCTTACCAGCGGACGCACCGATGCCGCATGGACGTCCCCCACCAGCTTTCCTTCGGCATTGACGTTGGTTCCGACATCGATCACCACAGTGCTTTCCTGCGCGTCATTGCCGGTGAGCAGGTTCGCCTTGCCCACGGCCATGACAACCACCGCGGCGGACTTCGTGAAATGGGCCAGATCGGCGGTCCTCGAATGGCAGATGCTCACCGTGGCATCACGCTGCAGCAGCAGCTGGGCCAACGGCTTGCCCACCACCGCAGAGCGCCCAACCACCGCGACATGCTGCCCGGACAGCGGGATCCGGTAGTGCTCCAGGATCTCGATGACCGAGCGTGCGGTAGCCGGGGCAAAGGCCGGCTGGCCGACACTGAGCCGTCCCAGGCTCAGCGGATTGGCCCCGTCAATGTCCTTGGCCGGGTCGATCAGCGCCACCAGCGCCGCGGCATCCACCCCTGGCGGCAACGGGGTCTGCAAGATGATTCCGTGCACCGAGCTGTCCTCATTCAAGGCGGTGATCGCTTCGGACAGCTGCTCCTGGCCGGACCCGGTCAGATCCACGACCTGGCAGTCCACCCCGAGCTGCGCGGCGGCCCGTTCGATCGAGCGCACATACCAGGCGGTGGCCTCGTTGTCGGTGGCCAGCACGACTGCGATCCGGACACTGGTGCCCTCGCTGGCCAGGCCCACCACAAGTTCTGCGGTGCGGGCGCGGATCGCTTCAGCCACCGGCTGCCCGGCTAGATTGCGTGCCGTCATGCTGCCACCACCGTGCGGGCCTGCGCGCTGAGCTCTTCGGCGTGGATGATCGCCTCGCTGGCCTGGCTGGCGATCTGGACCAGCCGGTCGCGCTGGGCGACGTCCCTGATTGAGCTGATGTTCATTTCCAGGGTGGCCAGCGCGGTAGCCAAGGCCGCCCGGGCAGCTTCGGCCGCGGCGGCCACGTCGCTGAGGACCGATCGGTTGCCAATGGGCAGCAGGCGCTGGCCCAGCTTGAGGACCTCAATGGAGGCCTCGACGGTAGAGACCAGCGGTGCGGCGGCGGCGATGGTGGCGTTTTGGATGGCCGCGCTGCGCTCCGACTTCTGCTCACTGCTTTCCTTGGGCAGCTTGTACGCGGCACCCAGGGCGCCGAACAGCCTTTCGTCTTCCTCGGCGGCGAAGAGCCCCTGGCGCATCAGCAGCCGGGCATGCTCGGAAATCTGCTGGACCTGCTCCTGGACGTCCGCGTACCGCGGTCCGGAAGTGAATTCGGCAACCATGGACACCAATGCCGCGGCCTGCGCCGCATGCAGGCCCGCGGCCGCGCCCCCTCCTGGCGTCGGGGCGCCCGAGGCAAGCCGCTCAAGGTAGCTGCTGACAGTTTCATTGGAGATCAATGGGGTTTCCCCTCGTTCGGGACGCATGGAAGTTGATCCCTGCACCGTTCGGCGGGATTTCCGGCGCGCAGGACCACGGTCCAGGCCACCGGAAACCCTTGGTATCCGACTGGTATATCAGGTTATCTTGAAGCCTAGAGCACCTACCGAACGCGGGTCAAGGGTTTTCTGCCACCCGGAACACCCCGGCCTCCAAGCGCCACGCGACAGGATCCGCCACTAGTCCATCCAAGTCTTGCCCATGCCGGCCAGCAGGGTCCGGAAGGCATTTTCCCTGCGGCGCACACGCGGCCCCGGCGCAGGGCCAGGCGTGCGCCGCACGAGCCGGAATCCATCAGGAGTGCACAATTGGACAACCACTTGCAGCGGCGACATGCCAGCGAACCGCGGGGCCAAGCGAGCGAGCACCACCTTCCCGCGCCCGATGGATCGGGGCAGTGTCCAGCCTCACGAGCATCCCACAAGAAACTTGTACAAGTTAATTGTATTCTATAGCTATGGAAATTGATCCCGAGCCCGCAGACCTTCCCCAGCAAATGCTCGAGGTGCTCTTGCCATTGCTGAGCCTGATACGCACGGCACGATCCATCTCCCCGGGCAAACTGGGAATCCTGCACACCTTGGCCACCGAAGGCCGTGCCAGCGCCGCCCGGATGAGCCAGGCCATCGGGGTCAGCCAGCAGGCCATCTCGCTGACGACCAAGGAATTGGAAGGCCTCGGACTGATCGAGCGGCACCGGGATGAGGCCGACCGCCGCAAGCTCTGGTTCCAGCTCACCGATGCCGGCCGCCAAAAGCTGGACCAGGAAATCCTGCTCGGCCGGACCGCGCTGCTCCAGGCCATGGGCGAGAACCTGAGCGATGAGGACCGTTCCCTGATCCGCTCCGCCTTGCCCGCGCTCAAGAAAATCAATACCGCGGTCCGCCCATGATCCGCAACGCATCCAGCCAGAGCCCGCTGGTGCCCACGCTGGTCTTCGCCGCGCTGGCCACGGCAATCGTCTCCTCGCTGGGCATGCTGCTGGTCCCCTCGATTTCCCTGCGGTTCAATGTCGATATTGCCGCCGCCCAGTGGATGCTCACCGTGAATCTGCTGGCCGGCGCCGTGGCAACACCCATCATGGGACGCCTCAGCGACGGACCGCATAAGAAGCGGCTGCTGCTCGTCTCGCTGGCGGCCATGTTCCTGGGTTCGGTCATGGCAGCGTCCGCACCGAGCTTTGGCGTGTTTCTTGCCGGACGCGTGCTCCAGGGATTGTCCTACGGCATTGTTCCGGTCACCATCGCCATCGCCAGGCGCTATGTAGCGGCCGAGCACGTGCAGAACACCATCTCCACCTTGTCGGTGACGGTTGCTTCCGGAATCGGCATCGGCTATCCATTGACCGGCATCATCGCTGGCATTTTCGACTACTCCTACGCGTTCTGGTTCGGTGCGCTATTCGTGCTGGCCACCATCTGCGTGGTGTGGAAAGTTGTTCCTGCAGGCCCCGATACCCAGGCCGAGCAACGCCCCTTCGACTACACCGGCTCCGGCTTGCTGGCCCTGGGGCTCACCTCCCTGCTGCTGGCCATATCCGAGGGGCCCAAGTGGGGCTGGGCTTCACCTGCCACGCTTGCTTTGGGCGCTTTCTCGGTCATCGTGCTGATCATCTGGGTGAAGGTAGAAAACAGCCTTGGCCACCCGCTGATTAATCTGCGCACGCTCAAGCAGGGCGAAGTCCTCCTGGCCAATATCTCGGCCATCGCCCTGGGCGCCGCACTGTATATCGGCATGTCCGTATCATCACTGGTAGCCCAGGCAGATGCGGCAACTGGCTACGGGCTGAGCCTGCCGGTCTTCTGGGCAGGATTTGTCATCTTCCCGCTCTCGGTCGGCAGCTTGGCTGCCAACCGCGTGGTGCGCATACTTGCCAAACGCGTTGGCATCCAGGTCATGCTTCCCATTGGAGCGATCATCATGGCCGCAGCAGGCACCATGCTCTGGCTGCTCCACTCGGCGCTCTGGGAGATCTTGCTGAGCATGCTGGTCTTCGGCATCGGCATGGGCGCAAGCTATGCGGCCATGCCGGCATTGATCGCCCGCAGCGTGGCGACCAAGGAGCTAGGCAGCTCGGTAAGTTTCAACCAGGTGCTGCGGACTGTAGGTTCTTCCTTCGGCACGGCGATTTCCGCGGCCATCATCGCCACCCACCCCGGACTCAATGGCGAGGCCAGTCCAGAAGGCATCGACATGACCTTCTTGATCGGCGCACTGCTTTGCATCGCCTTGGGTGCTGCGTTGCTGGCCGATTCGGCACGGCGCAAGTTCAAGGGACGCAGGTAGGCGAAAAGGTCCCGGATGCAGATAACGCCCCGATACCATGAAGGCATCGGGGCGTTGCCCGCAGGCTGCAGCGCCTAGAATTCGACAATCTCGAATTCGAGAAGCTCAGCGCCGCTGGCCACTGGCTTCTTGGCATCGCTGCCAGCATGGGCCGCATCAGCGCGCTGGGTACGCCAGTTCTCGAAGTCCTCGCGGGTTGCCCACTGGGTGTACACGAAGTACTTGTCTCCACCATTGACCGGACGCAGCAACTTGAACCCTTCGAACCCCGGTGAAGAATCCACCGAATGCTTGCGAGCAGCAAAACGCTTCTCCAGTTCCGGTCCAGCTTCGCCGGGAACCGATAGGGCATTGATGACGACAATCGACATGTTCAACCTTTCTTTTCCGGGCTTCTTTCACGGGAAACCCTCTGTCTCCACCCTACGCCCGCGCGTTCTCGACCGCAGGCCAGCGTGACGAAGTTCGACCGGCTAGTCGGCATGCTCCTGTGGCCAGCAAACTTCAAAGCGTTCCAAGACCAGCTCTCCCCCGGCGTTGGCGGTGTCTTCAGGGTTCCAGTCGATTCCTATGGATTTCTGCGTTCGGCGCCAGAATTTTTCATGTTCTGCGCGCCAGTATTCCAGCGACAGATCCCCTTCGCCCTCGGCCGCGGCAAACTGCGCGTCTACCTCGAAGAACGAGGAGCGCTCGACGGAAAGTACTCGCAAAATTGCTCGCGGCTGCCCTTGCCCATCGCAGACAATGCAGTGGTCTTCAGGTTGCGGGACACGTTCGTTGTAATAGGCATAATCGCTAGCCAGAGATGAAGTCGCTCGCTTGGTTCCGTGCAGCATTTCATCCAGAAGCTCATCGGCAAGCGCAGGATGATCACCGAATGATTCGGCGACATAGTGCGGTGCCTTGGTCCGCGGAATCCCTTTGCTCTCCAGGTACGCAGACCACATCTGTTCAGCAGCTTCTGCATTGACAGGCGGCAACACTGGAAGAGATTTTTCAGTCATGGAACGATCCTAGCCGCGACGCAGATTCCGCATGGCCCTGGAATGGCTATGGGAGGACGGTTGGGCTGCGCCTAGAGTCCTGGAATCTTGAATTCGAACTTCTCCTTCGAATTCCCTTGGCTTTCAAATGCAATAGTCCGGCCCCCAAGGAGGTAGAACTGCTTCAGCTTTATTGTCACTGGACCTTCGCAGCTAAGCCTGAACGAATTAGCTCGCATGTTCGAGGGAACGCAGTTCCCTTTGTACGTCATGTTATCCACCCAAAGCCAGTTGAGCCGCACCTCGAAACTTATTGGATCGCTTTCAGAAGCTCCGCTGATATCGAAGGTGTAATTCGCAAAGAATCCACCTTCCTCTTGTGCCATGATGACCTGGAATCCAGACCCGTCTTGGTCGTCTTCCGGCTCAACTGTTGGTTCCGAGGTTGGTTCCGCAGTCGGCTCCACCGTTGGCTCCGGGGTCGGTTCTGCAGTCGGCTCGACTGAAGGCTCCACCGTTGGTTCCGGAGTCGGTTCCGGGGTTGGTTCAGGAGTCGGTTCCGGGGTTGGTTCCGGAGTCGGCTCGACTGTAGGCTCCACCGTTGGTTCCGGAGTTGGCTCGACTGTAGGCTCCACCGTTGGCTCCGGGGTTGGTTCCGGAGTCGGTTCCGGGGTTGGTTCAGGAGTCGGCTCGACTGTACGCTCCACCGTTGGTTCCGGGGTTGGCTCCGGGGTTGGTTCCGGGGTTGGTTCAGGAGTCGACTCGACTGTAGGCTCCACCGTTGGCTCCGGGGTTGGCTCCGGGGTTGGTTCCGGAGTCGGTTCCGGGGTTGGTTCAGGAGTCGACTCGACTGTAGGCTCCACCGTTGGCTCCGGGGTTGGCTCCGGGGTTGGTTCCGGAGTCGGCTCCGGGGTTGGTTCAGGAGTCGACTCGACTGTAGGCTCCACCGTTGGCTCCGGGGTTGGTTCCGGGGTTGGTTCCGGAGTCGGCTCGACTGAAGGCTCCACCGTTGGTTCCGGAGTCGGTTCCGCAGTCGGCTCGACTGAAGGCTCCACCGTTGGCTCCGCAGTCGGCTCGAAAGTAGATTCAGAGGTCGCTTCAGGCGACGGTCTTGCCGCTGGCACATGTGACAGCGGGTAAAACGGCCTCGTGGATGGCGATTCCACTTGGTTTGTGAATTCTAATTCGTCTTTCGCATCAGGAACGGTTCGCCCAGTCAGGTCCCGCAAGAACATGGCACGGCTCATGACGGCAGATGGCTCGGCCCCAACCATCGGGGCTTCGACTCCTTCCAGCTGGGGCTGGACTGCGCTTTCGGGTGCGGCCCATTCTCTTTCATCATGCACGATCAGTTTCGGTATCAGACCGATGGCGGACGCTGTTACGGCGACACCCACCAAGCCAACGCCTAAAGTAACGGCCAGGCTACTACCTCCTGCAATACTCACACCGGCCCCCGAAGCAACAGAAGCTGCTGTCCCGGCAGTAGCTCCACCAGCAGCCGTTGCCGTGGCTGCCGAAGCTCCCATTCCTGCAATACCTCCCGAGGCAGGAATCCCCAGCGCAGTAATCCCTCCAACGACCAGAGGAAGGACGAAAGCACGCAAAGTAGCACCGATTTCGTCCAGTTCCCCGAACACTACTGCGCAATTCGCGCACGACTTCAAGTGCGCCTTGACTCCACGCTCGTTCCGGCTCCCCAGCGTTCCGCGGATAAAGGCCGGCAGATGTTCACGAATATCGGAACAACTTGCGGGCAACCCTGACTGGCCATTCATATGCGCAGCCAAGTAGGCTTCGCGCAGTCCCTCTCGCGCGCGTACCGCCAATGCGGAAACCGCATTGGGTGTCATGCCGAGCATTGGCGCAACGTCTCTCGGCGGCAGTTCCTCTACTTCGGTGAGCCACAGGACCGTCTTCCAGCGCTCGGTCAAGGCCTTGAACGCGAGGATGGCAAAGGTGGATTCATGTCGTTCCATCGCCTCGTCCGCGTGCGCATCGCCTGGCAGGAAGTCCTGGACGTCTTCGACGGTAATCTGCTTTGAGGCTGATTTGTTCCTGGAAAAGGCTTCGCGCGATACCGCGGTCAGTAAATAGGCGCGGAAGAACTCATCAGGCCCTGCCCCACGTTCGATGATACGGAAGACCCGCAGGAAAGCTTCGGAGACGACATCCTCGGCATCGGAAGGAGAGTTCGTATGCCTAAACGCTACGTTCAGCGCCACTTGCCTGTGCCGTCGATACAGGTGGTCCTGGGCCTCGCTGCTTCCGTTCCTAACGCCACGAATTAAATCTGCATCGCTGACGTCAGCAAAGCGTGCCCCAGAATCTATTGTCATTACGTCCCCATAACGTTTCACGCGACAGCGCCGGTACCCGCCGCCGATCGCCCCAAGGATTCCCCAATCCCCGGAGCCGGCAAACGGCAACCAATGCCCCGTCGACAATGCCGCCCGACTTTGGACGGCATTTTCATCCTTTAGAACCTATCAGGATTTTTCCAATATCTCTATGAAATGGGTTCGAAAATCCTGAAAGGTGGGCGAGCTCCATCCCCCAAGCTTGCAACTCGCCCACCCGTCAGCATCTTCCCCATAAGACAACTGGACGTCTCGAAACCTCATAATTCCTTGTTGCCCAGTTCAGCGCGTACACCACTTAGATACGCGGAAAAGGGAATCATGACGCAAGAATCCGGATTAATCTGGATTTTTTTCTTCGAGCCGGAATTCGCATAGATTCCGCGGCTAGTCCGCATCCGGGCGAGTAGCAGGAAGCTGGCTCCAAGCACCCTCCAATGCGGACCATATGCTGTCGTCCATTAACGAAGTGGGGGTAACGGAGACATGCAGCAATGAATGGTCCTCGGCATTCCGCAGTTCCTTGCTCACGGAACTGCTGTCTATGGAGCCCGCGCCTTCCCAAAGCCCGATTTCCAAGGAATACTTTTCAGGTTCCTGCTTCATGTACCGCTTCACCAATTCGTCTGTCGAAACCCGATTGGACGATGCGATGCCCCGAAAATTCCAGATGTTCAGGCGGTCAACAACGTTCAGAAGCTGCCCGTAGTCTTGGCCGGAATCGGGGCGTCCCCTTGGATCTCCGTTGGCAGGTGATCGCACATCCATGGTGAGCACCGGACCGGTTTCGTCCAGACTTCCAGCCACTTTCTTCATGATGGAGGTGACTGCGTTTGACCGCCATAGGTAAATTTGCTCTGACGTGGAATCAATCGTTCCGTCAGCCGACCTCGGCCAATCAGGGCGCTCGCTGAACTTCGCAAAATTCTCCAAATCATCCTCGCCGAACGTGTAGCTGGGAAACATCAGCTCCGTGACGTTAATGCCATCGGGCGCGTAGCGCCGAACGGCTTCACTAACCAGCTCGACAAGCCTGGTATCAAGTCCACCCTCTTTCCACGCCGAAATGCTTGCCCAGTTCTTGGAAGGATGCCCCTCGGAGTTGATTCCTGCTAGCGATGGACGGCGCTCCAGCTCTCTGCCCAGCAAGGTATCGATATTCAAGTAGATTGTTCGAGATCTACCCTGCTCATCGCAGCGGAAGGCACTAATCGCTTCGGCAACATAGTCCCGCCCGGTTTGCGTGACTTCGCTGGATTCGACATCGCGTTGGGCTGGCCAGGGGAAAGCCACCCAGTCGAGACGTCCAATGGAGAGCGATACTCCTGTCGCCCTGACCGAATTTAATCGACGGGCAATTTCCGGGATACGGGCAGGATCTTCGGCGGTAATATCTTCAAAACCGACGTTCACAACTCTGGAAAATCGGGGAAGTTGGGTGTCTATCTTGGAGTGGCGCATGCCGAGGTTGTCTCCTGGGGAACTGGTGCCCTCTGCGCGAGGGGAATCTTGGCAGGCATGCTGCGGAGGCATCGGCTCGACCACCGTGGGGTCCGGCGTCGGGGTCGGTTGATGCGCTGCAGAAGTGGGGAATCCGGTCATGTAGCAAGCAGCCGCCAACAAAAGAAAAGTCACCAAGCCCGCTATGGCTGCCATTGCCAGTTTCCGGCGTTGACGCTGCATCTTGGCCGCGCTCATGATCCGCTTCCAAGAATGGCAGAGAACTCACCGCTGGAAATGACACCGGTTCTTTGCAGCTTGTTCCATTTGGCGGGCCTCCCGCGGATCTCAAACGCTACCGCTGCGAGCATGGTGAGCCCCATCCCCGTGGCATAGAACGGCCATAGCGGAAGGGTCCACAGGTTCGCCAAATCCCTCCATGCAGTGTTCAACGCAATGCCAAGAACCACCGAAGCCAGCGTGATTCCGATGCCAATCCAACCGACCACCATCGCGGTGCGACCAATTAAGGTTGCTTCTTCTTCGCCGCCGAAGGTAATCAGCCCGGCCGGGATGAAATAGAGCAATCCGGCAAGCACCAGGATCTGAGCCAGTGGCACCACCACCATCGTGAGAAAATTGAACAGCAGGAACACTCCGAACGGCCCGAACCGGGGGTTGCCGTGCATCCGCCAATGTATCTTGATCGATTGCAGCAGGCCCCGTGCCCAGCGGACTCGTTGCTTCCACAGCGCCTGCAGCGTAGAAGGCGACTCCGCCAAGACAATCGCGCGTGGTTCAAAAGCCACACGATATCCGGCACCATAGAAGCGCCAGGTCAATTCCAAGTCCTCTCCAACAGTATCGGTGCGGAACCCGCCAAGATCCCTGACCAGATCAGCACGGAATGCACCTATATTCCCGGAAACCACCGGCAAGCAATGAATCAGGGACAGCGCCCGCCGAACAACTCCCGTTCCCAGATGCGAAAGGACCGAAAGCATCTTGGTCAGCACCCTGTCCAGGTTTACAGGCCGGTCATCACCGCAAACCGCGCCCACCTTCACATCGCGGAATCCAGTGAGCAACCACGGAATAGTCACCGGCGAAAAAATTCCATCGGCATCGACAAAAACCAGTATCTCTCCAGTCGCGAGGGCAATCCCACGATTAAGTGCCGCGCCTTTGCCGGCGTTCTCCTGGCTGATGGCCTGCACCAGGCGATGCTCCTGAGCCAGCTCATGCATCAGCCGTGCGGTGCCATCAGTGGATCCGTCATCGACAATCACCACTTCAGCGAGGTTTCCCTTGCTGCGGACAATTGATTCAACGCAGGCGCGCAATACCACTTCCTCGTTATAGGCCGGGATGATTACCGATACCCTGTAGTCCGGGATCTGCCCGAAATGTCTCGACGCCCGGGTTCGACGGCGGGGCCGCAGAATAGCGTTTGCCGGGATGCCAGGAGGCAATGACGACAGCTTCCCGTACCGGGTGAAAAGCAGACCCCGGCGGCATTCGAAAAGCAACGCCAAGGGGATCAACCCCAGCTTGAGCACACCGACGGAAAGGATGACTGCGGTCAGTGTGTAATAGCCAAGAACGAGTGCCGAACTCATGCACAGCCAACTTGCGCTGTGGACGCCACCCCGAGCAAGCGCAATGCAGCATCCAGCAGTTCCGGCGCGGACTGGCTATTGGCCCCAAAACGGGCATTGACCTCGAGCACCACCGGTTGCCCATCGCCACCCAGGCGCACGTCCATGTCTACCGGCCCGACCAGCTCGAGCGACTGCACTGCATTCTTGGCCACCCACGCAACATGAGCGGCTATTGGATCATTCGACTCGCAGCGGCGCACCGATACTGCGTTGCCCACGAGCCCCTCGCGCAGCTCGGTCTTCTCCACCACCACGCAGGCCTCGATCTCCCCGGAATCAGGGTTCCTGAATATCATCGGCGCGAATTCGCGTCCGGGGGCAAAGCGCTGCACAAGATCCCGAGTACCAGCCGGTACACGGCCTGCCCCGAGGTCTCCTGCCGTAGCCAAGCGGACGCCCCGTCCTCCGCGCGATACGCGTGGCTTGATGATGATCTGCTCTTCCGGGCTGAACTGCGCCAAGGCTTCGCCATTGCCAGCGTTGATCCGGGCAAAATCGGGGACGGGCACGTTATCCCCTCGCAAAGTCAGCATCGTGTAGTACTTGTCGTCGCTGATCAGCACGGATTCTTTCGAGGAAATCAATAATCGGGCTCCGGCCGATTCCAGCAGCTCTCGGATGCTCCCTGCCGAAAGCACCGGGAGTTCTTCGCTGACGGTCGGGATAACCAGTTCAGCTGAGTGCTGGAGAACAATCTCTTGAAGCCGAGTGGGGTACTGCTGGTGACTGGCTGCTGGCACCTGGTGGAAGGCCTCGAGCAGCGGATCAGTTGTTGGCACCATGTCAGCGCCGATGACGCTATGTCCTCGCGCATGCAGCTGCCGCGCAAGCGAGCTTCCTGCTGGACCGCCGACCCCGGTGACTAGGATCTTCATTAGAAATCCCCCACTGTGGTTGATACGAGGCGCATTACTTCAAACCCTTCGGCCCGCTGCTGCTTGACCTGATTGCCACGGAAAGTGGCCATGGACTCGATCCGCGCACGGGTCATATAGGGCTTGTTCCGCTGATCGGCATGTAGCTTGATGGCTTCGACCTTGACGTCGGTGTAGTTCTCGACGTCAACGAAGAAGCTTGGAGAGAAATCATTGCCCACCGAGGGGCTCTCGAAGCAGAGTATGGAGGGCAGCCGCCTCCCGGCGCGCATTACTGCACGGTGCACCGCCTCATGGTCTTGGTGGATATCAGTAGCAGAATGGGTCAGCACGACATCCGGTTCGAAAGCAGCGATTTCCTCCTCGATCGCTGCAACCATCAGGTTGGAATTCTCCGACAGCCGCGTATCGCAAAAGGACCGCACCGTATGGGACTGGGCACCCAGGTAACCGGCTCCGCGTCGGGCTTCTTGAATCCTGCGAGGAGCATGTCCGCCACTTTCACCCTGCGACATGACCACGATACGAACATCATGGCCGGCATCGACCAATTTCGCGATGGTCGCACCGCAAGCCAGCTCGACATCATCAGGATGTGCTCCGACTGCCAGGAAGCGTCTCGGACGGGTGTTGTTCTGAGGCCTTCGTTGCAGCGTCAACATGGACAGGCAGAAAATCAACAATGAGATGGCCATCATTATGGCCACTACTGCCCCGATGTCCGACTGCTCTTGGGAGAGAAGATGCCAGCAGGCCGCGGCGACGAACACCAAGTTGCCAACAATCCAAACAACAAGGATGGTCTTGTAGTGCGTAAAGTCGCGCACCAGCCATCGTCGTCCCCGCCGGCTCAATGCACTGAAGATCGCGGTTATAGAGGCCACAATGCCGAAGATTGCGAGTGACATACTCATGACGTTCCCTTTCTATGGAGCGTTCAGAAGCGGATCCTTTGCGTTCTTGGCTCTGGTCCTCCTGATAGGGAAGAAAGCCGCATCCCCATGCTGCGCCCGGATTGCTGGGAGATTCCTAAAGCGCATGCTTTCATGCCATCAACGAGTGCCCATTCAATGGATCCATGGAGTTAGAGGGCGCCTGGGTTCACTTCGTGACGGCACTTTCGCAGGAATTCCGAAACTGCGTATCGGCGAGCAAGCAATACCGATGGCAGTGAGAGCTACAACTGTCAGCTCACTAATGGTTTCAACCGAGAGTTTTGGATTCTGATGACTCATCGCTGCAGGTTCACAGTGCGGAGGGAACCAGACCGGTGAAGTTCAGATGAGATCACCGGGCGGAAAGGCCATCAGCAACGCACCAAATAAGCCGGCCGGTCGAGTCAAGCTCAGAGCGGTCTGAAACAGCTGCCCGTTTTTGCACATCGTCCAGATACGCAAAACGCCCGACCGGAAAATTAATTCCAGTCGGGCGTATGCGCGAACTATCTGCAAGAGCCTAGACGATCGGTCCTACGACGATCGCAAGAGCCTGCTCCGCGAACAGTTCACAGCCTCATTCGAATCCTAGGCTTTAGCCATGGCGGCGGTTGCTGCGCCGAGAAATCAGCACACCAGCAGCTGCCAAAAGGAGTCCAGCGATCAACACGTACATCGCAGTGAAACCTGTGTCCGCAAGCTTGTCATCCTTTTCAGATGGCTGCGGAGCTTCGGCTGAGCCTTCAGCCGGAGCTGCCTTCTGAACGAGATCTTCCTCGGCTTCCTCGGATTCAGTAAGTTCCGTAGGATCCACAGTCGGCTCAGTCGGGTCAACTGGCTCAGTCGGGTCAACAGTCGGTTCCGAAGGCTACCTCATCTGCTGTCCTCTAAACCGCGGTTCAAGGCACCTGTCCGGCGCAGGTCCCCGAGCGCCGAAAGCACTTCAATCCGCGGTGCTGGGAGTTGCCGGGTACCGCTGGCTGGACTCGGAGCCTCATCACGCTCGGCCGGACGCTGATCAGCTGGAGTGCCGTTGGCATGACGGCGCCAATGGACATAGGTCTTGAGCCCGAAGGCAAGGAGCACAGCCATGAGGATTGCGCCGAAGACCAGCGACGCCTGGACCACTTCGTCCAACGCCAGATCGTCGACTTCTTTGCTCATTATCGAAGCAGCAGTAATCGCGTTCATACCCATTTCCTGTATTCAGAGTGACGGCTGCTCTATCCCCATAGTGCTGACAGTCTATGAGCTGGGCAGCCCAATCCTTTAACGCCACATCCAATCGATACCTGTTTGTTATGCGCCAGGGAAATAGCCTGCGTACCACCGGTGAATACGCTTCGAATCTGCGGTGGCCAAAGCACGCCGGGGCTATCATTGCCCACGGCGCAGCAGAGCCCCCGTCCTGCGGACAGGGGCTCTGCGAGGTACCGGTTCCTAGCTCTCGCGGCGGATCAGCTGACCTGTTGGATTCTGGAAGTCCACGTCGGTCCCGGCAATGATGGACCGGCGGACTACGCCGTTCAGGGTCTTGCCCTGGTACGGGGAAATCGGGTTCTTGTGGTGCAGCTTCTGGACGTCCACCTCGAAGGTGTCCTCCGGAGCGAAGACCGCGAAGTCCGCGTCCTTGCCTACTTCGATGCTGCCCTTGGCGCCCAGTCCGGCAAGCTTCGCGGGATTCAGGCCCATCCACTGCACGACCTGTTCCAGCTTCAGTCCGCGCTTCTTCGCCTCGCTCCAGATCAGCGGCAGCCCCAGCTGCAGCGACGCCACCCCGCCCCAGGCCACGCCGAAGTCGCCGTTCTCCACATCCTTGAGGTCAATGGTGGATGGGGAATGGTCCGAAACGATGCAGTCGATGATGCCTTCTTCCAGGCCCTTCCACAGCAGCTCGCGGTTGTCATTCTCGCGGATCGGAGGGCAGCATTTGAAGGCTGTGGCGCCGTCGGGGATTTCCTCGGCCAGCAAGGTCAGGTAGTGCGGGCAGGTTTCCACGGTGAGCAGCACGCCCTCGGCCTTCGCTTCGCGGATCATCTGGAGCGCATCCGAGCTGGACAGGTGCAGCACGTGGGCGCGCACTCCGGTGGTGCGGGCACGCTCGATCACCTGCGCGATGGCGGTGTTCTCGGCATCGCGCGGGCGCGAGTCCAGGAAGCCGGCGTACTTGCCGCCCACCGGCTGCGGGGAGTTGCCGATGATATCGGAGTCCTCGGCGTGCACGATCATCAGCGAGTCGAAGGAGGCCAATTCGGCCATGTCCTCTTCCATCTCGCCAACACTCAGGGACGGGAACTCGTCGACTCCAGAATGCAGCAGGAAGCATTTGAAGCCGAAGACTCCGGCTTCGTGCAGCTCGCGCAGATCCTTCTTGTTGCCCGGGATGGCACCGCCCCAGAAGCCGACGTTGACATAGGCGTTCTTGGAAGCGGCCGCGCGCTTGATTTCCAGCGCTTCGAGGTTCACCGTGGGCGGGATGGAGTTCAGCGGCATGTCCACGATGGTGGTCACCCCGCCGGCAGCGGCGGCCTTGGTCGCCGACTCGAACCCTTCCCATTCGGTGCGTCCTGGCTCGTTCACGTGCACATGGGTATCAACGAGTCCGGGCAGCAGGACCTCGTCGGAGGCCACCTCGATGACGCGCTCTGCGGCCAGTCCGGCACCCAATTCCTGCACGGCGACGATCTTTCCGTCGCGTACGCCGATCTCGCGCGGGCCAATGCCCTGCGCGGTCAGCACTTGCTGGCCGCGCAGCACCAGGTCATAGGTGGTACCGGTGGCGGTCGGGGACGATGTGCGGCCAACAGCTTCGTTGATGCTCATGAGGTGTTCCTACTCGTTAATTGCTAGGTGTTCTTGGGGCTCGGCAGCTCTATGCCAAGTCTAAGTTGTTGTGGCGCGGGGCACACCCGTATTGGTGAACCGGTGCCCCGCGCCAAACTTTGCGGGTTGCTGGTCAGCGACGACTGTCCTTTCACGCACCCACGGTGGCCGAGGCTGCCATCGGCACCAACGCGGTTGGTGCATCGACGGCGTCCAAAGCCAGGTCTTCGAATTCATTGACGGCATCCAGCTGCGCGCCCATGGCGATGTTGGTGACCTTCTCCAGGATCACTTCCACCACGACCGGCACCTGGTGCTCTTCGGCCAGCGCATTGGCCTGCGCGAATCCGGCAGCCAGCTGGCTCGGATCCTCGACGCGCACGGCCTTGCAGCCCAGGCCCTCGGCGACCTTCACATGGTCCACGCCGTAGCCGTTGGTTTCCGGGGAGTTGATGTTATCGAAGCCCAGGGACACGTGGTAATCCATCTCGAAGGCGCGCTGCGATTGGCGGATCAGTCCGAGGTAGGAGTTGTTGACCACCACGTGCACGTACGGCAGCTTGAACTGGGCACCGACGGCCAGCTCCTCGATCATGAACTGGAAATCGTAGTCTCCGGAGAGGGCCACGACCTTCTCCCCCGGCTTGCCGCGCACGACGCCCAGGGCGGCCGGTCCGGTCCAGCCCAGCGGGCCGGCCTGTCCGGCGTTGATCCAGTTGCGCGGCTTGTAGACATGCAGCATCTGCGCACCGGCGATTTGGCTGAGCCCGATGGTGGACACGTAGGTGGTGTCCTGGCCGAAGGCGGCGTTCATTTCCTGGTAGACGCGCTGCGGCTTGATCGGCACGTTCTCGAAGTTGGTCTTGCGGTGCCCGGTGGACTTGCGGGCGGTGGCCTCGTTGGCCCAGGCCGAGTAGTCCGGCAGGGTGCCGGCGGCCTTGCGCTCGCGCACGACTTCCAGGATGGCCTCGATGGCGGCCCCGGCATCCGAGGTGATTCCCAGGTCCGGGGAGAACACCCGGCCGATCTGCGTGCCTTCGATATCCACGTGGATGAATTTGCGTCCGGCGCGGTAGGTGGCCAGATCCCCGGTGTGGCGGTTGGCCCAGCGGTTGCCCAGGCCCAGCACCATATCCGATTCCAGGAAGGTCTGGTTGCCGTACTTGGTGTGCGTTTGGATGCCGACCATGCCCGACTGCAGGCGGTGGTCATCCGGGATGGCGCCCCAGCCCATCAGGGTCGGGGAGACCGGGATGTCCAGTTCCTCGGCGAGTTCGACCAGCTGCGCGCTGGCGTTGGCGTTGATCACGCCGCCGCCGGCGATGATGATCGGCTTGCTTCCGGAGAGCAGCAGGTCCACGATCTTCTCGGCCTGGCCGCGCGTGGCCTTCGGCTTCTGGACCGGCAACGGCTCGTAGGCATCGATGTCGAAGTCGATCTCGGCCATCTGCACGTTGATCGGCAGGTCGATCAGGGCCGGGCCCGGGCGGCCCGAGCGCATGATTTGGAAGGCCTTGGCGAAGGTGCCCGGAACCAGTCCCGGCTCCAGCACGGTCGAGGCGTACTTGGTCACCGGCTTGGCGATGGACTCGATGTCCACGGCCTGGAAGTCCTCCTTGTGCAGCACATTGGTCGGGGCCTGCCCGGTGATGCACAGCATCGGGATGGAGTCGGCGATCGCGGCGTACAGGCCGGTGATCATGTCGGTGCCGGCAGGGCCGGAGGTGCCCAGGCACAGGCCGATCTTGCCGGTGGCCCGCGAGTAGCCGTCGGCGGCGTGGCTGGCACCCTCGACGTGGCGGTGCAGGGTGTGGCGGATGCCGCCGTGGGCCTTCATGGCCGAGTACAGCGGGTTGATCGCGGCTCCTGGCAGGCCGAACGCCTCGGTGGCGCCCTCCTTGGCCAGGATCTGGACGACGGCGTCGATTGCGCGCATCTTAGGCATGGGAATACGTCCTTTGGAACGAGAAGAAGAAAAGAAGGATACCTACGGCGGGAAGCCAAGGTGCATGAGTCACCACAACGCCGCTTCCTTGAGCACCAGCTAGCGGCGATGAACTGGAACAAAGCCCATTGCGCAGCGGATACGGTGCGTCGGGCCCCTGCCGTGTACCAGGGGTCCGGCGGCACCGGAGCGTAGCCGGTATTGCGCGGCCGCTAGCTGAAGAAGCGGGTTACCTAGTTGTCCCCGCCGTAGGAAGATGTGGCGGCGCTAGGCCGGGACCGGGGCCTCGATTTTGCCGGCCAGGCGCTGCACCCCGCGGAAGAGGCCCGAATGGTCCAGCGCCCCGTCGCCGGAAGCCACCGTGGAGGTGACCAGCTGGGCAACCAGTGCACCCAGTGGCAGCACGACACCGGCTTCGCGGGCCGCGGAGGTCACGATGCCCATGTCCTTGTTGTGCAGGGCCAGGCGGAAGCCCGGGGCGAATTCGCGGTCCAGGATCTTCTGGGCCTTCTGGTCAAGCACCTTGGAGCCGGCCAGGCCGCCGCCGAGGACCTTGATGGCCGCGTCGGTGTCCACGCCATAGGCTTCGAGGAAGAGCACCGCTTCGGACAGGGCCTGGATATTGGCCGCGACGATCAGCTGGTTGGCCGCCTTGACGGTCTGCCCGGAGCCCGAAGGACCCACCAGCACGATGGTCTTGCCCACCGCTTCGAGCACCGGCTTGGCCGCCTCGAAGTCAGCTGGCTCGCCGCCGGCCATAATGGACAGCACGCCCTCGATGGCGCCGGCCTCGCCGCCGGAGACCGGGGCATCGAGCGGGCGCAGTCCGGCGTCGCGGGCCGCGGCCGCAAGCTCGACGGCCACGTCGGGACGGATCGAGGAGTTGTCGATCCACAGCGCTCCGGCCTTCGCGTTGGCGAAGACGCCCTCTGCGCCAAGGGTGACGGCCTGGACGTCCGGGGAATCCGGGACCATGGTGATGACCACGTCCGCATTGGCCACTGCTTGCGCGATGGAGGCGGCCTTGGTTCCGCCAGCGGCGGCCAGCTCATTGCCGGCCTTGTCGCTGCGGTTGTAGCCGGTGACGTGATAGCCGGCGTTGACCAGGTTCTTGGCCATCGGCAGGCCCATGATGCCCAGTCCGATGAAGGCGATGTTCTGCGACATGTGATTCTCCAAAAATTCTTGTGCGAAAAGGTGTTCTCTAGACTGCGGCGCTGCTGCTGGCGCTCTGGAGCCAGTCGAAGGCGGTGGCCGCTTCCTGCTTGTACTCCAGGGCGACGTTGCCGGTGTAGCCCAACTCGCGCGAGCGCTTGATCCAGTCCTGCAGCGGCAGGTCCCCGGTGCCCGGTGCTCCGCGGCCCGGCGCATCGGCGATCTGGATATGGCCGAAGTCCTTGGCATGCGCTTCAATGACGGCGGCGACGTCATCGCCGTTGACTGACAGGTGGTAGAAGTCGGCCAGCAGCGCGATGTTCCCTTCGCCCTGGGCCTTGACAGCGTCGATGACCGCAAGCGCCTGGGCCGCAGTTTTCAGCGGGTAGGCTTCCGTGCCGGAGACCGGCTCGATCAGCACGGTGCCGCCGGCCTTGGCCACGCCCTGGGCCGCGGCCACCAGGTTCTCCAAGGCCAGCGCATCCTGGGCCGCCGGGTCGGCGCCCTCGATGCGGTTGCCGTACAGGGCATTGAAGGCTTTGCAGCCGGTAGCTTCGGCGATCGCCACTACCGCGTCGACGTTGTCCTTGAATTCGGACTCGCGACCCAGCCATGAAACCAGTCCGCGGTCGCCTGCCGGCATGTCGCCGGCGAAGAAGTTCAGTCCGTCCAGCTGGACGCCGGCGTTGGCCAGCGAGGCGAGAAATTCGTCGACCTGCTTGCCGGAGGGGGCGGCTTCGCCAAATGGCCACCAGAATTCGACGCTGTCGAAACCCGCCTGCTTGGCGGCATCCGCGCGCTGCAGCAGCGGCAACTCGGTGAGGAGGATCGAGCAGTTCAGAGTGTAGGACACTGGATTTCCCTTCAAGAACACCTTCCAAAGATTCCGCTTTATGGAAGTTAGCTTTTGCTTTATGAAAACTCTAGGACGAGACGCCAATCACTGTCAAGAAGGTTTCGGGACGAAGTGCCGATGCGCGCAGAGTCGCGCAGAAGGGCGCTGCGGTGGCATCAGGACAGGAATGGCGCCCGGTGCGATCCTGGTAAAAGCTGGCTCATCAGCGGATTCCGGGAATGGAATAAAAGGCTCCGGAATCCGGCCCAAAATACCATCTGGTGAAATTATCATTTTCTATTGCGGGAATGTGATCCAGTGCATACAGTGGTGGTTACTCACCTGGCACATATCTCGGAGTGACTTCCTAGCTCAGGAGCAGCCATGCTTTTTCCACCGTGCATCACGCACAGCGCACAGCGGCTTGCCGTTGCGCCGCGCCCGGCCATGCCGCTTCTCGGCTCGCCGGCCGAGTTCTACGTTAATTTCGGACAGCCGATCTACCCGTAAGCGGGCCCGCCTACCTGCCCTGCGTCCCCGCAGGCAGGCACGGGCCGTTCCCCTGAACGCTCCGCTTCCCCAGATCTGTCATCTTCCCCTGCCGCAGTGCGCCCGAATGCGCCTGCCCGGATGCATGACCCTTTGACAAGGATGTCCATCATGTCGCAAAAGACCCCTGAAATGGTGCCCGAGGCCGCACCGCAGGAAAACCGGCCCGCTATCGACCGGGCCAATCCCTTCGAGTTGAGCGCGTCGCTCTACAACCAGGACCTGGCACCAACCACCCGCTCCGGACGCACCTGGAGCTCTTACAGCATCTTCACCCTGTGGGCCAACGACGTGCACTCGCTGGGCAACTACACCTTCGCCATCGGGCTCTTCGCGCTGGGCATGAGTGGCTGGCAGATCCTCGGCGCGCTGGGCATCGGAGCGGTCCTGCTCTTCGCGCTGCTGAACTTCTCGGGGTTCATGGGCGAGAAAACCGGTGTCCCTTTCCCGGTGATGAGCCGCATCGCCTTCGGCATCAACGGCGCCCAGATCCCCGCACTGCTGCGCGGGGCCGTGGCCATTGCCTGGTTCGGCATCCAAACCTACCTCGCCGCCCAGGTCCTCGCCGTCATGGTGATTGCCGTGGCCCCGGGGTCCGCAGCCCTGGAGCAGACCAGCTTCCTGGGACTGAACGCCCTGGGCTGGATCTGCTTCGTCGCCCTCTGGGCGGTGCAGCTGGTCATCGTCAGCTACGGCATGGAGATGATCCGCAAGTACGAGGCCTTCGCCGGCCCGGTCATCCTGGCCACCTTCCTGGGCCTGGCCATCTGGATGCTCTTCGAATCGGGTTTCAACGTCTCGATGAGCACCGGCGAGTCGAAGACCGGCATCGAGATGTGGACCGCGATGTTCGGCGCAGCCGCCCTGTGGGTCTCGATCTACGGCACCTTCGTCCTGAACTTCTGCGACTTCACCCGTGGCGCATCCTCCAAGAAGGCGATCGTCAAGGGCAACTTCTTCGGCATCCCGCTGAACATGATGTTCTTCGGCGCCATCGTGGTGGTCCTGACCGGTACGCAGTTCTCCATCAACGGCCAGGTCATCACCTCGCCGTCGGATATTGTCGGCGCGATCCCGAACACCTTGCTGCTGTTGCTGGCCTCCGCCGCCCTGCTGGTGCTGACCATCGCGGTGAACCTGATGGCCAATTTCGTGGCTCCAACCTACGCATTGACCAACCTGCTCCCGAAGAAGCTGAACTTCCGCACCGCCGCACTGATCTCCGGGGTCATCGGCCTGGTCATCCTGCCCTGGAACTTGTACAACTCCCCCGAGATCATCAACTACTTCCTGGGCGGCCTGGGCGCGCTGCTTGGCCCGCTGTTCGGCATCATCATGGCCGACTACTGGCTGATCCGCAAAGCCCGGATCAACGTCATGGACCTGTACCGCTCGGATGCCGAAGGCACCTACTACTTCACCCGCGGCGTGAACTACCGGGCCGTCGGGGCACTGGTGATCAGCTCGGTGATCGCACTGGTGCTGGCCTTCGTCCCTGCCTTGCACGTGGTCGGCCCGTTTGCCTGGTTCCTGGGTTCGGGCGCCGGCGCCCTGGCCTACCTGGCCTTGGCCAAGCGCCAGCACGATCTGGCGGACATCGATGGCGAGCCGATCGCCGTGGCACCAACCCACTAGGACAGCTCATGCGCATTCTGATCCTGAACGTCAACACCACGCAGTCCATGACCCGCGCCATCGGGGATTCCGCCCGGCAGGTCGCCTCGCCCGGCACCGAAATCGTCGAGCTGACCCCGGATTTCGGGGCGGACTCCTGCGAAGGCAATTTCGAAAGCTACCTGGCGGCCATCGCCGTGATGGACAAGGTGGTCCGCTACACCGAGCCATTCGACGCGGTCATCCAAGCCGGCTACGGCGAGCACGGCCGCGAGGGCCTGCAGGAGCTGCTGGATGTCCCGGTCGTGGACATTACCGAAGCCGCCGCCTCCACCGCGCAATTCCTGGGCCACAAGTATTCGGTGGTCACCACGCTGGACCGCACGGTGCCGCTGATCGAGGACCGGCTGAAATTGGCCGGCCTGACCGACCGGCTCGCCTCGGTGCGCGCCAGCGGGCTGGGCGTGCTGGAACTCGAATCCGATCCGCAGCGCGCGGTAGCGGCCATCGTCGAGCAATCCCGCCAGGCAGTGGAGCAGGACAAGGCCGAGGTGATCTGCCTGGGTTGCGGCGGCATGGCCGAGCTGGAGGATCAGGTGCGGCTGGCCACCGGCGTGCCAATTGTCGATGGCGTGCGCGCAGCGGTGACCATCGCGGAGTCGCTGGTCCGGATGGGGCTGAGCACCTCCAAGGTGCGCACCTACGCCCCTCCGCGGCCCAAGACCGTGACCGGCTTTCCGATGACTCCGGCGGCCGTCGTTCCGGCGGGCCTCTGAATGCCAAGCCAAATAGCAGGCTCAGCCCAGCGCGCTCACAGTCAGCCGTCCTAGAGTTTTAAGTACCTCATGAAGGTGCGAGTGATGACAAAAGGAAACCCCGGTGCTTCGGCACCGGGGTTTTCTTCTTGCCCTGCTCTCCATCGAGGACCGGATTGGCCTAGGAGAATTCAGGAACCTTCGGCAAAGCCATGTTCTTCGAGAAGAACTCGGCCAGTTCCGCGCGGGCAGTCAACGGCAAGACCTGAGCGACATACATGTCCGGGCGGACGACAACCAGGGCCCCGGCCCGGTCGATCTTGCGTTCGGCGAAGATATCCTGATGCGGGATCGCGGCATAGACCTTCTCCCAGTCGGTGATCTGGACCTGGCCCACCTTCGGCAGGAACAGCCGTGGCACCTTGTTAATTTCCACCTCATGGTAGTCCTGCTGGTAGATCACCTTGGCGTCGAATACGCTGTCAATGTCTTGGCCCTCAGCGGTGTAAGCGGTGATTGGCGAATCGGCAGAATTCTCCAGCCATTGCGCCAGCTGTTCGAGCTCTTGCCCCGATTCGTCGGCGAAGGCGTAGAGCCTCCAGCGCCCATCGGCACGGAAGTGGTGCCCCAGTTGGACCGTGGTCGTATCGCAGACGCGGGAGACCTGCGCGGATTTGAAGCGCATGCCTACCGGGAAGCCTTCGGCCAGCTTCTGGTGCGCGGTCCCGCCGGTCAGCGTGGACAGCTCGTACTTGGTGTCGAAGCCGCCGGGGAAGTTGGCGGTCTTCACGAAGAAGTCGATGATCTCGTGCGGGCCTTCCATTTCCTCCGGGCTGCGCGACATCATCGCGGACCATTCCTTGTCGTAGTCGATGAGCTTCTGCGCAACATCCTGGCGCTCTTCGTTATAGGTCTTCAGCAGCGACTCGTCGCTGCGTCCGGTGAGCACCTGGCCCAGCTTCCAGGACAGGTTCCACCCGTCCTGGATGGAAACGTTCATGCCCTGGCCGGCCTTGGCGCTATGCGTATGGCAGGCATCGCCGGCGATGAACACATGCGGGTTCAGCGATGGATCATTCTTCGCGGCCACATCATCGAAGCTCTGGGCCACCGAGTGGCGCACCTCGTAGATGCTGAACCAGGTCACCTCGCGCACATCCACCGAGTACGGGTGCAGGATGCGGTTGGCGCGGGCGATGGCTTCTTCGGCGGTGGTGGCGCGGACCTGCGCCCGGTTCTGGTCGTTCGGGGTATCCAGCGACACGTAGAAACGCGTCAGGAAGCCGCCTTCGCGGGGAATCAGCAGGATGGATCCGTCCTTGTCGGACTGGATGCCGCTGCGCGTGCGGAAGTCCGGGAAGTCGGTGTTGGCCAGCATGTCGATCACTGCCCAGGCCTGGTCGGCAGGGTCGGTGACCACCTCGACGTCGATGCAGCTGCGCACCTTGCTCCGCGCGCCGTCGCAACCGACAACGTACTTGGCGCGCACCGTGCGCTCGATGCCGTGCTCGTCATTGATGCGGACTTCAACCGGATATTCTCCGGAATCGTGGACCACCAGGCCCAGGAACTCCACACCGTAGTTGATGTTGATGCGGGCCGGGCCGTTTTCTGCGCGCTCTGCGAAATAGTCGATCACGCGGGCCTGGTTGACGGTGAGGATCGGGAATTCGCTGACATAGGCGGGCGGATCATCAGCACGGGCGCCACGGGCAATTTCGGCAGGGTTCTGCGGATGCGGACCCCAGAAGCTCATTTCGCGCATGTGCGCTGCCTCGTGCGCGATCTCATCGTAGAACTCGAAGGCCTGGAAGGTTTCGCAGCTGCGCGGGAACAGTCCGTCGGCGCGGCCCGCGGCCAGCCGCTCCGGGCGGGCTTCGATGATGCGGGTGTGGACCTCTGGATACTCGGTCAACTGGGCGGCCTGGACGATGCCGGCCGGTCCGGCACCGACAATGAGCACATCCATCGTCTCGGGCAGTTCAGCAGTACGGTTCAGTCCCGTACCTTCTGCATTCCTGATACGAGGGTTGCGGCCGACATATCCGTCGTGGTGGTACTGCATCCTGGAGCTCCTTAGCTGGGTCGCATGATCTTCAAGCAGGAACTGCACTGTCGCTGCCGATCATCCGAAAAAGTTCTTCATGTCCGCTTGATTGTGATGCGGAACACGTTGAGGACTAGTAGCAATCCTGCGCCCTTCTGCGGGGAAGCACCACGTGAATCTTCCACCCAGCGGAAGCCTTCTTTTAAATCTCCATGTATGGCACTTGACCTGGGGTTCCAGTGATTCCAAGGCGCTTTCCACGGCCAGCGCCGCGGCCAGAAAAGGGCAGCAGGGCGTCCCGGGCCATTTGGCCCGGGACGCCCTGCTGCGCTGCTTGCCGGCCGGTGTTCTTGCTAGCGGACCTGGCGATGGATGGACTTGTAGCTCAGGTACGCCGAGAGGCCCTCGGGCCCGTATTCGGCGCCCAGGCCGGAGTCATGGCGTCCGCCAAATGGCGCCGCATGGTTCGAGGCGAAGAAGTTGATGCCCACACTGCCCGAATCGATCTGGTCAGCGACCTGCACCGCATGCTGCTCGTCGGCACCGAAGACCAGGCCGCCCAAACCGAATTCGGTGTTATTCGCCAGGGCAATGCCCTCGGCTTCATCCTGGTACTTGAGCACGGTGATCACCGGTCCGAAGATTTCCTCGCGCGATATCCTCATATCCGGGGTGACACCGGCAAAAACGGTTGGCTCGATGAAATATCCACCGGCCAGCTCGGCCTCCATCATGGCCTTGCGGCCACCGGTCACCGCCTGCGCGCCTTGCGCATGGCCCGATTCGAGGTACTCCAGGACCGTCTCGTACTGGCTCTTGTTGGCCGAGGGGCCGAACACCGTGCCGGCCTGCAGCGGGTCCCCTTGGGTTCCTGCGGAAATCGTTGCGCGCACCGTCTCCACGACGTCGTCGTAGTGCTGCGCTGGGGCCAGGATCCGGGTGGAGATGTAGCACGTCTGCCCGGTATTGCGCATGCACGAGCGGATCAGCCGCGAACTGAGCACCTCCAGATCGGCATCCGGCAGCACCAAGGCGCTGGACTTGCCGCCCAGTTCCAAGGTGACCGGCCGCAGCAGCTCGCCGCAGGCCGCGGCGATCTTGCGCCCTACCGGCGTGGACCCGGTGAATGCGACCTTGGAGACCAGCGGATGGCGAACCAGTTCATCGCCCATGCGCCCCGGCCCGGTGACCAGGTTGGCGACGCCCGCCGGCACTCCGGCGGCAGCCATGGCATCCATGATGATGCGGAAGGACAGCGGTGTTGGCGAAGCCGGCTTCATCACCACGGTGCACCCCGCCAGCAAGGCCGGGGCCAGCTTGATCACCATCAGGTTGATGGGGAAGTTCCACGGGGCAATCAGCGCGCAGACCCCCACCGGGTCACGGCGGACCAGGGATTCCCCGGGCCCGTTCGGGAAGGGGCGCAGGTCCTCGTTTTCCAGCAATGGAGCCAGCGACGCGAAGTAGCGGAAGATTGAGGCGGCATTGGCAGCCGCTCCCTGCGTTTCCGAAATCGGGGACCCGTTTTCCAGGGTATTGGTCAGCGACAATTCGGTGGCCCGGGCCTCCACTTCGTCGGCGATGCGCAGCAGCAAGGCCGCACGATCCGACGGCGAGCAGCTTCGCCACTGCGTTCCGTGGAACGCGGCGTGCGCGGCGCCCACCGCGCGATCGATGTCCTGGCTGGTGCCTGCCGGGACCGAGCCCCATACTTGCCCAGTGGCCGGATCGGTGACCTCGATGCGCCCGGTTCCCGCAGAGCCAACCCATCCCCCGTCAATGAAATGCGTATCGACATGGCGGTACGGGATCGCCAAGCTGTCGCGGGTGCTTGCGGCCGCGCTCATCGCAGGGCCTTGGTCCGCAGCAGCGACCGGGAGCGGGCCAGGTCAGCGGTGGCCATGGCCACGGCCGCCTCGGTGATCAGCTCCGGGATGATCTCGGTTTCCAACCGGTCGGTGTAGGTGCTCGGGTCCTGGCCGAACCAGCCCGACGCCAGTGCGATGCCCGCCTGGTCGAAGCGCCACAACCGATCCGCGTCGCGCATCAGCGCATCCTCCAGCGAATAGGCCACCGCACGGGTGTCATGCCCGTCGATGATCGCGCAGACGGCTTCGACGAACTGCGCGCCATAGCCCAGCGGCGGCAGCACGCGCCGGGCCACTTCGCAGCCCTCGCGCTCGTGCTCGTAGCGGATATCCGCTGTGCGCCAGTCGCCGCGGAACCCGTCGGAGATGATCTTCTCCTCATCCACGTGGGCCCAGCCGGTGTCGTGCAGCAAGGTGGCCACCAGCACCAGGGTGCGGTCCGCTTCCGGATAGGCGTCGCACAGGCGACGGGCGAAGGACAGCGAAATCGGCAGGTGGATGTCGTTGCCACGGGCACGGGTTTCCGGTTCCACCGCGGCCCAGATCTTATCCAGTTCACCGTCGAAGTGCTCATCCAGGGCTATGGGCGTGGTGTTGACTGAGCCCTGCGCAGGCAGTGGCCGGGTGTCATTCAAAGTGGTCATGATGTCCTCAGGCAATCAGGGTCTTGAGTTGGACAGCGGCATCAGCGCCAGCTTGCGGGTCGATGTTCTTCCCGGCCGCCAGGGCCTGCTTTACCGCCATGAAATCCAATGGCGCATTCACGCAGTCGGCCGCGATGATCTGCCCTTCGCGGTAGTACAGCACGGTGAATTTCCCCTTCTCGGGGACTTCGCGCTTCACCATCTGGTCGAAGCACATGGACAGGCCGGCGATCTGCAATTTCATGTCGGCCTGGTTGGACCAGAACCAGGGGATGCCGGCGTAGGCTTCGCGCTGGCCCATCAGGGCGTAGGCAGCCACCTTGGCGTGCTCCACGGCGTTATTCACCGATTCCAAGCGGATCCGCTCGCCTTCAGGCGCGCCGGGCAGCGGGTTGGGCATATTGGCCACGTCGCCGACTACCAGCGTGTGGCCGTCCGAAGCCAGGGCCGCGTGGTCGACGACGATGCCGTTATCGATGCGCAGGCCGAGCTTTTCGCCCAGCTCGGTGTTCGGAATGACGCCGATGCCGACCAGCACGATTTGCGCCTCGATCATTTCCCCGGATTCCAGTTCGACGGCGCTCACCTGGCCGTTGGCGCCGTGGATCTCGCGCACCCGGGCGTCCAAGTGGATATCGAGCCCGCGTTCGCGGTGCCTGCGCAGGAAGTAGCTGCTGGTGTCCTCGCCCACGGCGCGGCCCACCAAACGTGGCCCGTATTCCAGCACGGTGACTTTCTTGCCCATCGCCTGCAGCGAACTGGCTGCTTCCAGGCCGATGAATCCCCCGCCAATGACCACCACGTCGGCGGCCTTCGGGGCCAGGTCCTTCAGGTGCAGGGCGTCATCGGCGTTGCGCAGGTACACCACGCCGTCCAGGCCGCTGCCTTCTGCTTCGAAGCGGCGTGGGCGCGCGCCCACCGCCAGCGCCAGGCGGGTGTAGGGGTAGCGGGTGCCGGAGCTGCCCACGGCGATGCCGGAACCATCCGCATTGGAGGCGATTTCCTCGATGCGCTCGGCCTTGACCAGGGTGACATTGTGCTCGTCCCAGTACTCGTTGGAGCGGAAGATCAGCGACTCGCTGCCGATCTTGTCCTGCAGGAATTCCTTGGACAGCGCCGGGCGCTGGTAGGGACGGTGGTCTTCATCCCCGAGCAGCGTGATGTGCTCGTCGTAGCCCAGCGCGCGCAGCGAGATCGCCAGCTGGACGCCGGACTGGGAAGCTCCGACAATCAGCAGGCCGGTGGCGGTGTGCGGCTCGGGGGCCGGGGCGCCGGCAGTGGATACGGCGGTTGCGGTTTTCATGGCTACACCTGGGTTTCCGGAGTGGTGACGTTGATCGTTTGCCCTTCGCACATCTTGATCTGGCAGGACAGCCGGGAGTTGTCCTCGCGGTCCTCGGCGGTGCCGTAGAGCATCTCGTCTTCCATCTCGCTCATTGGCTCCAGCGAATCCAGGTCATTGCCGGCAACGAATACGTGGCAGGTGGCGCAGGATAGCGAGCCGCCGCATTCGCCAACAATGCCTTCGACACCGTTGCGTACAGCGGTTTCCATCACCGAGTCGCCGATGCCGGCCTCGATGCTGCGTGCGTTGCCTTCGAAATCAGTGAAATTTACTGTCGCCATGATGATCACTCCTAAGTTGGTGATTGACGTCTTGTGCGATGAAGCATGAATCAGATGAATTGGCGTCCGCCGTCAACCACGAGCGTCTGCCCGGTGATGAAGGAGGAATCCTGGCCGGCCAGGAAGAGTGCGGCTCCGACGATGTCGGCGGGCTGGCTGGCCCGCTTCAGCGCCCCGCGGTCCACGCCGTAGCTGGCGGCGTCTTCCATCAGCCCCAGGCTGGCTTCGGTGAGGGTAAACCCCGGTGCGATGGTGTTCACGGTGATGTCGCGCCGGCCCAGTTCCTTGGCCATCACCCGGCTCAGGGCAATGACCCCGCCCTTGGAAGCCACGTAGTGGGCCCACTGCTCGGAGCCGGAGTACACGGTGGCGCTGGCCAGGTTGATCACGCGGGATCCGGCGGCCAGGAACGGGGAGACCGCGCGGGTGACCATCCAGGGGCCCTTGAGGTTCACGCCCATGACCTGGTCCCATTCGCCGGGGTCGATGTCCTCGAACAGCGAGCGGGTCACGGTGGCGTAGATCGCGGCGTTGTTGATCAGCACCTCGATGTTCCCGCCCGCGAATTCCGCGGCGCCGCGGGCCATCTGGTCGGTGGATTGCGGGTCGGTGACATTGACTTCGAAGGCCGAGGCCTTCCCGCCGGCCTCGCGCACCAGCTGCACGGTCTGCTCGGTGCCCGCCAGGTCGATGTCCGCGGCGGCGATCCGGTAGCCGCGTTCGGCAAACCCGAGGGCGAAGGCCCGGCCCAGTCCGCCGGCGGCTCCGGTGATCAGCACCGTAGGTGAGCTGCTCATGGATCGTGCCTTTCGTCAGTTGGAGATTCGTTTCGATGGGTGCCGGACCTTTGGGGGCAGGGCCGGCACCCGGGGGTGTTCCTGGCTTTGGGGTGCCAGGAAGGATTTAGCCGTGATGGTGCGAATGGGCTCCGGGCCCGGCCAGGACGGGCTCGTCCACCAGGATCTCCACGGTTCCCTTGCCGCCATCCACCCGCAGCCGGTCGCCGGTCTTGATGGTGGTCGATGCGCTGCCGGTACCGGTCACGGCGGGCAGGTCGTATTCACGGCAAACGATCGCCGCGTGGGACATCATGCCGCCGATGTCCGTGACCGTGGCCTTGATCTTGCCGAAGATCGGTCCCCAGCTCGGCGCGGTAATCGGCGCCACCAGGATTTCTCCCGGCTGGATCAGGCCCAGCTCGTCGGCGTGCATGATCACCCGGGCCACGCCCTCGACAGCGCCTGGCGAGGCGGCCATGCCCTTGAGCACGTTCTCCTGGGCATCCTCGTCATTGCCCAGCCACGATTGCACCTGCTCTGTGGTGATGCCCCACAGCATGCGGGTGAATGGCTCGGTGATCGATTCCGGCGGGGTGTTCAGCGCCGGTGCCGGGCGTGCGGTCTTCAGCGCGGTGACGATCTGGCGGCGCTTGGCGATCTTCGCAGGCAGGGCCACCGCGGCGATCGGCGCTCCGGAGCCGATGCCGAAGGAGGTAACCAAATCGAAGATGACATCGCGCAGCTCGTTGCGGCCCAGGTAGAGCAGGTCTTCTGGATCCTGGAAGACCCCGGCATCGGCCATCATCCGCGAGAGCTCGCGGATCTTGCGCCAGAAGACGCCCATGGTCCAGTGCTCGATGTAGAAGTTGTGGTTCTCCACGTAGGGGTAGGCAGTAGCAGCCAGCGAGCGCTTGGCCTCGAAGACCTCGGCGGTCTCGGAATCCAGCAGATCGCTGTATTCCTCGACGATGCGTTCCTTCTCGGCAATCAGCTTTTCGGTGGGACGCAGGATCTGCGCGCCTTCCTCAGCGCGGCGGATGTAGTCGGCGATGAAACCCAGCGGAATTTCCGGGTACTCGTTCCAGTACTTGTCATGGCCGTAGAAGCCGTTGCCGATGGTGAAGTTGAACCATGGCTCGTGGGCTGCTTCCCACTGGGCGATCCAGCGCTCGCCGCCCGGGGCCGCGGCGATGGCCGCCAGGGTGGCCTGCGGGTCATCGGTGTTGGTGAAGAGACCCGAGAGCTTGAGCTCGACGGCCAGCAGGGCCAGCGACTTCAGCTCGTCATCGGGCTTGAACAGCTCCATGTCCACGCCCTGCACCATGGTGGCGATGGACTGGTCGGGGATGTTCGGGAAGACTTCCTTGCAGAAGTTGAAGAAGTCCAGGTAGGCGATGTAGCCCAGGTTCAGGAATTCGAAGTGGTACTGCCAGTTCTGGTAGGTGAGCGAGATCAGCCGGTCGTAGTTATCCAGCAGGATCTGCGAGCCGTCCTTGCCCACGCCGTTCTCGATGTCCTGGAACGGGACAATTCCAGGCAGCGGGTCGAAGCGCAGTTCTTCCATGTCCGCAATGGTGCCCTTGACCTTCTCGTGCCAGGCCGCCAGCTTGTTTTCCCAGTCGCCGAAGTAGTGGCCGATGCGCGCCTCGAATTCCGGGACGCGGGCCGCGATCTGGTCCTCGGGCACCGGAATCGGGGACATGTACAGGTAGCCCAGGTGCACGCGGAAGTCGATGCCGTTGGCGTTCGGGATCATCAGGTGGCGGGCGTTGTACTGGCCCAGGCACTTGACCGCGAATTCGCCGCCAATGGTCTCGAAGGGCTTGAAGACCGTTGGCCAGTGCGAGGAGTCGCAGAACCAGAACTTGGCGTCTTCAGCTTCCTTGAGTTCGTCCTGGAACACCAGGTAGTACGGGTAGATCTCTTCCCATCCTTCGGCACCTGCTGGTACCGGCAAATCGGATGGCTTGGGGAACGACTTCATTGTCATGGTCATGCACCCTTTCAAGGGGTAAGGGAAAGCGCGGGTGGAAAACTTCAGTGCGTGCTAGCCGCTGATCCTGGTCAGCGATGCGGTGATGGAGCCGAAGCCGAGGGACGAGGAGTAGCCGGTGCTCTTGGGCTTGGCTTCGGTGGCCTTGGCAGAGTGGACCGTTTCCGGCCGGGACTGCAAGAGCAGCAGGTTTTCGCCATCGGGCAGATCCGCGTCGATCGCCCATTCGATATCCTGCGGTGCCTTGTAATGCTTCTCGGCGCGCTTGGCCAGCTGGGCCACGGCGGCCAGCTCGGTGCCCGAGAGGCACCGCACGTTGCGGCGTGCTTCCTCGACTTCGCGTTCCACCAGGGTGTTGGTGGCCGCATCGGGGACCATCTCGGCATGCTTGTCGCCAACATGCTCATGGATCACTGCCAAGGTGACCTTGTCCAGCTGGATGTTATCCGGGGTGACGGTGCCCGAGACCACCATCTCGCCAACGCCCCAGGAGGCGTCCACGGTGATCTTGGAGCGGTCGCCGTTGGCGGGGTCCAGGGTCATGGCCACGCCGGCGGTCTTGGCGTTGACCATCTTCTGCACGACCACCGCCATGCACAATCCCTCATCGGGGATCCCGTTCTTGATGCGGTAGATGATCGCACGCGTGGTGTACAGCGAAGCGAAGCATGCGCGGATATGCTCTGCGACCTGGGAGTAGCCGTTCAGCCAGAGGTAGGTGTCCTGCTGTCCGGCGAAAGAAGCATCGGGCAGGTCCTCCGCGGTGGCCGAGGAACGCACCGCCAGCGGCACTTCGCTTTCAAAGCGGGACTGCAGCTGCGCGTAGGCCTCCTTGGTTGCGTTGCCCAGCTCGGCGGGAACCGGACGGGAAAGGATGATTTCGCGGATGGCCGCGCTGGCGGCGTCCGCCGCCTGGACATCCTCCGGGTCCAGGCCCTTGAGCTGCTGAGCGATCGCCTCGGAGAGCCCGGAGTGCATGAAGGTGCGGAAGGCCTGGGTGTTGACCACGAATCCCGGGGGCACCGGCATGCCCGCGGCGGTCATGGTGACCAGGGAAGCCCCCTTGCCGCCCAGGGAGTCGAGGGTCGGCGCCTTGCCGCCGTCGAAGAACTCAATGAATTCGTTGCTGCTCATCTCTAGGCCTCTTTCAGCGAATCGGGATCCGCGTTCAACGTGACATTCACGAAGTCCGGGACGCGGAAGGAAATGTTCTTGCGGAAGGTGATGGAATCCCCATCCACCAGTTCGAGCTGCGGCAGTGCGCTGGTCAGTTCTTCCAGCGCGATCTTCGCCTGCAGCTTCGCGAGCATATTGCCCAGGCAGTAGTGGATGCCGAAACCGAAGGACAGGTGGTCGCGGGCGTTGGCGCGGGTGATATCGAAGTCCTCGCCGTTCTCGAAGCGGGCCTCGTCGCGGTTGGCCGAGCCCATCAGCAGCAGGATCTCTGCGCCCTGCGGGATCTGCACGCCGGCGATTTCGGTGTCCGCCAGGGCCTTGCGGCGCCAGCCGACAATGGAGCCGGAGTAGCGCAGCACCTCGTCGATGGCCTTGGGGATCTGCTTCGGCTCGGCGACGAGCGCTTCCCACGCATCGCGGTGCTCAAGCAGCACGCGCACGCAGTTGGAGATCAGCGTCGTGGTGGTCTCATGGCCGGCGAAAAGCAGCGAGTAGAGCAGCGAAGCGATTTCGTGGTCGGAAATCTCCGCACCTTCGCGCTGCGCCTTGACCAGGTCGGTGGTGAGGCTGTCGCGCCCGGTTCCATGGGCTTCGGCGACCAGCTTCTGGCATTCGTCCCAGTATTCGACGAGGTTGTGGGCGTGCGGGATCTGCTCCTCGTCGCTCAAGTCCCCCCAGGTCATCGCCGCGCGGGAGTCGCTCCAGCGCTTGTAGGTGTCGACCTTGGAGATATCTGCGCCGATCAGGGTCACGATGGTGATGGTCGGCAGCGAGTAGGCCAGGTCGGCAACGATTTCCGCATGTCCCTCGCCGCGGGCGAGCATCTGCTCGATGGCGCTGCGCACGTTTTGGCGGATCATTGGCTCCAGGGCCTTGAAGCGCCTGGGGGTGAACGCCTTTTGCGCAATCGCGCGGATGCGGGTGTGCTCCGGCGGGCGGCGGGCGGAGAGTCCGGAGTAGGTGGTGAATCCGCCCTCGTCCATGATCCTGGCAGCCTGCGGGCCGCGTTTGCGGACCGGGGCCTGCGCATTCTCCGAGGAGAAGGTCTCCCAGTCCTCGAAGACGGCCTTCACATCGTCATAGCGGGTCAGAACGTACAGGCCGGTTCGCTCGTCGAACATGACCGGCTGTTCGCTGCGCATCTTCGCGTAGGACGGGAAGGGATTCTCCATCGCAAACGGCTCGTACCCGTGATGGCCTGCCGGCGCTTCGGCGCCGAAGCCCATTGGGCATCCGCCCGAGATGGCTGGGGTGCTCGTCATGGAACTGCTCCTTGGGAAATCGATGATGCACGGTGTTTCCCGTGCCGCATTCACTAACCCAAGTGTTACCCACGCCACACCCCAAGCAAAGACTGGTCTTCCATCCAGTGGAAGCTGTCTTTCTCCGGGCCCTTATCCTTCTTCCGAGAGGTCTTCCTCGGGAACATTCATGTCGGGGCCGGATATGATGCCCAGCAATGTTTCCAGCGGAATATGCACGGTCGCGGCTTCCAGCCGCTGGGAGGTTCCATGGAGCACCGGCAGGAAGCGGTCCATGCTCGCGGCGTGGGAGGTCGGGATGACCAGCCCGATGGAGCAGCCCAACCGGCCGGTATGGAATACCGGCACCGCTATCGACGAGGTGCCCAGCCGGACTTCCTCATTGGTGGTGGCATAGCCGTTCTCACGGACCCGGCCCAGCTCCTCGCGCAGCTGCTTTGCGGAGCTGCGGGAATGCGCGGTCATCTTCTGCAGCGGCAGTTCCAGGTACGCGTCGGCAACCCAGGGTTCGGAGAATGCCAGGATGACCTTGCCTACGGCGGTCGCGTGCAGCGGCAGGCGTCCGCCAACCCGCGAGGCCCGTGCAATGCGCTTGGTGCCATAGACGCGGTCGATATACAGCGTCATGTTCCCATCCCGGATGGCCAGCTGGCTGGTCTCACCGGTCAACGAGAACAGGTCCTGCACATAGGGCCGGGCCGTATCGCGAAGCTGCCGGCCGGTGTTCTGGGCTATCGCCCACAGCCGCAGGCCCAGCTGGATGCCGCCGTTGGCCGAGCGACTGAGCATCCCGGACTCGACAAGCTCGCCTACCAGGCGGTGGGTGGTGGATAGCGGCAGGTCCGCCGCCACGGAGATCTCGGTCAGGCTCAGCGATCTCCTGGTCGTCTCGAATGCGGCCAGGATCGCCAGGATCTTCGATGTGACGCTGCGCCCTGGCTGCGAACTGCCACCGGCCATTGATGCCTCCTGTAGGAAATCTGCTCATGCCCCTCGTTGCACGTGCCGCCAAGGCCCACACTAGTCCCCTTGGCCCGATGCGCCATGGCGCCGGCAGCCCAGGGCGCCTGGCCGGCGGGGGAAGTGGCGGCTACCGGCGGTCGAGCAAGAGCCGCTGCGGCAGCATGTTGGCACGCTCCACCGCGATGAATCCGCTGGCCATGCTTCGAGCCTGCTCGGTAAAGAGATGTCCGGCAACCCGCGATTCCACCAGCGTGAAAGCCTGGCTGCGGGTCAGGCCGAACCAGTCCATGATGGTATCCAGCCCATGGCCGGTCAGCCTCCATAGCTTGTCCGCGTCCTTGACCACGGAATCCTCGATGCTGGTGGATTCCTTGCGGGAATCGTGGCCGTCGATGATGAATACGATGCGCTCGATATCCGCCGCTGCCACGCCCTGGCCCGCCAGCAGCCGCCTGGCCAGCTTGGCGCCTTCCTTTTCATGCTGCAGCACCAGCTCGGCATTGCCCGCACCCGGTGCAATAGCGCCCAGCACGAGAGCCGGATCCACGGCAGACCAGCCGATATCGTGCAGCAGCATGGCCGGCAGCACGATATTGGCATCGGCTTGCGGGTGATGGCCCAGCAGCTGATGGGCCAAGGACACCGAATACAGGGTGTGCGCATCATTGCTCCGGACCGCGAGAAGCTCCTTGGCGTCCTCCCACAGCTTGGCCAGCAGCGGGTACTGCTCGAACAGGCCGGGTCCGGCGCTCCCGATCCGGTTCGAGACATCGCGCCCGTAGTGATTCGCAGCGGGTTCTAGTTTGGTCATGGGCACATGATCCCACCGCTTGCCCGCGGGCAGAAGGCCCCGCATCCACTCAGTGGAAGCCGCAGAACTTTCATCCGCAGACGCAGAACAGCCCTGCCCCCGTTGCGGAGGCAGGGCTGCGGCTGCGCTTTACTAGACGATCGCTTCCACGATCGGCATGTTGCCGTTGTAGAAGTTCACGGTGGAGCGGCGTGCTGCATTATTGGCCACCACATGGGTGATCACTTCGGCGACGTTCTCGCGCGAGGTCTGCGATGCCTCGCCTTCAACGTCCGCTCCGCCCACCTTGCCCGCCTTGTCAGCCAGCACCACGCGCTGGCTGGCCGGTTCCAGGGTCAGCGCCCCCGGGCCCAGGATCGTGTAGTCCAGCTCCGTGCCGCGCAAGTACGCGTCGGCGTCGTGCTTGGCCTTGGCATAGGTGTAGAACGAGTTGGCCGGATCCAGGCTGTCCACATCCACCAGGGCGCGGCTGTAGGAGACCATCACGAAGCGGTCCACGCCGGCCTGCTTGGCGGCCTGCATGGAACGCACCGCGGCGTCATAGTCCACGGCGCGGGTGCGATGCTCGTTGCCACCACCGGCACCTGCGGAGAAGACGATGGCGCTGGCACCGGAAAAGGTCTGGGCCAACTGGTCCACGCCAGCGCTTTCGATGTCGATGACTACTGGGGTGGCGCCCGTGGCGCTGATGTCGGCTGCATGCTCCGGGTTGCGGATCAGCGAGTTGACCGCGTAGCCGCGCCCAACCAGCTTGGGCGCTGCCAGCAGGGCAACCTTCCCGTGTCCGCCAATGAGAACTACTCGATTTTCTTCAGCCATGAACTGCTCCTTCTGATCGATGCTCGTATTCGGCACAACAAGGCCTGCCACGAGCCTATTCCCGGCGAGCTTCGGCGACGACTTTCTGAGTGCCAGCTTGATAGCAGTCATTTCGGCTGGCAATGGGCGTACGCTCGGGTTCATAGAATTCGCACTCGACCCAGGATGAAGCTCATGAAGCAGAGAACCTTGAACTTGGAACTGAGCAATGACCAATTCGCGGACCTGGCCAATGCGCTGGAGGACCACCGGGACTATTTCAAGAAACGCGCCGATGAAGCAACGCTCGGCTTCGGGCTCGATACCGGCTACTGGCAGTCCCGTGCTGCCGAAGTCGAAGAGCTGCTCCAACTAGTCCTCAGCTCCGCCAAGCACGATCAGCATTAGCCCCGCCCCTCCCCCACCCAAGGAGCCAGCATTTTGCCCGCCGGAATTTTCACCATTGGACATTCGGCACGATCCATCGAGGATTTCCTCGCACTGCTAACGCAGTACGGAATCACGGATGTTGTGGATGTCCGCAAACTGGCCGGCTCCCGCAAATTCCCGCAGTTCAATGCGGATGCCTTGGAAGCCTCCTTGAGCACGGCGGGAATCAGCCTGCACCGCGAGGAAGCGCTGGCCGGCAGGCGTCCTGTGAGCCGCAGCGTCGATTTCGCAGTCAATGCATGGTGGACGAACCGCAGCTTCCATAATTACGCCGACCATGCCCTCGGGGAGGATTTCCTGCAGGCGCTCCAGCGGCTGCAGGCGCGGGCCACCGGCCAGAAGACCGCGATCATGTGCGCCGAAGCTGTCTGGTGGCGTTGCCATCGCAGGATCATTGCCGATCACCTGCTGGCCCGCGGTGCCGAGGTATTCCACATCATCGATGGGCATCCGGCCAAACCTGCCGAGCTGAGCCCGGGCGCGGTGATCGGCCAGCAGTCGCGGATTACCTACCCGGCAGCCTGATCCCGGCGCGCAAAACGGGCATCAATGGCAGCACCTGCGCCAGGGCTCGGCTCATGCAATGAGCTGGAAGTGCAATTCATTACGCTGCCTGACGCAGCTTCTTCCATGCCTTCGGACACTAATTAAACAAGGCCGATGATCGTTATTTCTCCCTGAAATAGCCCAGTCAGCTGGGGCAAGCCTCAGCAAGAGCCGCATTTGCGGAGGGTTCCGGCCTTCAATTCACGCATTTGGGTGACCTAGCTAACATAAGAGCCGTTTGGCTTAATTCGCTCAGATAAGGCTAAGCTAATTATCAGATCACTCAATAGCGCAACCAACGCCGGTTGCTGTCCGAAGAAGGAATACATGTCCTCCATGAAGCTTCGCGCTGCCGCACTGCTGAGCATCGCCGCACTGTCCCTGACCGCTTGCGGTTCCGCTACCGATACGGCAGCTGAGGCCAAGGCCGGCGACACCAAGACCGTCACCATCACCGACAATGAAGGTGAGAAGAAGATCGAGGTTCCCGCGAAGTCTGTTGTTGCTACCGACAACCGCACCTTCGAGACCCTGGATTCCTGGGGCATCAAGCTCACCGCTGGCGCTGTCTCGCTGATGCCGGACACCATCTCCTACACCAAGGACGAGAAGGTCCTGGACTTGGGCAGCCACAAGGAGCCGAACCTGGAATCGGTGGTCACCGTCGACCCTGACCTGATCATCAACGGCCAGCGCTACACCCAGCACGCGGCGAAGTTCAAGGAACTGGCTCCCGAAGCCGCCATCGTTTCCCTGGACCCGCGCGAAGGCGAGCCATTCAACACCGAACTGGAACGCCAGGTCACCACCCTGGGCGAGATCTTCGGCAAGCAGGCCGAGGCCAAGAAGCTCGTTGAGGATTTCGAAGCCGCTGAAAAGCGCGTCACCGATGCCTACGACAAGGACCAGACCGTCATGGGCCTGATCGCCTCGGGCGGCGAGCTGGGCTACTCGGCTCCCACCACCGGCCGCACCGTTGGCCCGCTGTTCGACTTCCTGGGCCTGACCCCGGCGCTGGAGCTCAAGGAGTCCTCCACCGACCACGAGGGCGACGACGTGTCGGTCGAAGCCATCGCCAAGTCCAACCCGGACTGGATCATCGTCATGGACCGCGACGCCGCGGTTGAAGCCGACGGTGCGGACTACCAGCCGGCAAAGGACCTGCTGGAGAAGTCCGAGGCGCTGCAGAATGTCACCGCCTCGAAGGAATCCCAGGTTGTCGTCATGCCTGCTGACACCTACACCAACGAGAGCATCCAGACCTACACCGAGTTCCTGAATACTTTCGCTGACGCGCTGGAAGCTGCCAAGTAGCATTCCGGACACCCCAGCCAGCTAGTGGCGAAGCCGAATTCCGGCTTCGCCACTAGAGCTGTTTTCCCACCACTTATTTCCACGGCGGCATAATGACAAGCACGATCCCACCGGCCCGGACCAAGGGCAAGGTCCTTTCCGGCAAACTCGCATTGGGCATCCTCGGGGTGCTGGTGCTGCTGGCGTTCTCCCTGTTCACCGGCGTCTACGACATCTTCGGCAAGGACGACGGCGCCATGATGTTCGCCGTCACCCGCATCCCGCGCACCATTGCACTGGTGCTGGCCGGAGCGGCCATGGCCATGAGCGGATTGGTGATGCAGCTGCTGACCCAGAACCGCTTCGTGGAGCCGACCACCACCGGCACCACCGAATGGGCGGGCCTGGGCCTGCTGGCCATGCTGGTGCTCTTCCCCAGCGCGTCGCTGCTGGCCAAGATGAGCGTAGCGATTGTCTTCGCCTTCATCGGCACCATGATCTTCTTCCTGTTCTTGCAGCGCATTTCGCTCAAGGCCTCGCTGACCGTGCCGATCGTGGGCATCATGCTCGGCTCGGTAGTCGGCGCCTTCTCCACGTTCTTCGCGCTGTCCACCGACAAGCTGCAGTCCATGGGCATCTGGCTGGCCGGTTCCTTCACCTCGGTGATCCGCGGGCAGTACGAGGTGCTGTGGATCGTGGCCATTGTCGCCGTCGCCATCTACATCGTTGCCGACCGCTTCACCGTGGCCGGCCTGGGCGAGGAAATCGCCACCAACGTCGGCCTGAACTACCGCCAGGTGATGCTGCTGGGCACCGCGCTGATCGCGGTCGCTACCGGCGTGGTCACCGTGGTCATCGGCAACCTGCCATTCCTCGGCCTGATCGTTCCGAATATCGTCTCCATGGTCCGCGGCGACGACCTGCGCAGCAACCTGCCTTGGGTCTGCTTGCTGGGCATTGCCATCACCACCGTGTGCGACCTGATCGGACGCACCATCATCATGCCTTTCGAGATTCCGGTCTCGCTGATCCTGGGCGTGCTCGGCGCGGCCGTCTTCATCTTCCTGCTTCTGAGGCAGCGCAAAGTTGGCTAATCTCATGACTCACCCCGCATTGGGCATGCACCGCTCCGGCCGTTCTGCCGGCCCGCTGCCCACCCCAAAGGTCCGCAAGCGCTACTGGATCACCCTGTCCATCATGATCGGGCTGGCCCTGTTCTTCGGGATCGGCTTGCTCGCCTGGGATAACCCCATGCCATTGGGCTCCGACGGCTTCTGGATCATCGCCAAGCTGCGCGCCAGCAACATCCTGACCATGGTGATCGTGGCGGCCTGCCAGGCCATCGCCACCGTGGCTTTCCAAACGGTGACCAACAACCGCATCATCACCCCGTCGATCATGGGCTTCGAAGCCTTGTACCGGGTGGTGCAGACCGGTGCGATCTTCGTGCTGGGCGTTGCCGGCATCACCTTCTTCACCGGTGTCAGCCAGTTCGTCCTGCAAGTGGCGATCATGGTGGGCCTATCGGTGGCGCTGTACGGCTGGCTGCTTTCGGGCAAGCTGGGCAACATCCAGATCATGCTGCTGGTGGGCATCATCATCGGCACCGGGCTGGGCTCGATCGCGACCTTCATGCAGCGGCTGCTGACCCCGAGCGAATTCGATGTGCTCACCGCACGCCTGTTCGGCTCGATGGCCAACGCCGACATGAGCTACATGCCGGTGGCTATCCCGCTGGTGGCCATTGCCGGCGGCTACCTGGTGCTGTCCTCGAAGAAGATGAACATCCTGGCCCTGGGCAAGGAAACCACCATCAACCTGGGGATCAACCACCGCCGCGAGGTCATGAAGACCTTGTTCTTCGTATCGATTCTCATGGCGGTCACCACCGCACTGGTGGGCCCGCTGACCTTCCTCGGCTTCCTGGTGGCCACCTTGGCCTACCAGCTGGCGGACACCTACGACCACCGCTACATCTACCCGATGTCATTCCTCATCGGCTTCGTGGTCCTGGCCGGCGCCTACTTCGTCATGAAGAACATCTTCTACGCAGAAGGCGTAGTCGGCATCATCATCGAAGCCGTCGGCGGCATTACATTCCTGATCTTCATCCTGCGAAAGGGCCGGCTGTGATTACCCTCAATTCCGTCAGCAAGAAGTACAGCTCCACGGTCTCCATCGGCCCGGTCAGCTTGGAAATCCCCACCGGCGGCATCACCGCCCTGGTAGGCCCGAACGGCGCCGGCAAGTCCACCATGCTCACCATGGTCGGACGCCTGCTGGGCATCGACCAGGGTTCCATCGAGGTCTCCGGCTACGACGTATCCAAGACCAACTCGAAGGATCTGGCCAAGATCGTCTCGATCCTGCGCCAGGAAAACCACTTCGTGACCCGCCTGACCGTGCGCCAGCTGGTGGGCTTCGGCCGCTACCCGCATTCCAAGGGCCGGTTGACCCAGGCCGATGAAGAGATCATCTCGCGCTCCATCGACTTCCTGGACCTGGGCGAATTGGAAAGCCGCTACCTCGATGAGCTCTCCGGAGGCCAGCGCCAGCGCGCCTACGTGGCCATGGTCCTGGCCCAGGACACCGACACGGTGCTGCTCGATGAGCCGCTGAACAACCTGGACATGAAGCACTCGGTAGTGATGATGCAGCACCTGCAGCGCGCTGCCCGCGAGCTGAACCGCACCATCGTGATCGTGCTGCACGACATCAACTTCGCCGGCCACTACGCCGACTACATCTGCGCAATGAAGCAGGGCAAGGTCGTCGAGTTCGGCACCCCTGATGAAATCATGTGCGATGAGGTGTTGACCAAGGTCTTCGAAACCCCGGTAAAGGTCATCCCGGGCCCCAATGGCCCGCTGGCGGTTTACTACTAGGCTCATTCCCCGCTGCAGCAGTCCGCTTGTTTCCGGGCGTCTTGGTCCAATGCGCAGCCGGCATGCGCTGGCAGTTGACCGGAATCATTCCCGTCAGCGATCAGCGCAGAAGCCGCCGTCAGGTGATGACGGCGGCTTCTCTCATGCTGCCAAGATTCCTAGCGAACTTGCCGAGTCGCGATCACGCCTTGATTCTGGAGTCCTCCGACGGAATCAGCGCGCGCAGGTTATTTTCTGCGGCGTCCTGCGCCATAGTCAGCTCGAGCACCATTTCAAGATTGGCCGACGGGACAACGACGAGCCCATCCTGATCACCGAAGATGCCGTCACCGGGGTTGCATACGACATTGCCGCAGGCCACCGCACGCCCGATGGTTCCTGGCCCGTATTTAAACGGTCCCGCAGGGTTAACACCCCTGGCGAAAACTGGCAGACCAAGTTCTGATAGGTCGGCAACGTCTCTAGTCGCGCCATCGATGACGACACCAGCGATGCCCTTGCTCACGCACAGTTCGCCCAAGATATCTCCGAAGCAAGCCCTGTTGGTTTCGCTATTTGCATTGATGACTAGAACGTCGCCCTCCCGAGCATCATCCAAAGCACGGTGGATCGCCAGATTGTCGCCTTCCCTCGTCAGGATCGGAAGCACGGAACCAGAAAGCGCCAAGCCCGTGGTGATTGAGCTCAATGCTGAATTCATGACCCCCATGCGCCCTTGCGCGTCCGCTATGAGCGCCACGGGAAAATGTGACAGCTTGGCGATGGTTTCCGGGTTTGGACGCTCCCACGCAGCGTTTATCTGCAGGGAATCTGTTGGGGCTGAGATGATCATTATTCTTCCTTTTTTCTTGCTTTTCAGACCAAAGACACGAGGTTGAGTGCTGCTGAGGGCACCTTGCCCCGCAACGCACTGTCGATGGATTCGAATGCCTGGATGCCGGCAGCCAGGAATGCTTCGGCGCTTTGACCAGCAACGTGCGGAGTCAGGATGAGGTTGGGCAGCCCGGCGGCCGCTAGGACAGAATGTGGCAGCGGGTTCTTCATATCAACGCTTTCGCTATGCAAGACGTCTAAAGCTGCTCCATGCAGGTGGCCGTTTTCCAGGGCCTCAAGCAAAGCCTGCTCGTTCACCAGCCCGCCGCGGGAAGTATTGACCAGAATGGCGCCCTGCTTCATATGCGCCAGCGCCTGGGTACTAATAATTTCTGCTGTCGAATCGGTTAGCGGCAGATGCAGGCTCAGCACATCTGACTGCGCGATGAGCGCGTCGAAATCCGCGGGGCCGGCACCGGCGGCAAGTATGTCGCTATCAGAGACAAACGGATCGTGCACTAGAACTTTCATGCCGAAACCTGTTGCAATCGCGTGAACCATCCTGGATATGCTCCCGTAGCCCAGCAATCCCAAGGACTTCCCATGCAATTCGAATCCGAGCATGTGGGGCTTGGCTTCAGACCAGCTCCCTTGGCTGACTGCTTGCACGCCGTAAGGCGTTCTGCGCGCTAGAGACAGCAGCAGCGCAAAAACATGCTCGGCAACTGCGCGGCTATTGCTTCCCGGTGTACTGGTGACCCAGATACCTGCACGCGTCGCCGCCTCGATGTCGACGTTGTCCGTGCCAACGCCATGACGCGCGATGACCTTGAGTTTCGGAGACGCTTCGATTTTTTCTGCATCGAAGATTTCAGCACGAAGCATGACTGCATCGATCTGCTCGCTGACGGATTCATATGCAACTGCATGCTCTCCGTACCCCTGGTACACAGTTCCCAAAGCACTGAGTTTCTTCAAAGCTTCGGCATGGATGGCATCCGAAACATAAATTGCTGGCATTGGGTATTCCTATCGGTAAATATGGGAGAGTGATGTGCCGTTGGTGCGGACAGTACCCAGGACTACTGCAAGCCCAATGAGCCCGAAAAGCACAAGCATGTAGGCGGGGACCAAAGTGTCTCCTGTGCTCCCGATGAGCCAGGTTGCAATGTACGGTGCGCCGGCGCCTCCAAGCACCGCTCCAACCGAGTGGCCAAAGGAAACTCCCGTCTGGCGAACCTCAACAGGGAAGAATTCCGGCATCGAGGCATAGGTGCCGGCTTGGCATAGCGCATAAGGGATCATCCCGAGCAGCAATCCCAGGATCGCCAATTTCATGCTTCCCGCGTTCATCATCGAGAAGGAAGGAATGGTGATGACAATGTATGCAAGGTAGGAGATAACAAGGATTTTCTTACTCCCGATCTTGGTGCCCCACTGGCCGGCGACCGGAATGAAGAAGGCAGCTGCAATTACCGCAATGAGTACGATTGTTGATGATTGCGCCTTGCTGAATCCAAGAATCGAACTGAAATAGGTAGCAACGAAGACAGTGCCAATGTACGTGCCGACATTCTGGACCAGCGCAATGGAGAACACTTTGGCAAGTGCCGGACGATGGTCCCGGAACATCTCCTTAAGTGGAGTATGCTCGCGGGTTTCCGAAGCGGCTTTCTGGCTGAACTCGGGGCTGTCTTCGATCTTGAGCCGCATGATCAGGCAGGCAATACCCAACGGGATAGCTAGCAGGAAAGGCAGTCGCCAGCCCCATTCCAGCATTGCTGCCGCCGGCACGAGTGTGGCAGCCAGCGCGGCCAGTCCAGCCGCAAGGGCTTTGCCCATCACGGCAACGCTGGGAATCAGCGAAATGTAGAAGTTGCGTCGTTGCGCCGGGGCCCACTCCCGGATGTAGCTGGCAGCACCACCGATTTCCCCGCCTGCTGAGAATCCTTGCAGCATGCGGCAAATGCACAGAAGCAGTGGCGCCCATAGTCCGATTTGCGCATACGTCGGAAGCACCGCAATCAAGGCAGCTGCCACGCTCATAAGGATCACGGAGCCAATGAGGCTTGCCTTGCGACCGTACTTATCGCCAATGTGCCCGAACACGAGCGCACCGGCCGGGCGGACGACAAATGCCGACCCGAACACCAGGAAGGTGTTCATGATGCCTGCCATCGAGTCGCCGCTCGGGAAGAATACGACTGCGATCGTTGCCGCGACGTAGCCGAAAACACTGAAATCGTAGTACTCGATAAACGTACCGAGAACGGCTACTCCTGTGGCTTTCTTTGCCTTCTTTTTGTACAAGTCATCTTTGACCGATACCGAAGTCATGGTCGCCTCCAATCAGAATGAGTTTAAAAACTGGGACAGTGTCCTATTATGTAATTAGAGTGTGAGGGCACGCACATGGTCGTGTCAAGTGCATGAATTCGATCTACCGATCGTTTGCCCCGGGCTAGAGCCCAGCAGCAGATAGCCAAGCCGATCGAATTCTCGGGTAAACCCGCGAGACAATAAACGATGCTGGCAATGTTGGAACAGTTACGACGTGCGAGAATTGAGAAGTCTCATCTTCAGGTTTCCCGGTACGGCAGAGTTGCTTTCTGGGAAATAGTGCTTAGGTGGAAAGGAATTACGGATCGCCCGGGAACGTGTTATCACGATTGTCTCGGCGGGAATGTCATGACTGAAATTGTGGCCAATAACGAGCGTATTCTTGCGGTTCTCCATGCTCTCATCACGAGGACCGAAGCCATCGGCGTGCGCGAACTCGCTTCAGCCCTCGAATCGAGCCGAAGCACCATCAACCGCATCCTCCTCGGGCTTACCGAGCATGGGCTGGCTGTCGCTTCGCCACAAGGAACCTATACCTGCGGTCCAAGGCTCAGTGTCCTAGCATGCGCTCTCCAGGACCGCCACCCGCTTTTTGCTTTGGGAAGAACGCTGACCGAGGACCTCTCGGTCAAAACCGGAGCGACTGCTTTAATGGCTGTCCACGATGCGATGAACCGGCAGGCCGTCGTGCTCACATCGCACTCCCAGCCCGGTCCCGTGGCCTACTCCCTCGATCCAGGCACCGAACTTCCACTCCATGCCGGCGCTACTGGCAGAGCCATTCTCACGCGTACCGGAATTGAAGCGCTCGGCCAGCTGCCCCTTGAGCCGAGAACTGCGGAGACAGTGACCGACTACGAGGAACTGGGCAAGCTCCTGCGACATGATCGAAAAGTCGGCTATACCATCAGCGTCGGGCACCAATTCCCCTTGGCTGCCGGTGCAGCTGCGCCCTTTGCCTTTGGCAATCTCATCGGTTCCGTTTCGATAACCCGCCCAACCTACTCGACTAGTGACGAAGACCTAACCGTATTCGGCTATATGGTCCGCCAGGCCTCAGATCAGATCTCCAGTTCCCACGCCACGGATGTATCCCTGCAGAGCACGGACAGAATCACCAATCCTGCAGGGGCAACGGCACTCGAACGCGTCGTTCGTCTTTTGACAGCATTGTGCACCTCACCCCTCAGCGTTTCGAGCGGGAAGTCCCTGGCGAGCAGAATCAATGGAAATCCCGCAACGACCAACCGTCTGGTGTCCAGCCTCGTCGCCGTAGGCCTCGCCACCGAAGACGCAGGGGTGCTGCAAGCCGGACCTCGCTTGCTGCACTGGGCCGCATTGCTTGGTCCGCAGTTGGATTTCTCTTCCATGGCGCGGCCAATTCTGGAGAATCTTTCCCGGGAAACTGGTGAAACCATTGGCTTGTCAGAATACAATCGTGAATCGGCGAACGCCGAAATGACGCTGGTCATCAATGGCGTCAAGCCGCTTCATTACCGTCTCGCCTCCAACGTTCCCATCCCGCTCCATGCGGGCTCCGCTGGAAAATCGATTCTGGCGTTCTGCGACGAGCGCGTCCTGGCTTCCGTTCCGCTAGATCCACTGACCGAGAAGACACCGGTTAACCGCAAGGACCTAGCCAAGGATCTTGCGGAGATTCGCGAACGCGGCTGGGCAATCGGCCATGGAGAACGCTTGCCAGATGCGTTTGGAATCAGCGCCCCGATCTTCCAAGATCGCGTCATTGCGGGGTCTGTTACAGCAACCATCGCTCAGGTACGTCTGCCGGAAACCGACCTGGATCTGCTCATTGAAAGTGTCCAAGGCGCCGCAGCCCAAATTACGCGGTTGCTCTCGGTCGAATAGCCGCGAAGCTCCGGCTGCTGGCCCGCACTAGGCCGGCAAGGACCCGACGTGAACACTAATCCTGCACGGCAACGGAACCAACCAGTCAAGGCCAGCGGCAGGCCAACCGATATTGGGGTCGATTGCCGAAGCCATAGACCCAGCTCCCCCAACCCGGTAGGGAGGCAACGATGCGCCCGATCCATGAAACAATGACGCGAAAGACCCCGCAACACGCATTTTCATGGCTTTTGGCTCCAGCCAGCAGCGTCGTTCATACCGTGCTCGCCGAACAGAATTTTCCGGCTCCCTCAAGTATTCTCTACGCCACTGAAGCTGTCCCGGACTAGCTATCGCCGAAAATGAACTGTCGACACGAAAGACCATCCCCCGAGCATCAATGCACTCCGGCTCGCACCTCAAATGCAGGACAGTTCACAATCGACGATCCGTGGGCGGTGGCTCAGTTTGGGGTGTCTTGCTTCTGTTCGGCAAGGCGATCCAGCTCGCTTCGCGAGCACGCACCTTCGTGCATGCCTACCGCGCACGGACAGTTTTGGCTATTGCTTGGTTTTCCCCAGCGCATTGATCGCGTCAACCATCGTCGCGCCCGGATGCTGACGGCGGTATTCCTTCACATCCCTGGGTGAGAGCCCCTGTGCATCGACGGTGATTTCCTGGGGCTTCGGATTGCCAGTCCAGCCCCAAAGCATCAAGGTCCAGCTGCCTACGAGCAACCCCCAGGTAGGTTCCTCCGACAGCGCCATGAGCAGAATTGCGGCGGTTGCCAGCGCCAAAAGAACACTGGTGCGCGTTGATTTGCCCATGGGACCGCCTAGCTCGCTGGGGTGGTGCTGTTCTCTTCCAGCCTTTCAAAGAACACTCCGGTGATCAATGATCTATCCCTCATCCTTTAGCAGGAGGCCTGGGCCGTCCATTCCTCAGCCAACAGCGCGTAGCCCATGGAATCCATCCATTCACCGCTGCGGTGCAGGCTGTCCTTGCGGCCATGGAATTCCTTGCGCATCCCCAAGCGCTCCATCAGTCTCCATGATGGCTCATTGGCGGCAAAGCACTCGGCAGTAACCCTGCGCAGGCCAAGCGGGCCGAAGCACAGGCCCATGGCAGCGGCGACGGCTTCGGTGGCGTAGCCCTTGCCACCGAAGGAGGGATCGAAGCTCCAGCCGAGGTTGCCTTCGACGCCCTTGGCGCGCTGCTCAATTTCGCTTTGCCCCCAGCCATCCACGATATCCAGCATGACCGTGCCAATCAGCTGGGTCCCCTGCCCGGTGTCCAGTTCCACAGCCAGGTTCCTCAGCGGATAGTCCTTCGCGAAGAACAGCGAACGGAATTCTTCCAGGGTTGCCGGGCCAGCGGTAATCCACTGGGTGACATCGGCAAGCTGCCGGTAGCGCCAGAGGTCTTCCACATCAGCCGAATTCACGCGACGCAGGGACAGGCGTTCAGTGCGTACCGGCCAGCTGATCTTTTTCAGCGCATCTTCCATTCCCCAAGCCTAGCCCTACGGTTTCCAGGCGCTCCTGGCCGCCACGTTCTCTCGACTGGGATCTGCCTGATCCTGTCGATGATGGCCTTCGCAGTGGAGAGGGGGCCTTGCATGCCAAGCTGGATGATTCGCTCAGCACCTGGCCCCGCGCTGTCCTGGGCACTGCTGGTTCCCACCGGCATCATGCAGGCGTTGCGGCAGAAGGAACGGGTGGGATCCATAAGGATCCCACCCGTTCCCATTAGCCAGCGCCATCAGGCTGCAGGCAGTTCACCGCATGCCCCTAGTCGCGCTTGCTGCTGACAAAACCCCAAATGACCAGGACCAGCAGCGAGCCTCCGATGGCCAGCAGCCAGGTGGACAATGACCAGAACTCGCTCACTCCGACACCGAACACTGCCGAGCCAATCCAGCCTCCCAGCACCGCCCCGACCACGCCGAGCAGCAGCGTGGCCAGCCAGCCGCCTCCCTGCTTTCCGGGCTTGATTGCCTTCGCGATCGCACCGGCAACGAGGCCGAGGATGATCCAACCGATTATTCCCATGTATTCCTACTTCCCCAAGAGATGCGGCACGATGCCCGTGCCGTTAATGGCTATTTCTTGTTTCCCTGGGCCGGCTCAGATGAGCACGGCCTTATTCGAATCCTGCTTTTCCGGCTTCTGGAAGCTGAACGAGATGTGCTTGCGGGAGAAAGGCACCCCCAGCACCATTTCAAGGTCAGGTACCACGCGGCCATTGACCAGCTCGATCCCTCGATTCGCCGGAGCGTCGGCGCGCAGGGTGAATCGCGCATAAAGCACGGGTTCAGCTGCACTGCCGCCAATTCGAACGTTCGCATCCACGATTTCCGGTTGCGTTCGAGCGGCCGTTTCCGCGGCTTTGGCTATTACCGAAGTCTCGATCTCGCTGACTCCTTCGCTGCTCGATTCGTATCTGAATTCATGCGCCGACGGGCGGCGCGGAATGGCAGTGATCAGCACCGCCAGCGAGAGCACGATGCCGGCAATTCCGAGCGCCAGCCCCAGTGGCAGCAGGTACTGCTGATCGATCGGCAGGCTGCTGGCAATCCGGGCTTGGCCGAGGCCAGCGCCTTGGCCAAGCCCCCACCACACTGCAGCCAGGCCCGAGGCACCGGCCGCCAGCAAGACCACACCGAGGATCGCCAGAATAAGTCGTTGGCGCACCACATGCGTTCTGAACATTTCTAGTTTCCCCCTCGCCGTTGCACTGAGACCTTGACTTTGGGAGCGCGTTGCAATGGCAACCCGTCGATCACGCGCTGCGCCCGCGCCTGCGCGTTTTCCCGCACGCGCTGAACCGAGTGGGCTGGAGTCTGCACGGTAACCTGGACCAGGACCGGGCTGGTTTTCACGCTCGCGCGGGTCACCGAATCGGTTCGCTCGACCTCATGCCCCACCAAGGTTGATATTCCACGGCATGAGATTGCCTGTTCCGAGCCCGCTGAAGGATCATCGGTAGTCAGCAGGATGCTCTGCCGGCGCCCTGGAATGAGCGCGCTGAGCAACAGCAGCAGACCGAGCACCGCAAGAACCACCATGGCGATCACTGCCAGGTTGTCATTGAAGCGCAAGTTGCCGACCGCGTTAATGCCCTGCTGGGCAACACCGGGCCATTGTCCGCTGGTCAAACGCAGCAGGCAGGATAGCGCCAGGAGAATGCTCGTGGCCAACACGACGATGAAGCTGATCATCAAGGCCAGGGTGCGGGCACTGCGAACGTGCCAGAACCTGCTCATCGCAGCCTCCTGTTGCTAGTTCCTTCATCCGGCGTTGACATCCAGCTCACCCGTATATCGGTTTGCACCTGCTCAACGCCCAGATACTTGCGCAGATCAGCCGCAACCATGTTCCGCACGTCTTCGCAGGCTTGCTGGACATTGCTCGGATAGCTCAATCCAAGGTCCATATCGACCACCACTGCACTTCCAAGCACCTCGGCCTTGGCCTTGGGCCGGCTGTCAAAATCCTTGTACTTCCCCAGCCCCAGGATCCCACCCGCGGCAGAGCCGACAACTGGCACCTTATAGGCTGCTTGGGCAGCGATTTTTGAATAGACGGCCGTGTTCACCGTGGTGCTTCCACGGCTAGAGGACAGCTCTGCCATCTGCTTCACCGCCGACGTTTGCTGAACACTTGGCCGAGGTCAACCCTGTCCTGCAAAAGCCATCCGACTCCAGCGCCGATGATGGCGAAGAATGCCACCACCACGAACTGCGTGAATGATCCGAAGGCAATCAGCAATCCGGCTAGGCAGCCGATGGCCAAACCCCACTTGACGTGTAACATGTTCTGCTCCTTAGATGAGGACAGTTATTTCAGGCCATCGCGGGGCTCGGCGTCATCGTCATCGTCTTCTGGCAGGTGCACGTCGGTGATTTCAATGTTTACCTCGATGACTTCCAGACCGGTGGCGCGTTCAACCTGGGCGATGATATTCGAACGGATCTCGTTGGAGACCTCAACGACCGAGAACCCGTAGGAAACTACGATCGACACGTCGATGGCGGTCTGCTGCTCGCCCTTTTCGACGCTCACGCCTCCGGCCGCGTTGGCTTGGGCACCGGGGATGCGTTCGGCCAGCGAGTTGAAGGTCCGGCGAGCGGCGTTGCCCATGGCGTATACGCCGGAGACTTCGCGGGTGGCGATGCTGGCAATCTTCTGGACAACACGGTCTTCGATGGTCGTTTTGCCCAGTTCGGTGTGCAGCGGACCGCGCAGCTCTTCGTGGACCGGCGTGTCAGTTGCGGCCTTTGCCTTGGCCTGGCGTTCCAGCTCTTCGCCGGTTGGCTTGATGATTGGCCCTTGTGAATCGCGTTGCACCATGATGGTCTCCTCATTCATTGAACGGATATTTTTGTGCCTTACACTCATACAGACGAGAGCTACAGATAAATCCTCACACATTAAGAGTGTGATATAGATCACTTAAGGAGGGGTGTTTGGAACCGACCCGGCTGACCGTGCTTGTAGGTCGTTCGATGGAGGGGGACCCCGAGGCCTTCGGCGAACTCGTCACCGCGCTGACACCCGGCCTGCGCCAATACTGCAAGACTTTTTTCAGCAGCTGGCACGATGCGGAGGATGCCACCCAGGATGCCTGGATCCGCGCGTGGCAGTCCTTGGGCTCGCTGCGCGAACGTGCCGCGTTCAAGACTTGGCTCTACCGCATGGCACGAAATATTTGCCTTGATCGCATCCGCCAGCGTGCCAATGACCAGCAAACCGTGGATGATGAAGTGCTAGAGCAAACCCCAGTCCCTGACCGTGAATTGCCAGAAAACGTCGCCGTGCAACGAGGCGAAATTGCCGATGCCTGGCAGATCATCAACGGATTGCCTTCGGCGCTTCGCCAGGCGTTCGTACTGGTCGCGCTCCAAGGCATGAGCTATAAGGAAGCGGCCCTGGTGACCAACGTTTCAGAATCAACTGTGCGAGGGCGACTCGCACGGGCACGCAATGCAATCAGCGAGGCGGTGTCATGAAAACCCTTCCCTGCGGACGTACTACCGAAGACGTTTTGCTGAACCTGGATGAACCTGCAGATCTGCACGAATTGCAGTGCCGGTGGTGCCACGCCGAACGGCAGCGGCTCAAGGACCAGAACGGATTCATCACCCAACTGCTGCACAGCTCGACCCCGGAGCACCAGCCTGAAGCATTCTCGCAGCGAATACTGGGCAAAATAGCTGAGCACTCGCCATTCCAGCGGATGTGGGATGTGCAAGAAGCGGGCACGGGACTGGCCACGCGCGTATCGTCCCTGGAATTGATCAAGGCGATTCGAGCGGTATTTTCCGAGTCGACGACAGCGCAATTGAACTACACGGAGATCAAGGCGACCGACACGCAGATTCCCCACCTTAACTGGAGAGTGCAATGCCATGTCAGCATGGCTGGGGATAGCTCGGTTCAGGTTATCGAGCAGCAAGTCCTCGACTATGTCCGCAGCGCCATCAGCCCGTTGATCAGCTGGAAGGAACTGGTAGTCAATCTGGTCATTGAAGACCTGCACGGCGAAGCCATCGAGTCCATCACGCTTCGGGGCGAAAACTAGCTACGGCTTCCTTGCTCCCCTGTTCCATCGCTCCGCGGGCTTTTTCCACGCAGCACTGGCGAGCAAGCAAGCACCACAAGTCCCGCAATCGGGAACACCATCAGGGCCATGCGCAACCCGAAGTTCTCGGCAAGGAAACCCACTAGCGGCGGCGAGAACAAGAAGCCCAATCGCATGAGCCAGGAGACGATGCTCAGCCCAGTTCCCGGAGGCAGGCCGGGCAGCTTGTCGGCCTGGTCCATCACCGCCGGGACCAAGGTTGCCGAGCCGAATCCAGCCGCGGCAAATCCCAGCAGCGTGCCCGGAACCGTGGGGAAGAACAACGCCAGACCCATACCAATTGCTATCAGCGCTCCCCCGAACTGGGCCATGCCGCGCTGGCCAAAGCGGTTGACCATGCCATCGCCGAGAATTCGGCCAATGAACTGGGCCCCGACCAGAGCGATGAACCCGCTGGCCGCCAGCGCCGCTGGCGCCCCCAGCTGGCCAAGATACAGCGTGGACCACGAATTCCCGGCGTCTTCAACCATCACGCCGGCTACGGAGATCAAGACCAGGGCGCTCATCATCAGCAGCAGCCGTCCGCGGGATCCTGCTGGGGCCGCGGCCTGGGCGGTTCCGGGTGCAGGTGGCGCAACAGGTTCTATGACCGCCAGTTCGGCGGATCGAGGCAGGCAGAATTTCAGGGCAGTCAGTGCCACCGCGGCGAAGAGCACCATCGATATGCCCAAATGCACTGGCAATGCCAGGTTCATCTGGATCGCTCCGGCGGCCATCAAACCGCCGATCACCGCTCCGACAGACCACAACGCGTGGAAGGAATTCAGTATCGAACGCCCATAGCGCCGTTGCACCACCAGCCCGTGCGCGTTCTGCCCGACATCCGTAATCGAATCCATGGCGCCGCCCAGGGCAAAAGCCAGCACGACCAAGACCACGCCCGGCGCGCTGCCGGCGGCCAGCAAGGCCGCACCGGTAACTATCGTGCCCACGACCGCAACCTGCGCGGAACCAAAACGGCGCACCAGCGCACCTGCAGCCAACCCTGCAAGGATTGCCCCAACAGGCCATGCGGTGACCAGCAAGCCGTAGCCGGCGGTGTCCAATTCCAGCTCCCGCTTCAGCTCGGGAAGGCGCGGCGCCATATTGGCAAAGAGTGCTCCGTTAGTGAGGAACAGGGCCGCGACTGCACCGCGGGCGCGGGAGTTGACGCTGGATTCGCTGGCTGCCATGGGGCCTTTCACTGCACGTGCATGCGGATTCTTCACGGGGAATGCTTCACTAGCATCCAGCGTCGAGAGTACCAGTGCATCTGCTGGCAAATCCCGAAACCGTGCCGAAAGGCCCGGGAATGGGTGTTTTGCGTCTGACCAGCTGCGTCAGGATAGCGGCGAGCTGGCCATCCGCCGGTATTCGCGTTTCGGCTGCAACCTGGGAAGCCCTGCTGGTCCGGCAGCTGGATCGCCCGTTCGCCAGATGCCCTGCTGCCACGGAGCCTGCGCTCAGCGTGAGCATAGGCGTTGTCAATATCGTAGAAACAACCTCAGTGAGGGTGCGAGTGATGATCGCAGAAGTTCCCGCCGGTTCCACCGGCGGGAACTTCTGGTTAATTCGCACCAGGAAAATCGGAGCTAGCCATCGAGCCAGCGCACTTCTCCGCTGTCCAGGTCGTAGACAGCTGCCACCACCCGGGTCCGCTTTTCTTGCACTGCCTCGCGAATGATGGCAGATCGCTCCAGTAGCTGCTCGGTGACGGCACGGGCATTGGCTTCCACCACCAGGTCCACCTCTTCGCTACCCGAACCTTCAACTTTTGCCTTGCGGGCAACAGGAGCAATCTGTTCAGCGAAGTCGAGCATCTCGCCGGGCAATTGCGGATTCTTGGCATCTTCTTCCATCGCCTTCAAGGTGCCCGCCACCGCACCACAGGCCGTATGGCCGAGGATCACCAGCAACGGGACCGAATAGGGACTGGAAACAGCGAATTCCATGCTGCCAACCAAGGTGTCATCGAGCACTCCGCCGGCGGTCCGGGTGACGAACAGGTCTCCGATCCCCTGGTCGAACAAGAGCTCGGGGGTCACGCGGGAATCCACGCAGCCGTGGATCAGGGCGAAGGGACTCTGGTGCTCGGCCTGCTCGCTGCGCCGTTCGGTTGCTTGATTGGGGCGTTCTGGCATGCCTTCGGCGTAGCGCTGGTTCCCGGCGCGCAGTACCTGCAGCACTTCATCGGGGGTCTGCGGGGGTCCGGCGAGGTTTGCCCTGTCCGCATCCGGGGCCTGCGGTGATGCGCAGGCCGCCAGTCCGGCCAGGGCAATGAGCCCGGAGACGCCGGCGAGCAGGCCGCGGCGCGACGGTCCGGCTGGGGTTGGGTTTTGGCGGTTGAGGAAACGTGGTTCAGGTTGCGGCATCATGCCTTCCAGTGGCGTCTGATCAGCTGCCCAGCAGAATTAACTAGAGCTTGACAGTAAATAACATCAAGCAGTCTAGTGTTTTGCATTTGATTCATAAATGGCAAACGTCATATTTCGATCCCTTTTAACATGAGCGTCGCATGAGGTGCGGATGGCAGCGCCACTCGGTGTCCCCGCCCGCAGAAGATAGTGATTGACACCACACTTTTTCTTCGGTTGGATGGAAACTGTCAATCGATTGATTGGCTCTTGAGTCACAGGGTGGTGTCCATGGAACTGGGAAAGGTCCAGCAAGCAGCCGTAGCCTGCTTTGCCCAGCGCGGTTTCGCCGCCACCGGCATCCGCGAACTAGGCAGCGCCGTAGGACTGAACTCGGCGACCCTCTACCATTACGTCGGCGGCAAGGAAGACCTGCTGGTGGGCATCATGAACGACTGCCTGGCCGCCATGATCTCCGGCGCCGAGCAGGCGCTGGCCGGCAGCAAGGACCCGGTACGCCAGCTCGCGTTGCTCGTGGCCTTCCACGTGGGGTTCACCGCCACCAATCCCAGCACCGCACGTGTCACCGAATACGAGATGCGCGCGCTATCGGCCAAGGCCCGCGAGCAGATGCAGGAACTGCGCGACGCCTACGAGCAGCTCTTCGCCGACGCGCTTCAGGCCGGCGAGCGCCAGGGCTGCTTCAGCACCGTGGACCTGGGCATCGCCCGCTTGGCACTGATGGAAATGGGGACCGGTGTCTCGCACTGGTACCGCAAGGATGGCCGGCTCACACTGGCCCAAGTGCAGTTGAACTTCATTTCCCTGGCCATGCGCATCTTGGCCGTGCCCGACGAATTCCCGTTGCCTGCGCAGCAGCTGCCCGTACCCCGGGTGATCGCCAGCGAACCGACCAGCAAGGACTGACTTCGTGAAGACCCTCTCCTCCCACTTGAACCCCGAGCAGTTCGAGCGCAACACCGCCGACCAGGCACCGCTGCTGGCCGAACTGCACGAACGGCTCGAACGCGCTGCGCGCGGCGGCTCCGAGAAGTCCCGGCAGCGCCATGTGGATCGCGGCAAGCTGCTGCCCCGCGAACGCGTAGACGCGCTGCTGGACGACGGCTCGCCCTTCCTGGAGATCGCGCCGCTGGCCGCCGAGGACATGTATGACGGCGCCAGCCCCGGCGCCGGAATGATCGCCGGCATCGGCCTGGTGCACGGCCGCCACGTGCTGGTCATCGCCAACGACGCCACCGTCAAGGGCGGCACCTACTTCCCGATGACGGTCAAGAAGCACCTGCGCGCCCAGGAAATCGCGCTGGAGAACAACCTGCCCTGCATCTACCTGGTGGATTCGGGCGGGGCGTTCCTGCCCATGCAGGACGAGGTCTTCCCGGACCGCGAGCACTTCGGGCGCATTTTCTACAACCAGGCGCAGCTCTCCGCGAAGAAGATCCCGCAGCTGGCCGCGGTGCTCGGTTCCTGCACCGCCGGCGGCGCCTACGTTCCGGCGATGAGCGACGAGACGGTCATCGTGCGCAACCAGGGCACCATTTTCCTGGGCGGACCGCCGCTGGTGAAGGCCGCCATCGGGGAGATCGTCACCGCCGAGGAGCTGGGCGGTGGCGACCTGCACGCCAAGACCTCGGGCGTGGTGGACCACCTGGCCGAGAACGACGAGCATGCGCTGATGATCATCCGCGACATCGTCTCCACCCTGCCGGCCAACCCGGCCCCCGCCTGGACTATCGAAACCCAAGTGGCCGAGCCGCTCTACCCGGGCAGCGAACTGGCCGGGGTGGTGCCGGTGGATGTCAACGCGCCCTACGACGTGCACGAGGTCATCGCCCGCATCGTCGATGCCAGCGAGTTCCACGAGTTCAAAGCCGACTACGGCACCACCCTGGTCACCGGCTTCGCGCAGATCCACGGGCACCGGGTAGGCATCATCGCCAACAACGGCGTGCTGTTCTCCGAGTCCGCGATGAAGGGCGCGCACTTCATCGAGCTGTGCGACCAGCGCGGCATCCCGCTGCTCTTCTTGCAGAACCTCGCCGGATTCATGGTGGGCCGCGACTACGAGGCGGACGGCATCGCCAAGCACGGGGCCAAGATGGTCACCGCCGTGGCCACCGCCCGGGTGCCCAAGCTGACGGTGGTCATCGGCGGCTCCTTCGGCGCCGGGAACTACTCGATGTGCGGGCGGGCCTACTCCCCGCGCTTCTTGTGGATGTGGCCGGCCGCGCGCATCTCGGTGATGGGCGGCAACCAGGCCGCCTCGGTGCTCTCCACGGTCAAGCGCGACGGGATCGAGGCGGGCGGCGGCAGCTGGAGCGCCGAGGAGGAGGAATCGTTCAAGGCCCCGATCCGCGAGCAGTACGAAACCCAGGGAAACCCCTACTATTCCACCGCCAGATTATGGGACGACGGGGTCATCGACCCGGCAGATACCCGCCGGGTGCTCGGCCTGGCCCTGGATGTCTGCGCCCGCCAGCCGCTGCCGGAGACCAGCTTCGGCCTCTTCCGGATGTAGCACGAGGAAAACACCATGACTACCAAGCTCTTTGACACCGTCCTGATCGCCAACCGCGGAGAAATCGCGGTGCGCATCATCCGCACCCTGCGGGCGCTGGGCATCGAATCGGTCGCCGTCTACTCCGATGCCGATGCCGGGGCGCTGCATGTGTCCGAAGCCGATCGCGCGGTGCGCATCGGAGCGGCTGCGGCCAATGAAAGCTACCTGGATATCGACGCGGTGATCGCCGCTTGCCGGCACACCGGTGCCCAGGCGGTGCACCCGGGCTACGGGTTCCTCTCCGAGAACGTGGACTTCGCCCGTGCGCTGGAGGCAGCCGGCATCACCTTCATCGGCCCGCCGGTGAACTCCATCAATCTCATGGGCGACAAGATCCGCTCCAAGAACCATGTCCTCTCCCACCAGGTGCCGGTGGTTCCCGGCATCGCCGAACCCGGCCTGGGCGATCAGCAGCTGCTCGCCGCTGCCGCGGACGTCGGCTTCCCGCTGCTGATCAAGCCTTCGGCCGGCGGCGGCGGCAAGGGCATGTTCGCCGTGGAATCCGCCGCAGAACTGCCCGAAGCGCTGGCCAGCGCCCGGCGCACCGCGCGCAATGCCTTCGGCGATGACACCCTGTTCCTCGAGCGGCTGGTGCGCAATCCACGCCATATCGAGGTGCAGATCCTGGCCGATGCGCACGGGAACACCGTGCACCTGGGCGAACGCGAATGCTCCTTGCAGCGCCGCCACCAGAAGGTCATCGAGGAAGCCCCCGCGCCGCTGTTCGAGAACCTGGAGCACGGCGCGGCGATCCGCGAGCGCATTGGCGCCGCCGCGGTGGCCGCTGCGCAATCGGTGGGCTACGTCGGCGCCGGAACCGTCGAGTTCCTGGTGAGCGACCAGAACCCCGACGAATTCTTCTTCATGGAAATGAACACCCGCTTGCAGGTGGAGCACCCGGTCACCGAGGAAGTCGTGCGGGTGAACGGCGCAAAGCTGGATCTGGTGCAGTGGCAGGTGCGCATCGCGGCCGGACACGCACTGGATTTCACCCAGGACCAGGTGGCATTGGAAGGCCATGCCATCGAGGCCCGGCTCTACGCCGAAGACCCGTCCTCCGGCTTCCTGCCCTCGGTGGGCACCGTGCTGCACGTGCGCGAGCCGGAGAATGTCCGGGTGGATTCCTCGCTGCGCGACGGCCTGGAGATCAGCGCCCACTACGATCCGATGCTTTCCAAGCTCATCGCCTGGGGCCCGGATCGCACCGAGGCGCTGGACCGCTTGGATAAGGCACTGGCCGGCACCGTGGTGCTGGGCGTGCTGACCAACAGCGAATACCTGCGGCTGCTGCTGGCCGACGAGGATGTGGCCGCCGGGGCCCTGGACACCAACCTGATCGAGCGGAAGATGGACCAGTTCGACTTCCGCCAGGTCGGGGCCCGCGAACTGGCACTGGCAGCGCATCTGGAGGATCGGCGCATTCCAGCCGCGAATACCCCGTGGGGCCTGCGCGATGGTTGGCGGGCCCAGCATCGCCGGGCCAGCATCGGGCACTTCGACGTCGAGGCCGCCGAGGGCAGGACCGCATTGCTCAGGGATCCCGATTCGAGCCGGGTGCGCGTGGGCGCCGAAGAATTCACCGTGCGGCAGGAACCGGATGGAACCCTGTCCGTCAACGGCCAGCGCACAGCACTACAGCACGCCTTCGCCGCAGATGGCACACTGTGGCTGTGCGAGGAAGGCTGGACCGCGGCGGTGCGCAAGCTGCCCCGCGAAGAAGTCCTCGAACGCCAGCTGGCCACCATCGCCAAGCAATCCGGGACCTTCTCCCCGCATGTCCTCTCGCCCATGCCCGGCACCGTGATCAACGTGCAGGCGGCCGATGGCGATGCGGTCGCCGAAGGCCAACTGCTGCTGAGCATCGAAGCGATGAAGATGGAGCACCAGCTCTTCTCCCCCGCGGACGGCATCGTGCGCATGACCGGGTTGAAGACCGGGGATCTGGTCAAGGCCAAGCAGGTCGTGGCCACCGTGGAAGCAGCGCAGCCAACCGAAGCACAGCATCAGGAGCAGGACGCATGAGCGAGCAAACCCCCAAACGTGTCGAGCAGCGCGGCCTCTACTTCGATGAGCTGCAGCTGGGGGCCACCTACGCGCACAAGCCCGGGCGCACCCTGACCGAAGCGGATAACGTCGCGTTCACGACGATGACCATGAACAACCAGGGCCTGCACCTTGACGCGGCGTGGGCTTCCACCCAGCCCTTCGGCAAGCCGCTGGTCAACTCCCTGCTCACCCTGAGCACCATGATTGGGCAGTCGGTGGGACAGTTGACCGAGGGCACCATCGTGGGGCAGCTGGGCATCAATGACGTGCGCTTCCCGCACCCGATGTTCCACGGCGATACCCTCTACACCGAAACCGAGATCACCGCACTGCGCGAATCGAAGTCCCGCCCCGGGCAGGGCCTGGCATCCATGACTCACACCGGCCGCAACCAGCACGGCGACATCGTGGCCACCGCCACCCGCACCTGCCTGATGTGGACCCAGCAGGCGCACCAGGATTCGTTGCAGGCCAAGGGAGGAAAAGCTGATGACTGAGTTCCTGATGGGTCCTTCCCTGCTGTTCTGCCCGGCCGACCAGCCCGAGCGCTACGCCAAGGCGGCGCAGCGTGCCGATGCGGTCATCATCGATCTGGAAGACGCTGTGGCTGCCGGGAACAAGGAAGCGGCCCGCCGCGCCTTGCTGGATACGCCGCTGGATCCCGAGCGGGTCATTGTGCGCGTGAACCCGGTCGATAGCGAGCACTTCGCCAAGGACCTGGCAGCGCTGGGGCAAACGGCCTACCGCACCGTGATGCTGCCCAAGTGCGAATCGGCGGCGCAGCCAGCGGCGCTGGCAGGCTACGACGTGCTGGCGCTATGCGAAACCGCCAAGGGCATCACCAATGCCTCGGACATTGCCGGGGCGCAGAATGTCGTCGCGCTGATGTGGGGCGCCGAAGACCTGATCGCCTCGCTCGGCGGCACATCCTCGCGCGGCCACGATGGCAGCTACCGCGAGGTGGCACGGTTCGCGCGGTCGCAGGTGCTGCTGCATGCGGTGGCCAACGGCAAGGCCGCAATTGATTCCGTGTACCTCGATATTCCAGATCTCAAAGGCCTGGGCGAGGAGTCCCGCGATGCCAAGGCCTCGGGATTCGCCGCGAAAGCCTCGATCCACCCGAACCAGATGCCGGTCATTCGCGAGGCGTTCGCACCGACCGAAGCAGAACGGGATCGGGCCCGGCGGATCCTCGACGCCGCAGAGGCGAATCCCGGAGTTTTCGCTTTCGAAGGGCAGATGGTCGATGAGCCGCTGCTGCGCCAGGCCCGGGCCACCTTGGGCAGATAAGCTGTTTCCCGCCATGGGCTACAGTGTGTAGCAATGACCGCCGACAGCTGGCCAACGGAGGTTCAAATGCCTGTCGTGAAGAAACCCGGAGCCGATACCCTGGTGTATTTCTGGTTTGCGGTGGGGCTGGCCGTGCTCGGCATGGTCATCCAGCAAATCGGCGCCGTCATGATGCTCAACGGCTCGCTGGAGCTGAACGTCCTTGAAGTGACCACGCTTCACCTGGTCGCCTGGGGCTGCTATGCCGGATCGGCCATCTTCACCATCGTGGTCATGCACAAGGCCCTGGCCATGCTGATTTATCTCGTGCACCACCGTCGTCCGCTGCCGCCACGCAGGATGCCGGTGATCCGCGATGCCCCGGTGACGGCCCAAACCGCCGAGGCAGCCGCAACAGGCCAAGCCCCCGCTGCCCCATCGGCCATGGCCGATCCGCTGGACCAGGACGAACCGCCTTCCGGGGCCAAGCTAAAAACCTTTCCGCGGCAGGCGCTGGGTGCAGTGCAGCCGCAGGACCGGCACCCTCGCAGCCGGCGCCAGAACCCCAGCAACGGCAACGACCCCGCATAGCGAATAAGCAGAGCCGATCAGGCGCAAAAACTGAGTCTGCCGCGCTTCGCCATGCACAGCTAATCCCGGCGAGGCAAGGCGCTCCACCTGTTTCGGACATCAATATTTGTTCTTCGCACGTCACGAACTCCAACGCCTGTTAGCACCGGTGCAATGCTTAAAGCAACACCCAGAAGGAGCATGCGATTGAACTCCCCGAAGCCATTGCGGATCCATCGAGCCTGGCTGGTCGCCATCGTGACCACGCTGGCGCTAGTCGCCACGGCGGCGTTCCGCTCGACCACCGGCGCGTTCTTTGAACCACTTGAATCCGAATTCGGCTGGCTCCGCTCCCAGTTATCGACCGCGGTGACCATCAACCTGGTGGTCTACGGCCTGGCAGCTCCTTTCGCCGCGACTTTGCTGGAACGGTATTCCATGCGCAAGGTGGCTGCCATCGCTCTGGCATTGGTGGCCTCCGGAGCCGGATTGTCCGTGTTCATCAGCCAGATCTGGCAGTTGTGGGCGCTCTGGGGTGTGCTGGTTGGACTGGGCACCGGGGCGATGGCGTTGGTTTTCGGTTCTGTGGTTGCCAACCGCTGGTTCTGCGAACGGCGCGGCCTGGTGATGGGCATCTTCTCTGGCGCGAATGCCGCCGGCCAGCTGGTGTTCCTGCCAAGCATTGTACTGATCATCGAGCAGTACTCATGGAGGGCCGCGGCTCTGGTTGTTGCGGTCTTCGCGGTGCTGATCATCCCGTTGCTGCGCTGGCCCTTCGCCAATTCCCCTGCCGAAGCCGGTGTACTGCCTTACGGCGGGGCCGGAGCTGCAGCCGCGCCGGCATCCGGAACGCAGCAGGGTTCGATGGCTGCCGCGACTCTCAAGGCCCTGTTCGCGGCCTCACGCTACCCGGCATTCTGGGTCTTGGCGATGACCTTCTGGATCTGCGGATGGTCTACCAACGGACTGGTGCAGACGCACTTCATCCCTGCGGCGCACGACCATGGCATGCCGGCAACGACCGCTTCCGGGTTGCTGGCGCTGGTTGGCATTTTCGATATCCTCGGCACGGTGTTCTCCGGGTGGCTGACCGACCGTGTACGCCCGTGGCTGCTGCTTGCGGTGTACTACGCGTTGCGCGGACTGTCCCTGATGTTCCTGCACTCGCTGATGGGTCCAACCGTCGAGCCGCTGATGTGGATCTTCATTGTCTTCTACGGTTTGGACTGGGTGGCCACCGTGCCTCCTACCGTGGTGCTCTGCCGCCAGTACTTCGGTCCGGTTAGAGCCACCGTGGTCTTCGGCTGGGTCTTCGCCTTCCACATGATCGGCGCAGGCGCCGGCTCGCTGACCGCAGGGCTGTCGCGGGAAACCACCGGCAGCTACCTGGCCGCGTGGATTACCGCTGCGGTGCTGTGCCTTGCGGCAGCCGTCAGCCTGCTGTTCTTGCCGCGCATGCGCAAAGCCTACGAGCATCCTCAGCTCGAGAAAGTTGGGGTGTAGCCCGAATCAGCACCAGCAGCTCTCACGGCTTAACGGAAAACCTCGCAGAACAGATCATTGCTGATCGCTCTGCGAGGTTTTGCTTTTCGTGCTTAGACGAGCGCTACGTCCTTGGAAGGAACGTGGAGCTCCTTGTTGCCGTAGTGCACCGAGAAGAACCAGCCGATACCGGTCACGATATGGATCAGGGACAGGCCCACAGCGGTAGCGGCATCTGCTGCGTTCATGATCGGGAAAACGATCGAGACTACCGCGATGAGCAAGCCAGCCCACTGCGCGATCTTGCAAATGCCCTTGTTTGCCCGTCCGATCAGGAAGACCACCAGGCCGAAGAACAGAATCGGGATCAACGTGAACTGCAACAGGTGGTCAAAGGCGACAACATCAGTTGAATTAGGACCAATCCGGCGGGATGCCCCAGCGGCGCCAGACAGGAAGAAAATGATGACATTCAGGTAGCTGGTACCCAGCGCACCGATAATCACCTGAATGAAATTGAATGGGCTATTGGGTTGTCCCTGAGACGTCATGGCACTCCTAGAATTGTTGATAGTTCACAACTATTCTATTCCCGAGTGCCTGTGCCACGGCTCTCAGGAGCCCGTGAGAACCGCGACACTTAGCAGGGCTATAGGTTTTCCAGGGCCGCGATCTCGTTGAACTTCCTATTCGAGTAGTTCACCGCGATATACCAAGACGCTGCAACAACCAGGTGCATAATCGCCAGGGTCAGCGCGGTCCCCCAGTCCTCGGCGAAGAACCACTGCACCACCGCTGAGGTCAAGACGGCGGCAACGCCGACCCACTGGGCGATGCGGCAGAAGCCCGGCTTGGCCCGGCCGATCAAGAAGGTCAGGAAGCCGAGAATGAGAATGGGCAGGGCAGTGAATCGCACGATGTGGATGAAATCCAGGTTCCGGAATAAGCCGCCGGAGTACTCCATGGATGCGCCGATAACCCTGGCAACAAAATAGGCCAAGGTGCTAAGCCCCATGGCTCCGAAAGCCGCAATAACCACCTGGGCGAAATTGAACGGCATCTTGAATCTAGCGTCAGCCTGCATCGCGAATCATCCCCTTTTACAGCGAATTCGAGCTGGACCGGTATTTTCACTGTACGCGCATTCCCGCCCGTTGGACCCCGAACTCCGGAACATTCAAGATCGGGCCCCGCATTAGCCGCTGGCGGTTTCCGCTGGCCTCCCGCGCCATGGCCCGGACCGCGACAGGGTGACGCCCCTCGGCAACACAAGCCGTTGCAGCCGCGGGCACCCTTCGTCGCTTCACTTGGCCATTTTCCGGTCCACAACCGGGAAACCGGAGTAGACTGGAATTGGATCTAACTTCCGTAGAAATGCCGTCATCGGAAGCACTTCCTACCGGCGTAGAGCTTTTGTGCCCTCCTCATTGCCGAGGACGGCGTTCAGATTAACGCAGCAGTGTTGAACCGGGATCTTTATCGAGGCGGCTCGAATTAACTGCCCGCTTCCTTGCGCTTCTCCCATTTGCCCGATAAGGGTTGCCCGCCAGGAACGAATCACAGTTTTGCTCCAGCAGCCCACAGACCGGTTCGGTCCGCTAGTGGCGAATCATGCAACCAGCACAGCCGGACACCACCTTTGAAGCCGACAGTGCAAAACGGCAGTACGCGCACAACTGCCGCGGTCCCCGCGATGCCCAACTCAAGAAATGGTACGGCGTTTCCCGTGGAACCGGCCTTGAACTGCAGCACCGAGGGCAGAGCACGGCAATAAAAACGACTATGCAGCAACGGAGGGAATGTCATGGACAAGCCGAACAGCTGTCCGAGGTGCTACAGAAATACCTTGGTTGAAACAGAAACCCGTCGATTCGTCGATGATCAAAACCAGCTCAAGAGATGGGACAACGAAGGCGGCCACGAAGCTGGCCAGCGCCAGGACATGCTGGTAACGATGCGTGAAGTGCTCTGGACCTGCACCTCATGCGGATGGCGCAAGGTTGCCTACAGTTCGCAAGAACCACTACAGGGACCAGAGCGCCGCGTGGACATCTTGCCTGCTACGGGCCAAGCAACCCTACGGCAAGCCTAGCTGAGCTGGCGCCAGGCGCTGCTGCCCACGGCAGAGCACCCTGGTCGCCGGCATGGAACGGACATGGAAAGGAAAAGCCATGATGGACTTCTCCCGCACTCTTGGCAAGAAGCACCAGCCGCTGAAGATAGGCCCGGTGCTCATGAACTCTCTGCCGGGAACTTTGCTCAGCGACAAGGCGCCCGGCGCGTACCGGGTTGCCGCCGTTTTCAACCGCCAGCCCGAAGCCGAAGAAACAGAGTTCTTGACCAGCGATTTCATGCGCGGGCAACTCGATGCCGCCGGCTACCCTGATGCAGTACTGAGTGCAGCTAACCGAAGATTGGAAATTTCCAATACCTCTCTGGAACAACTGCGCGACGGATTGGCAGCATTAATTGCCCAAGAGCTGGCTCGCGCCGGAAAGAAGTTCGCGGCTGATAGGGACGAAAGAAATTCCCAGTTCAGGAAGGAGATCGATGCGGAGTCACAACGATATGCGGCGGTGCAAAAGCTCGCGGAATCGGTAGCATTTGGTTCCGCGGAGATTCGAGAGCCCCATGAGCCTTGATCCTTGGGATAGTCCGGGTCCCCAGCGCCGGCACAGCAATCGCGGCGCGCCTGCAACTCCTCTGGCCGCTACTTCCGCAGCCTCGTTGAACCTGCGCCTAGCGTGCGCCTGGCACTAGACGCCGAGCACAAGGATGACCGCGCAAGCACCCAATGCCAGCAGTACCGCTGTCGTCAGCAGTACAGCCAGAACATCCGCGCTGACCCGTTCGGCCTTCACGCCTTGCGCCATTTTCCGGTACCGGGCACGCTGCGAGAGCAGAATCCCGAATGCCATCGATGACGACACCGCGATCAGCAGGATCATGCCCATCCCGTAGTGCGGCAACCAGCGCAGGAAGACAGCGGAAACCACGAGAAATGAAACCATTGTCCGGTTCCACGCGAACACGGTGCGCTCGGGCTGCAGTCCCGGATCGCTGATCCCGACGGGTTCTTTCATCACGAGCCGAGGGACCAGAAAATCATGGCGATCGCAGCCAGTGAGGCCACCACCGCGCCGAAGGCCAGCAGCGGGACAATGGCGGGAATCGGCAACGGCCGGCCGGTGCGCATGCTGCGTTCCACGCGGACCCAGCGCACGGCTGCACCGGCGGCAATCAGGATGCCGACACCGATCACCAGCACCGCCAACCAGGTGCGCAAGGGCGAAGGGAAGGCCTCGGCTGCGAAGGCCTCCAGTGCGGTACCGCCTGCGAGGAATGCCAATGAAGTGCGGATCCAGGCCAAGAAGGTGCGCTCGTTGGCCAGCGTGAAGCGCGGGTCAGGCTCACTGCCCTGCGGCAATAGCCAGCGTGAAAGCCGGCTGCGATCTTGCTCGGACATGACCCTCCTTAGTTTGCGTCGATGCTATGAGCATACCCAACCCATTATCGGCTAAACCTATTTAGTTGGTTGATAAAAACAGTTTTACGAATGTGATCCAGCGCATAAGAATTGAATGCAGTACCTGAACGAACGAATGGGCGCATTCCATGGCCTCCACCAATCTCAATCCCCGCGTCGTCACGCTGGGCACCGCCGGCGGACCACGCTGGTGGACCGGCGAGAACGCCGGCAAGCGCGCGGGAATTTCCACCGCCGTAGTCGTAGGCGAAAGCGTCTACCTGGTGGATGCCGGAACCGGCGTCGGCAACCAGCTGATGAAGGCCGGGTTCACCCCTGCGAACCTTCGCGGCATCTTCCTCACGCACTTGCACTCCGATCACACCATCGACCTGGCTTCGCTGGCCATCTTCGGAATGTTCACCCTGCCGGCCGGCAAGGCTCCGATTTCCATCATCGGCCCCGGCGACCGCGGCGCCCTGCCACCTGCCTCCCCGCGCGCAGTGACCGCCCCGCAGCCGGTCTTCGCGCAGAATCCGACCCCGGGCACTGCCTCGATGTTCGAGCATCTGATGCAGGCCTACGCCACGGACCTGAATGACCGCGTGATCGACGCCCTGCGCCCCTCCCCGCTGGACCACTTCATCGCCTCGGACATCGAGATTCCGGCGGGCACTGGGTACCACCCCAACGAGAACCCGACGCCGAAGGGCTTCGCGCCGTTCGAGATCTACCGCGACGAACTGGTCACGGTGACTGCAACCCTGGTCAAGCACCCGCCGATCGCTCCGGCCTTCGCCTTCCGCTTCGATACCGCAGAAGGCTCGGTGACCATTTCCGGAGACACCGCGCCCTGCCAGAACCTGGTGGCCCTGGCGAAGGATACCGACCTGCTGCTTCATGAGGCCATCGACTTCGACTGGGTGCAACGCGCCTACGGTTCGGTTGGCACCTTGGAAGCCCAGGCTTCGATGGACCACCACCGCGCCTCGCACACCTCGCCGGAGCAGGCGATCGAGATCGCGCACCAGGCCGGGGCGAGCACCCTGGCCCTGCACCATCTGGTCCCCGGAACTACGCCTTTGCAGGTCTGGGAAGCCCACGCCGCGAAATTCTCCGGCAACTACCTAGTGCCCAACGATCTGGACACGATATCCTTTTCCCGCGTCAACAGTGAAATGGCGGCAGTAAGATGAGCAGCACCCTGAATAATGGCAACGGCGTGGAGGCACAGGCGTTGGTTCCCTCGCTGAAATCCCCGCAGATGCGCCGGATCCTGGCTTCCAGCTTCATCGGCAGCGCAATCGAATTCTACGATTTCATCCTCTACGCCACGGCGGCCTCGCTGGTCTTCAACAAGGTCTTCTTCGTGGGCCTGACCCCGGGCGTAGCCATCTTCGCTTCCTTTGCCACCTTGGCCGTGGGCTATCTGGCCCGCCCGCTGGGCGGCATCGTGTTCGGCCACTTCGGCGACAAGATCGGCCGCAAGGGCGTGCTGATCACCTCGATGGCGATGATGGGCGGCGCCTCGACACTGATCGGCCTGCTTCCTCCCACCGCGCAGATCGGCATGCTGGCCCCGATCGCGCTGATCATCTTGCGCATCGTCCAGGGCCTGGCCGTGGGCGGCGAATGGGGCGGGGCCATGCTGATGGCGCTGGAGCACGCGCCCAAGGAGCGCCGCGGCTTCGCGGCGAGCTTCGCGAACATGGGCGGCCCGGCCGGCGCCGTGATGGCCACGTTGGCAGTCTCGGCCGTCTCGCTCATGCCCAATGAGCAGTTCCTGGCCTGGGGCTGGCGCATTCCGTTCCTGATCAGCATCGCGCTGGTGGGCATCGGGCTGGTCATCCGGCTGAAGGTCACCGAGTCCCCGCTGTTCCTCGCGCTGGAAAACAAGGCAGAAGAGCGCAAGACCCCCTTCATGGAGGTCATCACCAAGTACCCGAAGTCCGTCATCCGCGGAACCCTGGTGGGCATGAGCTCCTACACGGTGCAGGGCCTGATGACCGTCTGGGCCATCTCCTACGTGGTCGAGGAAGTCGGCATGGACCGCACCGCGGTGCTGAACATCAAGGCCATCGGCGCCGCATTGACCGTGGTGGGCATCTGGGTTTCATCGCGCTACTCCGACAAGCTGGGCCGCCGCCCGGTCATGATGGTCGGCATCCTCGCCGGCGCCGTGGCCGCCCTGCCGATCATGTGGATGCTGGAACTGGGCCAGCTGTGGCTGTTCGCCATCGCGCTGTTCGTGGCCAACGGCATCATCCAGGCCTTCATCTTCGGGCCGTTCGGCGCGTTCACCGCGGAGCTGTTCCCAACCCGCATCCGCTACACCGGCGCTTCGCTGGTCTACCAGCTCTCCTCCACCGTGGGCGCAGGCTTCACCCCGATGATCGTTGCAGGCCTGGTGCTGCTGGGCGGCGGATCACTGTGGATCGCCGGAGCCGTTTGGGCCGCCGCGTTCATCGTCGCCGCCCTGGCCATGCGCGGCATCAAGGAAGGCCGCGACGCCGACCTCGAGGCCGAGGAAATGAGCCACTAGCCCTCGCTGCCCGGACGGCAAGGCCGGTTGGAACCTGCGGGTTCTAACCGGCCTTGCGCTCTTTCTCGGCTCCGGCTTCCTCGCAGAAATCCAAGAACGCGCGCAGCCGCAAGCTAGGGCGGTCCGAGGCGGTGTAGGCCACGCAAATATCGCTCACGCCAACCTCACCCTCGATCTCCAATACCGACAGCGGCAAGCCGTCGTAGCTCAGGTTGACCGGCGGGCGCTGCACCAGAACGGTATAGCCCAAACCCCGAGCCACCATCCCGCGCACCGCCTCGAAGCTCTGCGAACTCCACCGCACCTTGGGGTCCAAGCCCGACATGCGGAGATTCACCAGCTGGTTATCGCGCACCGTGGGAATGTCCAGGGAGACGAAGTCGTCATCGGCCAGTTCGCTCAAGGCGACGGAGGTGCGGTCGGCCAGCCGGTGATTGCCTCCCACCAGCACATAGGGCCGGCCAGACATCACCGTGCGAGAAGAGACCTGCGGCAGCAGGTGGCGGGTATGGGTGAGCACCGCATCCAGATGGCCCTTGAGCATGCGCTCCTGCAGGTCGGCCCCATCCCCCTCCACGAGGGTGACCTGCAAATCCGGGTGCACATTGGTGAAGCGTTCGCAGATCACCGGGATCCAGAAAGCGGCCAGCGAGGAATAGCAGCCGATCACCAAAGGGCCGGAGAGCTTGGTCTGGCGTTCGACAATCTGGTCCTGCACTTCTTCGGCATGGCGCACCAGGGCCCGCGAGTCCAGCAGGAAGTCCGTGCCGACAGCCGTCAGCACCACGCCGCGGGCACGTCTGCGCACCAGCAGCTGCGAGCCGACGGCGCGTTCCAGCTCGTCCATGGACTGGGACATGGCTGCCTGGGAAATATGGCACTGCTTCGCCGCGGCGGAGATGGAGCCGAGTTCAGCGACGGCGACGAAGTACTGCAGCTGGCGCAGGGTGTAGTTGATCACCCGCCCAGTCTAGCCAGCGGGCAGCGGACCATTACCGTTCGTAAAGTCGTCCGGTTTTACTGACCCTCGCCAGATCCCGCTGGCTGACCCTAGTTCTTTCGGCCAACTGACCCAGGCTGGCGCCGTGTTCCAAGGCCAGCACGATAAGCCGCTCAAGCTCAGCAACACAGCTTTGCAGTTCCGCGGTCACCTCGCCGGTTCCCCTGGCTTGCACCTGCAGCAGTGCCAGTCGCTGAACAACGGTGTCGATCGGCGTCCAGTCAAAATCGAGGACGGGAGGCTTGTGCCCGTCCTCGAAAGAAAATTGCCAACCACTCATGCGGGACATCTTCGCATTCAAGACGTTCTGCGGGCAACACTGCACGGATAAAACCTGCGGGCCCAGCATCGGCAAAGAATGCTGGACCCGCAAGATCAAGGAATCTACTTTGATGCACCAATCGCCCACACGCGCGGAAGCTCGGTGCCATTAACCGCCAGGTCGCCAATCAACCTCGCCTTGAACACCCAGGGGTTGTGGTTGCCGGCGGTACGGGCATTGCGCCAGTGCCGGTCCAGGTTCTTGGTAACGCTCGTGGCGCTGGCGGCCAGCGCATCGAAAGCGTGGGTGATTGCGTTGAGGACCAATGGCGTGAGCACCACCTGCGCCTGGGCGCTGGCCAGCTCTGCCGCATCGTTGGCTGCTTCGTCCTCTTCCCCGGTCACCTCGCCGGTGTGCAGCGCCTGCGCAGTTTCGTAGGCACCCTGCAATGCCGTCGACACTCGTTCCACCGTTGCCGCGGCAGCGAAGGCCGCCGCGGAGACCTCGCCGATCACCTGCAGCAGCTGCGGGTCTTCGGCCGCCACATTGGCCGCGGCATGGCTGAAGGTCCGCTTGCGCGCCTTCAGCTCAGCGGCGAAGTCACGCTCGGCTGCTTTGGCGGATCCGGCCAAGACAGCGAGCAGCACCTGCTGGTAGAAAGCGGTCTGGTACTTGAAACGCGTATCGAAGTCGATGAGGTCTTCTTCGGCGACAATCGCGTCGGTGAAGGTGGAGGTGCCGGTACCCGTGGTGCGCTGGCCGAAGCCATCCCAGTCATCGGCCAGCTCGACGCCGGGCTGGTGGCGGTTGACTGCGGCGATCACGCGCTTTCCGGTGTCGGTGCGCTCTGCGTAGGTATCGAGCCAGTCGGCGAAGATCGAGCCGGTGGAGTAGTACTTGGTGCCGTTGATCTTGAATCCGCCCTCGCCGTCCGGGGTGACCTTGGTGATCACGTCCCCGACCTTGACGGTGCCGACCTCGGTCCAGGAGTTGCCCACCAGTTCTCCCGCCACGAAGCGGGCCAGCCACTTGTCGCGCCCCGGGCCGGGGGCCGCAACCAGACGGTCCTCGACGAAGGCGAAGTGCGCGCGCAGCGCTTGGGCAATATTGGAATCCGCCGCCGCGAGATCCACGAAGAGCTCGAAGAGTTCGGGCAGCGTAGCACCGGCACCTCCGTGCGATTCCGGGACCCGAACCGCACCAAAGCCGGCAGCGGCCAGGTCCGCGACCTGCTGGTAGGGCAATTCGCCGGTGCGGTCGCGTTCGGCTGCGCCCTGCGCAATGCGCGCGAAGAGCGGTGCGAAGCGGTTTTTGAGTCCTGCGAGTCGATTGCCAGTTGCAATTACAGTCATCGTTCAGTCCAATCCGGGAGAAGTTTTCTTAGGTGTACAGCGAGAGCGGCTGGGATTCTCCGCGCAGGAAGTAGGCGCCGACCTCGATCTTCTTGTAGTCCACTGGGTCGTGCAGCGAATGGGTGCGCACATTGCGCCAGTACAGGTCCAGGCCCACCGAGTTCGCAGTTGAAGATGAACCGGTCACCTCGAAGATCCGGTTCGCCACATCCACTCCCACCTCAGTGGAGACCACCTTGGCTTCAGCAATTTCCACGGCCAGCGCCGCTCGCTCGGGCTGGGTGACATCCCCGGCCTTCGAGAGCAGGGCGTCGAATTTCCGGCCCAGCTTCTCGGTCAGCGCCGCCACCGCTGCGGTGCGGGCTTTGAGCTCTCCGACGGTGCGCTGGAAGATCGGGTCCTGCGAGTAGGTCTCTGCCTGCGAGAACAGCCAGGCGTTCTTGCGGCCCAGCAAGATCTGCTTGCCGCGCGCCAGCGCTCCCTGGGCGATGCCCAGGTAGAAGTTGGCGAAGGCCAGCTGGATCCCGGGGGTGAGCAGGGTGGAGACCGGTTCATCGGTGACGAATCCCAGCAAGTCCCTTGCTTCGAGCCGCACGTTGTGGAACTTCAAGGAATTCGACGCGCTCAGCCGCTGTCCCAGGTAGTCCCAGTCGTCAACGATTTCCAAGCCATCGATATCGCGTGGCAGAACCAAGGCGAGAATCTGCCCGTCGTATTCTCCGCCCTGGACCAGCGCGTTGATGACGATGACCTCGCCAACACCGGAACCCGTGGAGAATCGCTTGGCTCCATTCAGCCGGTAGCCGTCCCCTTCGGCGCTCAGCGTCAAATCCGGATCAACTGGATTCACCGAATCGCCCCAGAGCCAGCCACCTTCCACGGTGCGCTGCCACCATGCCCCTTGCGCTTCTGCCGGGGCGTAGAACGCAATGCCGGACTGGTTGATGTAGTGGTAAGCCAGCAACTGCGAGATGGATCCATCAGCTGCGGCCAGTATGCGGACCGCTTCGAAGGCCGTTTCCCAATGGGCTCCGGCTCCGCCGAATTCTGCAGGCACCAGGAGATTGAGCAACCCGGCTTCGCGCAGCAGCTGCACTTCGGCGAAAGGCTGGGCGTTCTTGCGGTCGCGGTCGAGCGCGTCAGCCGCCAGCTGGCCAGCTACTTGCTGGGCGACGTCGCGCCAATGAGCCAGTTCAGCTTCATCAGCAGTGCCGGTGTAGGGCACGCGCGGCAATTGGGTATCCAGTACAGTCATCTTCGTTCTCCTCTTGGGCTATGGATTCCGAAGGATGCAGAAAATCTGCGGATCCATCGAACCTGGCGTTAGCACTACCTGCGGAGTGCAGGCTTGCTGCGGCGTCTCGGAGCCAGGTCTCTCAGCCGCTCTGGATGGGTTGTGCTCCGAGTCAAGCATTGCTGGCAGGTCCTCGGGAAGGGCGCTGTCATGCGGAGGAACAGCAGGACAAAATACGTCATCTTCGCGCCTTCGCCCTGCCGGAAAACGGGCGGATAAGACGTCATATGACCTTCGCATGACGCAATTGGCATGCTGGAACTGGATTTCAAGAGCGTTCCCCTAGGCATCGATTGGGAACACAGCGTGGGTCAGGGAACTTCGCTGCGACCGCATAGGATGGCCATTCAAGATCAATCGGCAGAAGAGGCGGCAAGTGGATCCAGCAGGCGTGATTGCCTTCATGTTCGGGTTGCTGAGCATAACGCTGGTCGCAGCGTTCCTCGCCCCGATGGCACGGGACCGGAAGCTCGCTCGCAATACGGCGATCGGCATCAAGACCCGACACACCTTGGCCAGCGATGATGCCTGGTTCGCCGGGCATCAGCAGGCTGCGCCCCTGCTTGCCGTGGCTTCCTGGGCCGGTTGGGCGGCATTGGCCAGCGCAGCAGTTCTCTGCCTGCTGGGCCAATTCGGTTTCGCCTTCGCCGCGACCGGAGCCGGCTACCTGGCTGCCATCGCATTGCTGGTGATCTCGACTGCCACAGCGAATAAGGCCGCGCGGAGCATCCAGGCGGCAGGCCTGGGCTAATCCAGCACTGCTTAAAGAAACGGATCGCACCATCTGCCGATGGCGCGATCCGTTTCTTTCTGGAAAGCGTGCTGCTACAGCAGTACGGCTCCCAGCACCAATACTGTCAAGAACGCCGCGGTGCCCTGGATGGCGGTAGCCACGCTCAAGGTCTTGTACGCGGTAATCACCGGAATGCGGCTGAGCTGCGAGACAACCCAGAAGTAGGAGTCGTTGGCGTGCGAGACAACCATCGCACCGGCGCCAACAGCCAATACGGACAGCACCATGCCCAGCTCCGAATCCAAGCCCAGGGAGCCGAGCATCGGAGCGACCAGCGCGGAAGTGGTCACCATTGAGACGGTCGACGAGCCCTGGGCGGACTTCAGCGCAGCGGCGATCAGGAATGGCACAGCCAGGCCCAGTCCCAGCCCGCTGAGCGAATCCGAAAGAATCGTGGTCAAATCCGAAGCGGCCAGGACCGCGCCGAAGCCGGCGCCGGCACCGGTGATCAGCAAGATCGGAGCAGCGGTGCGTACAGCTTCATTCATCTGCTCATTGAAGACCGCCAGTTTGCTGCTACCGCGCAAAAGGAAGGTCGCGGAGATCAAGCCGAAGATCAGCGCAATAACCGGCGTCCCCAAGAAGGAAAGGATTTCCAGGGCAACGCCTTCGCCCATCGGGTGCGAGGGCAGCTTCGCAATGGATGCGGCGCAGATCAGTACCAGCGGGACCAGGATCGGCATGAAGGCCAGCGCCGGGCTGGGCAATTTTCCGAAGCTTGCACGCAGCTGCTCATAGTCGAGTTCGGAGATGTCGTTGTCGTCACCGCTTGGCACCGGGGTCCATTTGGACTTGTTGAAGCGGCTGGCGTAGGCCAAGCCGGCAAGGGCCGAGATGGCCGCAACGGGCAATCCGACAGCGATGATCAAGCCCAGGTTATCGGCAATGCCGATGCTTTCGGCTGCGGCCAGCGGGCCCGGAGTTGGAGGCACCATGGTGTGGGTCGCGTACAGGCCGGTCATCAGGGCGATGGAAGTTGCCAGCCCAGAGACCCCGGTACGCAGGGTGATGGCTTTGCGCAGCGAGTTGAGCACCACGTATCCCGAGTCGCAGAAGACCGGAATGGAAACGATGTAGCCGATAATCGATAGCGTCAGGTTGGGGAACCGGGTACCCAGGACCTTGATCAGCGCATCTGCCATGGAGATCGCGGCGCCGGATTTCTCCAGGATGACACCGATCATTGTTCCGAACAGGATCACCAGTCCGATATTTCCCATGGTGCTGCCGAAAGCCGTGGTGACCGTCGAAGCCACGTCGGCCAGCGGAATCCGGTAGGCGAAGGCCGCCAGGATAGCGGCGCCAACGAGGGCGAGGAATGGGCTGATCTTCAAGCGTGCTGTGACCATCACGATGGCCACAACAAGGATCAGCAGAACTAGCAGTTCGTACACGGCGGGTTGGCTCCTTTGCCAATATCGGTAGTTCAATGCGCCCAGCCCGCAATGGCTGACCGGGTGGACCAGCCCTATCGGCAAAGCCGCTCAAGGCTTTGCCCGTTGGGCTAGATGCCACCGTGCCACCCCGGGTTTCGGGCGCGAAGATCGATCATCCTGCCAATACTAGGAAAAGTGACCCCGAATACCTATGGGCACACGACCACATTTGCCTGGGTTCGAAAGAGCCAATGTGTGCAAACATCCCACCCTTCCCAGCCCCGGCGCCAGCTCCCCTCGTTTCCAGGGCCTAGAAAACATGCAGCTGGCCCAAGGCCACTCTCGCGTAGATGGCATGCTGGAGTTTCAGGGACTCGCTGGACCGCCGAATATCGACGCCGCTGACCTGGCTTATCCGCTCAAGTCTTTGCACCAAGGTATTGCGGTGAATATGCAGATCCGTGGCCGCTTGGCTCATCGAAGCAGCTGTCGCAACGACCAGCAGGGTTCTGGCTTGTTCCTCATTGAGCTGCATCGCTGGAGCAGCTGCATATTCCAGGCTGCGGGCTGGGGTGCGGGCGATAGCCACAGCAATTTCCCGGCTCCACATGCGGCGCCGCGCGTGGGATGGCACGAGTGCCGGATAGCCCACCAATACGCGCAGCACTTCGGTTTCGGCCATGAGATCCTCGGCCTTTTCGACAGGCGCGGAGACCAGGAAACGTTCCTGGTCCATGCGCTCGGGAGCGAAAGCTGGCTCGCTGGCAGCGCAAAGCCTCCAGTACGCGCCGGAAAGGCTAATCCATGACGTGCGGTGATGTTCCTTCGCCGGATCTTCGAGCGACGGATCCCCCACGCTTCGGGGCAGCCAAGCTTCAATGCATTTCGGCCCGCGCAAACCATGCGCTGCCAGCGAGCGGTCGATCACTTCAGGCGCAACGCGACCGGCGATCAGCGCAGAAATAATGTCGCGGGCTTCGGTCTCGCGCCGCGCGCTGCGAGAGTGCTCGCGTTCCTGGGCGAAGAGCAATTGAACGGTCAATGCAATCAGGCCGGCCAGCGGTTCCACCTCGTGGGGAGCTCCGGTCACGCCCACAACGCCGCAGAGCTGGTCGTTCAACACCAGCGGCACATTGACCCCTGGCTGGGTTCCGGCCGAGCCGTCGGCCTGGCTGACACGGATGATGTTGTTGCGGCGGATCGCCTCTGCGCTGCCGTCGTGGTGGGTACCGATACGCGCAGCATCCGTAGAAGCAATGATGACTCCGTGAGCATTCATGATGTTCACATTGCGGTTGATGGTCGGCGCAATCGTGTCGACGACTTTCTGCGCCAACGCGCTAGCCAGCCGGGGTTGCTCCTTTTCGCTCATGAGCTCATCCTATCGGCCCGGGACTGCGCAAAGCAGTCCCGGAATAGAACATTGCCGCTAGTCGAGCTTGACGGTGACCGACTTCAGCGAGGTGTAGGCCTCGATGCCTTCACGGCCATTTTCCGCGCCCCACCCCGACTGCTTGAATCCGCCGAACGGCATGTTCGCATCCATGCCGGCACCGGTATTCACCCTGACGTTGCCGGCCTGGATTTTCTTGGCGAAGGTCAACGCGCGGGAAATGTCCTGGGTGAAGATCACCGAATTGAGACCGTAGTCGGTGTCGTTGGCCCGGCGCAGCACCTCAGCCAGCGAATCCTCGTCGCCGAAGGTGCTCACCGAGAGCACCGGCCCGAAGATCTCATCCTTGGCGATGGACATGTCCGGACTGACATTTTTCAGCACGGTCGGCTGCACGAAGAATCCTTCTTCGCCTTCGGCCAAGCCGCCGGCAACGAGTTCCGCGCCATCAGCGATGCCCGCCTCGATATACCCCAGCACGCGCTCGCGCTGCACCTGGGAGATCAGGGGGCCCAGCTGGGTTCCTTCTGCCAGGCCAGCGCCCAGCTTGAGGTTCTTCGCGAAACCGGCGATGCCTTCGATGACCTGGTCTGCGATGTCTTCGTGGACATACAGTCGCGACCCTGCCGCGCAGACCTGGCCGGAGTTGCCGAAGATGCTCATGGCGGCGGCCGGAATGGCCTTGTCCAGATCAGCGTCTGGATAGATCACCACCGGCGATTTGCCGCCCAGCTCAAGGCTCAGCCGCTTGAGATTGCCCGCTGCCGACGCCAGCAGCTTCTTGCCGACCGCGGTGGATCCGGTGAAGGAGAGCTTGTCGACATCCGGATGGTCGGCGAGCGCTTGGCCGGCCACCGGCCCCAAGCCCTGGACAACGTTCAGCACACCGGCCGGGATGCCTGCTTCAAGCGCAATCTGCGCCATGCGCACGGCGGTCAGCGGGGTCAGCTCCGCGGGCTTGAGCACGACGGTGCAGCCGGACGCCAGCGCCGGAGCCATCTTGGACAGTGCAATGGTGAAGGGGACATTCCATGGCACGATCAGTGCGGCCACGCCCAAGGCTTGGCGCTGGGTATAGGCGTGCCAGGTTCCTGGCAGGGAAATCTCGCGGGTTTCGCCGTTGAGCTTGGTGGCCCAGCCGGCGAAGTAGCGCAAGGTCTCGATGCCCGCGGGCAGCTCGCCAAAGCGGGCGACGTTGAAGGGCTTCCCGCAGTTCAGGGACTCCAGGGTAGCCAATTCATCGAGGTTCGCTTCCAATGCGTCAGCGAAGCGGTGCAGCGCGCGCTGGCGTGCTGCCGGGGTCATTTCTGCCCAGGGCCCGGACTCGAAGGCTGCACGGGCGGCCGCTACTGCGCGGTCGATGTCCGCTGCGGTGGCAGCCGTCGTCTCGGTCAGCAGCTGTCCTGTGGAGGGATCGGTTACCGGCAGCTTTTCCCCCGAGCCGGCGACCTCCTGGCCGTTGATCACCAGCGGAAGGGGCGTGGCTGCCAAAGCGGCGCGAAGCTGCTGAGCCAGCGGAACGGCGGAAAGATCTGTTGCTGTCATGGGATGTATCTCCTGGTCTGCCCGGCGCGCTTCGTCGTTGGCGTCATTTTGAATGTGAGTCTTGCCACACAATCATACTAAAGATATATTGTGATTCAAGGAATACATTTTGATGCTCAATGTACTTCTTCTTCCGGGAGCCGACCCCGGTCGACAACTCGCAGCCTTCGCCTAGGCACCAAGCTTTCAAGGAGATCCCCATGGTCACGAAACGACGTTTTGCACGGAAGGCCTTCTCCGGCCTCGCAGTCTCTGCCCTCGCAATCGGCACCCTGGCCGCGTGCGGATCCAGCGAAGAGGCCAGCGCCGACGGCCCGGTGAAGCTGCGTGTCGCCATTGCTCCGATCCAGTTCGAAACCGCACGCATCGCTGAAGAGAAGGGCTACTTCGAGGACCAGGGCCTGGACGTTGAATTGGTCAATGGCGCCGACCCCGCCGCCCTGCTGGCCCAGGTGGTCTCCGGTGACGTGAACGTTGCCATCGGATCGTGGATCAACGTCGCCACTTCCTTCTCCCAAGGTGTTCCGATCCAGGTCATTGGCGGCAACGGCATGGTTGACCCGGAAGCCGACAACTCCGGCGTCATGGTGGCCAAGGATTCCGGGGTCAAGGAACTGGCAGACCTGAAGGGCAAGACCATTGGCGTAGTTGGCGTGAAGTCCGGTGGCGACATCCCCGTGCTCCAGGCATTGGAAGCGGCCGGCGTGAAGGAAAAGGAAGTCACGGAAGTTGCTGTTCCCTACGCGGGAATGGAAGCGGCCCTGGAACAAGGCACCGTGGATGCAGTAGTGCCTGCCGACTCCTTCTACCACCAGATGCTGGAGAAGGGCTACCAGACCATCTCCAACCCGGTACAGGAATTCCAGTCCAGCATGCCGGTAACCGTCTGGACCGTGCAGAAGCAGTGGCTGGAGCAGAATGGCGAGACCGCCAAGAAGTTCGACGCAGCTATGCAGGATGCCGTGAAGTTCTACTCGGACCCGGCCAACCTGGAGGAAGTCCGCAAGGTCCACGCCGAAGCCAACCAGATCGATCTAGCCGATGCGCCCAAGACCTTCGTCCCGGCGGACGTCACCTTCAATGTGTCTGAAGCCCAATCCGGCATCGATGCCATGGTCCACTTCGGCCTGGTCGAGAACAAGGTCATCGTCGAAGATGTGCTCTGGGACGAAGCCCCTACCCGGGCTTCGGCAGACGCCAAGTAGCCCACATCCGCTTCGCCTCACCGGTGGCGCCATCCCTGCGCTGGCGCCACCAGCACCCCTAGCTTGCAACTGCTTACTCAAGGATTCCCATGAAAGAGTCAACGATTTCACCGGGTCTGCTCTGGACCCTGCGCATCGTGGCCATCGCCGCCCTGCTGGGCGTCTGGCAACTGGTGATCGCCTCAGGAACCATGCCCTCCATGCTCCCCGGCGTGGAAAAGATCTTCTCTGCCATCGCCGAAGCCCTGGGCCAAGCGGCCTTCTGGGGCGGGCTAGGCAAGACCCTGCTCGCAGCCCTCACCGGCTGGCTCATTGCTTCGGTCGTGGGTGTCGTCCTGGGCCTGGTCATTGGATCAGTTCGCTTCCTCGACAACTCCACCTCGATTCTGATCGATTTCGGCCGTTCGTTCCCGGTGCTGGCCCTGATGCCAGTGGTGATCATGCTGCTCGGCTCGAACACCATGATGGAAATCGTCGTCGTCGCGCTGTCCTGCCTGTGGCCAGTGCTGATCCAGACCATCTACGGTGCACGCCGCCAGGAAGCCGCGGTTGCCGACACCGTCGCCGTCTTCCGCATCCCGCCGATGCTGCGCTTCACCAAGGTCCTGCTGCCTTCTGCCCTGCCGCTGATCGCGACCGGTGTGCGCATTTCCTCGGCCATCGCCATCCTGGTGGCGGTGGGCGTTGAAGTGATCTCCCAGGCGCCAGGCATTGGACGCCAGATCACGCTGATGCAGCAGGCGCAGCGTTGGGATCTGGCCTTCGCCTACCTGTTCTTCGCCGGCCTGACCGGATGGGCCATCGCCCTGCTCTTGCAACAGGCCGAAAACCGTTTGCTGAAGTGGAAGAGGCAGAACGATGACTAACGCAACTTTGAACGCCCCCGCAGTGCCATCACGCGCTTCGAAGGCCAAGGCTCCGAGCTCCTCGGCGGCCGCCGGACGCAAGATACTGGTTTCTTCATGGCTCATCGTTGCCGTGGTTGCGGCTTGGTGGTTCGGCTCGGCAAACTCCACGAACTTCTTCATCCCCTCGCTGGAGTCCATCCTCGAAGCCTTGGTCCGCGACCTGGGCAACGGCGTGATTATTTCCGGCGCCTGGTATTCGCTGTCCAACCTCTTTGTCGGCTTGGCCTTGGCTGCCTTCTTCGGCATCTGCGGCGGACTGCTGCTGGGCGAAGTCCCGTTGCTGCTGAAGATCGTTGACCCGATCATCCACTTCTTCCGCGCTGTCCCGCAGGCAGCACTGGTTCCGATGATCATCGGCGTCTTCGGCATGGGGCAGGGCCCGAAGATGGGCACCATCGCCTTCGCCTGCATGTGGCCGATCCTGCTGAACACCATCGACGGCATCCTGGGCATCGAGCCAACGGTGCGCAAGTTCTCCAAGGTCTACCGCATCCCGCGCGGCCTGCACTTCCGCCGCGTGATCCTGCCCGGTGCCACCCCGCAGATCGTGGCCGGCATCCGCGTCGCATTGCCGATCGGCATCACCGTGATGGTGGTTTCGGAAATGTTCGCCTCCATTGAAGGCCTGGGCTTCTACATCCTGAATTCCTCGGCCACCTTCAAGGTTCCGGAGACATGGGCCGGCGCACTGCTGGTCGGTGTCATCGGCTACATCATCTCGATCCTCTTCGTGCTCGTCGAAAAACGGATCCTGCGCTGGTACCACGCCTCCGGCGCCCAGTAGCCTCCGTTTCCGTCCGACCTTCCATCTTCTGACCAAGGAGAATCCCATGACCACCCAAGCACCCGTTGAAACGACCATGGAAACCAAACCATTGCTCATGAAGGTTCGCGGCATGTCCATGAGCTATGGCGCCGGCCCGGCCGAAAACAAGATCCTGGAGAATTTGGATCTGGACGTGGAGTATGGCCAATTCATCTCGATAGTCGGCCCTTCGGGCGTCGGCAAGACCACCTTGCTGCGATGCCTTTCCGGCTTGCTGAAGCCAAAAGCCGGAACCATCGAGGTTTCCGGCACGAAGATCAACGGCCCGCACCCGGATCTCGCCGTGGTCTTCCAGGACTACTCGCGTTCGCTGATGCCGTGGATGACCACCCGCGAAAACGTGGCCTTCCCGCTGCAGGGCAAGGGCATCGGCAAGGCCGAGCGGAATAAGCTGGCCGATGAGCATCTGGCTGCCGTGGGCCTTGAAGGCCAAGGCGGCAAGTTCCCCTGGGAAATGTCAGGGGGCATGCAGCAGCGTGTGGCCATTGCCCGCGCCTTGGCCTACAACGCGAAGGTGCTGCTCATGGATGAGCCCTTCGCCTCGGTTGATGCGCAGACCCGCTTCGACCTCGAAGACCTCGTGCTGGACTTGCAGCACAAGCTGGGTGTGACGATCCTGCTGGTCACCCACGACATCGACGAGGCGCTGTACCTGGCCGACAAGGTGGTCGTGATCGCGGAGAAGCCGGCCACCGTAGTCGACGAGATCGTCACCGGTTTCGGCGAGACCCGCGACCAGCTGGCCACCAAGGCTGACCCGCGCTTCACCGAGGCCCGCGCACGAATCCTCGTGCGCCTGCGCAAGGACTGATCCCCATGGCACTCAGCGCACGGGCAGCACTGGCAAGGCACGGCGATGGCAGCTTCAGCATTGAGGACATCCAGGTTGATGCTCCGCTGGGCGCGGAATTGCTGATCGAAGTCAAAGCAGTTGGGCTGTGCCAGTCCGATGCCCACTTGGCGGGCATGGATCTGGGCCTTCCCGCCCCGCTGCTGCTGGGCCATGAAGTTGCCGGGGTGGTGCTCAGCACCGGCAACCAAGCCTGCGGTTTCACTGCGGGCGACCACGTGCTGGCCACCTTGATCCAATACTGCGCGCAGTGCGCGCTGTGCCTTTCGGGCCAGGAATACCGTTGCGCCAACCGCCCCAGCACGCTGCGCACGGCCGGCCAAGCACCGCGCGCCAGTTGCAAGGATCAGCCGGTGATGCAGATGTTCGGCACCGGCGGATTTTCCCAGTACACCTTGGTGCATGCCAACCAGGCTGTAAGGATTCCCGAGGAGCTGCCCTTCGCCCAAGCCGCGGTGATGGCCTGCTCCACGCTGACCGGTGCCGGGGCAGTGTTCAACTCCGCGAAGGTGGCCCAGGGGCAATCCGTCGCAGTCATTGGCGCTGGAGGCATCGGGTTGAACGCGATCAATGCCGCCCAGATCGCCGGCGCTTCGAAGATCATCGCAGTGGATCTGAGCGATGAGAAGCTGGAACTGGCCCGCGAATTCGGGGCAACGCACACGATCAATGCCGGCAGCGGAGACGCTGTCGCGAAGGTGCAGGAAATCACCGGCGGCGGGGTGGATCATTCCTTCGAGATGATCGGCCTGCAGGCCACCAGCTTGCAGGCGGTGCGCATGACCCGTGTAGGCGGGGATGCCTATCTTGTCGGGTTGCATAAGCCCGGCGCGCAACTGCCGCTGGATGCCATGGCCGACATCGTTGGGCCGCAGCGCAGCCTGCACGGGATCTATATGGGCTCTTCCAGCCCGCAACGTGATGTCCCCAAATACACCGAGCACTATCTTGCCGGGCGCCTCAAGCTCGACGCGCTCGTTGCCCGGGAACTTCATATCTCGCAGATCAACGAGGGCTTCGCAGCGATGAAGGCCGGGCAGGGCGTTGCCCGTTCGGTCATCACCGATTTCAGCTGATTGCCTGCCACTTCATACCCCCTTCAAGCACGACGAGGTCATCTTGAGAACTCCATCTTCCGCGCGCCGGGCCCTGCCCCTGTCCGCGGTCCTGCTCGTTTCCACCATGGCCTTGGCCTCTTGCGGCAACGCTGGGCAAGGCGCCGAAACACCGGGCGGCTTGATCCCGCTGAAGGTCTCTGTGGCCGGCATCCAGTTCGAGCCGGCTTACCTCGCCGAATCCCAGGGCTTCTTCGAAGACCATGGCTTGGACGTTGAAATCATCAATGGCGCAGACCCCGCCGCCCAGATTGCTTCTGCTATCTCCGGCGAGGTGGACATCGCCACCGGTTCCTGGGTCAACGTCGCCACCTCCGTGGCAAAGGGCCTGCCGATCGAAGCGCTGGCTTCGAACGGCGTGGTCGACCCGGACGTCGATAACTCCGGAGTGCTCGTCGCCAAGGACTCTGGGATTGCGAGGCTTGCCGATCTCAAGGGCAAGACCATCGGTGTCATCGGCGTGAAGACCGGCAGCGATCTGCCGGTCTTCCAGGCCCTGGAAGACGCAGGGGTGGGCGCCGACGAGTTCAGCGAAGTGGGCATGCCCTACGCCGGGATGCAGGCCGCGGTGGAGACCGGGACCGTTGACGCAGTCGTCCCCAGCGACGTCTTCTACCACCAGATGGTTGCGGCCGGTTTCCCCTCCTTGGGCAACCCGGTCCGCGAGTACCAGGGGAATCAGCCGGGCACTTTGTGGCTGAGCACTTCCCAGTGGGCCGGTGCGAATCCAGATACTGCCAAGGCCTTCGTATCGGCCATGGAAGAGGCAGTGGAGTTCTACTCCGATGCAGCAAACCTCGAGGAAGTGCAGAAGATACACGCCGAGGTCAACCAGATTCCGGTGGAAAAAGCTCCAACGCGGTTCGCCCTGGCAGGCACCGCGTTCGATGCAGAGGCTTCCCAGTCAGGCCTGGATGCAATGGCACGCTTCGAGCTCATTGACAAGCCCGTAACAGTTGATGAAGTGCTCTGGGAGCACGCGTCTCGCAAATAACCAGCACCGGCAAATCCTTGGACAGCGACTGGCGCGATGCTAGGCTCACTGGAGCACGTTCTGCCCACGGAAGGTTCACCATGAGTTCGGCAATCAGTTACCTCACCGGAGGATTTCTGGTGTCTCTGCTTGTCACCCTGAACATGACCTGGAACCAGCACCTGCCCGGCATCACCGGGTCCATGGCGGTTGCGCTCAGCTTCATCGGGTTGCTGGGCTGCGTCTTGTACGCCACGCGCATACAGCGCCGCGCGCAGACCGGAGAGTAGCAGCACCCCCAGAACATGAAACAAGGCCAGCGGTTCAAATAGAACTGCTGGCCTTGTCTCCGTTTCGGCGACTCCCGCCAACGGGTCAGAAGGTAATCACGCTTCGGGCCACCGCACCGCCGCGCAGCTGCTCGTATCCCTTGTCGATTTCATCCAAGCCGATATGCGCTGACACCAGTTCGTCGAGCTTGAAACGGCCCTGCAGATACAACTCGGCGTACATGGGGATGTCCACCTGGATGTTGCTCGACCCCATGGCCACGCCACGGATGCCCTTCTGGCGTCCCATCAGGTCTCCAAATGGGGTGATGCTGATCTGCGCGCCGGGCTTGTGAACGCCAATCAGGTACGCGGTGCCGCCAATTTCCAGCATGGCCACCGCTTGCTCGCTGGTGGCTTGCAGGCCGATGACCTCGAAGGCATGCGTCACTCCCCCGCCAGCAATCCGCTTGACGGTTTCCACCGCATCGCCCTCCCCGCCGTTGATGACGTCGGTGGCACCGAAGACCTTGGCCAGCTCCAGCTTGGCCGGCTGCAGGTCGATAGCGATGATGCGGGTCGCACCAGCCAGTTTCGCGCCCTGGATGACGTTCAGCCCGACACCACCGGCGCCGATCACGGCAACGGTATCGCCTGGACGGATGCGTGCGGTATTAATAGCCGCGCCAGCACCCGTGACCACTCCACAGCCAAGCAGCGCCGCGCGGTCGAACGGGATAGCGTCCGGAACCCTTACGACGGTGTTCTCATGCACCAGCACCTGTTCCGCGAAGCCGCCAACACCGATGAACTGGGTGAGCCGCTGCCCACCCAGGGACAATCGCGGATTCTGCTGCGCGGTGCGGTCGGTGTGCGAGGGCACGCGGCACTGGTAGGGCTTGCCGGTGCGGCATCCCTTGCAGACCCCGCAGCTGTGCACTGGAGAAGTCACCACGCGGTCCCCCACCGAGAGCGAGGTGACGGCCGAACCGACGCCCACGACCAGACCCGAGACTTCGTGGCCGAGCACCGCTGGCATGGGGAAGCCGATGTCCGATGTCGCCACGTGCAAATCCGAGTGGCACAGGCCGCTGGCCTTCACGTCAATGAGGACTTCATGGGCTTCAGGGTTGTCAATGCTGATGTCCAGGACATCAAAAGAGCCGGCAACTTCAGAAACGACTGCTGCTTTCATGCTTCCTCCAGAAAATAGTCGCGCAAAGGGGGTGACGCAGAACACTAATGAAAATATACTATTAGAAATAATGCATTTTTAGAAGAAGAATCTAACGAAGGATCTGCAATGCGCGCAGCGGTCATCAACTCCATCGGCGAAGGTTTCAGCATCGAGGAACTCGAAGTCGACGAGCCGCGGGGGCAAGAAGTTCTGGTGAAGGTCGAAGCCGCAGGCCTGTGCCACTCGGACCACATAGTTGCCACCGTAGACCGCGGGCGCCCCTTGCCGATGGTGGTCGGCCACGAGATGGCCGGCACCGTTATCGCACTGGGCCCCGAAGCCACCGACTTCGAATTGGGAGACCATGTCATCGCCACGGAAATCAGCTTCTGCGGGAGCTGCGAAGAATGCGTCAACGGAGCGACCTACCGCTGCTTGAACCCCCAGCATGCGCTGCGCGGACCGGATACCCCGGCACGCTTGACGCGCAACGGCGAGCGCGTAGAAGGCTTCGGCGTGGCCGGTTTCGCCGAGTACACGGTCCTGCACCAGAACAAGCTGGTCAGGGTGCCCAAGGAAATCCCATTCGCGCAGGCTGCTGTGCTTGGCTGCGCGACAGCCACCGGCGTGGGCGCGGTGCTCAACGCCGCCAAGGTTTCTCCCGGGGAAACCGTCGCGGTCATCGGCTTGGGCGGCATCGGCCTGAATGTCATCCAGGGAGCCAAGCTGGCCGGCGCCAAGACCATCATCGGCATTGACCTGCAGCCAGAGAAGCTGGAGCTGGCCAAGAAATTCGGAGCCACCCATGTCATCAACGGCGGCACCGAAGACGTGGTCAGCGCCATCCGCGCCATCACCGGCCGCGGAGTCCACCATTCCTTCGAAGCCATCGGCATTGCCCCCACGCAGCGCCAGGCCCTGGAAGTCGCCAAAACCGGCGGACACGTGTATTTCATCGGCATTCCGCAGGGCAAGCCGCTGGAAATGAATATCATGCTGGACCTGCTGATCCCGCAGCGCAATCTCCACGGCATCTACATGGGCTCCTCCACGGTCCGCAATGACATTCCCTACTACGCCGAGCTCTATCTGCAGGGCCGGTTGAATCTCGATGACCTGGTGGCGCAGGAGATCCAGCTCGACGAGATCAACGAAGCCTACGCAAAGCAGGAAACCGGGTCCATCGCCCGCAGCGTGATCCGCTTCTGATCCCCATGAGCAACAAGCTGCAGGCCGCGAACCAGTTTCCTGGTTCGCGGCCTGCAGCCCAGCTAGTGGCGGCCAGCCTCTATTTGCCTTCCTTGGCGGCCCGTTCCTTCTCGATGGCTTGGACCTGGGCGACCATGTCCGGAGCAAAGGCATAGAGCTTGCCCTCTGACTGATGGACCCAGAAGCGCCCGCACAGATCAGTCGTCTCGCTTTGGCCATCGGCTGGCCACCAGTCGGCATCCAAGGTGCGGGTAACTGAGATCTCGTCAGGCTCGAGGTTCTTGGTACGCGGGTCAGAAGCGTAGGCCTTGGCCAGTTCGGCTTCGGTCGGATTCCCAACGGTTTCCAGCGCCTTGCACTGGTCGCTGTCCAGCTTGCCATCGTAGTTCAGCATGAAGATGCGTTCAGCGCCGGTATTGCGCTGGACCAGCTGAACATCGGTGCCGCCGGACGGAACCCAGTCGGGCAGCACGCCATCGGCGACGGCCTTCTCTGAAGTTTTGGCAGTTCGGGTGGTGGATTCATCGTACTTGTCGACGAAGAGATCAGAACCGCTGCAGCCGGTGAGCAGGAGAGCGAAGGGAAGGGCGAGCGCGCCAGCGGCGAGGTACTTTTTCTTGAGCATGATTCCATCGTAGAAATTTCCGCTGCCCGGGGAATCAGCGATGCGAGGTAACTATCCCGTGCCCGGCTCATACCCTCGGCTGATAGTTTCCACTTCTGGGATCAACCCTGAAACTCCATCTCACCCAGTAAAAGCACTCGCTAATATCCGCACATCGCCACTGCTTATTGGTAGATTGCCTACGAACCAAACGCTATTTAGGAGCCATCACCGTTGACGACTATTGACCCTGCGGCACTTGAATCGGAACTGCGCATCGCAGAAGAACGGCGCCTTTCGGCCATGCTCGCCAGTGACCTCGAAACCTTGGGGAACCTGCTTGAGCCGGATTTGCAGTACACCCACTCCACCGGTCGTGTCGATGACCGCGACTCATTGCTGGAACTGCTCGGTTCCGGGGCCGTCGAATACTTGGCGCTCAGCCACGACTTCGAGTCCGTTACCCAGGAGGGCAACGTGGTGGTCGTCGAAGGCAGCATGAAAATGCATCTGATTTCCGGAGGCGTCGAAAAGCATCTGGAAACTGCCAACCGCACGGTGTGGGCCAATACCGGCGGCCAGTGGAAGCTGCGCCTCTTTGTCGGGGCCACAGCGCCATAGGCCCGCACTTCGACGCTTTAAAAGCCACGGCGGCAGGCTGGATCTTCCAACCTGCCGCCTTTCCATAGTGGCTATCAGCTCAATGCCTAGACCTGGCCGCCATGGCGGGCCACTGCTTCACGAGCCAGCGCCTTGCCGAACTCGGTGTGCGCGGCAAGCGCTGCCTGGGCCGCTGGCGCGTCACCGGCAGCCAGCGCTTCGGTCAATTCGGCAACGTGGCGGTGGTCCAGCTGGCGCGACCACTGCTCTGCGGTCAGCGCTTGGCGCCAGACGGTGCCAATTCCCAAACGGCGGAAGGAATCCACCAGCTGGCTGGAGCCGGCCACGCCAACCAGAGCATCGTGGTAGGCGACATTCAGGGCCAAGAACTCTTCCAGGTCGGATTCCGAAGTCTCACGCAGGTCAGCCAGCTTCGCGGTGATCTCGCGCAGGCCGGAAATGGTCTCTTCGGAAATCTTGCCCAGGTGCGAGGCGATCACGCCGGACTCGATGGTGGCGCGCGAGTCGTAGGCCGAATCGGTCAGTTCTGCGGTAATCGGCTTTGGCTGGTATTTTCCGCTTTCGGTGCGGAAGACCAGGTGCTCGCTTTCCAGCTTCACCAGCGCGTTGGCTACATGATCAGCGTCGGCCCGGGAAGCCGCGGCGATGGCATCCACGTCGAGGTCTTCGCCCAGTGGGCTGGTGCGCAGCAGCACCCAGGTGCGGGTGGCCTGGTAGGCAGCCAACTCCTTGGTGGGCTCGAGGCGGCCCATGGTTCCGCGGTAGTAGGCCAGCGGTTCGCGGTCATGGGCTTCAGCGTGGCTGACCAGTCCCAGGAAGACGGTGTGGGTACCGCCGGTCGGGGTTTCGGCCACATGGCATACGATCGTGGCCAATGCGCCGTCAATCAGCGGGATGCCCTCCGCGGAGAGGGTATGCGGCACGGTGGCGAACTTGTCCTCGCCCTTGCGGCCGAAGTGGAAGGCCAGCGCGCCCTGGTCTTCGGCCAGGATGTTGATGCCGAAGACGCCTGCTTCAACTACCCGGTCATGGGTGGAGCTGGAGCGGTTCAGGCAAGCGAGCATCATTGGCGGTTCCATCGACAGGGAGGACACTGCCGAAGCGGTGGTGCCGTAGAGCTGGCCGTCCACGGCCGTGGTGATCACCGTGACACCGGAGGCGAAGTGGCCGACGACGTTGCGGAAGGTGTTCATGTCTACTGGGGTGACCGATTCAAGGTTGGTGATGCTCATGGGAGTTGCTCCTGGTAATTCGGGGTGAAGTTTCTAGCGGGGTCCAGCGCCGCCATCAGATCAGTCAGATCCGGTGCGCTGGCGAGGTGTTCGAGCTGGTGCTGCAACGCGTCCTTGCGTGCTGCCAGTTCTGGATGCGAGAACTCGAGATTCTTCGAGAACTTCTCAACTACCTGGTCATGCTCCAGGGGTGTGCGCAAGATGTTTCCGTCCGGGTGCTCCACGCGCACGTGGCGCACCTCGCCGCTGCGCAGCCGTGCAGTGATTTCCGCCGTCAGCCGCTGGCTGTTGGGCAGGGTTCCGGCTAGCTCGATGCGCCCGAGCATCTGCGCCAGCTCCGGGTCCGACAGCGCGCTGGCGGTCAGGTGCTCGGGGCGAACCGTTCCGTGGATCAAGGCGATCGCCGCGGTGGCGTGCACCGAGAACAGGGCTGCCACGGTGCGGGTGTCCCCCGCCTCGAAGCGCGCCCCGACGAAGCCGTTCAGGGTCCGCTCGCTCAGGTGGACGGTGAGGCATTCGATGTCCTTGTAGCCCACCGTGCCGTCGGCCACCAGTTCCGCGCAGGCCTGCAGCGAAGGCTGCGCGGCCCGGCAACTGGCAAAGGGCTTGATCGTGCAGTCCCCATGGAAGCTCACGCCAAGATCCGCCACCGCCAGTTCCGGCTGCGCGTCGATGCCGAACAGCTGGAAGTAGCCGTGCTTGCCGGTCAGCGGATCATCCGCCGCCTTCATGCCGGCTTTGGCCAGCTGCGCGGCGGAAATTCCGGAGCGGGCGGCGAAGGCCATGGGCAGCTTGAAGCCGTTGGCCCCATCGAAGATCGCCGCCACATTGCCCGAAGCCTGGTTGACCGCAATGCCGATGGCGTGGCGTGCCTGCGCCTTGTCCAGGTCCAGCATCCGGCTGGCGATTCCAGCGGCGGCCAAGGCATTCAAGGTGCCGGTATTATCCTGCCCCGAGTACACGTCGAAGCCGCCGGCGATGGCCAGTCGGGCTGCCAGGTCATCGCCCAGCGCCAGCGCGGCCAGCGCTTCTTCGCCGGTGGCGCCGGTGGCTTCGGCCAGGGCCAGCACGACGGCCACGGTGGTTCCGGAGATATGGGCGGCGACCTGCTTGCCGGCCGGGCCTTCGGCTTCCACCGGCTCGAAGTCGAAGGAGCGGATCAGGGCCGCGTTGACGAAGGCCGCGGAGGTGGCCGGAAGCTTGATTCCGGTTCCCAGCACGGTTGCTTCATCGCCGTGGCCCCAGGCCTGCGCCGCTTCGATGAGTCCGGCAATGTCGTCGGCGCGGTGCCCTGCTAGCCCAACGCCCACCGAATCCAGCAGGCGCTGGTTCACGCGCTGGATCGTGGCCGTCGGCAGCTGGCCGTACTGGGTTTCCAGCAGGTGCTCGAGCAACGCGTCGAGCACATCGGGCGTCGGGTTAGCCATGATTTTCCTGCTTCCCTAGGCGCGCGTTGCCGCGGCGTCCAGGTCCAGTGCGGCCTGCTCGGCGATGACCGGGCTGATGCCCACCTCGGCGAACATCGCCTCGAAGGCACCGGTCTCGCCCTTCATCTGCGCCTTGCGGTGATCCAGCCCGCGGGCACGGCTGACCGACCCCAGGTAGAAGCGCTCGTACAGTTCGATGCGGCTGCCCAGGGCGGATCCGGCGAAGTCCCAAGCGGTGCGGAAGATCTTGGCGCGTTCCTCCGGCGCGATGCCGTTGGCTCCCGGCAGGTACTTCTTGAGCAGTGGGCCCAGGCGCGGGTCCTCGAAGGAGGCCGCGGTCGGGGTGGCCAGCAGGTTGTGGCTGCCCATGGACTTGATGATGTCGTTCACGCGGGCCATCCAGATGGGCATCATGGTGCGCAGCGCGGAGATGTCGTCGTGGCAGAAGAACGCCCCGCCGCCCCATTCCGACGCGTTGACCTCGGCCGAGTGGATCACAGCGCGGGCGATGCGCAGGTAGGAGTAGATCTCGCCGAGCATCGATGCGGTGTCCGGCTTATTGTCGGTGGCGGTCACCTTGGCCATCTGCACGCACAGGTCGTAGGCGAATTCCAGCTTCACCGACGCGCGGATGGCGGTCTGCTGCTGGGTGTTGCCGGTGGCGGTGCCGGCGTTCAGGGAATTGTAGACATCGAGCTGGCCGTCGATGAACACGCGATCCCAAGGGACCAGCACGTCGTCGAAGATGATGACCGCATCCTGCTCGTCGAAGCGCGAGGAGAACGGCTTGTCCACTACCGGCTGGTCCACGCCGTAGTGGTCGCGGCAGACCGAGACCACGCCGCTGGTGGCGACCGGGATCGCGAAGGACAGCGCGTATTCCTCGTAGCCCTTCTGGATGGGCACCGCCGGGTAGACATAGAGTTCGTCGGCGATCGGGCCCAGGGTGGCGAGCATCTTCGCGCCGCGAACGATCAGGCCTTCAGCGGTGCGGTCCACCACGCGCAGGGTCAGCTCTTCATTGATGCCCTGCAGTTCGCCGACCGATTTGTCGATGGCCGCGTGCACGATGGTGTGGGTCAGCGCCAGGTCGTTTTCCTGCACATGGCGCCAGTAGTTCTCCAGGCGCTCGTAGTAGACCGGGTCGCCGGACTTGGCGAAGATGTCCGGGCGCGAGGCGTGGCCGGCGAGCACCACGTTGACGTAGTCGGGGGTGCGGCCGAGCATGCCATTGGAGTAGCGGGCCAGGCGGTCGAACGCGCGGTGGCGGCGGGCGATGTCTTCTGCGTTCTTGGGACGCAGCAGGGAGACGTTGTGCTGTTCGCCAGTCTGTTCGTCGTTCATCAGGCAGTCATCGGCGTACTTGTGCTGGTAGTCGAAGTAGGCGGCCATGCCGTTGATCGAGCCGGCAAAGGCCGGGTGCTCGGTGACGTCAATGCGCTGATCGCCCAGCCAGACCTCGCGGGAATCCTTGAGCCCTGCCAGGTACTGCTCTCCAGTGCGTGCACTCATCTTCGCTGCTCCTTATCGGGCGTCCCGCTGAGCGGGTTCAAAAATATATTCTGTGCATCAGTTTATATAACTTATGTGACCCAGATCAAGCTCTAGGTCGAAGAATTTTTTCAAACCCGCAAGATTACGCGGTTTTAAGAGGTCGAAGAAAATATTATCCGTCTTAAAATGCGTAAAAAGTGGACAAGGTTAGTGAAATGGGCCACTATGGCTTAAGTCACATCAGCGATCAGGAAGGGTTCTCGACGTGTCCGACTCGCAACAGAACCAGCCAGTGCCGGCAATGGAGCCAAGCGACTCCCTCAACACCAAGGATTTGCGCCGCATTCTCGGATCCAGCTTCTTGGGCAGCGTCATCGAGTACTACGACTTCATCTTGTACGCCACTGCGGCGTCGCTGATTTTCGACAAGGTCTTCTTCGGCAACCTGAGCCCGGGCTTGGCGCTCTTCGCCTCCTTCGGCACCTTGGCCGTCGGGTACATTGCCCGCCCGCTGGGCGGCATCGTCTTCGGCCACTTCGGCGACCGCCTTGGCCGCAAGAAGATGCTGGTGCTTTCCATGATGATGATGGGCGTAGCCACCGTTGCCATTGGCCTATTGCCGACTACCGCAACCATTGGCGCAGCTGCCCCGGTCATCCTGGTCTTGCTCCGCGTGGTCCAGGGAGTCGCAGTTGGCGGCGAATGGGGCGGCGCCACCCTGATGGCTTTGGAACATGCACCCGCTTCCAAGCGCGGTTTCGCAGCTTCCTTCGCTAACGCCGGCGCACCGGCCGGTGGCTTGCTGGCTACCTTCCTGGTTTCCTTCATCTCCTTCTCCACCGGTGATGCGTTCTTGGAATGGGGCTGGCGCATTCCGTTCATCTTCTCGGCAGTCCTGATCATCATCGGCATGGTGATCCGCCTGAAGGTCGCAGAAACTCCGGTCTTCCAGGAGCTGGATGCCAAGGCCGCCGAGCGCAAGCAGGAGCGCAAGACTCCTATCTCGCTGGTGCTCAAGAACCATTCGCGCACCGTCATCATCACCCTGATCGCTTCCCTTGGCTTCTACACCTGCCAGGGCGTGCTGACTTCGTGGGGCGTTTCCGAAGCCGCGGCCCAGGGCGTGGACCGCTCCTTTGTGCTGAACACCAAGGGCTACGCGGCAATGGTCACCATCGTGGTCTGCCTGCTGGCCGCCAAGCTCTCGGACAAGTACGGCCGGAAGATGATCCTGACCATCGGCGGCACCGCCGGCATCCTCTGGGCTTTCCCGGCAGTCTTCCTGATGAGCAACGGCACCGGCTGGGGCTTCGCAGTTGCAGTCATCGTCGGCAACGGCGTCATCCAGGGCATCCTGGCCGGACCGATCGGCGCCTACATCTCCGAGCTGTTCCCAGCTGATGTCCGCTACACCGGCGCCTCGCTGGCCTATCAGGGCTCCTCGACCCTTGGGGCCGGCTTCACCCCGATGATCTGCACCGCGCTGGCCGTCAGCTTCGGCATCACCGCCGTAGGCATCTTCTGGGTGGCAATCCTGATCGTCGGACTGGTCGCCATCCGCATCAGCCCGGAAGGCGCCGCCCTGCCTCCCAAGGCAGCCGCGTCAGCGCCGTCCAATGCAAAGCTGAACGCCTGAACCCCGGCACCGGTCCGCGTATCAGTTGATACGCGGACCAGCTTTTAACACCTAACATCAATTTTTCTGAATGCTATGGCGCAAAAGTTCTCCATTTACGACTTTAGAGACTCTTGAAACCATGGACTCAGTGCTTCCCGTCACATCCGCAGGAAAGGATGAGTTTCAATGACTCCCAAGAACCCCCAGCACATGGTGCTCACGACCTTCATGCTCCCCGCTGGCTACCACAAGGATTCGTGGCGCATGGATGGCTCGCGCTCCGAAGAGCTGGCCAACCTGGAATTCGTCTACGACCTGACCAAGATGGCTGAAGACGCCAAGCTGGACGCCATCTTCTTCGGCGACATCGTCCATGCCAACACCGTAATGCGCGGCGATATCAAGATGAACGGCTTCTACGAGCCGATCTCGGTACTTTCCGCACTGGCAGCACGCACCAAGAACATTGGCCTGATCGGAACCGTTTCCACTTCCTTCTCGGAGCCTTACAACCTGGCCCGCCAGATGGCCGGCCTGGACCACATGTCAGGTGGCCGCGCCGGGTGGAACATCGTGACCAGCTCCGATGGTTTCCAGAACTTCGGCATGGACTGCGCGCCGGATCCGGCCACCCGCTACCGCCGCGCCACCGAGTTCGTCGAGGTAGCCAACCAGTTGTGGGATTCGTGGGAAGACGACGCCGTCACCAACGACAAGGAGTCGGCATGGTACGTGGACACCGACAAGATCCACCCGATCAACCATGAGGGCGAATTCTTCAAGGTGCAGGGCCCGATCAACATGCCGCGCAGCCCGCAAGGCCGCCCGGTGCTGGTGCAGGCCGGCTCCTCGGGACCAGGCATGGAACTGGGCTCCTCAGTGGCCGATGGCATCTATACCGCGCAGCCGCTGAAGGAACCATCCGTGGAGTTCTACGCCAAGTTCAAGGCGATGGCGGCTGCCAAGGGCCGCAACCCCAACGACATCAAGATCATCCCGGGCATCCTGCCGATCCTCGGCGACACCCAGGCCGAAGCAGATGAGCTGGCCGAGGAACTGGCCAACCACATCCACCTGGAAAACGGCCGCGTGCAGGTGGGTGCCGATCTGAAGATGGATCTGTCCTCGCTGGACTTCAACGATAAGATTCCCGCCGAGTGGTTCTCCGATGACCCGGCCCTGGGTTCGCGCTACCAGATCTACCGCCGCAAGTCGGTGGACCAGGGCATGACCCTGCGCGAGCTGATCGTTGACCTGGCTCGCTCCACCGGACACCAGTGGATGGCCGGCACCGCCTCGGCAGTGGCAGACCGCATGATCGACTGGTTCGATTCCAAGGCCTGCGACGGCTTCAACCTGAACGCCCCGTTCAACCCAGGCGGCTTCAAGCTCATCTGCGACAAGCTGGTCCCTGAATTGCAGAACCGCGGCTACTTCCGCACCGAATACGAGGGCACCACCCTGCGGGATAACTTCGGATTGTCCTACCCGTCCTCGATCCGCACGCGCGTCTAGCCGCTAGCTGCGCCGGCCCGCATTCTCGAAGAGTTCCGCGGCGACTTCCACCCAGGCTTGGGCACGGGAGTTCAGCCGCGAACTGCGGGGCCAAGCCACCGAAACCGGAACCACGGCGATATTTTCGTCATCGAGTTTCAGCGGCTTGAGCACCACGTTCAGCTCTTCGTAGGGTGCTTCCAGGGCCGGTTGCTGGAACAGCACAGCCACCCCGCGGCCGGTACTGACCAGCGAGCGCACGGTCGCATAGGAACGCGAGCGGTGACGGATCATCGGTTCCAGCCCGCTGCCCTGGTACAGGCCGAGGATGCGCTGGGTGATCGGCTCGGATTCGAAGAGGACCAACGGCTCCTTCGCGATTTCACGCAATGACACCGACGGGCTGGCGGCCAGCGGATGCCCGGAAGGCAGCAGTATCTGGGCCTCGGCCATCGCCACGGTGGCCGAACGCAAGGCTGGTGAGATCTCCGAACCGTAGAGGAAGGCGACATCGATGGAACCATCGAGCAGCGCATGCTGCATTTCCTGGTGGAACCCCTCCAGGAAATCGACCTCCACCTTCGGGCATTGCTGGGCAAAGGCACTGAGCATGGGCGGAATGATGATCGGGCCCAGGGGCATGAAGCAGCCAACGGTCAACGGGCCGGCAAGCTCTTCGCGGGTTCCCTGGCCCATGGTTTCCAGATCATGGGCCCGCTCCAGCAGTTCCCGGGCCTGGAGCAGCACGGTCTTGCCGGTCGCGGTCAACGTCAGCCCCTTGGCCCGGCGCTTGATCGCCAGCTCGGCACCGACGATGCGTTCGAGTTCCGCGATGGACATGGAAATTGCCGAAGGCGCCAGATGCAGCCGGCGGGCAGCTTCGGCCATGGTTCCAGCCTCGGCCGCGACAACGAAGTGCCAAAGCTGGCGCAAGGTCAGTTGCGGGTGGGACACAAGATTCATGTCATCAAGCATATTGATGGCGGCAGGAAACAAAGCAAGTTTTTTAGATTAAGACAGTGGGGCCGCGGCGTTCGCCGATGGCCAGTGGAAGGGTGAATCATGGATCGTCGTGAAGAATTTCTTGAGGCAGCCAAGGAAATCGTTGGCGCAGAAAACGTTGTTTCCTTGGGAGATTCCGAGGGCTACTTGGATCCCTACCCGCTGAACCCGGGCCGTACCCCTTGGCCCGGCATCCGCCCGGCCAGCACCGATGAAGTGCAGGCCATCGTCAAGCTGGCCACCGAGCACGAGGTACCGTTGTGGACCTTCTCCTGCGGCAAGAACCTGGGCTATGGCGGCCCCGAACCACGCGACACCGGCATGGTGGCGCTGGATTTGAGCCGCATGAACCGCATCATCACGGTCGATGACCGGCTGTGCTACGCCGTGGTGGAGCCCGGCGTCACCTTCTTCGATCTCTTCGACTACATCAAGGAACGCGGCCTGAAGGTGTGGATGTCGGTGCCGGCCCTAGGCTGGGGCTCGGTCATGGGCAACATGCTCGACCGCGGCTACGGCATGACCCCGCTGGGCGACCACGTGAAGTCCTTGTGCGGCATGGAAGTGGTCATGCCCGACGGCGATCTGGTCCGCACCGGCATGGGCGCGATGGACGGCACCGAGCTGGGCCCGATCTTCCAGGGCGGCTTCGGCCCGACCTTGGACGGCCTGTTCACCCAGTCCAACTACGGCGTGGTTACCCAGGTCGGACTGTGGCTGATGCCGGCACCGCACACCTACGTCAATGGCGATATTTTCGTCGACGACGAGGCGCACCTGCCGCAACTGATCGACATCCTCACCACCTTGCGCCGCGAGGAAATCATCCAGAACAATGCCCTCTGCGGCAATGTGGTGCGCGCGGCAACCATGCGCGGATCGCGCGCCGACTTCTGGGATGGCGAAGGTTCCATTCCCGACTGGCGCCTGGAAGAAATGCGCCAGGAATTCGGCATTGGCCAGTGGAACTGCAAGTTCGCCTTCTACGGCGACCGCGAACTGTGCGAACGCCGCCTGCAAATCGTCAAGGACCGGCTCAGCGTGATCCCCGGTGCCCGCGTTGACGCCCGGTTCTACTCGGGAGAAGAGGGCTTGGCCTTGCAGCATGAGGACATCGCCGCCCAGGACCGCACCCAGATGGCCGGCGTCCCGACCTTGAAGCCGCTGTCCACCGTGGGCTGGGCCGCTGAAAACGGCGGACACATCGACGCGGCGCCGATCATCCCGGCCCGCGGCGAACTCGTGGCCGAGTTCTACCAGGAAGCCAAGAAGCTCTACGCGAAGCACGGCTTCGACCTGTACATCGGGTACCACCTGTACCCGCGGCATATGGTTCACGTGACGATGATCTTCTTCGAGCGCGGCAACCAGGAGATGCTCGCCCGTGCGCGCGCCTTGTACTCCGAGCTGCTCGATGCGGCCCGCGCCCGCGGCTACGCGCCGTACCGCAGCCACGTGGACTACATGGACCGCATTGCCGACGGCTTCGACTTCAACGACAACGCAGCACGCCGCCTGCAGGAGAAGATCAAGGATGCACTGGATCCGGCGGGGATCCTGGCCCCTGGCAAGCAGGGCGTCTGGCCTGCGCGCTTCCGCGATCAGCGCTCCAGCGTCTAGGGCTAGGCTCTGAAACTAGAATGATGCCCTCGCCATCAGCAGGTGGCGAGGGCATCAGTTCGTCGTGAATTCCGAGGAACGCGCAGAACAAGATAGTCGGAGAGCTGTACAGACGGGGTACGTCGCGCTCGTTCGAATAGAACAGGTTTGCATATATTCGGACATTCCCGTCCGCGTTGCCGCGATGGTTCTGCGAAGAACAACCGAACTTTACCCATTGGAAACTGCCGGCCAGCGATGTACGACATCTAGTGCATGGCGCCATGAAACAGAACCGAAGTAAGCTGAAAACCAGTGGGGCAAGCAATCGAATAAAGCTTGAGGCTACTTGGAACAATGCCAAGCACCAGCGCTCATCGGCAGAGGCCGAGTCGCCCAACTCGGCCCACGTCACGAATCAAGGTGAGATGAAAGAACAAGCCGTACAGAGCGAACCATACATCTTGGTCCCGCACACGGTGACGGACCTCGACGATTTCGTCGCTCATCCCGAAAACTACTTGGTAAGCATGTTCCAGGAGCCTGGACGCGCCGCCGGCATTTGGCGGGATCGACTGAACAGAAACCCGTACGGGAGTGAAGGTTTCCTCTCCTTGTCGTACCACGGGACCGAATTGATTTCAGCCGAGCTGTGGGATGAAGTGACTGGAATCTGGTTTGAGCTGATTGAGCTTGTAGAGGAGTACCTGTTAAAAGGATCAGCCGAAAGACTGTTTCCAGGCCAGCCAGTACCACTACGGCTGGAAGTGAAGGGACGGTCGACGCTATTCACCGTGAACCAGCAGAAGAACCGCGTTGATCCCAGCGACTTCATCCCGGGAATCCTGGATGAAGCCCATCGCTACTTCACATGGGTCGAAGAAAACATCGGAACCGGCGAGGGCCAGGCACTCCAGGCTATTAATTCCTTGCGCAATCAGTTCCTTGAACGAGTTCATTCACGCTAATGAACTCCCATTCGGGCTTCTTAAGCTGGGTCGCTGCGAAAAGCGGCGACCCAGCTCTTGCCTTGATAGCGACGCAAAACAGGCTTGCCGGCCATCCGCGTTGCCAAAACACTGCCGGGATAGAGGCCGGAGGCATGCAGCATCATGTTGGAAACTGCGCTTGCGCCGGCTCCGGAACCAGTCGGAAATGTTCCCGCTGCAGCAATCCGGGTCAGGGCCTGGGCGTGGGAATGCCCACGAAGGTTCTGGCTACTTGAGCAGCTTCACGTGAGGCAAGCAGGCTAGCCCGACCTCGCCACCGTTTTTCACCGCACTGAGCGTGGTTTCGTAGTGCGCACGCAATAGCTGGCCAGCCAGTTCCGCATTGCGGTCCAGGGCGGCGTTGAGGATATCGCGATGCTCCTTGTCCAGGTCCCGCTTGGCGTCACGGGTGGCCGGTCCGGCCCAGCGTCCATAGAGCTGGATCAGGTCAGACAGGGTGCGAGTCACCTCGGTCAGCAGCGGAACACCACAGGCCTCAACGAGCTTGTCATGGAAGTTCTGATGCGCGTGATTCCATGCCGGGGTGTGGTTATCCGGGTCTTCGTCCGAACGGCGCGGCGTGCGCTCCAGGGTGTGGTGCGCTGCCATCAGCTCGCTCTCCCACTCCAATGGCGCACGTTCGAAGCCCAGCGAAATTGCCAGCTGCTCGTTGACGCAGCGCATTTCCACGATGTCGCTCAAGTCGGCCAACGACAGTTCCGGGACAAAGAAGCCCTTGTTGGGTCGAAGGGTGACGAGCTTGTCCCCCACCAGCCGGGTCAACGCTTCGCGAATGACCGTACTCGAGGTTTCGTAATGCTCAGAAAGATGCGTGAGCTGCAGCCGGGCACCTGGTTCCCAGCGCCCATCCAGGATATCGGTGCGCAGGGTGTCGCGGATGTGCTTTGACATCGTCTCTGAATCGGTGCGTTTCGCCATGACACAAATCATACCAAAGTCGGCAAAGAATACATTTTTAGTTGACTTATGCATAACCAAGAGGTGACACTGGTTACATCACGCGCCTGTCAGACCCTGTCGCGCACGGCCCGAAAAGACTTGCTAGGAGTAACCAATGAGCGAATCACTGATCGAGACCGCCGCCACCAAACAGGTAGATGACCTGTACTGGCGCGCAAACTACTCTGCTATCACCGAAAGCGACGAGCAGCTGCGCAAGATCGTTGCAAGCACCGACCTGCCGCCACTGATGGTGGCCCTGGCCGCGGCAACCGGCGATTACTCGATCCTTCGTGATGAGCTGCGTCCGCCGCAGCCGCCGGTTGACACCGTGGGCCAGCCGCACGGCGGCATGGACGCCGCAGCTCAGGAAGCGGCCCGCGAATTGGCCTTCGAAGCACTGCGCCGGATCCGTGATGAAAAAATCACCTCAGTGGAGACCCTGGACGACGAGCAGGCCACCACGATCCTGGACTGGATCACCAACCAGGCCACCACCGATTACCACCAGATGCTCAAGCACGACATGGCATTGGTTCCCGAAGTGAGCGGCGCACCGGCCTTCACCAAGGAACAGGTTGCTCCCACCCGCGACTTCACCGTGGCAGTCATCGGCTCGGGCGTGGCCGGCATGGCCGCCGCCTACCGCCTGAAGCAGGCCGGTTTGGACTACACCGTCTTCGAGAAGGGCCACGAAGTCGGCGGCACCTGGTGGAAGAACACCTACCCGGGCGTGCGCCTCGATACCCCCAACTACGCCTATTCATTCTCCTTCGCGCAGCGCGATGACTGGCCCCAGCAGTTCTCCGAAGGCCCCGAGATCCACAAGTACACCCGCGACGTCGCGGAACGCGGCGGCATCACGCAGAACATCCAGATGGGCACCGAGGTGCTTTCGGCTACCTGGGATGAAGAAGACGGACGCTGGGTACTGTCCATGATCGTGGACGGCGGCGAAGTCCAGGAACGCCGCTTCAATGCCGTCCTGACCGCCGTCGGCCAGCTGGACCGCCCGAAGTTCCCCGATACCCCGGGCCACGACACGTTCGCCGGCATCCACGTGCACTCGGCCGAATGGAAGCCGGGCATCGATTTGAAGGGCAAGAAAGTTGCCGTCATCGGCACCGGCGCCAGCGCCTACCAGATCGTCCCAGCCATCGTGGATGAGGTCGAAGAGCTCAAGATCTTCCAGCGCTCCTCCCCTTGGATGCTGCCTACCCCGTTCTACTACGAGGACATGCCCGAATCGGTGAGCTGGCTGGTCGAGCACCTGCCGCAGTACGGCCAGTGGCTGCGCTTCTGGCAGCACTGGCTGGGCGTCGAGGGCCGCCAGCACACCACCGCCGCGGATCCTAACTGGACCAAGGAAGGTTCAGTGTCCGCGGTCAACGAGCGCGTGCGCCAGCAGCTGACCGAGATGCTCAAGGAGCAGTACGCCGATCGCCCGGACCTGTTGGCCAAGGTCACCCCGGACTACATCGTGGGCGGCAAGCGCATGCTGCGCGATAACGGAGTGTGGGCCAAGAGCCTGAAGAAGCCGCAGACCACCCTGGTCACCTCGGGCATGAACGAAATGACCGAGGCCGGGATCATCGATGGCGACGGCACCCTGCACGAGCTGGACGTCATCATCTACGCCACCGGCTTCCAGGCTTCCGAATTCCTCGAGCCGCTGCGCATCACCGGCCGCGAGGGCAAGGACATCCACGAATACTGGGGCGGCAACGCCACCGCCTATGCCGGGGCCACCGTGCCGGGCTTCCCGAACCTGTTCATCGTTTCCGGACCGAATACCGGGCATGTGGTCAACGGCTCGCTGTTCTCGATGATCGAGTACGGCCTGACCTACATCCTGGATGCGCTGAACATTGTGCTGGAGAAGGATCTGAAGGCACTGGACCTGAAGCAGGAGGTGCTCGACGCGTTCGTGGCGGATCTCGATGCCGCCAACGCGCAGAAGGCCTGGGGCCACCCCGAGGTGCACACCTGGTACAAGAACAAGTTCGGCCGCGTCTCGCAGATCTGGCCTTACCCGATCGTCGAGTACTGGAACATCACCCGCGCGGTCGACCAGTCGCAGTACACGGAAATCCGCTAGGCATGGGGGTTTACAGCTACGCGCAGCGCAGCGGCGGGCGCTTCGGCAAGCTCAGTGAAGCCACCGGGCTCACCGCAGCGCAGCCGGCAATTTTCCCGCAGACCCCAGGTTCCCTGGATTGGTTGCTAGGTCCTGCACTGCAGGAACTGCCCCAGTCCGAGGATGCTTTCCAGGTTGCAGTCTTTGCTCCGCTGGATGCCAAGGACCTTCCGGTGATGGTTTTCCTTCCCGGCGGCGGCTTCGTTTCCGGCGCCGGCACCGTGCGCTGGTACGACGCGCAGGACTTTGCCGAGAAGCAGAACTGCGTTGTTGCCGTGGTCAACTACCGCATCGGATTGCTGGCCCACAACCAGCAGGTGGGCGGCGGGAATACGCCGCCCGAAGAACTGCTCTTGGCGCTCGAATGGGTACAGCGCAATATTGCTGAACTCGGTGGCAACCCGCAGGAAGTCACCCTGGCAGGCCAGTCCGCAGGTGCCTTCTGGGCCTTCGCATTGGCCCAGCTTGAGGCAGCCCGTGGACTGTTCAACAGGCTCTACGTTGGTTCGCTGTCCTTCCAGCCGCCGATGGGTGAAACCCAGGCGCAGGAACGCAATGCGGTGATGGCCCAAGCGCTTAATGGCACCGCCTTGGCCGAGGCAAGCACCGAGCAGCTATTGGCTGCCGGCACAGCACTGGCCCAGGCTTGGGCCGGGCGCGGCTTGGGCCTCTACCCGAGTACCGATGAGTCCGTTCCGGCGGATCTTTTTGATACCGCGCGGGCAGTCGAACGCCTTCATGTGAAGCAGCTATTGCTCTCCTACACCGCCGATGAGGCAAGTGCCTTCATTGGCATGGCCCCCGAGCAGGCATTCACCGTCGATAGCGTGCGCGGGTTTATTGCAGGGAACTTCAATGAACCGCAAGAAGTCTTCGACGCACTGGTTGCCGCAGAACCGCAAGCAACGGCCAAGTCACTCATGGTTAGGGCGATGAGCCTGCACCAGATTCAACTCTATGCCGTGGAATTGGCCGATGCGGCAGCCGCTGCCGGCATCCAGGTTCAGCTTCTGGGCTTCGAGGTTCGCTCCCCCTTGCCTCACGCTGGTTCGGCCCACTGCTTAGAGCTGCCGTTCCTCTTTGGCAACCGTGAGCGCTGGCAGGATGCCCCGATGCTCGATGGCGTGGCCGATGAGCTCTTCGAGCAAACGGCGAAGGTTCTGGGTGATGCCCTAGGGTCATTTATCCGTCTGGGAACCGCGGCTACCGGCGATAATAACGCTCTTGCCGTGCACCAAACGGGTGCCCAATCGCTGACAGCACTGGATGAAACAGGCCTGATCAAGCGCGAAATTCAGCGTCAGTTCAGCACCAGGCGCCCGGTTTTGGCCTAGTCTTTGCGCGCCTATTCTTGCGGACCAGCAGGTCCGCTTGGGCAGGCGCGCGAGTCTTTTTCCGAAAACACTAGACAATCTAACTTAATGTAAATAATCTAATTATCTAGATCACAATATTTTTATCGGCTACAGAAGGGATCCGCCATGGCTTGGGGATTAATCAGGGAAATGGGCCACGTGTCCATCCAGACCAATGACATCGAAGGATCCATCTTCGACGCCACGCAGCTGCTCGGCCTGCGCGTCACCGAACGCACCGGCAACGAGGCCTACCTCGCAGCGAACTCAGTGCACCACGAGCTGACCTACGTCGAGTCCGAAGTCAACGGCATCCACTCCCTGGGCCTGATCGCGCAGAACGGCGACGCGCTGCGCGAGATCCGCAAGCGCGTAGCCAACGAGAACTTCAGAATCGTCTCCGAAACCCCGGTCTCCGCCGGCGTGCAGGACGGCTTCTCGTTCATCGGCCCCGAAGGCTGGATCTTCGAGGTCTACACCGGCATGCAGCACAACGACCGCGGCCTGCTTTCCTTCGGCCCGGACCGCTACGGCCACATCAATTTCCACCCGCGCGACGTGCGCGGCATGATGGAATTTTTGCGCCGGATCTTCGGCTTCCGGCTCTCGGATGTCATCGGGGATGACTTCGCCTACTTCATGCGCTGCAACCCGGATCACCACGGCATCGCGCTGATCAAGGGCCAGGGCACCTTCCACCACCACGCCTGGCAGGTCCAGTCGATCGGCGACCTGGCCAAGCTCGGCGACCGTCTGGGCGCGGCCGGCCGCGAACTGATCTGGGGCCCGGTCCGCCACGGCGCCGGCCACAATATCGCCGCCTACTACGTGGAAACCTCCGGCGCGGTCGTGGAGCTCTACACCGATTTGGAGCAGATCTACGACGATGAGCGCGATCCGATTGTCTGGGGCGAAGACGAGAACTGGTGGAACATGTGGTCCAACCGCCGCACCGAGGACTTCCGCACCTTCGGCATTCCCACTGTCACCGAACTGAAAACCTTCATCTAGAACACCCGAAAGGCACCACCATGCAGTACGTATCCTTCAAGGCAGCTGACGGCACCGAAACCTGGGGCGTGTCCATCGACGGCACCGTCTACGACTTGGGCCCCACCGGCAAGAACCTGGCCGCCAACACCCGCGACGCCATCGAAAAGGGCATCTTCGGCACCCAGCTGGACCTGTCCGGCGCGCCAACCATTGCCGAGGACGAGATCGACTTCCTGCCCTCGGTGACCAACCCGGGCAAGATCATCTGCATCGGCGTGAACTACCTGGCCCACCAGGAAGAGTCGGGCAAGACCGGGCAGACCGCACCGACCGTCTTCACCCGCTTCGCCGACTCGCAAATGGGCCACCTGGCCCCTGCGGTCAAGCCGACTTCCACCACCAAGTTCGACTACGAGGGCGAAATGGCCCTGGTCATCTCCAAGGAAGCCTTCCACGTGGAGAAGGAAGACGCCTGGGACCACATCGCCGGCTACGCCTGCTACAACGACTTCTCGGTGCGCGACTGGCAGAAGGCCGCCAGCCAGTGGATCCCGGGCAAGAACTTCCCGGGCACCGGCGGCTTCGGCCCGTACCTGGTTCCCGCAGCCGACCTGGGCGATATCACCACCGCCGTACTGGAAACCCGCGTGAACGGCGAAGTGCGCCAGAACGCCCCGGTATCCAACCTGGTCTTCGACATCCCGACCCTGATCAACTACGTCACCGGCTTCACCCGGCTGAACCCGGGCGACGTGATCGTCACCGGCACCCCGGGCGGAGTGGGCCTGTTCTACGGTCCAGAGGGCCTGATCAACCACGGCGACGTCGTCGAGGTCGAGATCACCGGCCTGGGCATCCTGCGCAACACCGTGGCCGACGAGGCTTCGCTGCTGGCCGGCGCACAGGCCACCGCCGGCGCCACCGCCTGACGCGCACTGTTAATACACGAAGCACGAAGGAAGTAGCGGGCAGTGGCACAGTCTCATGAAATCGACGTCCTGGTCATCGGCTCGGGTCCCACCGGCCTGACCGCCGCCAACCTGCTGGCAGATGCCGGCCTGCAGGTTGCATTGATCGAGAAGAACCCGGGCAGTGGCGATGAGCCACGCGCCATCAGCGCCACCGATGAAACCCTGCGCGTCATGGCGCACCTGGGAATCATGGATGAGCTGGGACCGCAGATGCTCATGGACACCGGTGCCCGCTACTTCGGCCTGGGCGGCAAGGTCATTGCCGACGTTCGCCCAGGCACGCCCCGCCTAGGCCAGCCCGGCAAGAGCCAGTTCGACCAGCCAATCATGGAAGGCCTGCTCTATGAGGCCGCCACGCTGCGCCAGAACCTGGATCTGCACTACGCCACCGCGGCCACCAGGATCGAACAGCAGGCCGATCACGTGATCGTGCACGCCACCCGCACCGGCGAAGCCACCACCGGATTCAACGGCTCCAAGGCAGCAGACACCGGGCAGAACCCCTACGCAGCAGCAGAAGGCGAAGAAACCGCCCTCGAGTTCAAAGCCAAATGGGTACTTGCCTGCGACGGCGGTCGCTCCTTCACCCGCCGCGAACTGGGCATCGGACTGCAGGGTTCCACCCAAACCGAACGCTGGATCGTGGTGGATCTGCTCGATGTGCCGGGCAACCCCGAACCTTTCGCTTCCTTCCACTGCAACGGGCAGCGCCCGGCCGTCGTGGTCCCCGGGGTCGGTGGCCGCCGCCGCTATGAATTCATGCTCTTCGATCACGAAGATGGCGACGCGATGATCACCCCCGAGTCCATCACCGCCCTGGTCGCACCATTCCAGGACACCAACGTGGTCTCCGTACGCCGCGCCGCGGTCTACACCGCACACCAGCGCATCGCCGACACCTACCGCAAGGGACGCATCCTGTTGGCCGGCGACGCCGCGCACCTGATGCCGCCCTTCGCCGGGCAGGGGCTGAACGCCGGCATCCGCGACGCCGTGGGTGCTGCTTGGCGCCTGGCCGCGGTCATCAAGGGTGAAGCCAACGAAATGCTCATCGATGACTACGAAACCGAGCGTCGCCCGCATGCCGCGGAAATGGTCAAGCTTTCCAAGCGCATCGGCTGGGTAGTGATGAACACCAACCCGGTGATCACCCGCGTGCGCGATGCCGTAGTCACCAGCACCCGCATCATCCCACCGCTGAACCGCTGGCTAACCGGCATGCGCTTCCTCAAGCAGCCTCACTACACCACCGGCACCGTCGCCGCACCGGTTTCCGGGGTTCCGCACCTGGCCCAGAACTTTGCCGGTCGCATGCTTCCGCAGCCAAACCTTGAGGTCAATGGCGCCACTGTGATGCTCGACGAGCTGCTGTCGGCCGGCTGGAACACCATTGAGGTGGCTGCCGGATCCCAGCTGGTCTTCACCAATCAGGACGGCGATAGCGTGAGGGCCAAGGACATCCACCGGGTCTTCGATACCGCCACCGGTACCGCACTGCTGGTGCGTCCAGACTACTATGTAGCAGGCATTGCACCAGCACGCGAGGTCGACCAGCTTCTGGAGGCGCTCAGCGCCAAGGCCACCGTGCTGCGCACCTTCGGTGCCGCCAAGCAAGGAACTCGTGGCTAAGCCAGCAGAAGCTGCCCTGTCCGGCATCCGCGAAGCCATTCTCGATGGCGCGTGGATGCCCGGCGAGCGCCTTGCTCCCCCGCATCTGGCCCAGCGTTTTTCCACCAGCACCACCGTTATCCGCGAATCCCTCACCCGGCTTTCCGGCGAGGGTTTGGTGGCGGCGATCCCCAACCGCGGATTTTTCGTACCGGAGCTGAACCTGCAGCAGTTGCAGGATCAGACCGAGCTGCGCTGTGTCACCGAGGAGTTGGCGGTCAACCTGGCCATCGCCCGCGGGGATCTGGAGTGGGAGTCCGCGCTGATTGCCACGCATTACCGGCTGTCCAAGGCTCCGCGGCGGCAACTAGATAACCCGGAGCAGTTCACCCCTGAATGGGGTAAGGCGCACCGCGATTTCCATCAGCTGCTGCTGGCTCCATGCGCCTGCCCGCCGATCCTTGAGCTGTCAGCCAACCTGGCCAATTCCACCTTGCTCTACCGGCGTTGGGCGGCCGCTTCGCAGGGTGCCACGCACCGAAATGTCGAGGCCGAGCATGAGGCCCTGCTGCAGGCGGCACTTGATCGCGATGCGCCAACCTTGGCTGCGCGCTTGCGAACCCACTATGAGGCTTCGGCCAAGATTATTCTGGATGCAGGCCTGCTCAAGCTGGATATTTTCTAGCGCCCAGCGACCTAACGTCTAGCGCAGGAAGGTTCGGGCCACGCTGAAAGCTGTGCGCTCGGCTAGCTCCATGGTGTCTGCTGAAAGTTCTGCCAGCGTGGCCGGACCTGGTGCAATCGAGTACGCGGCCAGGATTCCCGAGGACTCCAGCTGCTCATCGGACAACTGCACCGAACCGGCCACCACGATGACCTCGGCCTGTTCACCGGCAGCCTGCAACACCCCGGAGACTACCTTGCCGTCCAAGGATTGCGCATCCAGCCGGCCTTCACCGGTGATCACCAGGTCAGCGTCGGCCAGAATTTCATGGGCACCAAGTACCTTGGCCACCAAATCCCAGCCCGGCACCAGCTCCACCTCGAAGTAGGACCCTAGGCTCACCGCAATCCCGCCGGCAGCCCCCATGCCCGGCTGCTCACGCAGTGCCCGGCCGGTATTGGCTTCCAAGACATCGGCCAGTTGCGCCAACCCCTGATCCAAAATCTGGACATCATTTTCACTGGCGCCCTTTTGCGGCCCGAAGATCGCAGCCGCACCCTTGGCGCCCAGCAGCGGGTTGGTGACATCGCAGGCGATTTGCCAGTTAACCTGCCCGGCCCGGGCATCCAGCTGCGAAACGTCGATCCGCGACAACTGGTTCAGTGCCCCGCCCCCTGCGGGAAGCTGCTCCCCGTTGGCGTCCAAGAATTTTGCGCCCAGTGCGCTGAGCAAACCCGTTCCGCCATCGGTGGTTGCTGAACCGCCTAGGCACAGGATGATCCGGGTGACCCCTAGATCCAGCGCATGAGATACCAGTGTGCCCAACCCATAGGTAGTGGCACCCAGTGGTTGCCGTGGCACGTCGCTCACCTGCGGCAACCCGGCTGCTTCGGCCGCTTCCACCACCGCGATTCTCCCGTCGGCCGAAAGCCCCAGCCGGGAGGTGACCGGACGCCCCAAGGCGTCGGTGGTCTCCAGTGCGATCGCCTCGGTCCCCCAGGTGTCGATCAGCGCTTCAAGGGTTCCCTCGCCGCCGTCGGCGAAGGGCACCGCTGTAATCTCGACCGCCCGCGACCGGCTAGCCGCACCCTTGCTGAAGCCTCGTGCCAAGGCCGCAGCTACCCCGCTGGCGCGGGCACTTCCCTTGAAGGAGTCGGGCACAATGGCCACCTTGCAGGGCATCGAATGCTGGGTTGAAGTCATACCCATCAGCCTAGGCACTCTTGAGACCTGCACCTATGGTCTTTTGACTGTAGTTCGAGCGAAGTTCGGGGCCTGCTTATGTGCATTTGTCTGGGTCGCAGAAGCTTCTCACGTGCATCGCTAATAGCTAGCTCTGCCAAAGGAATGGCACAGAAAGCGGCATTAGAGTTTAAAACACCTCTTGAAGGTGCGAGTGATGATCGTAAGGATTCCCGTCGGATATTGCCCGGCGGGAATCTTTCTTTAACCAAGTTCGTGATTAGTCCCGCTGGGAGTCGCGGTACTCCTCGATGGAAGCGTTGAAGCGCTGCAGGTAGCCGGCGAACTGCTCAACGTCCTCGGCCTCCCACTCATTCAGGATTCGGTCCAGGGCATGGAGGGTTACCTCGCGGGCATGCTCCAGCTTCGCTAACCCCAGGTCGGTCAGCGTGATCTTACGCGCAATATGGCCATCGGGATCTGCGATGCGTTCCAGGTAGCCATCGTCGATTCCATGGGTTACCTGGCGTTGCAGGGTGGAGTTGTCCAGCCTCAGCCCGTGGCTTAGTTCCGCGATACTCAGCGGACCCTGGGCCTGAATGCGGCTCATCAGCAGGTACACGCTGCGATCGACACCACCGAACTGGCGCTGCTGCGCGATGGTGTAGCGGCTGAGCATGAGCTGCTCGTATTCGATCTGTTCCAGATGGCGCTTCATTCCGAACTTCTCCAATGTGTAAAATACATACAGTATGTAGCTTACACATTTATCCCGGAAGGCTCTTGTGCCCAACCCCACCCCCACCGGACATCCGAAATCCGGACTCGCCGTCGGCATCCTCGCCACGGCAGGCATCGCCTCATCGCTCACCCAGACGATGGTTGCCCCACTGATCCCCCAGCTGCCTGAAATCTTCAGCACCTCACCGGATAACACCGCATGGATCATCACCGCGACCCTGCTGGCAGCTGCCGTAGTGATGCCGATTTCCGGTCGTCTCGGTGATATGTTCGGCAAACGCCGAATGATCCTGATCCTGGCCATCCCGCTGATCCTCGGTGGAATCATCTGTGCCCTGGCGCCAAATGTCACCGTCATGATCATCGGCCGGGCCTTGCAAGGCTTTGGTTCAGGCATGATCCCTCTGGGTATCGCAATGTTGCGCGACCTCGTGGATAAGGCGCATCTGCCGGCAGCCATCGCCACGGTTTCAGCCACCCTGGGTGTGGGCGGTGCGATCGGCCTGCCGCTCTCCGCAGCGCTGATCGAGTTCTCTTCCTGGCGCGTGCTGTTCTTCTTCGGTTCGGCGATTACCGTTGTGGTGGCCGCATTGATCTTGAAGTTCATTCCGGCAATCCCAACCATCGGCGCGAAAACCCGCTTCGATTGGCTTGGTGCCGTCGGCCTGGCCATCGGCTTGATCGCCCTGATGCTCGGCGTTTCCAAGGGCTCAACCTGGGGCTGGGCTTCCCCGCTGGTCCTGAGCCTGCTGATCGGCGCGGTCATCGTTTTCCTGCTGTGGGGAGTATGGGAGCTACGCACCAGTGCACCGCTGGTGGACCTGCGCACCGCCGCAATACCCCGGGTGCTGTTGACCAATATCGCCTCGATCTTCGTGGGCTTCGGCATGTATTCCAGCTCGCTGGTGATGCCGCAGATCCTGCAGATGCCTACCGAGGCAGGCTACGGACTAGGGCAGGGCGTACTGGCCGCCGGCCTCTGGATGGCTCCAGCCGGCCTGATGATGCTCTTCCTCTCCCCTGTGGGCGGTCGACTGACCAGCGCCAAGGGACCAAAGTTCACCCTGGTGCTGGGTATTTTCATCATGTCCGCTGGCTACGCGGTAGGCCAGATTGGCATGGGCAGCCTCTGGGGCCTGCTGATCACCAGCTTGGTCATCAACTCTGGCGTCGCCCTGGCCTACGGCGCAATGCCAGCCATCATCATGGGTGCGGTGCCACGCAGCGAAACCGGTGCCGCCAACGGCTTCAACACCCTGATGCGTTCGCTGGGTACCACCTCGGGTGCGGCAGTGATTGGCCTGGTTTTGGCGCAGATGACCACCGACTTCCACGGCACGGTGCTGCCCTCCGAAGCCGGGTTCCACATGACCCTGTGGCTCGGTGCGGGAATCTCGTTGCTGGCGGGGTTGATCGCCCTGGGCATCCCGGCACTGGCCAAGCCCACCCCGGAGAAGATCTAGTTCACCTCCAGGGATCCATGGCCTACGCGCAGTGCATGCTTACCGCATCCACAGAATGCCAACTTAGAGTAGTAAGTACCTCATGAAGGTGCGAGTGATGACGTAGAAACTGGCACTGTCGGTCTTGCGACAGTGCCAGTTTCTGTATCCAAAACCATTTCGGTTTGTTGGCTTTAGTTTTGATAGCAATGTGCAGTTTCTACCCAGTACTGGCACAGCTTCCGGCATTACATTGGAAAGTACCTCATGAAGGTGCGAGTGATGATCGCGCTGTCCCGGCCGGAACCCCCAAGTTCGGCCGGGACAGTGTTTTAAACAGCAATGTTCAAACTCCTTTGCCCAACCCCCGGTGCGATACCGTAGACAGGTTCCCAGAACTTTTTTCTGGGACACCTGACGAAACGGAGCCCCGGTGAGTACCGCGACCGCTGAACTGACGCCCCTGCAACGACAGTCGGTGCTGCGCACCCTGAAGTCCCCGCGATTGCTCAAGACAGAGCTGCTCGCCGGACTGGTAGTCTCCCTGGCACTGATTCCCGAGGTCATCGCCTTCACCGTGATCGCCGGAGTCGACCCGCGCGTGGGCATCTTCGCGTCCTTCACGATGTCGGTGGTCATCGCGATCACCGGCGGGCGCCCGGCGATGATTTCGGCAGCTGCCGGCGCGGTGGCCCTGGTGGTCGCACCGCTGGTGCGCACCCACGGGGTGGAATACCTCTTCGCCACGGTGGTCCTGGCCGGCATCATCCAGGTATCGCTGGCGCTGCTGGGCGTGGCCAAGCTGCTGCGCTTCATCCCGCGCCAGGTGATGATCGGCTTCGTCAACGGACTGGCCATCTCGATTTTCTGGGCGCAGATGCCCGAGCTGCGCAATGTCCCGTGGATGGTCTACCCGCTGGTGATCCTGGGCGTGGCCATCGTGTGCTTCTTCCCGAAGATCACCAAGGCGGTTCCGGCTCCGCTGATCGCCATCGTGGTACTCACCGCGATCACCATCTTTGCCAAGGTCGCCGTTCCGACCGTGGGCGACAAGGGCGAACTGCCTGATTCGCTGCCGATCTTCCACCTGCCCGGGGTGCCGCTGGACCTGGAGACCCTGCAGATCATCGCGCCCTACGCGATCGCGGTGGCCTTCGTGGGGCTGCTCGAATCGCTGCTGACCGCCAAGCTGGTCGATGACATCACCGATACACCGTCGAGCAAGACCCGCGAGTCCTGGGCACAGGGCACAGCGAATATCGTCACCGGCTTCTTCGGCGGCATCTGCGGCTGCGCGATGATCGGCCAGACCATGGTGGGCGTGAAGGTCTCCGGCGGGCGCACCCGCATCTCCACCGCCTTCGCCGGCATCTTCATGCTGCTGCTGGCGGTGCTGCTCGGCGACATTGTCGCGCAGATTCCGATGGCGGCCCTGGTGGCGGTGATGATCGTGGTTTCGGCAACCACCTTCGACTGGCATTCCATCCGACCGAGCACGCTGAAGATGATGCCCAAGAGCGAAACCTTCGTCATGGCCATCACCGTGGCGCTCACCGTGATCACCAGCAACCTGGCCATCGGCGTGGGGGCGGGCATCCTCTCGGCGATGGTGCTTTTCGCCAATCGCGTGGCGCATATGGTCACGGTGGAACGCAGCTCGACCCCGGATGCCGCCGTGTACAAGGTCAACGGCGAACTGTTCTTCGCCTCCTCGAATGACCTGTACACCCAGTTCGACTACGCGCAGGACCCCGAGAAGGTCATCATCGACATGTCCGATTCGCACCTGTGGGACGCCTCGACCATCGCCGCCCTGGACTCGATCCGCACCAAGTACCAGAACTACGGGAAAACCGTGGAAATCCGCGGCCTGAACAAGGCCAGCCAGAAGATGCAGGACCGCCTGGGCGGGAAGCTGAACTAGGGCACGGAGCTCAGCTTCCCTCCGCGCTCTTCCCGCGTTCGGCCGTCCGCAGGCGCTTGGAGGAGTACATGTCCCGGTCGGCACGGAGAATCATCGTGCTCAAGTTGTCATCCGTGCGGGCTTCTGCCGTTCCGAAGCTCCACGCCAGCGGCGATGTAAGCTCGATGCGCTCCATCAGCACCTGAGCCTGGCCACGGGTCGTATTCGGGAAGACCAGCACGAATTCATCGCCGCCCAAGCGGCTGACCAGGTCCCCGGCCCGCGTGGCACTGCGCAGATGCCGCACCAGGTGCTTCAAGGCAAGATCCCCGGCTTCGTGGCCGCCTTGGTCGTTGATCTCCTTGAATCCGTCCAGGTCCAGCAGCGCCACAGCCAGGGGCCTGCGGTATTTCCGGGAGGAGAGCAAAGCGGCATCGCCGCGCACGGCCAGCCCGACGCGGTTCAAGGCCCCGGTCAATGCGTCGATCTGGGTTTGCTGGCGGAACCGGCGCTTGACGTAGAGGCCGACGAACATCCCGGCGACGGTGAAAAAGACCAAGCTCAGCACGTTCAACAGCCCGCTTTGGTGCTCGGTGCCCGCAGCAGGGCCGAAGAACACCGAGTAGGGAATCGTGAAAGCCATGATCGGGTAGATGGTCCACCGGGTGACGGCCGGCGGAAAGAGCCACGACATGTACAGTGCGATGAGCGGAAATTCCTGGAGCCTGAAGACGATCTGCTCATGGTTGAGCGAAAAACCCACGAAGACCACGAAGGCCGACAGTTCGGCCAAGGCCCCGAGATAGGCGATCCACAACGGAAAACGGTCCAGCATCCACCACACGGCGATCACCAGCCCCAGTGCCCCGGCAACCCTGGCTACCGCCAGTTTCTGGAAGAGCGGCGAGCTGAAATCATTGCCCAGGTTGACCACATAGAAAAGCAGCAGGAAAACTGCCACCATCCCTGTGACAGCCACTTCCAATCGCTTGATGCGGCGGAGCCTGGCTGGCAGGAACCGGCTCCACCAAATTCCGTCGTCGTTTGACCGCCGGTCCATTGTCCTCGGCATGCCATCACCCGCTTTCTCTTAAATTCATCTTAACCGCGTGATCCCGGCCAGTGGCGCGGTAAGATCTCATTCGTAGCAACAGCCTAATCAGCAATCAAGTTGCCAGCCCATACCGCCAGGTTAGGTAGTCCATGAAGTTCGTATTCCAGCCACTGATCAACCTGCGTTCCACAACGCTGCTGGGTTTCGAGGCACTGGCGCGCTTCAGCGACGGGCGCAGCCCTGACGAGCATTTCTCCGCGGCCCGGGCCGAAGGCACCCTGGTTGAACTGGAGCTTCGCGCGTTGGAACGCATCGTCGAATCCAGCCAAGGCCTGCCCGACGGGCTGCTGCTCACCATGAATGCTTCGGGTCCAGCGATCAGGGCGTTCGCGCACTCAGAGCCGTCACTCGATCCCCGGCTGCTCTGGGGCCTGGAACTGCATGAGCAGTCCGCGCCGGAAGTCTGCGATGCGGCCCGCATCCATGCAGATGAGCTCGGCTGCCTGCTGCTGGTTGACGATGCCGGCATCGGCTATGCAACGCGGGGGCGCATCCTCCGGCTGAAGCCGCACATTGTGAAGCTGGACCGTTCGCTTTTCATCCACTACCTGGCATCGACGCAGGCTCGCGAACACGTTGACATCCTGCTGGCCGCTGCCCGCGAGATCGGTGCCAGGACCCTGGTCGAGGGGATCGAAACCGGTGAACATCTGGATCTGGCCCGGAAGCTGGACTTCGACTATGCGCAGGGCTTCTATTTCAGCCCGGGCATAGAGCTTGCGGGCTTGCCAGCTGCGATGCATGAGCTACACGGACGCCTCGGGATCGATATTCCGGGTTTCTGAGCGCCGTTCCCGTCCCCGCGAGCTGCGGATCCGGATCACCGGCAGCAGCTTGGCCAGTCCCAGGACCAGATAGAGCACGGTGTTGATCGCGACGAACGAAGCGAGCACCGCGAACCAATCACTGAGCAGAACGCTTTCGGGAAGAATGATTCCACGTGGAATCTGGACGAGGTGATTCATCATGAGGTGCTTTCCTTACGTGCGGCGCCCGCGTGGTCGACGTGCTTCCAATCCGCGCTCCGGGCAAACGCGATATCCCCTACGCCCTTGAGGAACGCAAGGTCCAAGAAGGCGTCATAGACCAATTCCGGAATCACCAGCGCGGCGACGATCCTGGCTTTCCAGCCGCCGTGCCAGACCGTGACCACGCGCTCGACAGCGAAGAGCGCTCCAAGCAGCATCCAGAAGGGGAACCACACCCAGTTGTCCATGGAGACCAGCATGATGATCATCAGCGCGAAATAGCTGAACAGCGCGATCACGCCGTAGCCGATGCCGATCTGCTGGGCCCAGTACCGCGTGGTCTGCGGGGTGACTCCGTACGCGCCCAGGTTCTCCAAGGCGCCGCGCTGCCAGCGCAGCCGCTGCGCCCACAGCATCTTCCAGTTGGGCATCAGCTCGGTGACCACCGTGCAGTCCTGCGGCGATGTGGTCAGCGCGCCGAGGGTTTTCAGCGCGATGGTCAGTTCGTTGTCTTCGGTCAAAGCCGCCGTGTCGTAGACCTCGCCGAAGGTGCCCGGCAGCATGCTCCCGCGTGCCGCAGCCACTTCGCGCAGGGCCGTCGCGCGGAATACCGAGGCCGTTCCGGTCAGCACGAAGACCCGGCCGTCGCGACGGCCGATTTCGCGTTGGTAGCGGGTGTACTCATTGCGCTGGAACTGGCCGATCAGCCCATGGCCCTCTTCGCCGTGGAACAGCCCGCCCACGGACATCAGCGCGCGGTCCCAGGTGAAGCGGTCCCGGGCGGTTGCCAGGAAGTCCGCGCCGATCTGGCTGTCGGCATCCATCACCATGACGCAGTCGTTATCGCCCATCCCGGGCAGGATCGAGTGCAGCGCCTGGTTCAGCGCGCCGCCCTTCTTGTGCTTGTTCTCCACCGATTCGAACACCTCGACCCCGTGCTCGCGGGCAACTTGCACGGTCCGGTCGGTGCAGTTGTCGGCAACCACGATGATGCGCGAGGGAGCAAAGCTCTGCTCTTCCAGTGCTTTCAGGGTGTACGGCAGGGAAGCTTCTTCATTGTGCGCCGGGATCAGCACGGTCACGGTGACCGGCCCGGCGTAGATGCCCCGCGTCCGGGCCATCACCGCCTTGGGCGCCAGCGGCCGGCTCGATTTCTGGATCGGCGTCCGGCGATAGCGCCAGGTGACAAAGCGTTCGCCCAGGACCACCAGCAGCACCAGGATCACTGCTGCGGCAACGGCGAAAGCGAGAATGGACAGATCCGGCAGCTCGGTGCTGTAGAAAGTAGTCCAGAGTTTTCCGATATGGACCTCGATCGGGTTCCACATCAGCGCAGGCTTCCCGCTCATGCTCAACGCCCAGGCCAAGAGCGCGGCCGCGAGAACGACGATCAAAATGACAGCGATGCCCACTAAGCGGCTGAAATGTTTCTGCAAGTACGCGCCCCATTCACGTTCGGATTCCTTGGCAACCCCTGGCCTGGACATGATCTGGATCAGCGAATCATGCCAGGCTTGCCCAAGGCAAGCTACTTGGAAAACTAGCAGTCGGAAAAATCATCGACGCAGTATTTATGTCCAAGGTCACCTCCACCCAAAGCAACGCTGTGCCTTGCGCCCCTGTCTGGTGGCATTTGACTACAGTTCGAGCACTTTCGCCGCATCCTCGCGCAGCTGGTTCTTGCGGATCTTCCCGGTGACGGTGGTCGGAAAATCCTGCAGGATCTGCACGTAGGCGGGGATCTTGTAATGCGCCAGATGCCCGGTGCAGTATTCGCCGATGGCCGCGACGTCCAGGGGTTCGCGGCCGTCCCTCATGCGGATGCAGGCGCAGATCGCCTCGCCGTACTTCTCATCGGGCACCCCGACTACCTGCACGTCCTCGATATCCGGATGCTTGTAGAGGAATTCCTCGATTTCCGCCGGGTAGATGTTCTCCCCGCCGCGGATCACCATGTCCTTGATGCGGCCCACGATGGTGCAGTACCCGTCCTCGCGCATCACCGCCAAGTCGCCGGTGTGCATCCAGCCCTCGTCGTCGATGGCCGCGCGGGTCTTGTCTTCGTCGTTCCAGTAGCCGAGCATCACCGAGTAGCCGCGGGTGCAGTATTCGCCGGTTTCCCCGCGCTGCAGGGTTTCGCCGCTCACCGGGTCCACCACCTTGATCTCCACATGCGGGTGCACCCGGCCGATGGTGGAGGTGCGGCGCTCGATATCGTCGTCGCTGCGGGTCTGGCAGGAGACCGGCGAGGTCTCGGTCATGCCGTAGGCGATGGACACCCCGTCCATGCCCATCTCGTCGATGCAGCGGCGCATCACCTCGACCGGGCAGATGGATCCGGCCATGATGCCGGTGCGCAGCGACGAGAGATCGAAGTCCTTGAAATTGGGGAGGTTCTGCATGGCGATGAACATCGTGGGCACCCCGTACAGGCCCGTGCACTTCTCCTCCGCCACTACCCGCAGCGTCGTTTCGGCGTCGAAGCCCGGGGCCGGGATGACGATGGTCGCGCCCCGGGAGGTGCAGCCCAGGTTGCCCATCACCATGCCGAAACAGTGGTAGAACGGCACCGGGATGCACAGCCGGTCATGCTCGTCCAGGTCGATCATGCCGGTGACCTGGTAGCCGTTATTCAGGATGTTGCGGTGGCTGAGCACCGCGCCTTTGGGGTAGCCGGTGGTGCCCGAGGTGTACTGGATGTTGATCGGGTCCCCGGGCTTGGTGGCCGCCAGATGCCCGGCCAGCTCCTCGTCGCTGACCTGCTCGCCCTCGCCCATCAATTGCGCGAAGTCCCCGGTGTCCACGTAGACCACGCGTTCGAGGCTCGGGGTGTCGGCGCGGGTCGCCTCCACCATCGAACGGTAGTTGCTGGTCTTGAATTCGGAGACCGCCAGCAGCAGGCGCACCCCGGAGTGGTTGACCGCGTAGGCGTATTCGTGGGTGCGGTAGGCAGGATTGACGTTGACCAGGATGACGCCGATCTTCGCGGTGGCGTACTGCGCGAATACCCATTGCGCGCAGTTAGGTGCCCAGATGCCCACCCGGTCTCCCGCCTCCAGGCCGGCGGCCAGCAGGCCCTTGGCCAGGGAGTTGATCTGCGCATCCAGTTCGCTCCATGACCAACGCCGTCCGGTGGCCGCTTCGACCAGTGCTTCTGCCGGGCCGAAGCGGGCAGCGGTGCGTTCGAAGTTCGCTCCGATCGTCTCTTCGATCAGCTGCGGTCCGCTCTCGCCCTGGGCATAAGCCTTCATCTGCGTACCCCTTCATGGATCGCCTCGTCGGAATTGGCGCGGACACGAAACATGTGCCCAGCGTCACATTCACACCCTAGCCGCGAGCTGTCCCGCTGCCAAGCCGCCAGGAAGGAGCCGCGCCGGTGGCCAAGTGGCGGCATGGGGCCCGTGGCGGCCCGTGGCGGTCCAGTGCCTCCCGGCATGATTCAGGCCTGGAAATCAATCGTTGAATACACTGCGGTCCAGTCATTCATACTTGTAGACTCTCAATCGAACCAGAATAAGTATTTCACCCTCTTGGACCGCCGCGTTAGAGTTGCCAGCAAGCGTCTTCTGCGCATTCGACGCGCGGTCCGACGATCGGAGCACCATGGACACGAGACTACTTCGCTACTTTGTCGCCGTCGCCGAAGAACGCCATTTCGGCCGCGCAGCGGCGCGCCTGCATATCGCGCAGCCCCCGCTCTCCCAGCAGATCAAGCAGCTCGAAGAGACCCTGGATACCCAGCTGCTGATCCGCACCACGCGCAAGGTGGAACTGACCAACGCCGGCGAGCTGCTGCTGCGCCGCGGACGCATCCTGCTCGCAGAGCTCGACCAGCTCTCCCGCGATGTGCGCACCGTGGGCCAAGGCGCGCTGGGCGTGCTGCGACTGGGTTCCACCGGCAGCGCCACCTCGCGCATCATGCCCAAGCTCATCGAAGCCAGCTCCCAGCAGATGCCGGGCCTGCAGCTGAACGTGCAGGGCGAAATGCTCACCCCGCAGATGGTCGAGGGACTGGTCGAAGGACGCCTGGACCTGGCCATCCTGCGCCCGCCGGTGCGTGGCACCGAGGTGGACTACATGCTGATGGACCGCGACCACCTGGCCGTGGCACTGCCGCTGGGCCACCCGCTCGCCGCCCACGATGAGCTGGACCTGGAACAGCTGGCTGGCGAGAAGTTCATCTGCTACCCGCCATCCTCCGCGGTGAACAACATCATCGTGGACTCCTGCCGCCGTGTGGGCTTCGCCCCGCAGATCGCGCAGGTGGCCAGCGAGACTTCCACCCTGCTCACCTTCGTCGCCGCGGGCCTGGGCATCGGGTTGCTGCCCACCACGCACTACCTGCCGCACAGCAACCGGATCACCTTCCGGCCGCTGCGCAACGCACCGGCCGTCGACCTGGCGATCGCCTGGAAGGCCGGCAACGAGTCTGCGCTGGTGCGCAACTTCCTGGAACTTTGCACATTGCTCAACCCCCTAGAAAGGCTGGACCCCGATGCGAATCCAGCGGATTGAAACAATCCCCTACGCCATCCCCTACAACCACCCGCTGCGCTTTGCCAGCGGCGAGGTGCACACCGCCGAGCACGTGCTCATCCGCGTGCACACCGACGAAGGCGTGATCGGCACCGCCGACGCCCCGCCGCGCCCGTACACCTACGGCGAGACGCAGAAATCCATCGTCGCGATCGTGCAGGATGTCTTCGCCCCGCAGCTGATCGGCCTGGAGATCATGGACCGCGCCAAGATCCGCCAGGTGCTGGATAGGACCATCCACAACCAGGTGGCCAAGGGCGCGATCGACATCGCCGTCTGGGACGCCATCGGCCAGGCTCTGGGCACGCCGGTGCACAAGCTGCTTGGCGGCTTCACCGACTCGATGCGCGTGAGCCACATGCTCGGCTTCAAGCCCGCCCAGGAGCTGCTCGACGAGGCCCTGCGCTTCGGCGAGCAGTACGGCATCACCACCTTCAAGCTCAAGGTCGGCCGCCGCCCGCTCGCCCTGGACATCGAGGCCTGCCGCGTGCTGCGCGAAGGGCTGGGCGAGGACGTGGAGCTCTATCTGGATGCCAACCGCGGCTGGAGCGCGAACGAGTCCATGGAGGTGCTGCGCCAGACCGAGGGCCTGGGCCTGACCATGCTCGAAGAGCCGTGCGATGCCAAGGAAGCGATGAGCCGACGCCGCCTGGTCGAACGCTCCCCGATCCCGATCGTCGCCGATGAGTCCGCGCCCACCGCGGGCGATGCCTCGCGCGAACTGCTCTCCGGCGGCGCGAACGCGATCTGCATCAAGACCGCCCGCTCGGGCTTCACCGAAGCCACCGAAATCCTGGGCCTGTGCACCGGGCTGGGCGTGGATGTCACCATGGGCAACCAGATCGACACCCAGGTCGGCTCGCTGGCCACGGTGACCTTCGGCGCGGCCTTCGAAGCCACCAGCCGCCGCGCCGGCGAACTGTCCAATTTCCTGGACATGGCCGATGACCTGCTCGCCGAGCCGCTGCAGATCGTCAACGGCCGCATTCCGGTGCGCACTGTGCCCGGCGTGGGCGCCGCCATCGACGAATCCAAGCTGGCGCGCTACCGCCAGGACCACGTGCTTTCCACCTCGAACTAAAGGAGAACCCCCATGTTGTTCCTCGCCCGTATGGACGTTGTTTTCCCGGACCACCTGACCAATGAGCAGGTCGCTGACTTCCAGGCCCGGGAAAAGGAGTACTCCGCAAGCCTGCAGCGCAGCGGCAAGATGCAGGGCATCTGGCGCGTGGTCGGCGAGTACGCGAACCACTCGCTGTACAACGTCGAATCCAACGACGAACTGCACGAAATCCTCAGCGGCTTCCCGATGTACCCGTACATGAAGATCAAGGTCACCGCGCTGGCCAAGCACCCGAATTCGCTGGCCTAGGACTTTTCCGGGCCGGCGGATTCCCTCCGTGTCCCAGCCCACAAGCATTGATATTCAAAACGTTCCAATGACCACCAAATGAGTATTTCACTTGGCATAGACGCTGCACTACATTGAATATCAATCACCCGGGATGATGGGGGTCACAGTATGGATCCGCATCCACCACACCACATAATTTAGGGGAGTCACCATGACCACTGAAACTCCAGCAGACGCAACTGCAGCCAAGTCCGGCAACGCCGCCACCGACAGCTTCCGCAACTCCGGCAAGCTCGGCAGCATCGCGACCTCCACCGAGCGCGTGAACATGCTTGCTTCCAAGCTCGTCAAGGCCGCCAACGACATCATCCTCGAAGAGCGCGTGAGCTACGACGAGTTCAATGCCCTGAAGGCATGGTTGATCAAGGTTGGCGACGACGGCGAATGGCCATTGTTCCTGGACGTGTGGCTCGAGCACTCGGTGGAAGAGGTCGCCACCGACCACCGCGAAGGCAACAAGGGCTCGATCGAAGGCCCTTACTACGTGCCCGAAGCGCCTTCGCAGAACACCCCTGCCACCATCTCGATGCGCGAGGACGAGAAGGGCACCAACCTGCTCTTCCAGGGCCAGGTCCGCTCGACCGACGGCTCGGCGCTGAAGAACGCCAAGATCGAGCTGTGGCACGCAGACGAAGAGGGGTTCTACTCGCAGTTCGCCCCTGGCATCCCCGAGTGGAACCTGCGCGGCACCTTCATTGCTGACGAGGAAGGCAACTTCCAGATCAACACCATGCAGCCAGCCCCGTACCAGATCCCGACCGACGGTGCCTGCGGCCAGCTGATCGCCGCCGCCGGCTGGCACGCGTGGCGCCCAGCGCACCTGCACCTGAAGGTCTCCGCCGAGGGCCACGAGCTGCTCACCGCCCAGCTGTACTTCCCGGGCGATGCGCACAACGACGACGACATCGCCACCGCGGTGAAGCCGGAACTGATGCTCGACGTGCAGCCAGCAGCATCGGGCAACGGCAAGCAGGTCACCTACGACTTCGTGCTCGACCCTGTGAAGTAAGCCCCAGCGCGCCTCAACACGGCGGGGGTCCCGGCAGCATGGCCGGACCCCCGCCGTTGCCGCACCCGGAACCTCGACGAACGGGCGAACACCCGCCAATCCAATGGGAGTGCAGCATGAATGCTTCAACACTGAACGATCCAGTCGGGAAGTTCCAGCCCCAATCCATCGCGCACCGAGCTGCCGATGCCAGCGAACCCCAGAACCACTGGGCCTGGACCGGATGGATGCCAGAAGAGGAGCAAGGCATCTCGATGCTTGCCGCCTAGGCTTCTGTTCCCAGCGCTACCGACGCAAAGCCCAAGGTCCCGACAGCAATGGCGCTGCCGGGACCTTCGGCGCACTTGAGGATGGACTCCAGGCGATACGGCTGCCTGCAGCGGGCGCACTGTTCATCTTGCGGCCAGCTAGCTTGCTCGGGATCAGCCCGCGGCCTTCGTCACCAGTTCCCGGATCCTGTCTTCCGTTGCAGAATCCAGCGAGGTGATAGTCCATGCAACTGGATGCATGTGGGAGCCTTCCTCGTAGGCTGGATTCACGACTTCTCCAAAACCGAAAGCTACGAAGTCCTTGTCAGGCTTGATGTAGCAGACGTCTTTGCCATCCCGGACGTAAAACGGAAGTCCCCAGCGGACGATCGGCTCCAGCGATGGTGCGCTCTGCATGATTATGGCGTGAAGCCGTTCGGCAATCTCGCGATAGGGTGCTGGAGCTGTGCTGAGCTTGGCCAGAACTGCGGCGTCGCCTTTTTTGGTGAAGATCATCCCTAGTCTCCTTCTAACGGTTGGCGCTGCATTGCGGCGCCAGGTGATATCGTTCGCGCGATCGCTTTGGGCTCCCGATCGGCACATAATGCACCTTACCGACTACGGGCATCTGCTTCACGGATTCTTGCACTGGAATACAGGCAGCTGGCCTCAGGACAGCTTGATCGTGCAAGGACGTAGCACGGACGTCCAACTCATACGCTTATTGGTTATCTCACCGAGTTGACTAGCGCACTGTTAGGCTACTGACATGCGTAAACTTCTAGCTATCTCCGGGTTCGCCATGATCGTGGCTTACGCGGCTTACGGCTCACTGCTCATGAACAATTGGGCCGTGACCGCAGCAAGTAGGCTTCCCCTCGATGAAACCATTTCCGCGATGGCCTCAATGGACCAGAATTACGACACGCCTGGAGGGTGGGTCTTCGCAGTCATTGGAACCGCCCTCGCCATCTCCTGGCTCGTTCCGGTAGTTTCCGCCGGACGCAAGCTGCCCGCCTGGGCGGCTATCGGAGCTTGGAGCCTGATCATTGCCTTAGGCGCACCGGCTTATTTCTTCGCTTCTTTCGCCAATATGAACTCGGTGGGCGACACCTTTGCCGATTGGAACGCCGATGCCGCCGCGGATCTAGCCGCACCCCTGTACATGGCCAGCGTCCTCGCCTTTGCCATACTCGCAGCCATGGCAGCCCTCGGCATCCGAACTGCCTTCACCCGCCCGCCGCGCCCCCTGCATCCAACTAGCAACTAGCACGGCACCCATTACTGCCTCCCCTGGTCCAGCGATTTTCGCGCCAGAATCACGCTTAAGTGCATTCGTATAAACTTTCTAAAACTTATCCACAATTGGTTTCTAACCAGAAGATACTGTCGATAATCTGCGCGAACGTTAACTATGACTATTCCCGCATATCTAGACGATCACGACGATGAACATCGCCTCCCACTGCGCCCGCCGGGCACCCGCATGGAGTCGCACAGAGCGTCAGCGCTCGACGCCCATGGCGAGCACCAGTCGTTCTTCGGACCCATCAAGCAGGTTGCCGACGAACTATTCAATGCGGGCCCCGTGGATGGGCCCGGAGACGCATTGGAACGCCTGAAGAAACTCCAACGCCTGATGAGCAGCGCTGAAGCCGCTATCTGCGTTTTGCTGGCAGACGGAGTCGAGCAGGTCAGCGCGTCCTTCAATGACCTGATTGCCACCGAGCATGCCCACACCCCAGACGAAGAAGCCGAAGCCAGCAAGAGTGCCGAATACTATGGCATAGACCGTGGCAGCGAGCAGGTCATCAACTCCAATTTCGTAGCTGAGTCAGCTGTCGCATTGCGCGAATCCGTCCGTAAAGTCAGCAAACGGATGTTCCATGCCAAGGGCTTGCGCCACGCCTGCAAAGCCACCCTTGCCGCGCTCGCTGCAGGTGAGATTACCGTTAAGGCCGCCCACGACATCGTCAAATACTCGCAAGACCTTTCCCCGGAGCAGGTCGGCCGCATGGAGGAAAATTTGCTGCCTCTGGCAAGAACAGCCTGCGACGAGACTGTCTACCAGCGGGCCCGTCGCTTTCACGACCGGATGAATCCCAATTCGGCAGAGAACCGGCAGAAGAACGCATTCGCAGCCCGTAATCTCAAGGTGTGGAATGAGGAGAATGGCATGGCTACCTTGCAGCTGCATCACCGCGCTGATGTCATCCATTCGATTCGCAACTCGATAAAGCAGGCAGCCGCCCAGATCACTGATTCCAAGGATCTGCGCACGCAAACGCAGGTTGAAGCCGATGTGCTTGCGGACGTGTATCTGCATGGCTGGCCCGGAATGGAAGGCATGCCGCTGAAGCCACGGGTTGCCATCACGATCCCAGCCATTGAAATGCTCGTGAATCCCGCTCGCGCCCTCGCTGATTTGGAAGGTTACGGGCCGATCCCAATCGGCGTAGCGTTGGAAATCGCCGCGGATGCTCCGTCGTTCCAGCGCGTTCTGACCGACCCGTGGACGGGAGCCGCAATTGATGTGGAGCCCAAGAAATATCGACCTTCCCAGGGGTTGCGCGATTTGCTGCGTTACCGCGACCAGCATTGCGGTTTCCCCGGTTGCCGCCGCCTGCCCGATCGTTCGGAAATTGATCACATCGAAGCGTATGGACAGGGCGGCCACACTACCCGGCAGAACACCCATCTCTTGTGCAAGCAGCATCAGATGTACAAGCACGCGCTTGGCTGGAAGGTCTTCGCTTGCCCGGATGGCTCCAAGACGTGGGTATCTCCGCACGGGCTGCGGTCAATCACGGTTCCCGAGAGCGTGGACAACGTGGAGAAATTTGATCATGTCAACGATCGTTGTCCTCAACGTCCCCAGGAGGCTGCGGCCTGCGAGGTGCAATTGACCCCCGAAGTGCGGCGAGTACTGGGGCTCGGCCAAGATGAGGGCCTGCCCGGAACCGGAACCAGTTAGAGCCAGTACCTGATTTGGATTTCGAGTGACAAATTTTTTCAGTCACTAGCACCACCACACCACCCATACTTCGCAGGAGCAACGGCTTTGAGTCCGGTTGCATTGCTGGCCGCGGCCTGAATCAAGAATCCCGGCCGCGTTCGATTCAAGCGATTCGTGCTGAATGAAAAAAATCTACAGTCACAGGGCGCAGGTCAACTCGAACTCCGCATGGTTCTGCTGCCCTCGGGAATGAAAATTTTTTTCAGTCGGAAGGCACTATCCTTCAAGGTCGAAACGCGCCAGCGCAGCAAGCTCAGTACGGTTTGAGACCGACAGCTTCGTGTAGATCTTGGTCAGGTGGTACTGCACTGTCTTGGTTCCTATATACAGCTCTTCAGCGACACGTCGATTGCTTGCACCTTCGCAAACCAGCTTGGCCACGGCTTGTTCCTGCGCCGTCAGCGTCGACCAGTCAGCACTCTCCCTGCGCAGCATCCCGGTTCCGCTTGCCTGGAGCTCACGAGTGCAGCGGTCGATGTACACGGATGCATCGAAGTGCGTGAAAATCGCCAGCGCGCGGGTCAACGGCGCAACGCATTCGGCTCGCTTGCCGGCTCGGCGCAGGCATTGCCCGTAGTAGAAATCAATTTTTGCCCGGTGATAGACCGACCCGATGCCTTCCAAACGGCGGATGGCATCTTCAAAGGCCAAACGGGCTGCGTCGATATCACCGCGGGCTGCCAGCAAGGCGCCTTGCACGCTCAGGAATCGAGCGGCTCCGCTCTGGTGGCCTGAAGCGAGAGCACTCTCCAGCAACGGCTGTACGAATTTCTCTGCTTCATCCAGGCGTTCGCAACGGATTAGCGCCATGGCGTATGTATCCTGCCAGGTCCAGAAACCTGCTTGGTCGATGCCCTGCGTACGGTCCAGCCGAAGCAATGGTTCCAGCGTCCGCACAACCTCTTCATGGTTTGCCTGCGCCCGGGCAATCTCGGCCCGCGCCATCCGGTAAGGCATCTCCATAATGGCATAGCTGCCGGTGCGTGCCCACGACTTGCGTAGGTGCAGATCCGCCTGCTCCCAATTGCCGCGCAATGCGTGAATCTGCACCGCGGTCAGCTGGATCAGCGGACGCAGGATCTGGATTTCAGAACGCTCCTGCAGGGACTGCGCGGATCGAACCGTCTCCAGCGCTTGGTCCCAGTCGCCCATGAGGAATTCAGCGCGCGCCGACCAGGCTTTGGCCCACAGCGAGATGCGCAGGGAACCATCGCTGAAGTCCGTGGAGCTGGCTGCGGAGAGCTCGTGCCGGGCTAACTCCACGCGATCGGTCGCGAGGTAGACCCAGCCCAGTGACATTTCTGCGCGCTGGCGCTGTGCTCCTGCCGGAAGGGTGGCCAGCAGGTCCATCAAGACCTGCTCCCCCTCATCAGCCCGGCCCATCATTGCCAGTCCGAGCCCTTGGATGGCTGCGTTCTCAATGGCCAGCGGGCTGCCCACCTGGGCAAGGCGCAGCGATTGCTCAGCCCAGTCAATGATCTTCTGCCCCTTCAAACGGCACAGCGAATCGAGGACTTGGCGTTGGGCGATCGCGGCCATCACATCGTTGTCCTGATCCTGGACCGCGTTCTGCCAGGCGCTGGACAGCCAGCGCTGCGCGGTGTTGGCGCGGCCTTGCAGGATCGAGATGTATCCGGAAAGCACGTCCCGTTCCGGACTGCTTTCCAGGCTCGAAAGCTGATGCGCGAAGGTTTGCGCCCGCGGCAGCTCGCCGGCGGCGACAATCGCATCCACTGCGTTGAGCAGCAGGGAGTCGCGGCGCGTTGGTTCCGGGGACAAGTGCATGGCCCTGAAGTACGCGGTAGCGGCCGAAGACCACTCGCCCCGCTTGCCTTGGGACCGCGCGTAGTCTTGCAGTTCCATCGACAAGCTGCCATCGGGCAGGATGCTCGCATCGGCCCGATGGCCCAGCTTCGCCCCCTGGTCCTCGACGATATCCGCGGCGCAAGCATGCAACCGGATGCGGGTGCTCAGCGGGATCTGATGGTAGACAGCCATTTGGGTCAATGCGTTCTCGAACCCGAGCCGCACCTTCCCGCTATGGCCGTGGGTTTGCGCCAGCGAGGAGTCGAGAATCTGCTGGATCGGCAGCAGCGGATCATCCTCGCCCACCAGCTTGGCGATATTGTCGATCCTGGCCTGCGCGCCGAGCACCGCAGCCGCTTCCAGCAGCGCCCGCGCCCTCGGTTCCAACCCCTCCAATAGTTCGATGACGTGCAACGACAGGGCGCGAGGGGCAGGCGGCCAGCGGTCGAACTGCTCCCAGCTGTGCTCCGGATTCTCCTGGGCCAGCTCGATGACCACCTGCAGGTTGCCCTCGGTGTAGTCCACCAGCTGCTCGACGGCCATGGGCGGCAGGTCGATCCCCGTCCTGGCGCAGATGATCTCGCGCGCATGCGTTGGATCGGGCACTTGAAGCTGCAGGATCTTCAATTGGCTGTCGGCCAGGAATTCACGGGTTTCCGGTGAAAGCCTGGCCAGGTTCTGGTCGCGCATCACCAGCACGATGAGTACCGGTTCATTGCGCAAGCGGCGCCAGGCGTAGTGCAGCGCCTGGAAGCTGAGGTCATCGACCCATTGCGCATTTTCCAGCACCAGCACACGGGGTTGCGGCGCCTCCTTGCGCAGGTATTCCAGCAAGGCCTCGCCCAGCGCCCCGGCCGAGCCTGCGTGGCTGCGTTGCAGCAACGGGCCCAAGGCGGCTCCGGGCTGCGCGGTTTCCCAGCGCGAGGCGGTCACCAGCTGCACCGATTGGCTGGCCAGCCGGGTTAGCAGCGCCTTGATGATGGTGCTCTTGCCGCTGCCGCGCGGACCCTTCAGCACGGCCAACGTACTGCCAGTTTGCTGGACTTCGCGGGAAAGGCCGATGAGCGCATCCTGGCCCTGCTGGGCACTGAGCATGGCGTTCACCAGCCTTTCTGCGTTGCCGCGTTGCGTTTCGATGTGCTGCTACTTCCCTGCTCCCGCGGCAGCCAGCTCTTCTTGCGCGCTGCGCTGCGCGGCCGAACGGGTCATCGGGACGCAGGTGGTGACCAGCGTTCCAACGATAGCAACTGCGGCGAAGACATAGAATGCGGTTCCCGGGGAAACTCCCGCCGAAAGCAGCAGTCCGCCCAGCAGCGGGCCGAAAATCCCGCCCAGCCTGCCGAATCCGGCGCACCAGGCCACCCCGGCTCCGCGGGCGGCGCTGTGGTAGTAGTTCGACACAAAGCCGTAGATCAGCACCTGCGTGCCGATGGTTCCCACACCTGCCACTGCCACCAGGGACAGCAGCAAGCCCAGCGGGAGCTTGAGGGTCAGCAGCACCATTGCCAGCGCGGCCAGGAAGAAGGTCAGCGCCACGACCTGCTTGGGGCCGACCCGGTCGGCGGCCACCGAAGCCAGCAGCCCGCCGAAGACCGCGGCGAGGTTCAGCACCAGCAAGAAGAGCAGCGAATGGGACTTGCCGTAGCCTGCCTGCTGCATGATTTCCGGCATCCAGGTGTTCAGCCCATAGGTCAGCAGCAGTCCGGCGAAGCTCATCATGCCCAGCAGTGCGGTAGGCAGCGCGTAGCGCCTGGTGGCCAGCGCGGCGAAGCCCACACGTTCGGCCTTCAGCTGCCCGGCATCGGCGTCGCTGGGAAGTTCCAGCAGCATTCCGGTGCGCGCAGCCACCTCGCGGGCTTCGGCCACGCGGCCGCGGGACAGCAGCCACTGCGGGGATTCGGGCAGCTTGAACCAGGCCATCGGCAGCAGGAACAGCAGCGGCAGCGCGCCGATGAGGAACAGCCCGCGCCAGCCGATCACGTCGCTGAGCACCATGGCCAGCAGCGAGGCGAGCACGCCCCCGGCCGGCACGCCCGAGTAGACGATCGCGTTGTAGTAGTTGCGGCGGTTCTTCGGGGCGAACTCGGCCACCACCGCGCCAGCGGTGGCCACGATCGCGCCCACGCCCATGCCGGTGAGGAAGCGCAGGATGCCGAACCACAGGGTGTCGGAGGCCAGCGCGGTCAGGCCCATGCCGACGGAGAACCAGATGATGCCGGTGATCATCGCCTTGCGCCGGCCGATGTAGTCGCCGATCGCGCCGGTGGACAGCGCACCGACCATCACGCCGAGCAGCGCGTAGCTGCCCAGCAATCCGGCGGCGGCTTCATCGAGCTGGCCGAGCTGGCTGGGGTCCGCCAGCAGCGTGGAGACGATGGTTCCGAAAACCACCAGGTCGTAGCCGTCGAAGATCAGGGCGATGGCGGCGATCACCACCACCCAGCGCACGGCGCCATTGGCGGCATTGCTGGATGTCATTGGGCTGGTATTCACGTGTTTTTCCGTTCGTTTGCGGTGACCGGGGAACCTCGTTGTTCCCCGGAAAATACGTGCCCGGCGCTGGAAGCACGGCCGGGATGGTGCTGGATGGAAGAAACGGCCCGTGATCACGAGCCGTTTGTTCCATGGTGGTGCGTTTGTGGTGCCGGGACTGCCGCTAGCCGAGGTCTCCTCCGGCCACCGCGAGGGTGGAACCGGTGATGTAGGAGGCCTCATCCGAGGCCAGGAACACGATGGGCGCCGACTGCTCGTCCAAGGTGCCGTAGCGCTTGAGCAAGGTTGAGTCCACGGTCTGGTCCACGATGGCCTGGTACCAGGCCTTTTCCTGCTCGCCGGTGGGTGCCGGCCCGCGCTTGACTACCCGTTCAGGGGCTTCGGTGCCGCCTGGCGCGGTGGCGACCACGCGGATGCCCAGCTCGGCGCCCTCCATGGCCAGCGCCGAGGTGATGGCCTTGACCCCGCCCTTGGCCGCCGCGTACGGGACGCGGTTCATGCCCCGGGTGGCGACCGAGGAGACGTTCACGATGGTTCCGGATCGGGCCTGGACCATTTCCTCGAAGACCGCACGGCACATCCACAAGGTCGGGAACAGCGATCGCCGAATTTCCTTTTCGATCTCATCGGGCGCGTAGTGCTCGTAGGGCTTGGCCCAAATGGTTCCGCCCACGTTGTTGACCAGCACGTCGATGCGTCCGAACTGGTCCTTCGCGGCGGTGACCGCAGCCAGCGCGCCCTCGTAGGTTTCCAGGTCCGCGGTCACGCTCAGCGCGGTGGCGCCGTCGGCGCGCAGGGCCCCGGCCACCTCGTGGATCAGCGCGGCGCGGTCCACGAGCACCATTTCCCCGCCCTCGGCGGCGATGCGCCGGGCCACGGACCAGCCGATGCCCTGGGCGGCGCCGGTGACCATGACGACCTTGCCGGCAAAGCGGCCCGGATGGAAGGACTCGGGCAGCCCGGCGCTCACTGGGCCGCTGCCTTGGAAGCGGCGGCCATGGTGGCCTTGGCGTGCTGGTTGTGCGCGGTGATCGCCGCGCGGGCAGCGGCGATGTCCTGCTTCTCGAAAGCGGCGACGATGCCCAGGTGGTCGGCATCCACGGCCCCGTCGATCCAGTGCTCCTGGCGCAGCACGGCGGCCATCAGCGCCGGCACGTCCAGGCGGCGGTAGGCCTGCAGCAGGTGCTCGTTGCCCACGGCCTTGAACAGGAATTCGTGGAAGGCGTCATTGGTGACGGTGAATTCCTCGGCGTTGATGAACTTCTCGCCGTCCAGGGTCTTGCCGGCCAGTTCGGCCAGGACCTTGAATTCGCCCAGCTGGCCCTCGGCCAGCTTGCCCATGGTCAGCTCGACGACGGCCAGTTCCAAGGCCATGCGCGCATCGAACTGGGCCTCGAAGCTGGCGTGCTCCTCGCCGATTTCGTAGCCCTGGTCGGCGGCGGCTTGCGCGGCGGGCGCCTCGGCAGCCGGGGCGGCAGGCTCGGCAGGCTCGGTGTCCGCAACGACGGCCAGCGCGAACTTCTCGTAGTAGAAATTCTGCGGCTTGAGGCCTTCGGCTTCCAGGTGGCGGCGCACGCCCTCCACCATCGGAGGCGGGCCGCACAGGTAGATGTCCACGTCGCCCTCGGCCAGGTGCTGCGGCTCGAAGTGGTTGGTGACGTAGCCCTTCTTCTGTGAAGCGCTGTCCGGGTCGCCCACCACGGTGTCGAAGCTGAATCCGGCGATGCGCTGGGTGTAGTCCTGCAGCACATCGAGTTCGACCAGGTCGATGTCGGTGTTCACGCCGTAGATCAGGTGCACCGGGTGCGGGTTGTCCATGCCGGCCAGCTTCTCCAGGATGGCCAGGAGCGGGGCCAGGCCGGTGCCGCCGGCGAGCAGCAGCGATTGGCGCTTGGGTTCGCGCAGGAAGAAGCTGCCCATCGGGCCGGTGAAGGTGATGCGGTCGCCCACCTGCGCGGTATCGCGCATGTAGGTGGACATCAGGCCGCCGTCGGTGATGCGGATCAGGAAGGAGACGATGTCGACTTCCGGGCCCGAGCTGAAGGAGTAGGAACGGGTTTGCCCGCCGGAGCCGGGGACCTCGATGTTCACGTACTGGCCCGGCAGGAAGGAGAGGTCTTCGCGCTTGTCCACCTCGAGGCTGAAGGCGTAGGTGGTTTCGGAGATGCGGCGGATCTCGCTCAGCGTGGACTCGAAGGAGGTGGCCGAGGTCTTGGCGACATCCGAGGTGGTCGGGATCTGCAGCACGAGGTCGGATTCGGGGACCATCTGGCAGGGCAGGCAGTATCCGGCCTCCGCCTCGTCGTCGGTCAAGGCTTCTTCGATGTAGTCGCCGCCGTCGTACTTGCCCGACTCGCAGAAGACCTTGCAGGTGCCGCAGGCGCCGTCGCGGCAGTCCAGCGGGATGTTGATGCGGGCTTTGTAGGAGGCATCGGCGACGGTTTCGTTCGCGCCGACCTTGATGAAGCGGGTGATTCCGTCTTCAAAGGCGAGGGCTACCTGGTGGGACATGGCATGCTCATTTCACAGGATTCGGGGATGGGCGAGTCGGCGGGGCCTGCACTGGCCCCGCCGCCCAATGGGTGTCGCTTAGATGTGGTAGATGTCCACGACGTGGTGGATGTAGTCGTTCTTCAGGACGACCTTCTTCGCGGTGATCACCGGGGCAGTGCCGGAGTAGTCGATCGTGTAGAAGGAGGTGCCGAAGTAGGTGTCCACGTTCTGGTAGCGGTAGTACAGGGTGAACCAGTTGAAGCGGATGTCCACCTTGTCGCCGTCCACGGCAACGATCTCCACGTTGGTGATGTTGTGCCCGGTGCGCGGCTCGGGCAGCGAGGTGGCCGAGGAGCGGTCGGTCTTGATGCGGAAGACGCGGTCTTCCAGGCCGCCGCGGTTAGCGTAGTAGATCAGCGAGATCTCGCGCTGCGGGTCTTCGGTCAGCTGCTCGTCATCGGCCCAGGCCGGCATCCAGAAGGTGGCTTCCGGGTGGTAGCAGTCCAGCCAGCGGTCGAAGTCCCGGTCATCGAGGAAACGGGCTTCCTGGTAGAGGAACTGCGCGATATCCGCGGTGGTGACTGCGCCGTTGGAAGTCGGCGCCTCGGTCAGTGCGATGGTGCTCATCTGTCTTGTCCCTTCGGCCTTAGTTCTGTGCTTCGCGTTCGTTATCCACGGCTTGGCGCATGGTCTGCAGCCAGTAGCCGTGCTGGATCGGGTACAGGCCCTCGTCCTCGGTGCGCGCTCCGGAGGAGATGGGCTTGAGGCCCACCTTGTCCGCGTTCTCATCCGGGCCGGTAATCTGGTGGGCCTGGCCGCGCGAAAGGTCATTCCACTGCGCCGAGGTGGCCAGATAGGTCTTCTGGCAGGAGCGGAATTCTTCCAGGTCATCCGGGGTGGCCATGCCCGAGGCGTTGAAGAAGTCCTCGTACTGGCGGATGCGGGCCGCGCGCGCGGTGTCCGACTCGCCCACCGGGGCGAAGCAGTAGATGGTCACCTCGGTCTTGTCCACTGCCACCGGCCGGAAGACGCGGATCTGCGAACCGAACTGGTCCATCAGGTACACGTTCGGGTACAGGCACAGGTTGCGCGAAATGCCGATCATCCAGTCGGCCTTGGCTTCGCCGAACTTGGCAACCAGCTCGTCGCGCTTCTCGGCCAGCGGACGGTTGGCCGGGTCCAGCCATTCGGTCCACAGCAGCAGGTGGCCGTGCTCGAAGGAGTAGTAGCCGCCCTTCTGCTTGTCCCAGCCGCCGGCATCCATGGTCTTGGTGTCATTGGAGGATTCGCCGTTGGCGCGGCGGGCCTGGGTGGCGGCGTAGTTCCAGTGGGTGGCCGAGACGTGGTAGCCGTCGGCGCCGTTCTCCGCCTGCAGCTTCCAGTTGCCGTCATAGGTGTAGGTCGAGGCGCCGCGCAGCACTTCCAGGCCTTCTTCGGACTGGTCAACCATCATGTCGATGATCTTCGTGGCCTCGCCCAGGTGCTCTTCCAGCGGCAGGACATCGGCGTTCAGCGAGCCGAAGAGGAAACCGCGGTAGTTCTCGAAACGGGCGACCCTGGTCAAATCGTGGGAGCCGTCCTTGTTGAACTGCTCCGGGTAGCCAGCTCCCCGCGAATCCTTGACCTTGAGCAGCTTGCCGGAGTTGTTGAAGGTCCAGCCATGGAACGGGCAGGTGAAGGTGGTGCGGTTATCGGTCTTGCGCCGGCAGAGCATGGCTCCGCGGTGGCTGCAGGCGTTGATCAGCGCATTGAGTTCGCCCTGCTTGTTGCGCGAGATGATGATGGGCTGGCGGCCGATGTTGGTGGTGTAGTAGTCGCCGATGTTCGGGATCTGGGACTCGTGGGCCAGGTACACCCAGTTGCCTTCCCAGATGTGCTTCATTTCCATCTCGAAAATCTCTTCGTCGGTGAAGATATTTCGGTTGGCGCGGAACTCTCCGGTTTCCGGGCTGTCAACCAGCGCGTTATCCAGCAGGCTGGATACCTCGTTCAGGGTCTCGGTCATGGCGTGGTGTGCTCCGTCCATTCAATGCTCGTTTAAAGGGGAAACCGCTGCAGCCGGTTTGCATGGATTCAACCTTGGCAGAAAGTGCGGGCGGTCACACTAGGGTTATGCCTAGGCTTGGGCTAGGCATCTGACTACTATGTTTTCGATCGTCTGAATCCACACCTGTTGCCTATCAATGCATCGGCGTATTCTTTTGCTACGACCACCAGCCACTTTTTCGAAGCAGGCTTGCCCATGCGCGATGAAGGACCCCCTGATCTCCCGCCGGCCCACGGCCAGAACCCCGAAGTTCCGCCGCAGGGCCAGCGCTCTTTCATGCACATCCTGGTCAACACCGCCGTCGCGAACCTCACCACCAGCTACCTGTGGTTCGCGCTGACCTTCTGGGTGTACCTGGAGACCGAGAACGTCATGGCCACCGGCATCATCGGCGGCGCATTCATGCTGCTGATCTCCGTGTTCTCCATGGTTTTCGGGACCATCGTGGACAACCACCGCAAGAAATCGGTCTTCGTCTTCTCCGCGATGATCACCGCTGTGGCCTTTTCCCTGGCTGGGCTGATCTACCTCTGGCTGCCCACGAAGGACATCCTGGATATCGGAGGATGGCAGTTCTGGATCTTCTGCCTGGTCATCCTGTTCGGCGCGATCGTGGAGCAGATGCGAGGCATCGCGCTGTCCACGACGGTCACCTTGCTGATCCCGGTCGAGCGCCATGCCAATGCCAACGGGCTGGTGGGCACGGTGCAGGGCATCGCCTTCATCATCACCAGCGTGTTCTCCGGGCTGTCCATCGGGCTGCTGGGGATGGGATGGACGCTGGCCATTGCCATCGTGATGGTCGTGGTCACGATGCTGCACCTTTTGGGCATCTCCATCCCGGAGGAGGAACCGGAAAAGGAGGAAGGGCGGACCAGGACCAGCGACCTGCGCCTGGGCTTCACTACGGTGATGGCCATCCCTGGCCTGTTCGCGCTGATCATCTTCTCGATGTTCAACAACTTCATCGGCGGCACCTACATGGCGCTGATGGATCCCTACGGGCTGACCATCATGCCGGTCGAAGCCTGGGGCATCACCTTCGGGCTGGCATCCACCGGCTTCATCATCGGCGGCCTGGCCATCGCCAAGTTCGGCCTGGGGGCCAACCCGATCCGCACCATGCTCCTGCTGGTTGCCGTCATGGGCTTCCTCGGCGCGATCTTCACCATCCGCGAATGGACATGGCTCTACGTGCTGGGCATCTGGCTCTACATGATGCTGATCCCGGCGGTGGAAGCCTCGGAGCAAACGGTGATCCAGAAGGTGGTCACCTTCCGCCGCCAGGGCCGGGTGTTCGGCTTCGCCCAGATGATGGAAGCCGCCGCGGCTCCGATTACCGCTTTCCTGATCGCGCCGATAGCCCAATATCTGGTCATCCCCTTCATGCGCTCGCCAGCGGGCGACGACCGCTTCGGCTGGCTGGTGGGGCAAGGCCAGGCGCGCGGCATCGCCTTGATATTCCTGGCCGGCGGGCTGATCATGATTGTGGTGGCGCTGCTGGCCATGGGCACCAGCCAGTACCGCAAGCTGTCGACAATTTTCCAGGCCGAATCGCCTGGAGCACCCGAGGAGGCATCACTTGCCAACAAGTCAGAAGACCCTTCCAACTGAGGCCAGCGTGGAGGAATTCATCGAGGCGGCAACCCCGGCCAAGCGCCGGGTTGACGGCCACGAACTGGACCGCATCTTCCGCGAAGCCACCGGCGAGCAGCCGGTGATGTGGGGGCCGAGCATGGTGGGCTACGGAAGCTACACCTATATTTCCCCTGCCAATGCGCGCACCACGGGCATCTGGCCCAAGACCGGTTTCTCGCCGCGCAAGGCCCAGCTCTCGCTCTACGGGCTGAAGGACCTTCCCGAGGGCGCCCAGCTCTTGCCGCAGCTGGGCAAATACACCGAGGGAGCCGGTTGCGTGTACGTGAAGAAGCTGGAGGACATCGACCTGGAGGTGCTGCGGAAACTGATCTCCATCGCGGCCTCGCGGCAGGACGACCAAGCTCGATAGTCTCCAGGGGCTTCGCTCCGCCGCCTAGTTCGCCACGGCGGCCAGCCGGGCTTTCCTGAAACGCCTGAAAATTGCCCGCCCGCCTGCAACTGCTCCCAGCGCAATTGCCACCGCACCCGAGTATAGCGAGACGGCCATGGGAAGCTGCGGGCTGGCGGAATCCGGGAAGGCGTCAAAGAGCAGTAGCGTCCAGAAAAGGCCGGGAATCACCCCGGCGGCCAGTGCGCTGAAGCTGAACACCAGAGCGTGCAGCCAGCGCTCGGTTGCGCTTCCCAGCCATGCCATCACGCCGGCAACTGCCAGCCATGGAAGCAGCGGGAACGCCAAGGGCACCCACAGGTCGGGATCGGACCACCATGGGGCACCTGCGATCAGCGGATCCACGATCAGCAGCAGCACCGCGAAGAGGATCCCGCTGGCTGCAGGCAGCCAGCTCATTGGCCAATTGTTTTTCTTGCCCATTAGCGATTGCCTGCTTGCTACTAGCGAATATCTTCTTAGGTTGGATGATACCCGCAGTCTGGTGCCGCTGCGGGTACCATCCCCTGCCTTATTCGGCTTCTTCGAAGAAGGCCTCAACCTCTGAGATGCCGGCGGAGATGACCGGAACCAAGCGCTCGTCGATGCTGTAGTGCTCGCCGTCCTTGGAAATCAGACCGTAGCCGACCAAGGAATCCATGGCGATGCGGGCTTCTGGAAGCACGGCATCGTAGATCTTCGGGCCGCAGTTGCGGCGCAGGCCCTCCAAGTCCCCTTCGCGGCCAGTGGATGCGGTGACCAGCAGGTTGCGCAGCACCAGGTAATGGGCTTCATCCCGCAAGGTGACATCGAAGGTCGGGTTCAGGTGCGCCTGGACGCAGCCGACAGCCATCTCGAAGAGCAGCTGCGCGCTGCCCGCTTCCTCGCCGGCAACCAGCAATTCGTAGGCGTCCGGATCCGTGCGCAGCACCGATCCTTCCGACTCCACGACGGACATCCGGCCGGCGCTCCAGATGTAGTTGAAGGCTAGTGGCGCCGGGCCTTCCGGGTCGAAGGTTTCGGCATCCAGGCCAACGGCAGTCAATACCTTGGCGCGCGGCGCTTCGGCTTCTGCACTGAAGTCCTCCATGTCCACGCCTTCGGCCACTGCCTGGGCATAGGCCTTGACCTGGCTGAACAGCTTGGTTTCGCGCAGCAATCCGCATAGCTCCGCGTCGCCCTCGGCAAAACCATTGAGCGTATCTTCCAGCATCTCGCGCAGGGCTTCGAGGTTCTCCGCAGGGCCCTGCCAGAGCATGCGCTGCTCGACGAAGCTGAAGTATTCCAGCCATGTGGTGAAGATCGGCTCCGGAGCCAAGGATTCCGGCAGGTTGCCCAGGTGCTCGGCCAGAGTCTCGCCGAAGACATCGATGTCCAGGTCGAACAGGTTCGAGCTGCGGGCGTTCTCGGCGTACTGGCCGGCGATCTGCCCGATTACGTCCAGCTGCATGCCCGCTGCCTGCGCCGCCTGTTCAGGCGAGAAGGCAGGAACCTGCTGCGCTACCCAAGCTGTGTAGTCATGGCGAAGCGCATTGATCTGCTGTTCAGCCTGGATCAGGAACACGCTGCGGCCGCGCGCTGCCGCCTTGGCAGGATTTCCTGCGCCCGAGTTCTTCTTGCCTTGACGCTTTTTGCTGGCCATGAGCCGTCCTTTGGTTCCGAAATTGGTCTCTGGTTAAAGCCTACGGTGCCCGCCCGAAGCCGGGCGAATAGCGCGATGCGGCTCACCTGCGTGGAAGCATGCCCGGATGACCCCGCCGGACCGTGGACCTTTGGTGTTCAAGGGGCTCACTTGCTGTTTTCTTGTCCACTTTCATTGACCAATGGCGCTGAATCCGACAAGATGAACAGCAAAGACAGACGTAGCCTGCGACACAATGCTTTCAGCTCTGCAGAAAATCTGCGCCGTGGCCTATTAATGAACTTGGATTTCCTAGTAGTTTCGGCGGGGGCCGCTTCAGTGGTCCGCGAAGCCCCGGATCATTGGTGATTTCCGGCCATCGGCTGTCCTGGCAGATGCTACTGCGATAAGAGGGAGAAAATAATGAAGATCGCGGTTTTGATCAAAGAAGTCCCAGATACCGGAGAGGACCGCCTGCTGGATCTGGAGACCGGCCTGGCCGACCGTGCCGCTTCAGAAGTGGTGCTCGATGAAATCGGCGAGCGGACCCTGGAAGTCGCGCTGAAGCATGCTGATGCGAACCCTGGAACTGAAATCACCGTGCTGACCATGGGCCCGGATTCAGCTCAGGCCACCCTGCGCAAGGGCTTGGCCATGGGCGCGGCCAGCGCCGTGCATATCAGCGACGAGGAGCTTCTCGGCGCCGATCTGGTCCTCACCGCGCAGGTCCTGGCGGCGGCTTTGCGCCGAGGCAGCTACGATCTGGTCCTCACCGGCAACATGTCCACCGACGGCTCCGCGGGCATGCTCCCGGTCATGCTGGCCGAGCTGCTTGATCTTCCGGCGGCGACCTCGTTGTCCTCGGTAGAAATTGCCGACGGCGCGATCAGCGGATTGCGCGAGCTGGATGGCGCTGCCGCCCAGATCAGCGCTCCATTGCCAGCGGTCGCTTCGATCACCGAGGCATTGCCAGATGCCCGCTTCCCGAATTTCAAGGGCATCATGGCCGCGAAGAAGAAACCGGTCGAGTCCCTGTCCCTGGCCGATTTGGGCGTCGAGTCCCTGCCTGCGGATACTGCGCGTTCCATCATGGTTTCGGTGGCCCAGCGCCCGCCCCGCACCGCTGGAACTGTCATTGCCGATGACGGCGAGGCCGGTAACGCAGTGGCCGAATTCCTCATCAAGAACAACCTGGTGTGAGCGGAAAGAAAACCATGACTTCCTTTGCTTCTGATTCAATTCTTGTTTTCCTCGAGACCACGGCCACTGGAACGCTGGCCAAGAACCACGCGGAACTGCTCGGCGCCGCCTCTGCCGTGGGCACCCCGGTAGCGCTTGTCGCCGCTCCGGCCGGATCCCTTGATACCCTGGCGGCGCAAGCCAGCGAATCTGGCGCTGCGCAGGTACTCACCGCCGCCGTCGACTCTCCGGTGCTGACCGCGCCGATGGCTGACGCGCTGCAGCAGGCCTTCGCGCAAATCCAGCCACAAGCCGTGTTGCTGGGGCATACCCTGGCTTCGCGCGAAGTGGCCGCACGCTTCGCGGTGCGCCACCGCTTGGCGCTGAGCGTCGATGCGCTCGGTGTTTCGCGTGATGACCAGGGAATCATCGCAGCCCACTCGATCTACGGCGGCGCGTACTCGACCCACAGCGCCCCGACCTTCGGCGCGCCGGTGATTACCGTGCGCGTGGGCAGCATCGAAGAGCGTGCCCAGGCCCAACCGGCGAGCGCGATCCCGCTGGAAGTAGCCGCCAGCGGCAAGCCGGAGGTCGAGGTCAAGGAACTGAGAACGGCCGAAACGGCATCCACCCGTCCCGAGCTGCGTTCTGCGGCACGCGTGGTCTCCGGCGGCCGCGGGTTGGGCAGCGCGGAGCAGTTCGACCTGGTGCACCAGCTGGCCGATGCCTTGGGTGCTGCCGTGGGCGCGTCGCGTGCGGCGGTGGATGCCGGATACGTCGAGCATGCCGCCCAGGTGGGGCAGACCGGAGTGGCAGTTTCTCCCCAGCTGTACGTGGCGCTGGGCATTTCCGGAGCCATCCAGCACAAGGCGGGCATGCAGACCGCCAAGACCATCGTTGCCATCAACAAGGATGCCGATGCGCCGATCTTCGAGATCGCCGACTTCGGCGTGGTGGGGGATGTCTTCAAGGTCGTGCCCCAGCTGATTTCCGCCTTGGAAGCGCGCAAGGCCTGATCGCCATGAATGCACCAAATCAATCCATCCGCCAGGGGCTGCCGCGCGTGGCCGGCGGCGATCCCTGGCCGCCAGCCGAGCTGTTCGCTCCCGCTGCAGGCGATGCGGTCCCGGCAGGGCCTAGCGCGGTCGAGGATGCCGCAGAACCGGTTCTCGACCAGCCCGTTGGCCCGTCCGTTCCTGCGGAACCAACGCCTGGCCAAGCACCTGCTAGTTCCGCAGACAGCGCACCGGCCGCGGAACCTGTTGCAGATCAGGGCGCGGTTGCCGGACTTCTTCGCCAGGGCCTGCCACGGGTTGCCGGCGGTGGGCCGTGGCCGCCTGCGGGAACGCCCGTCGCCGCGAACGCTCCAACCGCATCGCAGAACGCTTCCGCTGCGCCAGCATCCGAGCCGGTTGCCGAGCTAGTTGCCGAACCGGTTGCCGAACCGGCTGTGGCACCGGTAGCTGAATCAGCGCCGGCATGCCCCGAACCAGTTGCCACCGCGGGTACCGCCCCGGCCGCAGCGGTTTCCAGTGCCGGGGCACCAGCAGTTCGCCGTGGCCTGCCGCGCACCGCCGGCGCAGAACCGTGGCCGCCAAGTTCGTTCGTGGCCGCTCCCGTTGCGGCCGCGACCCCAGCGGCTCCAGCGCCTGCGCTCCCGCCGGCACCGGTTACGGAAGCTGCCCAGGCCCAGGCCGCACCGGCCACCCCGCCGAGGGCAGAGCCAGCACCCGCAGATCCGGTGCCTCAGGCATCCGGCGCCGCGCTGGCCGCGGAGCCTGCGGCCGCCGAGGTGCAGGCTGCTCCTGCCCGTACCCGCATGGGCGCGCAGGAACCTGCCGCGCCAGCAGCCGCGGCAAGTAACGCTCCAGGAGCCGGGCGCGCGAGCAAGCCGGCACCCCAGGCAGCGGCGAAGAGCAAGAAAGAAGCGGCCAAGCATGGCCCGCTGACGACCAAGCAGTGGGTGCTGGCTGGAATCCTTGGCGCATTCTGCGCCTTGGGCATCGCCACCGCCGTGGTGCTCGTTGCCCGCGGCATTGCCGGCATCGATGCCGTGGAGTCATTCATGGAACGCTACCCGGGTGAGTACCACCTGCCGGACTCGGCACCTCTCGGGTTCCCTGGCTGGCTAGCATGGAACCACTTCTTCAACTTCTTCCTGATGGTCCTGATCATCCGTTCTGGCATGCTGGTCAGGCACCAGAAGAAGCCGCCTGCCTATTGGTCCTCGAAGCGCAGCCCGAAGGTGAGCATCAACCTCTGGCTGCATCAGGGTCTTGACCTGCTGTGGATCATCAATGGCCTGGTGTTCCTCGTGCTGCTGTTCGCCACAGGCCACTGGATGCGCATCGTCCCGACGTCGTGGGAGGTCTTCCCCAACGCGATTTCGGCGGCCTTGCAGTACCTGACGCTGGATTGGCCCACCGAAAACGGCTGGGTGAACTACAACTCGCTGCAGCAGCTGGCCTACTTCACCACAGTGTTCATCGCGGCCCCGGTCGCGGCGATCACCGGCTTCCGGCTCAGCGCCTTCTGGCCGAAGAACATGCCAGCATTGACCGCGAAGTACCCGATCGAGGTTGCCCGCGCGCTGCACTTCCCAACCATGCTGTACTTCGCAGTGTTCATCCTCGTGCACGTGATCCTGGTGTTCTCCACCGGGGCGCTGCGCAACTTGAACCACATGTACGCGGCCCAGGGTTCCACGGATCCAGCCGCGTACGCGGATAACTGGACCGGACTGCTCTTCTTCGCGCTCTCGCTGCTCGTGGTCGCCGGCGCCTGGCTGGCCTGCCGGCCAATGATCCTCGCATCCATTGCCCGGCTCTTCGGCAAGGTCAGCGCAAGGTAGGAGCAGCGATTCTTGCCTCTGGCGCAAAACTGATCGCGCACGGGGCCGATCGTCAGTAGGGTCGTTAACAACGGCCTTACTGACGAATGGGGAACACCGTACATGAGCCACCACCACGAACACCACACCAAAGAACATGATGATGTCGCCTTCTGGGAGAACCACTACGGCCAGTCCGAGCGGGTCTGGTCAGGCAAGGTCAACCAGGTCATCGAGAACCTTGTCGCCCCGCTGGCCCCCGGCACGTCGCTGGACATCGGCTGCGGGGAGGGAGGCGATGCGCTGTGGCTGGCCACCCATGGCTGGAAGGCTACCGGGGTCGACATCTCGCCCACCGCGGTGAAGCGCGCGCAGGAAGAAGCGGCCAAGCACGGCCTGGACGCGGGGCAGGCCCGCTTCATCGCCTCGGATCTGGCTGCGTGGAATACCGGGGAAACCTTCGACCTGGTGACCTTGAGCTTCTTCCAGGCACCCTTTGAATTCCCTCGCGCCAGCTTCCTGCGCAAGGCAGCGACCCTGGTCGCACCCGGCGGCCACCTGCTGGCCCTGTCCCATGCATCGATGCCGTCCTTCGCCAGCAAGCCCGATCACCAGATGCCAGTGTTCCCCAGCCCCGAAGAGGAACTGGAAGCTTTGGCTCTGGATCCGGCGCAGTGGGAGGTGCTGTGCGCCGAGGTCCGCGAACGCACCATCATCGGACCCGATGGCAATCCGGCGACCCTGGAGGATGCCGTGGTATTCGTGCAGCGCAAGGTGTAAATAGTTCGACCCTCCAGCCCCATCGGGCTGGAGGGTCAACGACGGCCTAGATATCCCACACGGATCTAGGCCAGCTTCAGGGCCTGCGACGGGGTGTAGGCGCCTAGCGGCACCGAGTCGCGCACCACGTCGCGCAGGTTCAACGCATCACCGCCCGCAGGCATAGCCGCCTGCAGCTGCACGAGCACGTTGCCCAGGGCGGTGCATTCTACGGGTCCGGAAATGACCGGCACGCGCGCATGGTCTGCAGTGCGCTGGCACAGCAGCTGGCCTTGCGAGCCGCCCCCGACAATATGGATGTTCTCCAGCTCGAATCCACCCAACCGCGCGGCTTCTGCAGCTTGGCGGGCGAAACTCTGAGCCAGCGACTCGACGACCACCCTGATCACTTCGGCAGGTGAGCACGGGCGCTGTCCGCCGGCGGCTTCCACCGCATCGCAGATGCGCTGGGCCATCTGGCCAGGAGCCAGGAACCGCTCGCTTTGAGGATCGATCAGCACCTGGGGAACAGGCAATTCCGCGGCCTCGGCAAGGAGCTGCTCCAAGCTGGTTTCTTCCCTTCCGGCGGCTTCCGCGTCGTCGTTCCATTGGCGGATCGACTCGCTGAGCAGAAAGGTTCCGGCGACGTTCTTCAGGAACCGGACACTGGAATCCAGCCCCAGCTCGTTGGTGAATCCCGCTTGATGCGCTTGCTCGGTGAGTACCGGGCGGTCCAGCTCCACACCAACCAATCCCCACGTTCCGCAAGAGATATAGGCGGATTGCCCGCTGGAGAGCGGGGTCGCGACCACTGCGCTGGCCGTGTCATGGGAAGCGACCGCCACTACCTGGACTTCGTGGCTGGCTCCGAATTCCGCAGCCAGCTCGGGCAGCAGTGCGCCCACCGGCTGGCCAGGGTGCACTAGCTGCGCGAGCTTTCCCGAAAGCCCCAGTTCAGCAACCAGATCCTCGTCCCATGTACCGGTGCTGTGGTTCAGCAACCCGGTAGTGGAAGCGTTCGTCCACTCGCTGCGCCGATGCCCTGTGAGCATCCAGTTGAAATAGTCGGGAACCAGCAGCAGCGCCTCGGCGTTCGCCAACCGGTTTTCCAACTTCTCGGCTTGCAACTGGTACACGGTGTTGAACGGAAGGAATTGCAGCCCATTGCGTGCAAACAACTCGCGCCGGCTGAATTTCTGTTCCAGCGCAGCAACCGCGCGCTCATTGCGCGGATCCCGGTAATGCCGCACTTCTCCCAGGCGCTTGCCGTCCTTGAGCAACGCATAGTCCACCGCCCAGGAGTCCACCCCGATGCTGGCGATATCCCCGCGCTGCGCGAAAGCCAGCGAGAGGCCGTGGCGAATTTGCGCCCAGAGCTCATCGATATCCCAGGCCAGCGCTTCTTGCCGCGCCCCTGGTTCCAGGCTCGACAGCGGAACCGGTCCGTTGGCGAAACGGTGGACGGCAGTGAGCTGGAGCTTCCCGTCCACCATCTGGCCGATCATGACACGTCCGCTGGTGGCGCCGAGGTCGATAGCTGCGACCGGCGCGCTCTCTGCTTGCTTGCTCATCGCAGGAAGGCTGCCGCCACTCCGGAATCCACCGGAATGTGCAATCCGGTGGTCCGGGTCAGTTCCGGCCCGGTCAGCACGAACACGGCATCGGCAATGTTCTCCGGGATGACCTCGCGCTTCAGGATCGTGCGGTTTGCGTAGAACTGCCCCAGATCCTCCTCTGCCACGCCATAGGTCGCCGCACGCTGGGCACCCCAGCCGGAGGCGAAGATCCCGGAGCCGCGCACTACGCCATCGGGGTTGATGCCGTTCACGCGCACGCCATGCTCGCCCAATTCTACGGCCAGCAAGCGCACCTGATGCGCCTGGTCGGCCTTCGTGGCCGAGTAGGCAATATTGTTCGGACCTGCGAAGACCGAGTTCTTGGAGGAAATGTAGATGATATCGCCGCCGAGCTTCTGCTCGATCAGCACCTTGGCCGCGGCCTTGGAAACCAGGAACGATCCCTTGGCCATCACATCATGCTGCAGGTCCCAGTCGGCCTCGGTGGTTTCCAGCAAGGGCTTTGAAAGCGAGAGGCCCGCGTTGTTCACCACCAGGTCCAATCCGCCAAATGCCAGCACCGCCTCATCGATGGCACGTTGCACGGCGTGCGCATCGGCCACGTTGGCGGCGACGCCAACGGCCACATCTGCTGTACCCAGCTCCGCCGCGGCGGCCTGCGCCTTGTCCAGGTCCAGGTCTGCGATGACCACGCAGGCTCCCTCGGCTGCCAGCCGCTGCGCCACGGCCTTGCCGATGCCCGACGCGGCACCGGTGACCAGGGCGATGCGCCCGGCATGGGATTTGGGCTTGGGCATGCGCTGCAGCTTGGCTTCCTCCAGCGCCCAGTATTCAATGCGGAACTTCTCGGCATCGGAAATCGGCGTATAGCTGGAGACCGCTTCGGCGCCGCGCATGACGTTGATGGCATTGAGGTAGAACTCGCCAGCGACCCGTGCGGTCTGCTTATTCGCCCCATAGGAGAACATGCCGACGCCCGGGACCAGCACGATCAGCGGGTCGGCCCCGCGCATCGCCGGAGAGTCCAGGTCCTTGTGGGCCTCGTAGTAGGCCTGGTAGTCAGCACGGTACTGCGCATGCAGTTCTTCCAGGCGAGCGATCTGCTCCGATACGCCTGCGGTAGCGGGAAGATCCAGCACCATCGGCTTGATCTTGGTGCGCAGGAAGTGGTCCGGGCAGCTGGTGCCCAGGGCCGCCAGCTGCGCCAGCTTCTGGCGCGAGAGGAAATCCAGGACTCGCTGGTCATCGCTGAAGTGCCCCACCATGGGCTTGTCGGTGCTGGCCAGGCCGCGGATGCTCGGGGCCAATGCGGCGGCGCGGGTCCGGCGCTCCTCCTCGTCCAGCGGCTCGAATCCGGGAACCACAGGACCGAAGGGCTCCGGTGCGCCGTGCTCGTCAAGGTAGGCAGCGGCGGTGTCGATGATCCACAGCGAGTTGGACTCGGATTCCTGGGAGGTATCGCCCCAGGCGGTGATGCCATGGCCGCCGAGGATGCAGCCCACGGCTTGCGGATTGGCGTCCTTGATCGCGGCAATATCCAGTCCCAGCTGGAATCCGGGGCGGCGCCAGTCAACCCAAGCCACCTTGTCGCCGAAGATCCTTGCGGTCAGCTCCCGGCCGTCCTTGGCAGTGGCAATGGCAATGCCGGAGTCCGGGTGCAAGTGGTCGACGTGGTTTGCGTTGACCAGCCCATGCATTGCGGTATCAATGGATGGCGCGGCGCCTCCCTTGCCGTGCAGGCAGTAATCGAAGGCCGCGACCATCTCGTCTTCGCGCTCCACGCCCGGGTAGGCGTCCACCAGCGAGCGCATGCGGTCCAGGCGCAGGGTCGACAGCCCCTTTTCGGTCAACGTGCCGAGGTCCCCGCCCGATCCCTTGACCCAGAGCAGCTCAATTTGCTCACCGGTGACCGGGTCTTTCGCGGTGCCCTTGGCCGAGGTGTTTCCACCGGCGTAGTTGGTGTTCTTCTTGTCTGCACCCAACCGGTTGGATCGTTGAATCAGTTCCTGTGCGGTGGTGCGTGTCGCGATGGTGTTGCTCATGGTGTTCTTGTCTTCCGACTCGTTAATGTGCATGGGGGCAGTGGTTCTCAGGCGTCGACTTTGGTGGCCCTGGTTTCATATCCATAGCGCTCCAGTTCGATCTCTTCCAGCGACTTGCCTCGCGTTTCCGGCGCCCAAATGGTGCCGATCAGCAACGCGACGACCAGCAGGCCGATGATCAGGAGGCCAAGCTTTTCCAAGCCCAGGTTGGTGAGCAGTACCGGGAACACCAACGAGAGCAGGCCGACAAGCACCCGGGCAAGCATGAACAGCACGCCCTGTGCACTGGCGCGGTAGCGCGTGGCGAAGAGCTCCGCGGTCCATAGCCCGTAGAAAGCCTGCGCGCCGATACCCGCCGAGATGCCCCAGGCCACTGCGTAGAACAGCAGGGAGAAGGCACCTGGAGGAGCGAAGATCAGCACGGTCCAGGCCGCAACACCCAGCAGGGCGCCACCGAAGTAGAGCCAACGCCGCGAGACCTGGTCTCCGTATTTCATGAATCCGAAATAGGTTGCGGCGGCGGTCAGCACCCAGACCAGCACCTGGAGCAGGTTCTGCTGGGTAGCGGATTCAACGCCAGCGGCAGCATAGACGCGAGGCTGGAAAATGCCAGCCTGCCCTGCCACGGTATTCCATAGCCCATAGACGCCGAGCAGGAAGAAGAGCGCGCTCCAGTTGCGGCGGTCGGCCAGCAGCCCGCGCATGCCGGAGAAGAACGAGGCTTTCACGCCAGCAGCCGTTTCCGCGGCACGTTGCTCCTTCCACCTCCTGGACTCGGGCAATCCGCGGCGGACCCACCAAGTGACAGCGGCGATCAGGAAAAGATGGAAGAAGATTGCCCGGGAGCCGTTCACGCCCCAAGGCTCAACCAGGATCGCCAGCGCGAAACCGATGGCTGGGCCAATCGACCACGCCAGCTGAGCGGTGCCCACGTGCGCAGCACGCGATTCCTGCGGAGCCTCCTCGGCAATGTAGGTCCAGGAGGCTGGAACGCCTGCGCCCACGGCAATGCCCATGAGGACCACGCCGATGATCAGCAGGCTCGTACCGGAGGAGAAGGTGATCATCAGGGCGCCGACCATGAACACGATCAGGTCGTAGGTATAGATGAACTTGCGGCCCAGACGGTCGCAGAGCGGTCCGCCGATCAGTGCACCCAGGGCCGCGCCGAACGCGTTGGCCGACACGGCAGCGATGACACCGACCAGCGCGTCGTCGAATCCGAACGCACCCTGCCACAGGCTGAGGCTGGTGGCCAGCGCAATGATGGCTCCGGCTTCTATGTAATTGCTCATGGCTACGGCAATGGTGGCTTTCCACCCGGAGATGCCGCGCTTCTTTGCTGCGGTGCTCATGATCAGGCTCCCCATCCTGCTTGCACGCCACCAGCGCGCGATGCTTCGATTCGGCTCTGGTAATCGGAGGTGCGGAAGGCCTGCATCGGATCGGCTGGCAGGCCGCGCGTTGCGCGCCATGCTTCCAGGTCGGCCCGCACGTCGGTGTAGAAGGCATCCATGAAGATCTCGTTGGCGGCCAGGACATCACCGGAAATCTGTGCTTCAGTCAGCGCTACGCGGTCGATCAGCAACGCCCGGGCCGTCATTTCCTGCACGTTCTGGACGCTTCTGATCTGGCCCAGGATCTTGTTCTCCACGTTGTGGCACTGATCGAGCATGAAGGCCACAGGCGTGTCCTGGTCCAGTCCGCCACCGCGGATCACCTCGGCCATGATGCGGAACAGCTGATACGGGTCTGCCGAGCCAACGATCAAGTCGTCATCCGCGTAGAAGCGGGAATTGAAGTCGAAGGATCCGAGCTTGCCAAGCCGCAGCAGCTGCATCACGATGAACTCGATATTGGTGCCTGGCGCATGGTGCCCGGTGTCCAGGCAAACCATGGCCCGATCCCCCAAGGCCGCAACCTGGGCATAGGACGTTCCCCAGTCGGGCACGTCGGTGTGGTAGAAGGACGGTTCGAAGAACTTGTACTCCAGCACCAGGCGCTGGTCTCCGGAAAGCCGCGCATATATTTCGGCCAGCGAATCGCCTAGCCGGTCCTGGCGCCCGCGCATATCCGCTTGGCCTGGATAGTTCGAGCCCTCTGCCAGCCAGATTTTCAGGTCCTGGCTTCCGGTGGCATCCATTACGTCGATGCATTCGAGGTGGTGGTCGATTGCCTTGCGGCGGATCTTCGGATCCTCATGGGTCAAGGCGCCGAACTTGTAATCGTCATCCTGGAAGGTATTCGAATTGATGGTTCCGAGGCTGACGCCCAGGCCTTCTGCGTGCTCGCGCAGCACGGTGAAGTCCTCGACCTTGTCCCACGGAATGTGCAGGGCCACTGAGGGAGCCAGTCCGGTCAATCGGTTGACTTCAGCCGCATCGGCGATTTTTTCGAAGGGATCGCGCGGGGTCCCGGGGGTCGAATAGACCTTGAAGCGGGTGCCCGAATTCCCATAGGCCCAGGAAGGGACTTCGATGGCAAGGCGGTCAAGGATTTGCAGGTGCTCAGGGCTCAGCTTCGAGCTCATGGAACTCTCCATTTCTAGTAATTCTGCGGGCTTCTACTGCTGGGATGCGGCGAGTGCGGCCAGCTGGTTTTCGAGATTGAAGACCTCGCGCAGGCGCGGCGCTTGCTGATCTGGCCGGCCGCCGAGGCTAAGGAAGAATCGGCTCATTTCCGCTTCCCACGCTGCGGTGCGCGGGTCGGAGTCCAAGGCGGCCTGGGCAGCGCTGTCGTCATCGGTTTCGTAATAGCCGATCAGCAACCCGTCCTCGCGCAGGAAGAGGGAGTAGTTGCGACGCCCGGCTTCTTCGATGGCTTGGAGCATCTGCGGCCACACTTCCCGGTGGCGCGACACATACTCGTCGATCAGGTCGGGATTGACCTGCAATTGAAAGCAAACTCGCATCGTACTACTCTTCCGGAGCGCTGGAACTGGGTGGGCAAAACTGTGCGATCCGATTCGCTTTGCATAAAAATGAATCGTTTCAATCGCTTCGAAATTCGAGTGTAGAGCAGGTCACACTTGAATTGCAAGCGGTCGGTCGAGCGAATGCCGCATTCTTTTGAATCCTTTCAAAAAGCTGTCGGGATTCCAGTTCCCATCCGTGCGCCAGTTATACTCGCAGAAGAACAACTCACCGAAGAACAGGAAAGCTCTGTGGCCGTCAGCGTCAAGGAAGTTGCCGCCGAGGCGGGCGTTTCCGTAGGCACCGTCTCCAACGTGCTCAACCGGCCCCAGGTTGTTTCCGAACACACCGTTTCCAAGGTCACCGCAGCCATCGAGAAGCTCGGCTTTGTCCGCAACGATGCGGCCAGGCAACTGCGTGCCGGCCGCAGCCGGAGTTTCGGGCTCGTCGTCCTCGATGCACGCAACCCGTTCTTCATGGACGTCACCCAGGGCGCCCAGCATCGCGCCCTGGACAACGGCTACACCGTGCTGATGGGAGCCAGCGACAATTCCCTGAGCACCGAACAGCAACTGCTGGATCTCTTCGAAGAGCAACGCGTCGCCGGAGTACTCATCTCCCCCTTGCACAGCGACTTGAGCCGGCTCTGGCGGATCCGCGAAGCGGGCACGCCAGTGGTGCTGGTGGACCGCGGAAGTGGCGACCGCAGCTTTTCATCGGTCTCCGTGGACGATGTGGAAGGCGGAAGAATTGCCGTACGGCACCTGCTGGACATTGGCAGAAAGCGGATCACCTTCGTCGGCGGGCCGCAGAGCATCGAACAGGTCCAGCACCGATTAACGGGAGCCCAATCGGTATTGGCGCAAGCCCCGGATGCCGTGCTGGAGCATATGCCTACCAAGAACCTGACTGTGCTGGAAGGACGGGCAGCCGGAGAGCGTATTCTTGCCATGGATCCTGCACAGCGCCCCGACGGGATCTTTGCGGCCAACGACCTGCTCGCGTTGGGCATCCTGCAGGCCCTGGTGATGTCCGGCGAACTCAGTGTTCCCGAGGATATTGCTCTGGTGGGATACGACAATATCGACTTCGCCGAGTCGGCCGTCATCCCGATTACCACCGTGCGCCAGCCAGCAGAAGAAATCGGGCGAACCGCTGTTGACGTCTTGCTGCGCGAAGCAGAAGCGGGCGACCAAGCGGTCCGCGAGCAATTCGTTTTCACTCCCAAACTCGTTGTCCGTGCATCGACTGTGGCCCCGAGCCAAGCGCGCTGACGATTACCTTAGGGGTTCCTGAAAAGCGGGTTCTGCAGCTTCTGATGCCCGCCGGTTCTTGCTAGGTTGGCATTCCAAGCAACGAGAGGGATGGATTTATGAGCGAGAACAACCCTGAAGCCCAACTGCATAAGGCAGAGGCCCAAGAGCCCGATACCATTTCCGACCCTGCATTGAATGATGAAGTTGGCCAGGACTGGACCGATGAAGGCGGAGCGACACCGCATGGAGCCGCGCTAGACGACGACTAGGCCAGAGGGCCAACCAGCCGAAAACCAAAAATGCCCGTGGGTTGCCAAGTTTGAAAGCTTGGCAACCCACGGGCATTTTCACTGGCTTGAATCAGCCGCCTAGAACTCGAACTCCAGGTGGGCATTGACTTCGTCCTTGTTGAAATACGCCGGATCGATCTCGTATTCCTCTTCGTAACCGAAGCTCGAAAGCCAGTCTTGCACTTCCTCGTACTCCGGGTCCGTTGGATCATCGAGAATTTCCAGCTTGGCTTCCCAGCCACCGATCCCGCCGCTGTCCTCCATCGGAGCCATGCGCCGGCCGCCGGTGCATCGCGGCAGCTGGCCGCCATCGGCATCCAGGATCTTCTCGACGTCGATGCGCACTTCCCAGTTGTCCCCGAAGTCGTACAGGTAATCCAGGCGGTCTTTTTCCTTCTGCAGCAACGAGGAAACCAGGGTTTCCGACTCGTTCTTCTGGTAGTCCATGTCGTCAATCTCTGGACCATATGAAGTGCCGCCGAAGCCGCCCTCGTAGAAACTGTGCAGATGCCCGTCGTACCAGTCGAAGCTCGCTTGGATGATGTCGTGCAGGTCGCCAAGGTTCAGATCCATGGGCACCAGCACGCGACGCCAGATCGGCGGCTTGGCTTCCTTGAGGGTCAGCTTCAGCTGCAGCACCTTGCCGGTATAGGGCGTTTCGCGCTTCAGGCGTTTCGGCTCGTCATCGTCCGGGCCGAACATCGCGTCGAGATCGGCGTCGTCGAATTCATCCTCATCGAGCAGGTCCTGTTCAACGTCGGTAATCGCCAGGCGGACGATAGTGGGCACCGAGTACGCTTCACCGTCTTCGATAAGGCCAAGTACGCGCAGTTCATGCATGCGCACATGCGCGGTTTCCCATACCTTTGGCGACCATTGATCATCTCGCGGGTCAGCCACGCGATGCGGGTGGCCTTCGATTCCCTCGACGATCCAGAACGCTGCCAGCCCCCAGGCTTCAAGGCTGGCTTCATCGCCGCCTCCCGGCTTTTCCAGCAACGAGTCCAGGCAGGCCTGGATGAAGTAGAAGTTCGGCTCGAAGGAGTCGGCATCTTCATGCTGCATGATGTCTTCGTACGTCACGCCGCGCTCCGGCTTGCCCTGTTCGGGCAGCTTGATGGCGCTAACCGATTCCAGTGCCGAGAGCACGACCGCAACCATCAGGCCCCTGCGCGATTCGTGGACTTCCGGAGGCAGCTGATCGGCGAGCGCTATCGCGGCCGTTTCCATGAATTCAGGTGCCGGCAAGCTGGCCCACAGATTCTTGCCCTCGGTGAGGGTCCAAGACAAGGAGGCACGACCCAGCTTGCTGATCGGCATGGCGGCGATTTCTGCCAGGGCCGCTTGAGAGGCCTCGTCAGATGCCATGATCTCGTCGATTTCATCGTTTTCATCGATGCCGTCATCACCGGCGAATGGATCCTGGGCTTCCAGCGAATTCCGGAACCACTCCAGGCTTTCGGCCTCGCGCTCCCACAGACCGGCATCGCGCAAGAACTCGACGTAATCCGCCCAGGCCATATAGATCATGGTTCCCAGCCCATTATCGGCGGCATCGGGATTCTCGGCCTCTTCGAATTCAATCATCGAGCTGAGCACTGCCAGCAGTTTGGGCGGATCAAAATCGGTGACCTTGTCCAGGCCCACGACTTCGGCGTAGATGCCCAGGGTTTCGCGCACTGCGGCAAGGACCATCAGGGCCAGTTCTGGGTCATCGCGGTTCTCGGAGAACCACCGTACGAACTGCGGCGTGAGCGCGTCCAGGCCGCGCCCCACCTTCACCCGGTCCAGGGAGACGACGCCCTCTTGCAGGCGTGCCGGATGCCCCTGCTTGGGCTTCTGCTTCTTCTTTTTCTTCGCCATCGGACTGCTTTCCTGGTCGTTTGCCTTCTCCCCCTAGGCTACGTGGCTGCTGGTTCCTGAAGAAGCATGCCTGGCATGTGTTCTGCTGGACGGCTCACTGCCGTCGCAGCCAGGCACCACCAGGGCCCACACGGTGCGGATATGAATCGAGTCGCTTTCGATATCTATGGCGTAACCCGTATTGCTGGAGCGCCCCCGTTGGTAGGGTGACTTCATGATCAATACTGCTCGTTTGCACTCGGACCTGTCACGACTCAACCGCGAAACCGCGATGATGTCGGCCACGATCGAAACCCTGTCCACCGAAGAAATGGCCGCCGCCTCGCTGTGCGAAGGCTGGAGCCGGGCGCAGGTCATTGCGCACTTGGCCTCCAACGGCCGGAGCCTGGTCAAGCTCATCGACTGGGCCACCAGCGGAGAACCGCAGGAGCTCTACGCCTCGCGCGAGGCCCGCGACGCGAAGATCGACGAGCTGGCGGCCCTGCCGCGCGAGGAACTGGTCAAGAAGTTCCAGGACGCCGCCGCATACTTCGCCGAGCAGTGCGAACGGCTCAGCGGCGAACTGGCCGTGGAAGAGGTGGACCTTCACGGCAAGATCATTCCGGCGACCTCCATCGTGGCCCTGCGCATCTCAGAGGTGGTCATCCACCACCATGATCTGGATACCGCGTGGACCATCGAGGAAGCCGATCCGGATTCCCAGGAGAACGCCGTCGAGGCCGCCGTGCGGACCATGCGCGTGAAGAACGCTCCGGGCATGACGCTGGTGACCGAAGAGGGCGACGAATGGGTCATCGGCGATGGCGCGCTGAAGGTGCGCTCGGACCGCGAAGGCCTGATCGAATGGCTGGCCCGCGGCCAGGCCCGGCATATCGAGGCCGATGGCCCGATTCCGGTTTTGCCTTCCTGGTAAAGCTTTAGTAAATCGTTCTAGCCGTTGGCCGCGAAACTCCTATTGGACTCGCGGCCAGCGGCTTTTTACGCGTCCGCACGTATCCGTTGATCGTTTCTGCGCACGGACGTCATTATTGCCATTAGAACAACAATGAGCCGAAAAGGTGGATTGGGTCACACTTTCTGTGCATGAATGGGTGATAGCGCGAACGCTGTTGCATTCAGCAACAATGTCGATTTCTTGCAGGAGTACCAATGCCACGAGCTTTCACCCGCAGGTCATTTCTAACCGGCCTGTCCGCTGCTGCCGCTATGGGCGCGCTGGCTTCATGCACGCGTTCCGCGGTCGCAGTCCCGGGCCTGCCGCACCAGACCGTATGGTCAACCTATGGAGTGGGCACGGGAACCTACAACGACGTAGCTGCCATCGCGAATACGTTGACCCAGCAGGTCGGCATGCAAGTACGCCTGATGACCAGCGATACCGGCATCGGCCGTCTGGCCCCACTGATCAACGGCACCGCGCAGTATTCGCGCACCGGCGACGAGTACTACTACGCTTTTGAAGGCGATGACGAGTACGCCTCGGAAGTGTGGGGGCCAAAACGGCTTCGCCTAGTACTGGCACCACCGGGAAACTACGGGATTCTGGTGCGCAAGGACTCCGGTATTGAGACCGTGGCAGATCTTGCTGGCAAGCGCTACCCTCGTTTGGTCGCCTCAACCTCAATGAACCGGAAGCTCGAAGGCATCCTTAACTACGGCGGCCTAAGTACCGCTGATGTCACCATGGTTGACGTTTCCTACAGCGAACAGATCGAAGCGCTCAAGACTGGCCAGATCGACACCCTCTACCAGAACGTCGTGGGCGCCAACGTCTCGGAACTCGCATCGCAATTCCCTATCCGATGGCTGGATCTGGGTGGCAATGATCCGAGCAAGTACGCGACTTGGGAAGAACTCTCCCCGATGATGATCGCCGGTTCTTTCACTGATGGTGCAGGCATGGAGCCCGGCCAAAGCGCCGTAAACCTCCAGTACTCGTTGCCGCTGGTGACGCTCGCTGACCGTCCGGCCGAAGAGGTCCAGATGCTTTTGGCCAGCATGGAGAAGCATTACGGCAAATACAAGGATGCGACGCCGGACGCGCATAAGTTCCACTCCGACGAAGCCATGCTGACCCCACTGGTCATCCCCATGCATGAGGGCAGTGTGGATTTCTTGAAGCAGGCCGGCAAGTGGACCGCTGACCTGCAAAAACGCAATCAAGCTCTATTGAAACGCGAACAGCTGCTGGCGGCGGCCTGGCCAGGATTCTGGAAACAGCATTCTGGCGATCCGGCTATCGCGGCAAAGTGGCGTAGCTGGAAGAAGGAAAACTTCCCGAAGCTGCCTACCGTCGACGATGTCCCTACCGATTCCGCTAGCAAAGAAGCATAAGGAGCGTTCCCGTGAGCGTATCTTCCGTAAGTCTTTCCGAGACAACTTCCGAATCCGCATTGGAATCCCTGGCTGATGCTTCTGCCGAGGCAGATGAGCATAATTATCGTCTAACCGGCTTCTGGAAAGCGGTCATCGTCACCTTGACCGTTGCCGGCATCGTACTGACCATGAACCAGGTCTTCTTCTGGAACCTATTCGACGTGGCGGTACTAACCAACGCCTTCCTCTACATGCTCACCGCATGCTTCGTTCCGATTGTGTTCATCGTCCAGCCGCTGCGCAAGGTCAGCTCGCGCCGCGCCGAAGGCCGCCGCCCCAACGAGCTGATGCAGGAGGCCACCGCCGGCGAACGCCCCGGAGTGCCCTGGTATGACGTGGTATTGATGCTGGCTTTCATGGGATGCGCACTGTTCTTCGCTTTCCACGGCGTGGATATTGCCGAGTTCGGCTGGGCCTTCGTCGCCCCGATCAGCGCGACCATTGTCAGCTATGTCTTCTGGGCGCTCATCGTCGAGGTACTGCGCCGAACCGCAGGCTGGGTTGTCGCCGCGCTGGCCGTGCTTGTATCCCTGTATCCATTAGTGGCTGGCGAGTTGCCGATCGGCTTCCTGCAAGGCATCACCTACGACTTCAACACTCTGGCGCAGATCCATGCCATGGGCACCGAGTCCATCCTCGGTCTGCCGTTGCAAACCGCAGGTTCAGTGCTGGTTGGCTTTCTCCTTTTCGGCGTGGTGCTGCAGCATACCGGCGGTGCGGACTTCTTCCACGATCTTTCGCTCTCGCTCTTTGGCCGCTACCGTGGCGGTTCGGCCAAGGTGGCGATAACCAGCTCGGCGGCCATGGGCATGATGAGTGGTTCGGCCGTGTCGAACGTACTGACCACCGGCCCGATGACCATCCCGGCGATGATTAAATCCGGATTCAGTCCGAAGACCGCTGGCGCGGTGGAGGCAACTGCATCATCCGGTGGATCAATCACTCCCCCGATCATGGGAACCGCGGCGTTCTTGATGGTCTCCTTCGTGGGCGTTCCGTACACACAGATCATCGTCGCTGCGGCAATCCCGGCGTTCCTTTACTATCTAGGCATCTTCCTGCAGGTGGACGGCTACGCTGCGAAGCGCTGCCTGAAGGGCACACGCAAGGATCTGTTGCCAAAGTTCATCGCATCACTCGTTTCCGGCTGGCCCTACATATCTGCCCTGGGCCTACTGACCGCCATGCTGTTCTTCGCTGGATCCGAATCCCAGGTCCCATTCTGGGTGGTCGGATTGCTGCTCGTGATCGCGTTGGCCAAGCCAAGCCTGAAGTTCGGAATTATTGAATTCCGCGACATGATGCTCGATGCGGGCAAGACCTTGGCCCAGATCATCGGCATCATCGCCGGTGTGGGGCTTATTCTCGGCGGATTGTCCGCCACTGGTGTGGCACTCTCGCTGTCCCGAGACCTGGTGGCGCTGGTCGGCGAGAACGTCATCCTGATCCTGATTGCAGGGGCGATTGCCTGCTTCGTGCTGGGTATGGGCCTGACCATTTCGGCGGCTTATGTCTTCTTGGCTATCGTGATGGCTCCGGCGCTCACCGCGCTGGGGGTGGATCCGATTGCCGCGCACCTGTTCGTCATCTACTGGGCCTCAGTTTCCTACATCACCCCGCCAGTGGGACTGGCCGCCTTCGCAGCGGCCGGCATCTCCAAGGCCTCACCGATGGCCACCTGTTTTGAAGCCATGCGTTTGGGTGCCGTGAAGTACGTGGTGCCCTTCGGGTTCGCCTTGAACCCTGCTCTGGTCGCCCAGGGCGACGCCGCGGAAATTATCGTGTCCACACTATTCAGCATCATCGCAGTGACCGCAATCGCTTGCTCGTTCAGTGGCTGGCTGGTCATCATCGAGACCAGACTGAGTCGACTCCAGCGAGTGCTACTGGCTGCCGCCGGGTTCCTCCTCTTCCTGCCGGAGAGCGGCTACCGCGTCATCGCTACGGCCGTAATCGCAGGAGCTTGCGCCTTGGCGCTCTTCACCAAGCGGTCCAAGCGCTCTGGACTTCCCGAACCCGACGCCGAAGCGTCCGAGGTTCCTACCTCGATCCACTCCTAGAACCGGACAACCAGGAAGAATCATGGCACCGTATCCCTCAACACCAGTCATCCTGCGCGAGGACGCCGACGGCGTCGCAGTGCTGTCCATCAACCGCCCCGAAGCGCTCAACGCGATGAACCGCGAGGTCCTCGACGAGCTGTCCACGCAACTGTCGCAGATCGCCCAGGACGACACCGTCGACGTGCTGGTCTTCACTGGCACCGGAACCAAGTCCTTCGTCGCCGGGGCGGACATCAACGAACTAGCCCAGCGCACCCCGGTCGACGGGCTCGCCGCCCGGATGCAAAGCGTTTTCGGGCAGATTGCCGCCAGCGCGAAACCCACCATCGCTGCGGTCAACGGCTTCGCCTTCGGCGGCGGGCACGAGTTCGCCCTCGCCTGCGATATCCGCATCTGCTCGGATAACGCCCAGTTCGCCCTGCCGGAGACCGGTTTGGGCATCATCCCGGCCGCTGGCGGCACCCAGCGGCTGGTCCGGCTCATCGGCATGGGGCGCGCCATCGACATGATGCTTACCGGTCGGCGCGTGGATGCCCGGACAGCACTGACCGCAGGTTTGGTTACCGAGGTCACCGATCCCGAATCGCTGATGGACGCAGCACACAGGATAGCTCAGCGCATCCGTGCCAAGGGTCCGCTAGCCATCCGCCTGGTCAAGTCCGTGGTCAACCACGGAATGGACGCCAGCATGGAAACCGGGCTGCTGCTCGAAACCTTGGCCCAGTCCCTGCTCTATTCCACCGACGAAAAGGCCGAAGGAACCCAAGCCTTCATCGACAAGCGCAAACCCGACTTCCGAGCGGCCACGCGTACCAGTTAAGGAGCTCCACTGATGAGAACTGCTGCACCGATTGAACACATCACCGTCCTGGGTGCCGGGACCATGGGCTCCCAGATCGCCGCGATCTGTGCCCTGTCCGGATACCGCACCACCTTGGTGGATATTGCTGATGCACCCCTGGATCAGGCCAAGGATCTGCTTTGGACACGTTTGGAACGCGATGTGGATAAGGGCCGGCGCTGCGCAAAGGAAGTCGCTGCTGCCCAAGCGAAGCTCCAATTCGCCACCGACCGCGATGCTGTCGTGGCCTCAACTGACTTCGTGATCGAAGCGGCAGTGGAAGATCTGGCGATCAAGCGGCAGATCTTCGCATCGCTGGATGCGGTGGCCCCGGCCCACGCGATCCTCGCCACGAACTCGTCGAATATTGTCTCATCGCAGATTGCTTCTGCCACCGGCCGCCCAGACGAGGTCTGCAATATGCATTTCTTCAATCCAGCCCTGGTAATGAAGTGCGTAGAGATCGTCCCGCACGAGCTCACTTCCCTGCAAACCATGGAATGCACGAGGATTCTCGCCGAATCCTTGGGCAAGGAGGTCGTGCAACTGAACCGGGAGATCCCAGGTTTCGTCGCGAACCGGCTGCTGAATGCGTTGCGAAAGGAAGCGCTGAACCTGATTGATCAGGACATCGCCAGTCCAGCCGATATCGACAAGGCCGCACGCGATGCGCTGGGCCACCCCATGGGGCCCTTCGAGTTGATGGACCTGGTTGGATTGGATGTCGTTTACCTGATCCGGCTGGCCGAATACGAGCAGACCAGGGACGAAGCCAGCCTCCCGCACCCCCAGATCCAGCAGTTGTACGAGGAGGGCCGCTTCGGGCGCAAATCCGGGCGTGGCTGGTATGACTATGCGTCGGCGTAATTTCGGGGATCTGGGAAGATGCGCTCGGCAATATCAAGCACACTCTGCACGGCAGGCGAGAGGCCGTTGCGCTGCCAGATCATCCTCACTTCCAGCGCAGTGTTGCCCGAGCGCAGCGGGACGAACTTCACCCCGTCGCACATGATGTTGTCGCGAACCGAATCCAGGCTCATCGCAATGCCCATCTCGGCTCCCACCAAGGCCACCAGGGTCCAGGAATCAGGGGCGGTCTGCACGATGCGCGGAATGAAACCGGAGGCGATGGACAGGGAGTTCATCCGGTTCTGCAAAGCGCCACTGAAACCTCCGGGCAGATTGATCCATCCTTCGTGGGACAACTCCGAGAGCTCCAGGCTGTCGCGGCCGGCCAGCGTATGGGATTCGGGCAGAGCGATAAGAACCTGCTCGACGACGAGCAGCCGAGAGTCCACCTCGGCGGGCAAGAAGTCCCACCGGCCGATGGCGATATCCAGCGAACCGTCCAAAACCCTTTCCAAACCGATATGGGAGAACTGCGAACTATGGAATTCCAAGGCCAGTCCCGGGTGGGTGCGCCGCACACTGCGGGCCAGTTGCCCCACCCTGTCGCCAGTGGAGGCACCGGCGAAGCCGATCTTCACCCTGCCAGTCTCTCCGCTGACCGTGCTCTTCACCGTGCCCATGGCAATCGCGGAAGCGGCCACGAGGTTCCTCGCCGGTTCCAGCAACGCTTGACCTGCCGGAGTCAGCTCGACATTGCGCGTTGTCCGAGCGAAAAGCTGGGCACCAAGGGAGCGCTCCAGCTGGCTGATCATCCGGCTCAGCGGTGCTTGGCCCATGCTCAGCTGCTGCGCTGCGCGGCCGAAGTGAAGATGGTCGGCGACGGCCATAATTGCCTTGGCCTGTGCAACTTCCATAATTCTCCTTTGACTACGAACTTTGCCGCCGAACTCCTCACCCCACCCTAGTGGCAGGGAGCTTCAAGCACTAGTGCTTTTCTGGTGCAGCGCCGCCGTGTGCAGCCCCTGCGCTTCAACCGAACCAACCACTAAGAAAACGAGGCCCACCCATGGTGTCCCACCTGAACAACCCCGATGCCACCGCCACTGACGGTCCGCTGTCCGGCGTGGTCATCGCCGATTTCACCCGCGTTCTGGCCGGGCCCTACTGCACCATGCTGCTGGCAGATATGGGAGCAACGGTCATCAAAGTCGAAGGCCCCAGCGGAGATGACTCCCGCCAGTGGGTTCCACCAGCCCGCGATGGTGTGAGCACCTACTACCTCTCGGTGAATCGCAACAAGAACTCAATCATGCTGGACATGAAGAATCCGGATGATCTGGAAACGGCCTATAGCATCATTGACCAAGCGGATGTTTTCATCGAGAACTTCAAACCAGGCGGACTGGCCCAGTTCGGCCTCGACGAGCAGTCGGTCGCACAGCGCTGGCCAGGTATTGTGCACGCATCCATTACCGGCTTCGGCACCGCCGAAGGCGCGCATATGCCCGGCTACGACCTGATCGCCCAAGCAGTCTCCGGAATGATGACTGTCACCGGCAGCCAGGATGGCCCCCCACAGCGAGCAGGAGTGGCCATCTTCGATGTGGTCATGGGACTGCAGGCCACCGTGGGCGTGCTCGGCGCACTGCATGAACGTGCCCAGTCGGGCAAGGGACAGCACCTGGAAATCGACTTGCTTTCGGCGTCCCTGTCCGGCTTGGTCAACCAGACAACTGGCTATGTGGCCTGCGGCAACGTGCCCACTCGCATGGGCAATGACCACCCGAGCCTGTTCCCCTATGGGCCGTTCAAAGCCGCGGACAGGGACATCATCATCTGCTGCGGCAATGACGCGCAGTTCTCCCGGATGATCACCCGGCTGGAGCTGCCAGATCTGGCCTCCGATACCCGTTTCGACAATGTCAAGAATCGCAATGCCAACCGAGAACCGTTGCGGGCGCTGATGGAAGAAGCACTGGCAGCCAAGAGTGCTGACGAGTGGTTCGAGCTCCTTCAGCTCGACGGCGTTCCGGCATCCCCCGTGCTAGGCATTGACGAAGGCGTGGACTTTGCCCAAAAGCTCGGCTTGAATCCGGTGATCCAGGCTGGGCAGGGGGCCGAAGCAGTGCCGTTGATCAAGCACCCTGTGACCTTCAGCCGTACCCCAGCTCGCTATGACAAAGCCCCTCCAACATTGGACCAGGACCGTGCAGATGTCCTGCAATGGCTCAGCCAAGCCAAATCCCTAGCTCAAGGAAAGGAAAGCCATGACCTCGCAGGTATCGCAGCCAACGCAGCGCGCTGAAAAATTAACCTTTCCAGTCTCCGTCCGTTGGTCGGATCAGGATGCGAATGGGCACGTGAACAATGCCCGGATCCTCACACTGGTCGAAGAAGGCCGTATCCAAGCCGGAAACCACTGGTGGGGCACGACCCCGGATGAGTCCTCGCCGCGAGTAGTGCGCGCCATGAACGTGGACTACCGCAATGCCGTCCACTATGGCCCCGAAACCACCATGGATGTCTGGATCTCGCGGATCGGCACCACTTCCTACACGGTCAGCCATGAGCTGTTCCAGCAGGGCCATTGTTGCGTGAGCGTCCAAGTGGTCATCGTGATCCTCGATCGCGATACCCGGATGCCGCTGGCCTTGCCCGAAACCATCCGCGAGGCGCTGCACTCCAATCTGCTCTCCGATTACCCACAACAGAACTAAGGACACTCCATGACTGCCCCCGCCACTCATTCCGATTTCTTCCTACTCGATGCGGACCTGTCTTCCGAAGAACTGGCCATCCGCGACCGCGTGCGTGCTTACGGCACCAGCCAGATACAACCAGTCATCAATGACTACTGGGAACGTGCAGAATTCCCATACCAGGTCCTGCCGGGTCTCAAAGACCTCGGTGTGGTCGGAACGTTCATCGAAGGCTATGGATGCCCCGGTCTCTCGCGCCGAGCCTCGGGTATCGTCGCCCGCGAGATGGGCCGCATCGACGGCTCGATCAACACCTTCTTCGGCGTGCATTCCAACCTGGCAATGGGCTCGATCTACATGCTCGGCAACGAAGAGCAGCGCCAGCGCTGGCTACCTCAGATGGCCACGTTGCAGAAAACCGGCGCCTTCGCCCTGACCGAGCCGACCCACGGATCTGACTCCGTCTCATTGGAAACTTCCGCCCGCCGAGACGGAGATAGCTGGATCCTCTCGGGCCACAAGCGCTGGATCGGCAACGGCGACCAGGCCGATGTCACCGTGGTGTACGCTCGCGACGTGGCCGATGGAAAGGTCAAAGCATTCGTTGTGGAGAAGGATCCTGTACATGGATTCCCGGCCGGATACTGCCCACAGGTCATCGTGGGCAAGGTAGGCAAGCGCGGCATCATGCAGGCCGATATTGGGATCGAGAACGTGCGCATCCCGGCTGAGAACCGGTTGGAGCACTGCGAATCCTTCTCCGGGGTGAACCGAGTGCTTAAAGCAACCCGTGGCGGCGCCTCCTGGGAGGCGTTGGGTCACGGCATCGCCGCCTTCGAACTGGCGACCTCCTACGCACTGCAACGCGAGCAGTTCGGGGCGCCGATCGCCAGCTACCAGCTGGTCCAGGAGAAGTTGTCCACCATGCTCTCTGATCTGGTGGGCATGCAGTTAATGTGCAATCGCATGGCGCAGCTGCAGGAGCGCGACGAGTTCACTGCTCCTATGGCATCACTGGTCAAGATGACCACTTCGCGTAAAGCCCTGGCGATGTGCCGCGAAGCCCGCGACATGATGGGTGGCAACGGGTTGTTGTTGGAAAATCACGTATCCCGCCACCTGACGGACATGGAAGTTGTCTCGACCTACGAAGGCACCGACTCAGTCCAGGCGTTGATTGTCGGCCGCGATATCACCGGGCTTTCCGCGTTCACCCGCACGCGCAGCTCCGTGCTCTCCTAGAAAACAAGCACTACGCGCCGGGGCGCCCGGCCGCATTCGCGGTGCCCCGACGTGGCGCGTTATCGCGTGTCAGCTTCATTTGGGTTGGCCCAGCAAGGAGAATGGACTCGGCCCGCTTGTCGAAGTGAAAAGGAGCCGGCATTGATCCCTGTCATCGTGCTCACCGGATATCTGGGTGCAGGAAAAACCAGCCTGCTCAACCGCTTGCTGACCCGCCCGGGTACCCGCGTCGGGGTCATCATCAACGACATCGGCAAGGTCAACGTGGATACCGGGCTGATCACCGGCCAGATCGATGCGGCCGAATCCATTGCCGGCGGTTGCGTCTGCTGCCTGTCCGATAGCAGCGGCCTGGACGAGCTGCTGGAGAAGCTGGGCCAGCCGAAGCTGCGCCTGGATGCCATCATCGTGGAGGCCAGCGGCGCGGCCGACCCGCTGAACGTGGATCGGCTGCTGCGTTTCGGCAAGGCCCACGGGGTACGCTTCGGCGGCATCATCGACGTGATCGACGCGGTGGAGCATGAGCACACCGTGGATACCGCGGCGATGGCCCCGGCCCGCTTCAGCGCCACCAGCATGGTGGTGGTCAACAAGCTGGACCGCATTGCCCCGGAACACCGCGACGTGGTCCTGGCCAGGATCAGCGGACGGATCCGCGAAATCAACCCGCACGTTGCCATCATCCCGGCGTCGCACGCCGCCATAGACCCCGAGCTGGTCTTCGACATCGCCCTGAACGAAGACCCGATCGACGAGTTGCCGTTGGCGGCTGCCTCCCGCCCGCACCACGACCACGAGCATGCTCCGCACGCCAACGCGGTGACGGTGCGCTGCCCCGAGGCCGCGGATCCGGGTGCCCTCTTGGACCTGCTGGAGCACCCGCCTGCTGCGGCCTACCGGCTCAAGGGGCATGTAAAACTGCGCACCGATCGCGGCACGCAGCGCTTCCTGGTCAATATGGTGGGCCGGCAGATCCATTTTGCCGAAGCCACCGCCACCAGCGACCCAGCCGACGACGCACTGGTCGCCGTGGGAATGAACTTGGACGAGGAAGCGGTTGGCGCGGCGCTGGGTGATGCCTTGGCACCATCTTTCGGCCCGCCATCCGAACGGGATCTGACCCGCTTGCAGCGCAGAATGATACTTAGCGCTCGCTCGGATAACAGCGAAGAGACGAAGTAGATGCATCGGTGATGATCATTGCGCAAAGACTAATCTTCATGCCATCGCCAGCGTGATTAGGCAACTCGTTTCCGTGCGCCCTCGTGCCCAGAAGCACATATCGATAATCCGCCAGCTCGGCTAAACTGAAGCTAATTCTGTTGACCCCGGTCCCGACTTTTGTTGGCATCGGGGTCGATCTTTATCTCGGCGACAGGATTGCACTGTGGCAATCAAAGAAGTTAAAGAGTGGTCGTCAATTGCGGCTCAAATTCAACAGCTACGCCGCAGAGGAATGGATGTCAGCTGGGACCAGACAGAACATTGGCTCCGCTTCGTCGGTTATTACCGGTTGAGTGGTTACTGGCACCCCTTTCGTGTAGCACAGCCTGGCGGAAACAGAGACTCAAACTTCGTATCCGGGACGTCAATGAAAAATGTCGCGGCACTCTACGAATTCGACCGCAAGCTCGAAACCCATATTCTCAGTGGATTAGAACGTGTCGAAGTTGCCTGTCGCTCCCGCATCGCTGATGTGCTGGGCGAACGGGACGTGAATGCACTCTCTAACCCAGAGTATTTCCGTGATCCCGCACGGCACCACGAAATGATAGACACCGTGCAAAGCAGGATTCAGCGGGCCTTGAACTCAAAAGATCCCGTGGCTTTGCATCATCATGATTCGTACGATGGCCAGTACCCCATATGGGTTGCCATGGAGTTTCTGGATTTCGGTGATATCTCTCGTCTTTACGCGAATCTTCTGGATGCTGATCGAGAGCGAATAGCGAGGTGGTTCGGCTGGGCTCCCCCAGAGCGCCATCCTGAAGCAAAGTTTGGTGCAGCGTTCATGAACTGGCTGAAGCATTTGACAATCGTACGAAATACAGCTGCTCACCATTCCCGATTATGGAATAGAGTATTCGAACCAGTTTCCGTACGGCGGCTCAGCATGGTCTCCGGCCTAGCCGGCCTACGGGGCCAGCAAGACAGAATGTATGGAACTTCCGTAGTCCTCGCGCAATTGGTTTCTGTTACGTCTCCGGGGACGTCTTGGCCACGTCAGCTATCAGCATTATTGGAGGACAGCTTCAGCCTTATCGACGGTGTTGCTCTGGAGCAGCTTGGGTTCCCCGCCGACTGGCGAGATACCCTCACGGACCAGTGAAGTTCCGCTAAAGCAATGGAAAGTCACAAGATGCGATGTTGCCAGTTCACGTATAGAAAGTTCGCCGTTTAGCGAAGCTAGCTATGGACGACGAGTTTGCGCAATAACTCAAAAGGCACGGCTGCAGAGCATCGAGCTCCACATCCGTGCCTTGGCCCTGCTTACAACGCGATCTGGCGGTTCTGGTCCTTGTAGAGCAGGTAGCGGAAGTTCTCCGGGCCGCCGGCGTAGCAAGCCTGCGGGCAGAAGGCGCGCAGCGACATGTAGTCCCCGGCCTCGACCTCGACCCAGTCGCCATTCATCCGGTACACGCCCTTGCCTTCCAGCACGTACAGGCCGTGCTCCATGACATGGGTTTCGGCGAACGGAATGGATGCGCCTGGTTCGAAGGTCACGATATTCACGCCGAAGTCGAAGGCCACGTCGTTGGGATCGAGCATGCGGGTGGTGCGCCACTTGCCGTCGGTGCCCGGCATCGGGCCAGGTTCGATGTCGCGCTCATTGCCCACCACGGGAGCCGGTGCGGCCACTCCTTCGAGCACTTCGTAGCGCTTGCGCAGCCAGTGGAAGCTGGTGGTCTCGGTGCCGTCATTGCGGGCCGACCAGGTGGCGCCGGCTGGCAGGTAGGCGAAGCCGCCGTCCACCAGCACGTGCTCGGTGCCCTCGATGAGAAGGGTCAGCTGCCCGGTGAGCACGAAGATGAATCCCTGCACCTGGGCCTGCGGCTCCGGCTTGGTGGCGCCGCCGCCGGGGGCAACTTCCACGATGGCTTGGGAGAAGGTGGTGGCCCCGCCGGCGACCGGGCGGTTGAGCACCCAGGCACGGGTGTTGGTCCACTCGGGGAAGACGCTGGTGACGATGTCGCGCAGCACGCCTTTGGGGATCACGGTATAGGCCTCGGTGACGATGGCCCGGTCGGTGAGCAGATCGCTCTGCGGCGGGTGGCCGCCGAAGTCCGAGTAGTACGACGAGGAGTTCTGGATGGCTGGAACAGTCATGGTGTTGTCCTTAGGCGTGGGAGCGGTTCAAGGCGATCGCCTCGAGTTCGGGCAGGGTGATCTGGGCCAGTTCGGTGACCTCGTCGGCGGTGACCGCACCGCAGGCCACCCCGCGGTGGATGTAGCGGGCCAGGGCCCGTGCTGTGGCCGGCTCGTCCATGATGGCCGAGTTGATCTGGTGGACGTAGTTGCGCAACCGGGTTCCGGCTGCCTGCAGTCCTTCGCGGAAGAAGGCGAAGGTGGCCAGGTAGCGGGTAACCAGCTGGTTCTCGTGCATGTCCCAGCCCTGGTAGATGCCGCGGGACAGGTGGCGGGAGACCAGGCGGGCGTGCAGTTCCCAGGCGGCCGAGATGTTCTCCGGGTCGCCGGCCGGGATGATGTTGGTGGAGCCGTCGGACAGTTCCACCCCGGTGCCGGCCACGGCCACCTGCATGACGTCCTTGGCGAAGTCCGCTACCGGGTGCTCCATGGACTGGTATCCGGCGGCTACGCCCAGCGACGCGGAGTAGTCGTAGGTTCCGTAGTGCAGCGAGGATACCCGGCCCTTGCCCGAGGCGATCAGCTGGGCCACCGGATGGGTTCCGTTGGCGGCCAGGATGACCTGCGGGGTTTCCACCTGCACTTCGAAGCGTATGCGTCCGGCTTCTAGCCCGTGGGCTTCTTCCAGCTTTTCGGCCAGGTAGACCATGGACTCGACCTGGGCCACGGTGGTCACCTTGGGCAGGGTCAGGCGCAGGCCCTCGGGCAGCGGACCGTTGGCCACAAGCCGGGTGATGAACAGGTCCAGGGTGCGGATCCCTCGGGCCCGGGTGGGTGCTTCAAAGCACTTGAAGCGGATGCCGATGCAGGCCGGGGCCTTGCCGGCGGCCACCGCGGCGGATACCGAGTCGGCCGCGGCAAGCACTGCGGCGTCCTCCTCGGCATCCGTGCGGTTGCCGTAGCCGTCCTCGAAATCGAGGCGCAGATCTTCGATGGGTTCGCTTGCCAGCTTCGCGGCCACCAGTTCCGCCAAGCGCTCTGGTTCGGCCAGCTTGAGCTTGGCCGCCAAGGAGGATAGGCCAATCAGTCCTCCGGCAGTGGCTACTGCATTGTGGCCCCAACGTTCTGGGAGGTCCACGGTGTACTTGTCCCCGGGGACGTACACGGTATGGATCGGCTGGCGGGCTCCGGTATCCCCCGGGTAGGAGGTTTCCAGCAGCCGGTCGGTGGCTGCCAGCTTTGCTTCTACGCTGGCAAGCGTGGACTCATCGAAGGTGTTGCTCATGGCTTGGTCACGTATTCCTTTTCCAAGAGTTCGTAGGCTGGGGTGGTGAGGAAGTCCGCGAAATCCTCGTCCTTGCCGCTGGTCAGTTTCGCGATCAGTTCCGCTGCCGGCTGGTAGTAGGCGTTGAAGTGCTCTTCATTGTCGACCTCCGCGCGCAGGCGTTCAACCTCTTCGGCGAGAATGCCAGCAACCAGTTCGGCGGTGATGGTGTTGCCGGTGTCGGCGGCGACCACCTGGTTGCGGATCTGCTGCCAGATCTGCGAGCGCGAGATCTCCGCAGTGGCGGCGTCTTCCATCAGGTTGTGGATGGCGACCGCGCCGTTGCCCGAGAGCCACACGGCCACGTAGTTCACTGCCACGTAGAGGTTGGCGCGCACGCCGGCCTCGGTGACATCGCCGGGAGCGCTGGCCACGTCCAGCAGCTGGGCTGCGGTGACCTCGACCTCCGGGCGCTGGCGGTCGATCTGGTTCGGCTTCTCGCCGAGCTTCGCGTCGAAAATCTCCTTGCACAGCTCAACCAGGTCCGGGTGGGCGACCCAGGAGCCGTCGAATCCGTCGTTGGCCTCGCGGGACTTGTCCTCGCGGACCTTGCCGAAGGCGGCGGCGGTAACTTCTGGTTCGCGGCGGTTCGGGATGAACGCCGCCATGCCGCCCATGGCGAAGGCGCCGCGCTTGTGGCAGGTCTTGACCAGCAGCTCGGTGTAGGCGCGCATCATCGGCGCGGTCATCGATACGGCCGAGCGGTCGGGCATGATGAACGCTTCGCCGGCTTCGCGGAAGGTCTTGATGATGGAGAACAGGTAGTCCCAGCGGCCCGCGTTCAGGCCAGAGGCGTGCTCGCGCAGTTCGTAGAGGAATTCCTCCATCTGGAAGGCGGCCGGGATGGTCTCGATGAGCATGGTGGCGCGCACGGTTCCGTGGGCGATGCCCAGCTCGGCCTGGGCGAAGGTGAAGACCTCGTTCCACAGGCGCGATTCCAGGTAGTGCTCCATCTTCGGCAGGTAGTAGAACGGGCCCTGTCCCGATTCGGCGAGCACCTTGGCATTGTGGAAGAAGTGCAGGCCGAAGTCGACCAGTGCACCGACCGCCGGCTTGCCGTCGATGAGCACATTGTTCTCCGGCAGGTGCCAGCCGCGGGGGCGGACCACCACGACCGCGCGCGGGGCGTCGGTGCGCAGCGCGTAGGACTTGCCGGTTTTCGCATCGGTGAAGGCCAAGGTGCCCCGGGCGGCGGCCGAGAGGTTGGAGATCGCGTCGATGACATTGAACCAGCTCGGAGTGGAAGCATCTTCCAGGTCGGCCAGCCAGACCTTGGCGCCGGAGTTCAGCGCGTTGATGGCCATCTTGGCCGGGGAGGCCGGGCCGGTGATCTCCACGCGGCGGTCGCGCAGCGCCTCTGGGGCTTCGGCGACCTTCCAGTCGCCGGTGCGCACGGATTCGGTCTGCGGATCGAAGTCGATGGACTTGGCATCGGAGAACTGCTGGCGGCGCACGCCGCGTGCGGCCAGCAGCTGATCGCGGGTGCCAGCGAACTTCTGGTGCAGCTTCTCGATGAAGGCCAGCGCTTCGCCCGAGAGGATCTGCTGGGCATCGGCGGCGTCGGGGATGCTGGTGATTTCAATACTCATGGGTTGTTCCTTAACCTCTTGTGCTCTGTTCCAATGAAGGGTGCGTTGACATGCACCCTAAGGTCTTGCTGCGCAGCGCCTACTTGGCGGCGGCTGCGTCCTGCACTGCCATGGCCACATCGGAGGCGACCTGTGGGTCGAATACCGACGGGATGATGAATCCGGGGTTCAGCTCTGATTCGCTGACCCGCGCGGCAATGGCGTCCGCGGCGGCCAGGAGCATGGCGTCGGTGATCTCGGTGACGCCTGCATCCAGCAGCCCGCGGAAGAAACCTGGGAATGCCAGGACGTTGTTGATCTGGTTGGGGAAGTCGCTGCGCCCGGTGGCGACCACCGCCGCGTGGCGGCCGGCCAGTTCCGGGTCCACCTCGGGATCCGGGTTGGCCATGGCGAAGACGATGGCGCGCTCGTTCATGGCGGCGATATCGGCTTCGTCCAGCACGTTCGGGGCCGAGACGCCGATGAAGACGTCCGCGCCGGCGATGGCTTCCTTCAGGGTGCCGGTGAAGTTCTGCGGGTTGGTGTTTTCCGCCAGCCAGGTGCGGTGCGCATCGGCGTAGGCTTCGTTGCGGGTGATCGCGCCATTGCGTCCGCAGGCGATGATGTTCTGCGCGCCGCGGGCCATGAGCAGCTGGATGATCGCGTTGCCGGCCGCGCCGACCCCGGAGACCACGATGCGCAGGTCCTCGATCTTCTTGTCCACGACCTTCACCGCGTTGAGCAGCGCGGCCAGGGTGACAATTGCGGTGCCGTGCTGGTCGTCGTGGAAGACCGGGATGTCCAGCTCTTCGCGCAGCCGGGCCTCGATTTCGAAGCAGCGCGGGGCGGCGATGTCTTCGAGGTTCACCCCGCCGTAGACCGGTGCCAGCGCCTTGACGATCATGATGATCTCCTCGGTGTCCTGGGTGTCCAGGCAGACCGGCCAGGCATCGACATCGGCGAACTGCTTGAACAGCGCCGCCTTGCCTTCCATGACCGGCAGGGCTGCGGCCGGGCCGATATTGCCCAGTCCCAGCACGGCCGAGCCGTCGGTGACCACGGCGATGGTGTTGCGCTTGACCGTCAGGTTGCGCGCATCGGCAGGGTTCTCGGCGATGGCCATGCAGACGCGGGCGACACCCGGGGTGTAGGCGCGAGAGAGGTCATCGCGGTTGCGCAGGGCGACCTTGGGGGTCACCGAGAGCTTGCCGCCAAGGTGCATCAGGAAGGTGCGGTCCGAGACGTTGCGCACGCTTACGCCATCGAGGCTATCCAGCGCCGCGCGCACGGTCTCGCCGTGGGCCACGTCGGTGGTGTTGCAGGAAACGTCCACCACCATGTGGGTGTGGTTGGACTCGGTGACATCCAGGGCGGTGATGTGCGCGCCGGCCGAACCGACCGCGCCGGCCAGCTCGCTGGTCGCGGTAATCGACGCAGGTGTCTGGACGCGAAGCGTGAGTGAATATCCCGGGCTTGGTGCTGCCATCTGATCCTCCTGTAAAAGTTTCCGTATAGTGGATACTATTATCCTCAAAATGAAAATGCAAGAGTGTTTTGTGGTGCCCAGCACGATTTTTTGCCGAGTTAATATCGGATCGTGGAAGAAAAGCCTGATTCTGCGCTATTCTTGGGACTAGGATTTCGCATCGTAGAAGTAATGCGTAGCCCTCTTCCGAAACCAGTGCCTTTATTAGGAGCAAAGATGACGCAGACTTCCAGCAAGTCCACCACCGGCGGCGTCCAGTCCGTCGAACGTGCTTTCGAGCTCCTGGAAGTCATCGCCCGTGCCGGCGGAGAAGCCGCGCTCAGCGAGCTTGCCGCCGATACTCCCCTGCCATTGCCGACCATCCACCGCCTGCTGCGCACCCTGGTCGGCGTGGGCTACGTGCGCCAGCTGCCCAACCGCCGCTATTCACTGGGCCCGCGGCTGATCCGGCTGGGCGAGGTAGCCAACCGCCAGCTGGGCGCCTTGGCCTCCCCTGCGCTGAAGGATCTGGTCGCGAAGCTGGGCGAATCGGCGAATATCGCGGTGCTCGACGGAGACATGGTCACCTACATCGCCCAGGTGCAGTCAGCCCACTCGATGCGCATGATCACCGAAGTCGGACGCCGCGCCATGCTGCACAATTCCGGGGTCGGCAAGGCCGTGCTCTCGGTGCTGGATGACGAGCGCGTGCAGCGATTGGTCTCGCAGGCGGGCATGCCCCCGAAGACCGCGAACACCATCACCACCCTGGGCAAGCTGTTCACCGATGTCGAGGCCACCCGCGAACGCGGCTACGCCATCGACGAGGAAGAGCAGGAACTAGGGGTTCGCTGCATCGCCGTGCCAGTACCGGGCGCGCCAACGCCGATGGCCATCTCGGTTTCCGGCCCGGTGACCCGCGTGGACGAGGCCTTCATCGACAGCGCGGTGCCGGTATTGCAGGAGGCAGCCCGCGAACTGGGACGCCAGCTGGTGGCAGCAGCGGACTAGCCGCGCCGGATCTTCCTGCCCGGTCGGACAGGCCGGCGCACCGTGGATGCAAGGTGTCCCTCCCAGCGGGACTGGGCCCCCGCACTACCAGCGGCTCGGCTAGCGTGGGCTGGCGAAAGGGCTGAAGCCCGGCACCGCGCAGAGGAGTCCGACATGGCATCGAAAACCGTTCTTGCACCCGTCACCATCGATCAGCATGAAGTCGACCTGCTGGTCATCGGATCCGGCACCGGGCTGGCCACCGCGCTGGCTGCCAAGGAACTCGGCCTCAACGTTGCCGTGGCCGAGAAAACCCAGTACGTGGGCGGCTCTACCGCCCGCTCGGGTGGAGCCTTCTGGATTCCCGCCAATACGGTACTCAAGCGGGACGGCGCCGTCGATTCCCTGGAGCGCGGCGAAAAGTACATCGCATCCGTCGTGGAAGGATCCGGCCCGGCCGAGCGCTGGAAGGCCTTCCTGGAGTCCGGCGACGAGACCGTCAAGATGCTCGAACGCATGACCCGGCTGAGCTTCTTCTGGTCCAAGGGCTACTCCGACTACCATCCCGAATTGCCAGGCGGCAGCGCTGCGGGCCGCTCGGTCGAGTCGCGCCCCTTCGACTTGAACAAGCTTGGCGACCAGCTGATCCGCTTCCAGCCAGCCACCATGTCCGCCCCCATGCCGATGCCAGTGACCGGTGCGGACTACAAGTGGATGAACCTCATTGCCAAGGCCCCGCACAAGGCCTTCCCGCGCATCGTCAAGCGCCTCATCCAGGGCGCCGGAGGGCTGTTGATCGGCCGTAACTACAGCGCCGGAGGCCAGGCCATCGCCGGCGGCATGTACGCCGGGGCGCTGGATGCAGGCATTCCCATCTGGACCGAAGCGAAGCTGGTGGATATCGAATTCAGCGATTCGGCGGTCACCGGAGCGGTCCTGGAACAGGGCGGGGAACGGGTGAGCGTGCGCGCCAAGTACGGCGTGGTGCTGGCTGCCGGCGGCTACGACCATAATATGGCGATGCGCCAGCAGCACCAGAGCCCGTCGCTGGTCGAGGACCTGAGTCTGGGCGCCAAGGGCAACCACGGCGACGCCATTGCATTGGCGCAGCAGCACAACGCCCAGCTGGCGAGCATGCAGCAGTCCTGGTGGTTCCCGGCCGTTGCCCCGCTCAAGCCCGGATCCTCGCCCAAGATCCTGCTCGCCGAGCGTTCGCTGCCCGGATCGTTCATGGTGGACCAGTCCGGACGCCGCTTCATCAACGAGTCCACCGACTACATGAGCTTCGGCCAGGAGATCCTGCGCCGCGAGGCGGACGGCGACCCGGTTGGATCGATGTGGCTCATCTTCGACCAGGCCTACCGCGACAGCTACATCTTCGCCGGACAGTGCTACCCGCGCATGGCCCTTCCCGAGTCCTGGTACAAGGCCGGGGTGGCCCACAAGTCGTCGTCAATCAGCACGCTCGCGGGCAAGATCGCTGTTCCCGCGCGGGTTCTGGAACAGACCCTGGAGGCGTTCAACGAGGGCGCCGGAACCGGCATCGACGACCAGTTCCGCCGCGGCGAGTCCGCCTACGACCGCTACTACGGCGATCCGACCCAGAACCCGAATCCGAACCTGCGCGCGCTGGAGGGCAAGACCTACTACGCGGTGAAGATCGTGCTCTCGGACCTGGGTACCTGCGGCGGCGTGATGACCGATGCCCATGGCCGCGCACTGGACACATCCGGCGAGGTCATCCAGGGGCTCTATGCCCAGGGCAATACCGCCGCGAACATCTTCGGCAACGTCTACCCAGGTGCCGGAGCCACCATTGGGCAGGGACTGGTCTTCGGCACCATCATCGCCACCCATGCCGCGCAGAAGGCAGGCGAACTGGTCGCCAGCGCTTAGCTTTCGACGGTTCCGGGGCCAGTCGCGCCGGCCAAGGCCTGGCGCTCAGGGCCAGGCGTGCTACTGCGCGAACTGGGTTTCGTGCAGCTCGCTATAGCGTCCGCCGAAGGCCAGCAGCTCGCTGTGGGTTCCGCGCTCGACGATGCGCCCGCCCTCCACGACCAGGATCTGGTCCGCCGAGCGGATGGTCGACAGGCGGTGGGCAATAATCAGCGCCGTGCGGTCTGCCAGCGCCTCGCCCAGCGCCGCCTGCACCGCCGCTTCATTCGACGAGTCCAGGGCCGCCGTCGCCTCATCCAGGATGACTACCTGGGGTGCTGCCAGCAGCAGACGGGCAATGGTCATGCGCTGGCGTTCGCCACCGGAAAGCCGGTAGCCCCGCTCGCCCACCACGGTATCCAGGCCATCGGGCAAGGAAGCGATCACCGGCTTCAGCCGGGCACGCTCCAGCGCCTCCCAGATCTGCTCTTCGGTCGCTTCGGGCCGGGCCAGCGTCAGGTTGGAGCGGATGCTCTCGTGGAAGAGGTGCCCGTCCTGGGTCACCATGGACACCGTCGAGCGCAGCGAATCGAGCTCGAGCTGGCGGATATCCTCGCCGGCCAGTTCAACACTGCCCGAATCCACGTCGTACAGGCGCGCCAGCAGCGAGGCGATGGTGGACTTGCCCGCACCCGAGGAGCCCACCAGCGCGTAGGTTTGGCCCGCGGGGATCTCGAAGTCGATATCGTGCAGGACCTCTTCGCCGCCGCGGGTGTCCAGGATGGCGACTTCTTCCAGCGAAGCCAGCGAGACCTTGTCGGCGCTCGGGTAGGAGAAGCTCACGTGGTTGAATCTCACCGGCACCGCCCCGGCCTCGAGGCGGCGGGCGTTCGGAGCATCGGCAATCAGCGGCTCCAAGTCCAGCACCTCGAAGACGCGGTCGAAGCTGACCAGCGCGCTGGTGATTTCCACGCGCGCGTTGGCCAGTGCGGTCAGCGGCGTGTAGAGGCGGGTGAGCAGCATGCCCAGGACCACCACGTCGCCCGCGGCCAGATCGCCGCGCACCGCGTACATGCCGCCCAGACCGTAGACCAGGGCGAGGGCCAGGGCCGCAACCAGGGTCAGCGCGGCGACGAAGTAGAACTGGCGCATGGCCATCTTGACGCCGATATCCCGCACCTTGCCGGCACGCAGCGCGAATTGCTCGGACTCGTCCTTGGGACGGCCGAAAAGCTTGATCAAGGTGGCGCCGGGGGCGGAGAAGCGCTCGGTCATCTGGTTGCCCATGGTGGCGTTCAGGTCCGCGGATTCACGGCGCAGCAGGGCCACGGACCTGCCGAAATGGCGAGCGGGCAAGAGGAAAATCGGCAGCAGCACCAGAGCGATCAGCGTGACCTGCCACGAGGTGGTGAACATGACCGCAGCGGTGAGCACCAGCGCCACGGTATTGGAGACCAGCCCGGAAAGGGTTCCGGCGAAGGCGGATTGCGCGCCGATGACATCGTTGTTCAAGCGGCTGACCAGCGCACCGGTCCTGGTGCGCGAGAAGAATGCCACCGGCATTTTCTGCACATGGTCGAAGACTGCGGTGCGCAGGTCATAGATGATGCCCTCGCCCAAGCGCGAGGAGAACCAGCGGACCACTACGGACACCACCGCATCCAGGATCGCGATCCCCGCCATGACCAGAGCCAAGTTGATGATCGTCCGCACCCCGGATTGCGCGACGACTTCGTCGACCACCCGTCCAGCGAGCACCGGGGTGATCACGGCCAGGACGGCGGCGAAGATGGAGAAGACGACGAAGACCAGCAGCCGGGACTTGTAGCTGGCTGCGAACTTCAGCACTCGCTTAGGCGTGGTTGGAGCGTAGGCCTTGCCCTTGTCTCCTGACAGCTTCCATAGCGAATGCCAGGCGGCGCTTTCCATGCTCATAAGTGAGTGCTCTCAATCCTGCTGGGAGTAATCGGTGGGTTCCACCTTGGCCATGATCCCAGCAAGTCACCCACCGCTTCTAGGTAGGCTCAGCTTACGTCTGCAGCGGCGATGGAGCACAGCGCTCTTGCCGGTGGCGCAAAGACAGGACCAGTTCATTGAACGCTTGGCCAGCCCGGTTCATTCCGCACCGGCCTTCCGCCTGCCGCATTAGTCCCTCATGGTGAGGGGCGTGTTCCCGGCCCTGGCCATCACGAGCGCAACCGTTCCCCGAACACGGAAGATGCCTGCTAAACATGGATTTATTCCATGATCCAGAAGGGATTCATTCCGCATACTGAAATTATCTTTTTTCATTGCGGAATTCTGTGACGTGCCTTACAGTTGACAGCATTCAAGCCACGGGCATATACCTCGGAGCGCGTCCACCCTCAGGAGCAGCCATGAAAATCAAATCCGCAGACGACTTCCGGGTCGCGGAGCCAACCCCCAAGAAACCCTTCTACGCTTCATTGTTCTTCCAGCTTGGCGTCGCAATCGTCGCCGGTGTTCTGATCGGCCACTTCCTGCCGAAGATCGGATCAGGACTGCGCCCGTTGGGCGACGGATTCATCATGCTGATCAAGATGATCATCGCCCCGCTGATCTTCCTGGTGATCGTCACCGGCATCGCGGCGGTGGGCGACGTCAAAGCAGTGGGACGCGTTGGCGTCAAGGCATTGCTCTACTTCACCTGCGCCACGGTCTTTGCCTTGGTCTTCGGTCTGATCATTGCCAATGTTTTCCAGCCAGGCGCCGGATTGAACATCGACCCGTCATCCCTCGATGCCGGAGCCATCGAGGAGAAATCAGGGGAAGCCAAGAGCGCCGCCGACTTCATCCTGGGAATCATTCCGGTCAGCGTCATCGGCGCCTTCGCCGAGAACAACTTGCTGCAGGTGCTGTTCTTCTCGGTCTTCTTCGGAGCGGCCATCGTGGTCGTCGGCCAGGAACGCTGCGCACCGCTGCTCGCGGTGTTCGAGAACGTCCTGGAGCTGATCTTCAAGGTCATGAGCTGGGTCATGCGCGTTGCACCGCTGGGTGCATTCGGCGCCATGGGCTTCATCATCGGCCAATACGGCATCGAGACCCTGGGCACCTATGCGAAATTGATTCTCGCCTGCTACGCCGCGGCCTTGCTGTTCATCGGCATTCTTTTCTTGATCGCATGGGGATTTGCCCGGGTTCCGCTGTGGCAATTCATCAAGTACACCCGCGAGGAATTCCTGCTGGCCCTGGGCACCGCATCAACAGAGTCGGTGATGCCTCGCATCATGACCAAGCTGACCAATGCCGGATGCTCCCGCGCCACCACCGGCTTGGTGGTCCCAACCGGATATTCTTTCAACCTCGACGGCGCGGCCATTTACCTGTCCATCTCGCTGCTCTTCCTTGCCCAGGCATTCGGGCATAATCTCAGCTTCGGCCAACAGCTGGCCGCTCTGGGCATCTTGCTGCTGACCTCCAAGGGCATGGCCGGTGTCCCGGGATCCTCGTTCCTGGCCCTGTCGGCAACCGCCGCCGCTCTGGGCATTTTCCCGGTCGCCGGTGTGGCACTGCTGCTGGGCGCGGACCGCATCATGGATTCGATGCGCGTTGCCGTGAACCTGCTGGGCAACTGCGTGGCCACCTTCGTGGTCGCCAAATGGGAAGGACAGTTCGACCGCGAGGCGATGAAGCGCGCCTTCGCCGGGGAGATCACCAACGAGGACTCCGCCCGCATGCTCGGACGCGATGAGGAATGGGAAGCCCTGGAGACCGAACGCGTAGCCAACGGCGGCCAGCCTTCACCGAAGTTCGGCGGCGGCCCCACCCCGGAAGCCCTGCTCAAGTTCGATATGAGCCCGGCAACCGAAGCCGAAGCAGCTGCGGCCACGCAGAAAAGCTACCCCGATGAGGAACGCGCACAAGCGCACAGCTGAGGCAGGCGGTTGCCTCAAAGGCAACTGCGGGGATCCTGAGAGCTGATCGGCCGGGGTGCGCTGGAAGACTCCAGCTCACCCCGGCCGATCGCCGCTTCGCTTGCCAGCAGGGAAATTCGCCTCCAGCCGGGTCTGGCTAGATGGCGCTCCAGCCGGTATCCGAAGCCAGGACCACGCCGTTGATGTTGGTGCTGTCCTCGCTGAGCAGGAAGGTGATCGAGGCGGCGAGCTGGCTTGCGGTAGCCATGCCCGGGATGATGCCCATCAGCGGAGGGATTACCTGCTGGGCGAATTCGGAGGCCATTGGAGCCTCGATATTGGTCTGCACTGCGCCCGGTGCCACTGCGTTGAAACGCAGCCCCTTCTTGCCGTACATGACAGCCGAGTTCGTGGTCATGCCGATGACCGCGTGCTTCGAGGCGGTGTATGCGATGCCGGCGGCCGAGCCGCGCAGGCCGGCTTCCGAAGCCACATTGACCACGTTGCCCTGGCCGGCCTCGAGCATCAGCGGGACCACCGAACGGGTCAGCTTCAGAACGGAATTGACGTTCACATTCATGACCCGTTCCCAGGTCGAGTCCTCGATCTCGTGGATCGGCTCGAACTTGTCCATGATGCCGGCGACGTTGGCCAGCGCATCGATCCGCCCTTCGCCAGCTGCCACTACCTGGTCCACTACCGCTTGGTCGGTGATGTCGCCGGCCACGACGGCAAAGTCCAGATCCGGGTTCTCGGCAACAAGCTCATCGAGCCGTTCGCGGCTGATGTCCGCGGCGATCACCTTGCCGCCTTCCTTGGCCACGCGCAGCGCGGTGGCCTTGCCGATGCCCGAACCGGCACCGGTGACCACCACTGTCTTGCCGGCAAAACGTTCTGCGGTGACCTTTTCCTGCCATGCGTTTTCCATGCCCATAACCGTTCCTTCTGGTTGCCGATGAATTGGTAGTTTCATGTTATGACACACTGTGTCTTAACTCAATGGGCCATAATTGGGATATGCCTGACACCCAAGATTCCGTTGCCACGCACCTGCCTGGGCGCCCGCAGTCCATTGACCCCGACTCCGTGGCCCGCACCGCCCTGGCGCTCTTTGCCAAGCATGGCTATGGCGAAGTTTCGATGGCGCAAATTGCCGAAGAAGCGGGAATCGGACGCAAGAGCCTCTATCGCTATTTCGCTTCCAAGGCGGATTTGGTGTGGGGCGGCCTGCTGGAAGCTTCGGCCATTTCAGACGGCGCCTTCGCCTCGGCGAAGCAGGAGGGCCACGACCTGGTGGGTGCCATGCACGCTGCTGCGGTGGCAGCTTTCGATTCGCTGCCGGATCCGGAGGTCACGCGAGGACGCTTGCGGCTTATCGCGGACCAGCCCGAGCTCCTGGCCCAGGCCTCGATGCGGATGGGCAAGGACAACGAGCGGGTGCTGCGGCATTTCTCGGAAGGCGGGGTCAGCGCGCAGGCGGCGCCCTATCTGGCGCTGGCATTCGGCACGGTGACTTTTGCAGCATGGATCAGCTGGGCGCAATCTGCTGATCCCACCCCGGAACCGTACTTGGCCGAGGCGATCAAGGTGCTTCGCTTGCCGTAGCCTGCGGCGGTTGCTAGTGCTTCTCCGCCCAGTTGTCATCGATCATGGCCGCGAAGTCGAAGGCTTCGTCGAGGATCTCGCGTAGGGTACTGCCCGCCGTCCCAACCCATCGGGCCAATGCATGGTCGTAAAGGGCCAGACCCAGCAACGCGGCGGTTTCAGCCAGCCGCTGGTTCGCGCAGAAAGGCGACAGAGCCTGGGCCAGCGCTACCTGCTGCTCACGCCGGGATTCCTGCCAGCTGGCCCGGAGCGCAGGGGTGCTCCTGACCAGCTCAATGCGGCCCTGCATCGCCACCGGATCCTGCTCAGCGAATACTACTGCCGATTCAAAGCTGCGGCGCAAAAGCTCCAGCAAGCTCTCGCCCGGATGCGAAGACATGGAGCTGGCCATGTCGGAGAAGTGCGCGGTCATGGAACGCAACGCAGTAACTACCGCGTCCTCTTTTGACGAGAAGTACCGGAAGAACGTGGCACGGGATATTCCAATTGCCTGGGCCGCCTGCTGGGCGGTGACGTTCTCCATGCCGCGTTCGGCGAACACGGCATAAACCTGTTCCGCCAACTCGACTTTCATCTTTTCGCGCACTCGATCGCGAACCACGCTTCCCATGGCAAGAATTTTACTCTGAGATTCAAGGGCAGAAGTGAGACGCAGTCTCTTTATGCTGGTCATTACCACTTTAGCTACGGTGTGTCGTTTCGGTGGCAGTTCACGGAACTCAATAAATCACGGAACATGATGCCCGCTGAATCCTGCTTCGCTAGGCTCAAGAAGAGAGAAACTGACTACTCGAAGGACCACCATGGCACAGCAGATCGCAAACAGCATCGACCTCGGCCAGGGGTTGGAAGCCACCTCGCAGGGTTTTGGCTGCATGTCCCTGAGCGGGCCCTACGGATCGGCCGACGATGCCGAATCCCTGCGTACCTTGAACCATGTCCTTGATCGCGGCGTCACGTTCCTGGATACCGCCAACATCTACGGCGAAGGGCACAACGAAACCCTGCTCTCGCAGGTGCTCAGAACCCGTCGCGGCGAAGTCACCCTGGCAACCAAGGCGGGCATCGTGCGTCCGAAGAATCCGGGAGACCCACGCGCTAATGGCGACCCGGACTTCATCAAGAAATGCATGGATGCGAGCCTGCGGCGGCTGGGCGTAGACCACATTGACCTGTACTACTACCACCGGGTGGATTCCCGGGTGCCAATCGAGGAGACTGTCGGAGCCTATAAGGAGCTAGTCGAAGCAGGGAAGGCCAGGCACATCGGCTTGTCCGAAGTGACTTCCGAGGAGCTGCGCCGAGCCCACAAGGTGCATCCAATTTCCGCGATCCAGATGGAGTACTCGATTTTCAGCCGAGACATCGAAAGATGGCTCTTGCCAGCCGCCAGTGAACTCGGCGTGGGCCTGGTGACCTACGCGTCGCTGGGTCGCGGGTACTTCACCGGGGAAGTTGATTCCCTGCAGCAGCTTGAACCCAACGACATCCGCCATAACTTCCCGCGCTTCGAAGCGGCCCGCATGCAGCGCAACCATCCATTGCGCCAAGTCATCGCGGAGGTGGCCCAGCGCGAAGGTGTTTCTACCGCCCAGGTGTCACTGGCCTGGGTTTATGAAAAAGCACGCGCATTCAATATGGCCGTCTCCCCGATTCCGGGGACCCGCTTCAGCGCGCACTTCGAGGATAATCTGGGGGCGTTGGATGTCCGCTTGTCCCTGGAATCAATGTCGCAGCTGGATGCCTTGGCTGCCCAGGTGGACGGTGAGCGCCAGAAGGACGTGATGTCGGTGTCCAAGGGCCGTGAAGAGGTGCAGATGGCCAGGATGTAGCTTCGCTGATCGCTACTGCGTAGAGTCGTGAAGGTAGCGCATAGCCAGCAGCTGGCAGCAGGAAAGGACTATCCCATGAGAATCGCTTTGGCGCAGGTTCTGAGCACCGCTGATCCGCAGCGCAATCTGGTAACAGTGCGCGATCATGCGCGCCGGGCAAAGGAAGCAGGCGCCACGCTGGTGGTCTTCCCCGAGGCCATGCAGGTTTCCTTCGGCCACGATCTCGCCAAGTACGCGCAACCCCTGGATGGGCCCTGGGCTACACTGATCCGCCAGCAGGCGCGGGATATAGGCATCACCATTGCCGTGGGCATGTTCACCCCTGGTGAAGGCGGCCGGGTACGCAACACCTTGCTGGTCGCCGGTGAAGGCGTAGATACCCACTATGACAAGATCCACCTCTACGATGCCTTCGGCTATGCCGAGTCGGACTCGGTGACGCCCGGAACTTCTCCGGTGCAGTTCGAGCATGAGGGAACGACGATCGGCTTGGCCACCTGCTACGACTTGCGGTTCCCGCGCTTGTTCACCCGCCATGCGAAGGCTGGTGCAGCGGTCAACATCGTCAGCGCTTCGTGGGGCCAGGGAGAGGGCAAGGCCGAGCAGTGGACCACCCTTGCGCAGGCCCGCGCCTTGGACGCGACGACGTTCGTGGTGGCAGTGGACCAGGCTGATCCTGAAAGCATTGGACGCAAGATCACCGGTACCGCGCCTTTGGGCGTCGGGCATTCGGTGGTGGTTGATCCGCTAGGACGCATTATTGCCCGGGCCGGTGCAGTACCCGAGCTGCTGGTAGTCGATCTGGATCTCAGCCAGGTCGAGGCCGCTCGCAAGCAGCTGCCAGTGCTGGCCAACGCGGTCGACCTGTAGCCAGGCGGTTGGCTCAGCAGTTGAGGCTTGCCAGCCAGCCCATCGCTGGCGCCGGCGGCGAGGATGGGATCCCGGATAGCACTGCGCGCTTCCAGCAGGACCCCCGAGGGGATGTGCTCGCCCAATCCGAGTTTCCGCCCGGACGCATTTCGATGCCATGGCCCACCGCTCAGTGCGAGAAGCCCACGAGGCTCCCGGCCGCCCGCTGCGCGATAGCGGGGAATCCCGCTGGATCGGGTCGCGAATTCAGCGAAGGCCCGGCAGAAGCGTTGCGGTGTTGCGGTCGCCGGATGAATCGCCAGCACCACTCGCCTGCCAGCTTGCCCACCGTGGCCTGGACGCTGTCCTTGGCGGAGACGAGGACGCACACTGATACACCGAGGATACTCTGGGTCCCCATACCGCTATCCCCCAGATGCTGCTGATCGGTGAACGGGTTTTTCACAGCAGCGGATATTACTCGGCAAGATCCAGCATCGGCGCTTTGCGCTTGAATCCGCCAGTCACGTAGGCGAGATACACCAGGCCCAGCCCGATCCAGGCCAAGCCGATCACCAGCGAGAGACCGCTGAGGCTTGTCCATAGCCAAATTGTCAGGGCCAGGCCAATCAACGGCAGCACCAGGTAGTTGATCGTAGCCGCCATTCCGCGTTGGCGGTGGGCCAAGTAGAAGTACTTGATCACGGCGAGGTTCACTGCGGAGAAGGCGACAAGTGCACCGAAGCTGATCATCGCGGAGACCATTTCCAAACTTGCGAATAGGGCCGTCAGCGAGATCAAGGAAACGATGATTATTACGAACGTCGGGGTCTTGAAGCGAGGATGCAGGTACCCGAAGACCTGCCGGGGAAGCACACCGTCGCGTCCCATGCTGTAGAGGATTCGCGACACCGATGCCTGCGAGACAAGTGCCGATCCCATTGTGCCGCAGATGAATCCGGCCGTGAAGAAGATGGAGAGGAATTGGCCGCCCACTGTGAAGACCACCTGAATGGAGGCCGAATCCGCGTTCGCGAATTCATGGCTCGGGTAAACCAGATGCGAGAGGTAGGCCAGAGCCACGAATAGGAAGCCGCAGATCAAGGTCGTCAGCAAGATGGCGCGCGGCAAATCGCGCTTCGGGTTGCGGGCCTCCTCGGCGAATGTCGTGATCGAGTCGAAGCCGAGGAAGGAAAGGCAGAGAATCGCAGCGCCCGCAGCCAGTGGCGCGAATCCGCCCGCCTCCCCGGATCCGCGCAATGGGGCAAAGAGGTCAAGGGCGGCCTGTCCTCGGAGGTACACAATGGAGAAGCCGACGAACAGGATGATGAACAGGAACTGGAAGCCGATAATCACGATGTTCGTTCTGGCCACAGAAACAATGCCAATGATGTTAAGGACTGTCACCAGCACCATCCCAGCCAGCATGAAGCCCCAGGGCGGGACCATCGGGAAGAACTCATTGAGGTAGATCCCCAAGAGCAGGTAGTTGATCATTGGCAGGAAGAGATAATCCAGCAAGAGCGCCCAGCCGGCCATGAAGCCGATGTTCGATCCGAAAGAGCGCTGGGTGTACACGTAGGCGGATCCGCCCACCGGAAATGCCTGAGACATCAAGCCGTACGATCGTGCCGTGAATAGCATGGCGACCAAGGTAATCGCGTAGGCCACCGGAAGCCGTCCACCAGTAATTTCTGTGACAATGCCGTACGTGCTGAAGATCGTCAGCGGCACCATGTACACCATGCCGAAAAGCACCAGGTTCGGCAGCCCGAGCACCCTGTTCATCTGTGCCGGCGCTTTCGCTGTGCTTCGCACGCCTTGCTGGACCTGCCTCATCGTGGCTCCTTTTCTGCGCTTGCCCCGTCACCTCTGCATGACGAGTAAGACTTTCCTAGGGCAGCCGTGCTAATTGCCCAAAATAATGAATATCGTTCACTTAATGTAGTGACACAGCTCACCGATAACAAGAGGGGCCTGCCCGCAGGGCGATGTTTCCAGCCGATGAACGCAGGGCGTAAGTTGCTCGCAGTTCCCCCGCGAAAAGGACGGATCGCCTGCATGACTTGGAGATTATCGGCCGCGACAAGCAGTCGAGGTGACCCGCTCGCGCCCCTTCGGCAGAGCAAAATAAATTTATATTATTAATTTCAGGGAAACATCTTAAAGGGTTAGCTGCCGCGCAGCTAGGGCTGGGCGACTTCCCGCTCGACCGCCGAAAGGAGGGCTCGTAGCCCGAATTCAAAGGACTGGGAGCTGACACTGGTTCGAGCTTGCCGCGCATAGGCCTCGCCCAGCTCCATAACCTCCCCATGACTGCTGCGAACAGTCCCCTGATTGTCTGCCGGCACGGTGGCAACGTGGGCTCCCGGGGCGACGATATCCAAGGCAGCCCCGACAATCAGCGATTCGATCGCCACCATGACCATAAGAATGCGAGGAACTGCCACACCGGCGCGACGCAGGATCCGGCCCATTTCCTCGTAGATCACACCTGATTCCGACTCCTCGGAAATGGGAGTGGCGACAATCAGTTCCACTGCTGCGGGAACCCGGAGCAGCGCATCGCGGAACACCATCGCGAAATGGAACAGCGCTTCGGTCCACGGCAAGTCAGCCAACATGCTCCGATCGATGGAGCGCACCATGTCGCGGCGCATCAGGTTCACCAGATGCTGGCGGTTGTCCACATGGTTGTAGAGCGCCGGGGTGCGCACGCCCAGGGAGCGCGCCAGACGCCCCATAGAGAACTCCTCGGGCCCCACTTCTTCGAGCAGGGCAAAGGCCGCATCAACGATGCCTTGCTGGGTCAGGATCGGCGTAGCCGGCCGTCCTGCGACTCTTTGCGACATGAGAACCATCCTGCGTCGTTGGTTAATCCGCTTCCATCCAACCATGGACAGCTGGTTCATCTCCGTTTAGACTCATAAATAATTAATATCATTAATTTGAGGAGTCAAACGATGACCAGTCCACAGACGGTGCTCTATGCAAGGACCATCCACTCGCTGGCTCAGGAACACCCCGCCAGCGCTTTGGGGATCACTGATGGCCGCATCTCGCATGTGGGCACTAGGGAGCAGGCCCAAGGCTGGATCGCAGACGGAACCACGGTCATCGACTACGGCGAAGCCGCGATAACCCCGGGGCTCGTCGATGCGCACATTCATCCGGTCTTCGGGCAGTCAGTGGCCCGAGGCGTCTTCCTCGGCGACGCCAGGACACTCGATGAGGCCAAATGGCTCATCGCAGGGCATGCGCAGGCCTGTGCGCCCGGCGATGTGGTACTCGGCCATGGCCTGAACGTGGCGATCTTCGGCACCGCGGAGCCCAGCGGGCAGTTCCTCGACGAAGCCGCCCCCGGGCGGCCCAGCTACGCCACCTGCTTCGATGCGCATTCAGCCGTGGCCTCTTCGGCGATGCTCCAGCTAGCAGACATCGACGGCAGTGAGCGTTTCGCCGACGGCTCCAGCGTCGTGGTAGACCATGAAGGCCGGCCCACCGGCTTCCTCCGGGAATTCGCCGCCATGGCGCTAGCCGAGAAGGCATTGCCGGCGCTTGGCATCGACGACAAGGTGGAAGCCGTCTACCGGCTGCTGCGGGACATGGCGGCCAGCGGGCTGACCGGCGGAGAAATGCTGGATCTGGCCGATCCTGATTCATTGGAGATTTTCCGGCGCCTGGAGCTGCGCGGCGAATTGCCGATCAAGCTGCGCATCGCCCCGTGGATCATGGCCAGCGATCCGGCAGAAACCCTCGAGCAGGTCATCGCGCTGCAGGGAGAACGCGGACGCCGCTGGCAGGTGCGCGGCGCCAAGCTGATGATCGACGGGACGGTGGACAACGGCACCGCCTGGCTCTACGAGCCGGACATCGAAGGCGAATCCACCGAATCCCTCTACCGGGATCCAAGCCGCTATGTGGCCAATCTGCGCGCCCTTGCGCAGGCCGGCGTGACAACCACGACCCATGCCATCGGCGACCAGGGCATCGGCTTCGTCATTTCCGCCATTGCATCGCTGCCCGACAATGGGCTGCGCCACCGGATCGAGCATCTGGAAGAACTCAACGACGAGGATTTCTCCCGGCTTAAGGCTTCCGGGGCCACCATCAGCATGCAGCCCACGCATTGCACGCATTTCGTCCGCGCCGACGGATCGGATGCCTGGTCCCGGCGGCTGGGCCAGCATCGCGCCAGCTTCGCCTACCGCCTGCGTGATGTCAAGGATGCCGGCATGGTGCTGGCGCTGGGCTCCGACTGGCCCATCGCTCCTTTCGACCCGCGGCTGATCATGGCAGACGCGCAGACCCGCAGGCGCACCGAAGTGCCCGGCAGCGACAGCGTGCAGCCACGCCATCGCCTGTCGGCTCGCGAAGCTCTGGAAGGCTACACCGTGAACGTCTACGAAAGCACCGGGGCCACTGGCGGCCGCTTGGAAGCCGGGATGCCTGCGGACCTGACGATCTTCGCTGCAGATCCGCTGGCCGCAGCCCCCGAGGAGCTTTGCACCATGGAGGTGCTGGGCACCTATGTCGATGGCAAGCTGGTGGATTTGGGAGCCGGTCTTGGGGCGGCCGACGCGGAGCCGGCGAGCGCGCGCCGGTAGTGGGCAAGCGCCTGCTGCCACGCTGCTGGGATAGCTCTTCCACTCGGACAAATGTCCACATAGGGTAGAAGTAGCCATCTGACTTTGCCTGCCATCGGAGCCTTCAGTGCCACTAGCCTTACCCGAATCCACGCTGCCCCATCCCTCCTCGGCTCCTGCGCTGAATTGGGGCATCCTCGGGCCGGGGTGGATCGCCTCGCAGTTTGCCGCATCGCTGAACGACTTGACCGCCAGCCGGCTCGCAGCAGTCGGCTCGCGCACCTTGGCCCGCTCCGAGCAGTTCGCACGCACCTACGGAGACGCCGGAACCCGGGCCTTCGGCTCCTATGCCGAGGTGCTCGGGGACCCTGGGGTGGATGTCGTCTACATCGCCGTCCCGCACAGCGGCCACGCGGAACTTGCGCTCGAGGCGATCGCCGCGGGCAAGCATGTCCTGGTGGAGAAGCCCATGAGCCTGGACGCCGGGCAAACTTCCCGGATCATCGAGGCGGCCAAGGCTGCCGGAGTTTTCGCCATGGAAGCCATGTGGTCACGATTCCTGCCCATCGGCAATGTGGTTTCACAGGTCGTCAAGTCCGGAATCCTGGGGCAGATCATCACCGTCCAGGCTGATTTCGGCGCCAAGTTCGAGGTCGACTACGACTCGCGCATCTACGACCCGGCACTCGGCGGCGGGGCCCTGCTGGATGTCGGCGTCTACCCTATTGCCTTCAGCGCCATGGTCTCCCCTGCCAAGCAGCTCCTGCACGCTTCGGGACGCATGGCCAAAACCGGGGTTGACGCTACCCTCACCGCGGTGCTTTCCAATGAAGACGGTTCCACGGCAACGGTCTTCAGCAGCATCGAAACCGATTCGCCGCAGGGCGCATGGATTGCCGGCACGCAGGGCACCTTGGAACTCCAGCGCCCGATTTGCTGCGGTTCCGGGCTGGTGCTGCGCAGTGCCGACGGCAAGATCGCCGACAGCCGCGAGTTCACGGAAACCTCGCCTACTGCCGGTTTGGGCTGGGAAGCGGCCCACGTGGCCCAGTGCATTGCCCAGGGCCTGGCCGAATCCCCGGTCATGCCGCTGGCTGAATCGCTGGCGATTGCGCAGACCATGGATCAGATCGCGGCCACGCTGCGCACCAGCTAGTTTCCCAGGCCGCTGCGCTTCAGCTTGGCGCGGTCAGCCGCGCTGGGCCGAAGCCTTCCAGGCGCTGTGGACCATCTGCTGCAGGCTATGGCGCATCTGCCAATCAAGGTCGCGGGCGGCCAGCTTCCCGTCGGCGACAATGCGTGCCGGGTCGCCCGGGCGGCGCGCTTCTTCCACCGCGGTGAAGCCGATACCGGTGGCCGTCGCTACCGCATCCATGATCTGGCGCACCGAGACGCCATCGCCGGAGCCCAGATTGTAGACCGGTTCCAATACCTCGCCGGCTTCCAGTTTCCTGGCCGCCTCCACGTGCGCCAGCGCCAGGTCGGCGACGTGCACGTAGTCGCGCACGCAGGTGCCGTCTTCGGTGTCGTAGTCGGTGCCGAAGATCTTCGGCGTCTTTCCGGCATTCAGCGCCTGGAACACCAGCGGGAACAGGTTGTGCGGGCTGGCGTCGTAGAGTTCCTCGCTGCCCGAGCCGACCACGTTGAAGTAGCGCAGCGAGGTGTGCTTCAGCCCGGTAGCCACCGCCTGGTCGCGGATCAGCCATTCCCCCACGAGCTTGCTCTGTCCGTACGGGGATTCGGGGAAGGTGCCGGTGGATTCGGTCACCACATCTTCGTCCGGGGTGCCGTAGACGGCTGCCGAGGAGGAGAAGACCATGTTGTGCACGCGGGAGGCCGCCATGGCTTCGAGCAGGTGCGCGGTGCCGGTGACATTCTGCTCGAAGGCCAGCAGCGGGTGCTTCACCGATTCGCCGGCATACTTGTAGCCGGCCAGGTGGATGACCCCGGTGACCTCGTGGCGCTTCATGATTTCCACGAGCTTCTCGGTCTGCAGGATGTTCAGCTGGTAGAACGGCACCTGTTCGGGAACGAAGCCGTGCACCCCGCTGGACATCGAGTCCACGACGACCGGCTCAAGGCCTGCCGCGGACAGCGAACGCACCACGTGGGATCCGATATATCCGGCTCCGCCGGTCACTAGCCAACTCATGCCCGGCCTGCTCCTTCGTCTGCAATTACGGTGAAAATGGCCGGCTCGACATAGCCGGCCTGGTCAAAGGCTTCGCGGACGGCCTGGCTGACCGGTTCGATCTGCTCGCGCTTGATCAGGGCAATGGCGCTGCCGCCAAAACCGCCACCGGTCATCCGGGCTCCGATCGCCCCGGCCGCCATGGCCGCTTCCACGGCGGCGTCCAGTTCCTCGCTGGAAATCTCGTAGTCGTCGCGCATGGATTCGTGCGACTGGCAGAGCAGCTTGCCCACCGCGGGCAGGTCGCCTTCGCGCAGCGCCAGGACGGTATCCAGGACGCGGCGGTTCTCGGTCACGATGTGCTTGGCGCGGCGCTTGGCTACCGGGTCCCCGATGGCCTCCAGTTCTTCGACGCTGTGCACCTCGCGCAGCGATGCTACCTCCAGCACCGCGGCGGCCTGCTCGCAGCTGGTGCGACGGGCGGCGTAGCCGCCATCCACGTGCGAATGCTCTACGCGGGTGTCCATGACCAGGACCACCGCGTCATGCTGCGCCAGCGGCAGCGGCACGGATTGGGATTCCATCGAACGGCAATCCAGGAACAGCGCATGCTGGGCATGGGACATCAGCGAGGCGCTCTGGTCCATGATCCCGGTCGGAGCACCCACGAATTCGTTCTCGGCACGCTGGGTCAGCTGGGCCATCTGCACCTTGGACAGGCCCAGGCCGTAGAGATCGTCCAGCGCCACGATGGTCGCCACTTCCAGGGCATGCGAAGAGGACAAGCCCGAGCCCACCGGGACATCGGAGTCCACCATCAGCTCCAGCCCGCCAATCTGCACGCCATCGAGCTGGCTCAGCGCCCACAGCACGGCGGCCGGGTAGGCGGCCCAGCCGGGCACCGCGCGGGGCACCAGCTCATCGAGGGTAATGGAGGTGACCGGCGGTTCGCCGCCCGCCCCGTAGGTGGAGGCGAAGTCCAGCACCTGGCTGCCCGGCTCCAGCTGCGACTTGCGGCGCACGGCCACCAGCGCGTTCTTGTCGATGGCGAAGGGCAGCACATAGCCCATGTTGTAGTCGGTATGCTCGCCGATCAGGTTCACCCGTCCCGGCGCCCGCCAGATGCCTTCCGGGTGGTGGCCGTAGGCCTTGGTGAACTTCTCGCGCAGGGCGTTGACGCGCGCCGCGGTTTCCTTCGTTCCGCTGCGGCTCATGGCATGACCTCGCGCAGCCGTGCAGCAGTCTGCTCGGCCGGGACGTCGTTGATGAAAGCGCCCATGGCAGCTTCCGATCCGGCCAGGAACTTCAATTTGTCAGCGGCCCGGCGCGGGCTGGTCAGCTGCAGGTGCAGCCGTGAGGCCTTGCGGGCCCCGGGCTCCAGCGGAGCCTGGTGCCAGGCGGCAATGTACGGGGTGGGCGTCGGGTACAGCGCGTCGAATCCGCGCAGCAGGTCCCGGTACATCACGGCCAGCTCGGCTTTTTCGTCCGCATTGAGCGCGGCGAAGTCCGGCACATGGCGGTGCGGCACCAGGTGCGCTTCCAGCGGCCAGCGGGCCGCGTAGGGCACGAACACGGAGAAGTGCTCGCCCTCGGCGACCATGCGCGTGCCCTCCTTGCGCTCGAAGTCCAGGATGTCGCCCATCAGGGTGCGCCCGGTCTTCTCCAGGTGCGCGATGCCCTGGCCGGCCATCTTGGCGGCGGTTGGCGCCAGGTACGGGTAGGCGTAGATCTGCCCATGCGGGTGGTGCAGGGTCACGCCGATATCCTGGCCGCGGTTCTCGAACACGAACACCTGCGCAATGCCCTCCATGGCGGACAGCGCGGCGGTGCGCTGCGCCCAGGCCTCGATGACGGTGCGCGCCCGGGTATCATCCAGCGACGCGAAGGAACCGGTGTGCTCGGGGGTGAACACCACGACCTCGCAGCGCCCGTAGGCCGGGGCCGGCTGCTGCACCGGTGCGGCCGCTGGAATCCGGCCCAGTGCCGGGCCCAGGGACGGGAAGCGGTTCTCGAAAACCACCACGTTGAAGTCCTCGGCAGGGATTTCGCTCTGCCGCCCGTGGACGCTGGGGCACAGCGGGCATTCTTCCTTGGGCGGGAGGTAGGTGCGCGACTGGCGGTGCGCCGCGACGGCCACCCAGTCCCCGGTCAGCCGGTCGTAGCGCAGTTCGCCAGGCTCCCCGCGCGGATCCAGCGGCCGGGTGTCGGCCACCGGTTCGGGCACGGCGGCATTGGCGTCGGCGAAGAAAATCGCCTCGCGGCCATCGGCCAGGTGATGGACCCGGTGGGTCGGTTCATGTGCTGCGGAGCCCTGCGGCATTGCAATCTCTCCAGTTGACTCGTGGTGGTTCCAAAGGTGGGTGGCGCCTGGGGTGCTAGCGCGGCTGGACCGGGCCGATCAGCCAGCTGGCTTCGTGGCTGGCGCCCGGTGCCAGGGCGATGACGTCCTGGCCGGAGTTGTAGCCGCCCGGCGGGCAGGTCATCGGCTCGATGGCCAGGCCGGTGCGGTCCAGGGCCGGATCATCGCGGTCGGCGGTGTGTATCTGGACCCACGGGCAGGCTTCGTCCCAGGTGATGTGCGACCCGACGCCCCCGGCGTCGGTGATCTCCGCACGGAAAGAACCGTCCGCGCGGGCAGCCAGGCCAGTGTAGGCGTGGTCGATGAAGAGATCCCCGATGGGCTTCGGGGTGCGGAAATCCAGCTCGGTGCCGGCGGCCTGAACCGTATCGCGCGGCAGCAGGCGCGGGCCTTCGGTCAGCTGCACCTTGCCAGCTGGCAGGGTGAAGGTCCATTCATCCGCCTTCTTGCCCGGGGCGACCAGGTAGGCGTGCGAACCCCAGCCGAAGGGCGCGGTGCCCGTCCCGAGGTTGGTGGCGGCAGCGGCGGTGCGCAGCCCGCCGGCTTCCAGCCGGTAGCCGATCACCAGCTGCACCTCGTACGGATAGCCGGTGCTCGGGGCGATGACGGTGCGCAGCTGGGCGAAGTCGGCGCGGTGCTCGATGATCTCGAAGCCGGTATCGATCACCAGGCCGTGCAGGGCATGGCCGCGCTCCGGCTCGGTGATCGGCAGCTGCAGCTCTTGGCCTTCCCAGCTGTAGGCCCCGTCGATCACCCGGTTGGGCCACGGGGCCAGGATGGCGCCGGCGAAAACCGGGCGCGGCCCGTGCGGGTCGAAAGCGCGCACCAGCGGGCGGGAGCCGTACTGGAGGGAAACCAGGGTGGCGCCCACCGTGGCCACTTGCGCGGTGAAGCCATGGGCTTGCAGCGTCAGCACCGTTCCATTGGCGGTGTCCTTCAGGGGCAGTGCGAGGCGGTCCATGTCTTCATCCTTCTTGCTGGGCCATCAAAAACGTCGGGCACGCATGAGCCCTCCCGCAATCGCGTGCGGGAGGGCCCATGGCACCAGCGGCAGGCTAGTTGCCAGCGCCCGCGCGGCGCTTGTTGTAGATGTCGAAGGCGACTGCCAGAAGCAGCACAACGCCCTTGACGATCTGCTGGGTGGAGGCGCCCACGCCCATCAGCTGCATGCCGTTGGAGAGCACCGCCATCACCAGGCCGCCGACGATCGCGCCGGTCACCCGGCCCACGCCGCCGGTGGTCGACGCGCCGCCGATGAAGCAGGCCGCGATGGCGTCCAGCTCGAACATGTTGCCGGCACCCGGCTGGGCGCCGTTGGAACGCGAGGAGAAGACCACGCCGGCCACGCCCGAAAGCAGGCCCATGTTGATGAAGATCCACATGTTGATCTTCTTCACGTTCACGCCCGAAAGCTTCGCGGCGGACAGGTTGCCGCCGATGGCGTAGACGTGGCGTCCGAAAACGGTCTTGGTGGTCAGCACGTGGTAGCCCAGGATCAGGGCAGCGAGGATGATCAGCACGATCGGCATGCCGCGGCTGGTGGCGATCTGCCAGAAGAACCAGAGGATGATGACGCCCGAGATGATGTTCTTGGCCAGGAACATGGCCATGGATTCAACGCTCTGGCCGTACTTGGCGCGTCCAGCACGGTTGCGCCACTGCGAAACGAACAGTCCGGCCACGGCGATCACGCCGATGATCACGGTGAACAGGTCGAATCCGTTGCCGCCCAGCAGCCCGTTGAGGAAGCCGCCGGCGATCTGGCCGTATTCGCCGGGGAACGGCGAGAGCGACACGTTGCTCAGCACTTCGTAGGTCAGGCCGCGGAAGAGCAGCATGCCGGCCAGGGTCACGATGAACGCGGGAATGCCCACGTACGCCACCCAGAAGCCCTGCCACAGGCCGCACAGGGCGCCCACGGCGATGCCGGCGAGCATGCCGACCCACCAGGGCAGATCCCCCTTGATGACGATGACCGCGGAGACCGCACCGGTCAGCGCCACGAGGGAGCCGACCGACAGGTCGATGTGCCCGGCGACGATCACCAGGATCATGCCCAGGGCGAGGATCAGCACGTAGGAGTACTGCAAGATGATGTTGGTGATGTTGATCGGGCTGAGCAGCAGCCCGTTGGTCAGGATGGTGAACAGCACCACGATGAGCACGAAGGCAATGTAAATGCCCGAGGTGCGCAGGTTCTTGGTGAAGATATCCTTCAGCTCGCTTGTGATGGTCATCGGGTGCTTTCCTTCTCGATGGTCATGAGTTCCATGAGGCGTTCCTGGGTGGCTTCGCTGCTGGGCAGCTGGCCGGTCATTCGGCCGTAGGCCAGGGTGTAGATGCGGTCGCAGATGCCCAAGAGCTCGGGCAGTTCGGAGGAGATCACCAGCACGGCCTTGCCGGCAGCGGCCAGCTCGTTGATGATGGTGTAGATCTCGTATTTGGCGCCGACGTCGATGCCGCGGGTGGGCTCGTCGAGGATCAGCAGCTCGGGTGCGGTGTGCAGCCATTTGCCCAGCACGACCTTCTGCTGGTTGCCGCCCGAGAGGTTCCCGACCTTCGCCATCACGTTCGGGGTCTTGATGCGCATGGACTTGCGGTAGTGCTCGGCAATCTGGATCTCCTTGTTGCCGTCCACGAAGCCCTTGGAGGAGATCTTGTCCAGGCCTGCCGCGGTGGTGTTCACGCGGATGTCCTCGATCAGGTTCAGCCCGAACTTCTTGCGGTCCTCGGAAACGTAGGCGATGCCGGCCTTGATGGCCTTGCCCACGGTGGAGGTGTCCACCGGCTTGCCGTCCATCTTGACCGTGCCGGTGATGTTCCGGCCATAGCTGTGGCCGAAGATGCTCATCGCCAATTCGGTGCGCCCGGCGCCCATCAGTCCTGCAATGCCGACGATTTCGCCGGCGCGGACCTCCAGGTTGGCGCCTTCCACCACGGTGCGGTCCTGCTGGACCGGGTGCTGGACCGACCAGTCCTGGACCTCGAAGACCACGTCGCCGATCTGCGGTTCGCGTTCCGGGTAGCGGGAGGACAGTTCGCGGCCCACCATGCCGCGGATGATGCGGTTCTGGTTGGACTCGGGGTCCGCCATGTCCAGCGCCTCGATGGACTGGCCATCGCGGATGATGGTGGTGGTGTTGGCGATGTCCTCGATCTCGCCGAGCTTGTGCGAAATGATGATCGAGGTGATGCCCTGTTCGCGCAGTCCGCGCAGCAGGTTCAGCAGGTGCTCGGAGTCGTCGTCATTCAGCGCGGCGGTCGGTTCGTCAAGAATCAGCAGCTTGACGTTCTTGCTCAGCGCCTTGGCGATTTCCACCAGCTGCTGCTTGCCCACGCCCAGCTGCCCTACCGGGGTGACCGGCAGTTCGTCCAGGCCCACGCGGGCCAGCAGGTCCGCGGCGCGGTGGTTGGTCTCGTTCCAGTCGATGAAGCCGCCGCGCGCGGTTTCGTTGCCGAGGAAGATGTTCTCGGCCACCGACAGGTACGGCACCAGCGCCAGCTCCTGGTGGATGATCACGATGCCCTGGGCTTCGGAGTCCTTGATGTTCGAGGCCTTGAGCTCTTCGCCTTCGAAAATGATCTGGCCCTCGTAGCTGCCGTGCGGGTAGACCCCGGAGAGCACCTTCATGAGGGTGGATTTTCCGGCGCCGTTCTCTCCGCAGATAGCGTGGATTTCGCCCTTGCTAACCGAAAGGTTGACGCCGTCCAGCGCCTTGACTCCGGGAAAAGTCTTGGTGATGTCCTGCATGTGCAGGATCGTGGTGTCCATAGTGCAGACGTCCTTGGTGTGTGCTGTGAGCGGTGCATCTGGTGGGCGGGAGGGCGCCTTGCCCTCCCGCCCACCGGATTGCGGCCTGGGAGACTACTTGGTCTGGCCGGCCTTGACTTCCTCGGCCGTGTAGTACTCGGAGTCGACCAGCAGGGAGGTGATGTTGTCCTTGACGACGATGTCCGAATCCAGCAGGTAGGAAGGAACAACCTTCTTGCCGTTGTCGTAGGTTTCGGTGTCGTTGGCTTCCGGCTCGCCGCCGCCTGCGTAGGACTTCACTGCCTCGACAGCCTGGGTAGCCAGCTTGCGGGTGTCCTTGAAGATGGTTGCGTACTGCACGCCATCGTCGATCAGCTTCACCGAAGCGATTTCTGCATCCTGGCCCGAGATGATCGGCAGGCCGGCCTCGATGGTCTTGCCGTAGCCGGCGTTGGACAGTGCGGTGATGATGCCGCGGGAGATGCCGTCGAATGGCGAGAGGATGCCGTCGATCTTGGTCTTGCCGCCCTGGTAGTGGGCGGTGATCAGGTCTTCCATGCGCGACTGGGCTTCTTCCTGGCTCCAGCGCAGGGTAGCTGCCTGCTCGATCTTGGTCTGCCCGGACTTGACCGTCAGGGTGCCGTCATCCAGGTAGGGCTTGAGGGTATCCATGGCGCCCTTCCAGAAGAAGTGCGCGTTGTTGTCGTCGATCGAACCGGCGAAGAGCTCGACGTTGAACTTGCCCTCCTTGCTGGTGCGCTTGCCTTCCTCATCGGCCAGGCCCATGCCGGTCAGCAGCGAGGTCGCCTGCTGGACGCCGACGTTGTAGTTGTCGAAGGTGACGTAGAAGTCGACGTTCTCGGTGCCGTTGATCAAGCGGTCGTAGGAGATGATCGGGATGTTCTGGTCCGCTGCGGCCTGCAGCTGGGTGGACAGCGCGGTGCCGTCGATGGAGGCGACTACCAGGATGTCGCTGCCCTTGGTGATCATCTGGTCGATCTGCTGCTGCTGGGTGGGGATGTCGTCATTCGCGAACTGCAGGTCGACTTCGAAGCCAGCGGCTTCCAGCTGGGACTTGACGGCTTCGCCGTCGGCAATCCAGCGCTCGGAAGTCTCGGTTGGCATTGCCACGCCCACCTGGATGTCTTCAGGTGCAGTCGACTCGCCTTCACCGGCTCCTGCTCCGCCGCCAGCGCCACCGCCGCTGCACGCTGCCAATGCGCCGACCAGTGCCAGCGATCCCATGGTCGCCGCGGCCTTGCGGGTCCAATTATTCCATGCCATCTTTTCCTCCTTGAAAGGTTGCCATATCTGCGAGTGAGACTGGACTCACACTATGTTAGCGCTAACACAGTGATTTCAGCCACCCTCGATGTAAATAAATTAAGATTCCTTACTCATTGGTAATGCACGCCCCGCCACGGGGCGCGCATTACCTGGGCAAGGGTTGTTCGAACCGCTAGAAACCCTGCGCCAAGCGGTAGTAGCTCTGGTTCACGCGAATCTGCTGCGCGAAGTTCCGGCGGGTGGTTTCCTCATCGATAACCAGCAGCTCGGTGCCTGCGATCTCGGCGAAGATCTCGAAAGCCTCGATGCCCGCGGCCGTGGACATCACCGTGTGGTGCGCACCGCCGGCAGCCAGCCAGGACTCGGCAGAAACATTGAAGTCCGGCCGCGGGCTCCACACCGCGCGCGCCACCGGCAGGTTCGGCAGATCCGCCGGCGGGGTGACCACATCCACCACATTGGCAGTCAGGCGGAAGCGCTCTCGCATATCGGCCATGGACACGACCACCGCACCTTCGGCAACGTCCGCGTTGAAGACCATGCGCACCGGATCCTCGCGGCCGCCGATGCCCAGCGGGTGGATTTCAACCCGCGGCTTGGAGGTGGTCAGCGACGGGCAGACCTCGAGCATGTGGGCGCCGAGGATCAGCTCCTTGCCGGGAGTCAGGTCGTAGGTGTAGTCCTCCATCAGCGAGGCGCCGCCCGGCAGGCCCTCGCCCATGACCTTGGCGGCACGCACCAGTACCGCGGTCTTCCAGTCGCCTTCGGCGCCGAAGCCGTAGCCCTTGCCCATCAGGCGCTGCACAGCCAGGCCCGGCAGCTGCTTGAGCCCGCCCAGGTCCTCGAAGTTGGTCGTGAACGCCATGGCGCCGGCCTCGGCCAGGAAGGCTTCCAGCGCGATTTCCTGGGATGCGGCATAGCGCAGCGACTCGTGGCGGGCACCGCCGGCGCGCAGTTCGGGCACGACGTCGTATTCGCGCTCGTACTCGGCGACCAGCGCGTCGATGTCGGCCTCGGCCACGGCCTGGACCGCTTCGACCAGGTCGTTGACGGCCCAGGTGTTCACCGAGACGCCGAAGCGGATCTCCGCCTCGGTCTTGTCCCCCTCGGTCACCGCGACGTTGCGCATGTTGTCGCCGAAGCGGACCAGGTTCAGGTTCTGCACGGCGTTGAAGCCGGCAGCGCCGCGGATCCAGGTGCCCACGCGGCGGGATACGGCCGGGTTGGAGACATGGCCGACCACGGTGGTGCGGGCCGCGCCCAGGCGGGTGGCCAGGTAGGCGTACTCGCGGTCGCCGTGGGCGGCCTGGTTCAGGTTCATGAAGTCGAAGTCGATCGAATCCCAGGGCAGTTCGACATTGGCCTGGGTGTGGAGGTGCAGCAGCGGCTTCTGCAGGGTCTTCAGGCCGTTGATCCACATCTTGGCCGGGCTGAAGGTGTGCATCCAGGTGATGACGCCCAGCACCTTGTCATCCGAGTTTGCTTCCAGCATTGCGCGGCGGATCGATTCGGAGTCCTTCAGGACCGGCTTCCACACGATCCTTGCCGGAACGTCGGCGGACGCATCCAGCGCCTGCGCAACCTCGGTGGACTGCTGCGCCACCTGGCGCAGCGTCTCTTCGCCGTACAGGTCCTGGCTGCCGGTGAAGAACCAGATTTCTTGGGTGTTATATGCCTTGGCCATGATGTCCTTACTGTCCGTAGACGTTCTGGTAGCGCTCGTAGAGCGAGTCGATATGCTTCTGGTCGATCGCGACCGGGTTGCCTAGCTGGCGCGAGATGTGCACGGTTCGCGCCACTTCCTCGCACATCACCGCGGCTTTGACTGCGGCCTTGGCGTCCTTTCCGATCGTGAAAGGACCGTGGTTGCGCATCAGCACGGCCGGGCTGCGGGACTCGCTCAGCGTGGACACGATGCCGCGGCCAATCGAATCATCGCCAATGATGGCGAAGGGGCCTACCGGGATCGGGCCGCCGAATTCGTCGGCCATCATGGTCAGCACGCAGGGAATTTCCTCGCCGCGCGCCGCCCATGCGGTGGCGTAGGTGGAGTGGGTATGCACCACGCCGCCCACCTGCGGCATGTGCTCGTAGGTGTAGGCATGGGCCGCGGTGTCCGAGGACGGGGCGCGGGTGCCATCGAGCAGCTTGCCGTCCAAGGTGCAGACCACCATGGACTGCGCGGTCAGCTCGTCGTAGGCGACGCCCGATGGCTTGATCACGAACAGGTCCGCGGAGCCGTCGGCGATTTCCGGGTGGCGCACGCGCTGCGACACGTTGCCGGCAGTCCAGACCACCAGCTCATAGCGCGGCAATTCGGCGTGCAGGTCGGCAACCATCTGGCGGACCGTGGCCACCTCGTCCTGCATTGACTGCGGGTAATCCGCCAGGGTTCGTGGTTGATTCATCGGTTTCTCTTTTCGTCCGAAACTGTGTGCGATGCCTAGATGGCGGTGATGGCGGTGCGCTGAATAGCCAGGCCGGCTTCATAGGTTTCCAGGTAGGCCTCGAAGCCGGCACGGTCATCGGCCTGCGGCTCCGCCAGGCTCAAAGCGGCACCGGCGAAGACTTCGGAATCCAGGAATTCAGGCAGGGACTGCTGCAGGCCATCGAGGACTCGGCGCCGGTACGCTGCCAGGACGGCGATGCCCCATGCACCTCCGTGTCCGGCGCTGTCCCCGACAAGGACGGGAGTGTTGATCGCAGCGGCCAGCAGCCGCTGGGCCACCCCGGCGGTGCGGAAGATGCCGCCATGGGCAAACATCTGCTTGACCTCGACGCCTTCGGCGGCCAGCACGCGTAGTCCGAGGCTCAGCGTGGCGAACATGGCGTACACCTGAACACGCACGAAGTTGGGCAGGTTCAGCGTGGAATCCGGGGTACGCAGGATGGCCGGACGGCCTTCGGCAAGACCCGCTACCGGTTCGCCGGAAAGATTGTTGTAGGCCAGGAGCCCCGCACCGTCAGCAGCACCCTGAAGGGCCGAACGCAGCAGGGTTTCGAAAACCGCGTTGTCGTCGGCGTCGCTGCCCAGCGCCCGGGCGAACTGCCCGAAGACCTGGGCCCAGGCAGCAAATTCGCTGGCGCCGTTATTGCAGTGGACCATGGCTACCGGATGCCCATCGGGCGTGGTGACCACGTCGATTTCGTGGTGCACTTCCTTCAGCGGCGCGTCGAGGACCACCATCGCGAAAATGGAGGTCCCGGCCGAGATGTTGCCGGTGCGCTGGGCTACCGAATTGGTGGCCACCATGCCGGTTCCGGCATCTCCTTCCGGTGGGCACAGCGGGCTGCCAGGCTGGAGCTGGCCGGTGGGATCCAGGAGCAAGGCCCCGGCTTCGCTAAGCGTGCCGGCATCTGCGCCGGCGGGCAGTGCCGCGGGCAGCATTGAGGAAAGCCCTGCGGTCGCGCCATGCTGGGCAGCCACCGCGTCAAAGGCGGAAAGCATCCGCGCATCGTAGCTGCCGGTGGCTGAATCGATGGGGAACATTCCCGCGGCATCGCCCACGCCAAGCACAAAATTTCCGGTGAGAAGCTCATGCACGAATCCGGCCAGCGTGTTCAGGCGGGAAACCTTCGGCACGTGCTCTTCGCCGTTGAGCAGCGCTTGGAAGTAGTGCGCTACGGACCAGCGCTGCGGGATATTGAAGTCCAGTTCCTCGCTGAGCATCGCCGCCGCGTCAGCCGTGGAGGTGTTGCGCCAGGTGCGGAAGGGAACCAGCAGTTCCCGGTCGGCGTCGAAGGCGAGGTAGCCATGCATCATCGCGGAGATTCCAACGGCTCCTAGCTGCGTTGGGCGTACTCCGTGGCGCTCTTGGGCATCTGCCAGCACCTGGGCCATGCAGTCCTGCAGGCCGGCGACGATGGCTTCGCGGGAGTAGGTCCAGTTCCTGTTTTCGTACTGGTTCTCCCAGGCGTGGCTGCCGCTGGCAAGCTGCTGGTGGCCGGGGCCAATCAGGCTGGCTTTGATATTCGTTGAACCGAACTCGATGCCCAGCACGGCTTCGCCGTTGCTGATGATCTCGCGGGCGGTTGGCCCGTTGAGCTGTGTTGCCATGAAATCTCCGTTCGCACAGCTCGGTGAGCAGCGCCATAGCCATCGTTTCCTGCTCCATTCGCGAAAAATGCGCTGGCAGAACAAAACCTCGATCCAATGTTAGCGCTAACAATTTGTGATCCGCAATACCGGATCCCGGACTCGGGGAATGAAGCGCTTGGCTAGCGGGCGTTGGGCGGTGCGGTACTCGCCCGGATGACCAGCGTTGGCGCAATCACTTTCGGGACCCTGTCAGCCGTGGCGCCTTCCAGCAATTCCATCAGCGCAGCATGGCCGACATCGCGGAAAGGCTGGCGAACCGTGGTCAGCGAAGGGATCAGGAAATTGGAGATTTGCAGGTCGTCGAAACCGATGACCGAAACGTCGTTGGGCACTTCCAGCCCGGCTTCCCAGAAAGCACGCAGAACACCGGTGGCAAGGTAATCATTCGCCGCGAATACTGCCGTAACTTCGCCGGCGCGTATCGAGTCAACCAGACGCTGGCCTGCCTCATAGCCGCTCTGGGCCTGCCAGGATTCAGCTGGCACCTCAACAATCGGGGCCTTGGCTTCCAGCATTTTTTCCCGCCAGCCGATCTGCCGTTCGGTGGCGTCGAACCAGCCGGTCGGCCCGGAGACGTGGACGATCTTGCGGTGCCCCAGGGCCAGAAGATGACCAGTGGCCAAGCGCGCACCTTCACGCTGGTCGATGTACACGTAATGCGCCGGATCCGCGTCGGGAACCTCGGTGCGAGCGGCCACGACCACCACTGGAATCGTCAGGGCAGCATCATCCAGGGCATCGATCACCTTTTCGAAGGGCGCAACCATCACCACGCCATCAACGCCCTGGTCCACCAGGTGGCTGAGGGCTTCGCTCGCGCTGTGCGCGTCATAGCGATCCAGTGCGGTAACGGTCACGAAGTAACCCTGCGCACGGGCAGCGGCCTCGATGGCCAGCACGGTGGATTGCGGTCCGAAGAATTCGCTGCCGATGGTCAGAATGCCGATAGTGCTCGAGTGCGATGTGGCCAGTGCCCGCGCGGCTCGGTTGCGGCGATAACCCAGCTGGCGGATGGCATCCAGCACCTGATCGCGGGTTCCCGCCCTGACGTTTGGATGGTCGTTGAGCACGCGGGAAACCGTCTGATGGGACACCCCGGCCAGGGCCGCCACATCCGCCATCGACGGGGGCCGGTTTCCTGGGCGCCCTTCACCGGGCTGAGCAATGTTCACAACGGTCATTATTGCAAACACCTTCGAAACAGCCACTGTCGCGGGCGAATATCCAGCCAATCAGCGAGCCAGATTACTGTATTCCCTTAAAGGCATATAACGCTCTTTCGCCTTGAATCATTGAAAAACCGGTGATGAAAACGGATATCCTGTCGTGTTGAATAACAACCTGAGCCTAGATAAGACCTAATGTCCTGTCAATGTTTATTGCTGTTGATTGAACCTCGCCAAATCAGCAGCCCCGATCAGGCCTGCCAACGGACCCAATTCGGCTTGGCTGATCTTCGCAAAGGGACGGTAGCCCCTGCCGGAGAGGGTGCGGCGGTAGGTCTCTTCCGCGGTGGCCACCAGTTGCTTCGACGCCGCGCCCAAGCCGCCGCCGATAACGATGGTCCCCGGATCCAGAACCGAGACCAGATTCGAGATGCCCAACCCGAGCCATTCGCCCATATCCGCAATGAGGTCGGCGCACGCCGGGTCGCCCTCTGCGGCAAGTCGAGTTACCTCCGCCCCGGTAACGGCATCCGGATCGTCGCCCACGGCCTCGCGCAGGCGGAAGGCCACCGGCGACTTGCTGCGCACAAGTTCGGCTCCTTCCCGGCCCAGGGCATTGCCAGAGGCGTACTGCTCCCAGCAACCGCGGTTTCCGCAGGCGCACCGATGGCCGCCGGGAACGATCACCTGGTGCCCGAATTCGCCAGCAATCCCGGACTTGCCCCGGTGGATTTGCCCTCCGAGGATGACCGCCCCGCCGATTCCCGTTCCGAGGGTCAGGCACACCATGTCGCTTTCGCCCCGGCCCGCGCCAAAACGATGCTCGGCCCAGCCGGCCGCATCAGCGTCGTTGACCAGAGTCACTTCATGTCCTACCAGCTGCATCAGACGGTCGCGCACCGGTTCATTGCGCCAAGACAGGTGGGGGCTGAACAGCACGTTCTGCCCCTTGCGGTCCATCCATCCCGCGGCGCCAATGCCCACCGGAAGACCTTCGTTGCCCTTCGAGAGCTCGCGGATCATCTCAGCCAGGGCACGTTCGGTCCCCGCCACGTCATGGTCAGGTGTCTCGCGGCGGATTTGCCCGAAGGCGTTCCCCTCTTGATCCACAAGGGCTGCAAGGATTTTGGTGCCACCGATGTCAACGCCGATGGAAAGATTTGCTGAAGTCACAGTCATCTAGCTTAGACCCTCGCAAAACGCCGATGCTCCCGCTGCCGCGCAGGAGTCCGGGACTGGTCCGGGGCCTGCACGGAACATCCAACGCAGTCCAGCACTTGGGCCAGCCCTGCGCAAGGTGCCCGGAAAACTCGTCCGGCGGTGCTCCCTGGCTGTTCGCGCCGTCAAGAACAACTGCTCGAGCTCGCGCAAAATGCCCGCAAACCGGAGTTTGCGGGCATTTCGCGCTAGCTGCTACTTCTCGTCATCGAGCTCGTCGTAGACGTCGGGTTCGGATGGGGCCGATTCCTCAGTGCCCTGATGTCTCGGCAGGCCTGGGTACAGGCATCTGGATGGCTCCGGTCTGGATCTGCTCGAATTCATCGGGCGTGACCACCGGAATTTCGTAGCCTTCCTTGTCGATGAGCTTGCCGCCCACGTAGTGGTCGCCATCGAGCAATCCGCAGATCTCCTCGGTCTTGACCATGCGCGGCGGAGCCGCCGAGAAGACCGATGCATCCTTTGTATTCCCGAACTTGAGTTCGTTGAACAGCAGGTTCAGCAGCACGGCCATCACGGCCGCCGAGGAAATCCCGGAGTGGAAGATCGTCTCGAACCACGTGGGGAATCCAGCGTAGAAGTCCGGCTTCACAATCGGGATGCAGCCAAAGGCAATCGATGCCGCGACGATCACCAGGTTCATGCCGTCGTACTTCACCTTGGACAGGGTCCGGATCCCGGAAGCGGCGACGGTGCCGAAGAGCACGATGCCTGCGCCACCGAGCACCGGAGTCGGGATGGCAGCGACCACTCGTCCGAGGATCGGCAGCAAGCCGAGCACGACGAGGATGCCGCCGCCGGCCGCGACGACGAAGCGGCTGGTGATGCCCGTGATGGCCACCAAGCCGACATTCTGCGCAAAGGCCGACTGGGTGAAGGTATTGAAAATCGGCGCCACTGCGGATGAGGCCATGTCGGCGCGCAGGCCGTCGGCAATGCGCTTGGAGTCCACCTTCGATCCGGCGATCTCGCCCACAGCGAGGATGTCTGCGGTGGTTTCGGTGAGGATCACCAGCACCACGATGGTCATCGAGATGATGCCGCCGATTTCGAAGACCGGCATGCCGAAGGCCAGCGGCTGCGGGAAGGCGAAGATCGCGCCGTGTCCGACCTGCGAGAAGTCGGCCATGCCCAGCAGCGCTGCGGCGACGGTGCCCAGCACGATGGCCAGCAGGATCGACATGCGGGAGATCGCCGCGTTGCCGACCTTGGACAGCAGCAGGACCACCAGCAGTGTTCCGGCGGCCAGGCCGATGTTGGCCAGCGACCCGTAGTCATCGGCCTTGGCGTCCCCGCCCATGGCCCAGTTGGCCGCGACCGGGGTCAGCGAGATGCCGATCATCGTAATGACCACGCCGGTGACCACCGGCGGGAAGTACCTGACGATGCGGGCGAAGAACGGCGCAATGAGGAAGCCGATCAGCGCTGCGACGAGCACGGCCCCGAAGACCGCCTGGATTCCGCCTCCCCCGTTGACGATGGCCACCATGGTAGCCACGGATGCGAAGGACGTGCCCTGGACCAGCGGCAGCTGCGCCCCGAAGAACGGGATGCCCACGGTTTGCAGGATGGTGGCCAGCCCGCCGACAAACAGGCAGCAGGCGACCAGCAGGCCCACCTCGTCCGGGGCCAAGCCGGCCGCGTTTCCGATGATCAGCGGCGGGGCGATAATGCCGCCGTACATCGTCAGGACATGCTGCAGGCCATAGGCAAAGGACTTCCCCAGAGGGAGCTTCGCGTCCTCGGGACGATTGCCTTTGATAGATTCATCTTGTGTAGCGCTCAAGGCTGACCTCCTACGTCAGTCGCTGCCAAAGGTGTGCCGGCGTGCCAGCGCCGGCCCACCTTCAACGCCGTTCAGTTAGATAAATGCCGGAATATTGGCCCAGATGGGGTGATTCGCCTCGGTGCCTTCGCGGGTGATCGTCGCTTCGATCAGGCCGTATGGGCGATCCGCGGCGAAGAAGACCTCGTTCGGGTTGTCTTGGCCGAAGACTTCCAGGTCAACCAGGAAGTGGTGCTTGTTCGGCAGGGACATCTTGATTTCGGCGATTTCCGGATGCGCTTCGAGCACTGCCTGCCCCATCTGGAACATGGTCTGCTGCAACGCGTACGAGTGGGTGTCGGCGAAGCGGGTCAGCAGCAGGTGGCGCACCGAGGTGTAGACCGCGTCGAAGTCGATGCCCTGGGCGATGGCCTGGCCGGTGTAGCGCCAGCGCGCAGTCACGTCGGTGGCCAGGATGCGGTCGGTGGTTTCCTTCAGGGTCGTGTACTTGTCCACCGGGAAACCGTGGAACTCGCTGCCCGTGGACTTCAGGACGGTGAGGTCCTCCAGGCCGGCAACGATGGACTTCTTGCCTTCGGCGTCGATTTCCAGCACGGCGGTGCGCACTTCGGACTTGTTCTGCGAGAAGGCGTGGTCATGGTCGTTGATGCGGTCCCAGAAGAACTGCTGGGCTGCCCAGCGGCCGCCGGTGATCCACTCGAATTCGCCAGTGAAGTGGTTTCCCAGCTGCACCAGGAACTCCTCGATGGCGCCCACGCCGTTGCGGGCCAGGCCATAGACGGTGTTCTTCTGGGTGTCGGTGGCGACGACGCGGCCGTTGTCGCCGTCCTGGTGCGCGGCGGTGAAGTCGCCGTGCAGCTGGCTGGTGACGTTCAGGTCCTGGATCTGGTGGCGAACGGTGTCGCGGGTGATCTTGACCAGGCGGACTTCGGCCTTGCCGTACTGGTTGGAGCCCAGCACGATCTTGGTATCTGCTGGGGCGGTGATTTCGGTAGTCATTGTTCTAACTCCCTCGGTACGTGGAATATGCAAACGGGCTGATAAGAAGAGGTACGTGGTAGTGCTCGTCGACGTCGTTGACGAAGAAATCGATGCTTACCGCGGGGAAGAAGCTTTCCGTTCCCTGCTTCCCGAAGTAGCCGCCGGTTTCAAAGGAAATCCGGTAGCGGCCGGCTTCAACCTGTATCGGTCCGAGGTTCTTGATGCGGCCATCGGCATCCGTGGAACCCGAGCCGATTTCTTGCCAGCCGGATGCCGTCTTGGCTTCCAGCGTGGCCTTGACACCGGAGGCAGGCCTCCCGGTCCCGGTGTCGAGTATGTGGGTGGTGATGTGGCTGCGTTCGCCGTTTCCATCTGCCATGTTCATCTCCTGGCTGTCGGAGGGATTGGTATCGATAAATGCGCAGGGTTCACCCCGGGCATGGGCTTAGTTGTCCACCGAGTTCTCCAGCCGCAACAGCGCAATCTGGCGCAGCTGCTCGGCTACTTCAAGCAGTTCGGCCTGTTCTGCGTTGGCCAGCCGGCGTTCGCATTCGGCAAGGATCTCTTCGGTGCTGCGGCCGGCGGCGCGGATGAGGAATACCCTGTTGAAGCGCTGCTCATAGGCCCGGTTGGCTGCTGCCAGGCGGCCGGCGACATCGTCATCAAGGTCCAGGCCTGCCTGTTCGCCGCGGGAGAGGTCCGCTTCCTTGCTGCTCCCCTGCGCCTGTTCGCCGATGCGCGGATGGTGGGCCAGGGCGGCGGCAATTTCCTCGCGGCTGAAGGGAGCGACGTCCTGGAGCGCAAAGCTGGAAAGCGCATCGAAGCTGCTGAAAGGACGGGCGGAAACAAGGGCATCGATCCAGCGGTCGACATCGACGCAGGGGCGCAGGAAATCAGCGGCCTCGGCTGCGGGCAATTGGTTGAATACGTCTAAACGCATCGGGTGATCAGCTCTTTTCAAACGGTCGTTCTTTCCACGGACCTTGGCTGAACACCCTTACCACCGAAGGAGACTTCGGCTTCGACTCGATGCTGGTTTCGTGGAACCTTGTGTGACCACTGTAATCCACCTCACAGCGTCGCAGTCAAGCGAAAGCTGGAAAAATTTTAACAAGTGTGACTTTTTGCCGGTTTCCATATTGTGGATAGACAATTTTGCGCCCAGCTATTGCAAACGCTCGGACCTAGCCCACATAATGGTTTCACAACACAGAAGATAATTTCCATATTATGGAAATGTAAAATCGCGAAGGAGGGTCGCAATGACCGCTATCAACCCAAGCAAGATCAACTGCACACCGGAGGGCCAGCGCCTCATTGCCACCACCGACGCCTTGCGCACCGGACTGTTCCAGCCCATCGAGAACCTGGATCCGGATATTGCCCGCCAGCCGCGGATCACCCGTGAGGCTCCCTCGCTGTGGAACCGCCTGTTCGGCCAGCACCCGGGACGCTAGGCGTCCCCTGAAGACCACGCAGAGGCCAACCCCTGAGGCGTCGGGACCTGGCCTCTGCGTTTTTTTAATTCCGGCTGCAGCGCCTCGCGCCAGCCCGGCTAGTCCTCGCCGAATCCCATGAAGTCGGCCGCAGCGGTGCTTGGCGCCGCCAGCATGCCGACCATGGAATCGACCAGGAAGTAGCCCAGCGATTCCCAGTTGCCCTGCTGCTTACCTTCATTGACCGTGCGCTCGTACTGCGCGCACAGCCCCAGGAACATCGGACCGAGAATCAGCGCACGCGACCTGACCACGACCTCCGGAATGCCCTCGAATTCCTTGCGAGCACGTCCTGGGCCCGCCACGCTCAGCACCTCGTCGCGCAGGCTGTCGCCCACAATCGCCGGCAGTCCTGGATGCAGCCGCGCCTGGTAGAGGAATTGCGCCCGCCAGGAGGGCCGCGGCAGCGCGTCAAAGGAATAGATCCAGGGAAGGGTCCGCACGGTGACCACCTCGCGCAGGCTCGCCTCCGGTCCGCCAGCAAGGGATGGCAGGCGATTGCGGCAGCTGCGCATGTCACCCAGCGCCCGCTGGAGCATGGCCTGCAACAGGTCCTCGCGGCTCCCGAAATGGTATTTGATCGCCGAATGGTTGGCAGTACCGGCATACTCGGTAATTTTCCGATTCGATACGGCGTCTATGCCGTGGCTCGCGAAGAGCTCTTCTGCCGCATCGAGCAAGACCTCCCGCGCCTTATCGCCGTGTCGGCTCACCGTTCCCGCCTTTCCTCGCATCATCTCGTCCCGGCACCCAGGAAGTGAACCGCGGCACAGTTGCAGACAATTTTACGCCATGTGGCGTAAATTAGTTGTTAGTATTCAACTAAAGACCTTGGCGGGTTGCCTCGCACCCCGCTGCAGACCGAGAATCCAAGGAGCATGCGCAGTTGAGCAACGACGCCGCAGTCACTGAAAACCCGCCGCCCTCCCGCAGGGCCAAGCACGAGAAGCAGCCTCTTTCCGAGCAGGAAGCGGCCGCCAAACGCGCCAAGGCCGAAAAGATCGGCAGGACTGTCGCAGTCTTCATCATGCCATTGATGATCGTGGGCATGATGATCTGGGGCTACCTGGGGGCCATGCACCACCAGTCGGCCGCGAACATGCCGGTGGCCATTTCGGCCACCAGCAGCGCAGCGGCCGGCGACTTTGCCCGGGCGCTGGAGGACAGCAATGCTGAGGCCGTGGACCTGCGCATCGTGGACTCGGCCCGCGAAGCCCGCGAGCTGGTCTACGACCGCGAAGTCACCGCTGCGGTGGACCTCGATGGCGATACGGCCACGCTGTACACCGCCAGCGGCGCCGGCATGTCAGCTACCTCGGCCATCACGGCCGTGCTCACGCCGGTCATCATGGAGCAGTCGCTGGAACTGTCTTCCCAGGATCTGGTGCCGCTTCCGGAGAACGACTCCATGGGCATGGGCGCCATGCTGCTGGCCACCGCGATGATCACTGCCGGCTACATGCCCTGGTCGATGGCCTTCTCGAACTCCCCGGAACTGCTTAAGCGCCGCCGCGCGCTGCCGCTGCTGGGCGGATGGTCGATCCTGCTCTCCGGGCTGGGCATCCTCGTCGGCGGCCCGATCCTGGGCGTCATTCCTGCCGCGAGCATCCTGCCGGCGTGGTCGACCCTGGCCTTGGGCGTCTTCGCCGTAGGCGCCGGGCAGCTGCTGCTGACCCGCATATTCGGCGCCATGGCCGTCATCCCCGGAATGTTCCTGTTCATGGTGCTGGGCCAGCCGGCCTCCAATATGGGCATGTCGGTCTACACCCTGCCGAAGATCTTCCCGTTCCTGCACCAGTTCCTGCCGATGCCCGCCCTGGGCGAAGCCATGCGCTCGGTGCTGTACTTCAACGGAGACGGAGCGGCCCGGCATATCCTGATTCTCGCCGGCGGTGCCGTCGCCGCGCTGCTGCTGGTCGCCCTGCTCGATGCCCTGCGCATCGCCAAGGGCAAGAGCGATATCCCTACCCAGATCAATGTCGCTTCCCTGCATGGCGGACCGCGCCCCAAGAACAAGGCGTGGCGCTACATCACCTTGGCCGCGCTGCCCTTCGGCATGATCGCCATCATGCTCAGCTCGATGCTCGGCGCCATGCAGACCCCGGTGCCACGCGACATGCCGGTAGCCGTCGTGGGCTCCTCTGTGGAGCAGGCCCAGCAGACCGTGGATTCGCTGAACGAATCCATGGAGGGCATGTTCGAGTTAACCGCCATGGACAATGCCGCTGACGCCCGGTACCTGGTCGAGTCCCAGGAGCTGACCGGGGCCTTCGTGCTGCCTTCGGAGCAGAGCCCGGAAGCTGCCGTCTATACCGCCCAGGCTTCCGGCAACGCCGCATCGCAGCTGGTGGTCCAGGTGTTCACGCAGATCGGCCAAGCGCAGCAGATGGACGTGGACCACCAGGAGCTGGCCCCGCTTCCGGAGCACGACAATATGGGCACCGTGGCCATGTACCTGGGCATGGGCTGGGTGATGGCAGGCTTCATGGTCATCATGGTCGGCGCCACCGCGGCACCGCACATGGCCCCGCTGCAGAAACTAGTCCCGCTGGTGGCCGTGTACTCGGCCTTCATGTCCGCCGTGCTCTGCCTGATCGCCGGCCCGTTCACCGGGGCAGTCGAGGGCCACTTCGGGCAGCTGTTCAGCGTCGGCATGCTCGCGATTTTCGCGGTGGCCATGCTCACCACGGTATTCAACCGCCTGCTGGGCATGGTCTGCCTGGTCCCGACCATGCTGATCGTGATGTTCCTGGGCGTCCCCGCTTCCAATGGCGGGCTGTCCATCTACATGGAACCGCGCATCTTCACCATCCTGCACGACATCCTGCCGATGCCGGCTGCCGTTGAAGCCATCCGCGCGATCGTCTACTTCGACGGTGTCGGGCTCGGCTCCCACCTGGTGGTCCTGGCCATTTGGGCCTTGGCCAGCCTGGCCGTGACCATGGTCATCGACCAGCTCAAGCCGGTGCAGACCTCCAGCCACCCGGTTTCCGCCGAGGAGCTCGCCGCGCTGCAAGGCCGGGCGCTTGAAGCCAAGGCGAGCGAAGCCGCGGCATCCGCCGACGCCATCGACGCTGAAGCCGGGGACTTGGCAGACGCCGAAGCCGCGGCCGGCGAAAGCGGCACTGGAGACCGGGAGAAGGACGCGGTCAGCGTCTAATCAGTCCTTCTCCCCTGCAGATGCGGGCCGATTCATGGATGTGAACTGGCCCGCATTTTGCTGTCCCCTAGCGATCGATCTTGGCTACGGTCAGCAGCACGCTGGAATCCTGCGTGGCGCTGATTTTCAGCCTCCCCTCGGGAAGCACAATGAGATCCTGGCTGCGTCCCTCCCACTGGTTGCCCAGGGATGAAACGGTGACCCTGCCTTGGAGGACCAGCAGTGTCGCTTCGCCGGGATTCACATGTTCTTGCAGCTCGGTGCCGGCCGTGAGCCCAATGACGGTTTGGCGCAGGGTATGCTCATGTCCGCCGAAAACCGTGCTGGCAGCTCGGCCATTGGTTGCATCCGCGGCTTCCCTCAGCTGGGTTCGGGCGATGGCGGCCAGCGAAAACTTCTTCATCGAATCCCTGCATCTCATCTCTCGGGCTGGATACTCCGGGCCGATTGGCCTGTGCTGCTACAAGACTGTCCCCGCACCGGGGCAAAGGTCAAGGAAAGCGCGGGGACTACTTCAGTACCAATTGAGCCAGCACCGGCAAGGCAATGACCGACAGGACGCAGGTGATCACGATGGCCACCGCGGTCGGCTCGCCATCCCCGGTGTCGTTCTGGGCCATGATGTAGGCGGTTGCGCTGACCGGCATGGCCGCCATGAGTACCGCGGCATTGAACCAGATGCGATCCAGATCCGGGGCGAAAACAAGCAGCATGGCCACCGTCAGCGATGGCATCGCCACGAGTTTGCCCAGCACCATGGCCGCGATGGAGGTTCTCGCCCAGCTGCCGCCAGCCGCAGAGCCATCCGGAGCAACCGGTGCATGCTTCCTGGCACGCGAACGGTCAATGGTCCGCTTCAGCGACATGCCAATGACGAAGAGCGCACCCGGGGCGGCCGCGGCGGATATCAGGTCGACGGTGTCGTCCACCGGCCGCGGCACGGGCACACCGAGGATTGCTACCGTGCCGCCAAGGACCATGGCCCAGGTGACCGGGCTGTAAACCAGGGCATTGCGGATGGTCCGGGCGATGCGCGCGGCGCTTGCCGGATGCTGGCCTCCTTTGCCGTTGGGCAAGAGAATTTGGGCAAGGATGGGGAATCCGAGCATGAAGATGATGTTGTGGACCAGTTGCCCCATGCCCGCCGCGAACCCGGCTTCTGTGCCCATGACGCCGAGGATAATCGGGATTCCCAAGTACGACACGTTGCCGAAGCTGGTGGTCAGCATGCCGGCGAGCGCCCGCGCCCGGTTTGCGCGCAGCAGATAGCGGAAAGCCAGCCAGCTGAGCAGGGCGAAAAGCAGCGCGGAGACGATGCTGATCCACAGGAATGCAAGCGGCACGCCTTCGCTGATATCCGCCCGTGCTACCACCTTGTAGAGCAACGCAGGCAAGGCGACATAGAAGACGAACACATTCAGTGCCGGTTCCACGCTGGCCGGGAATTTGGGTGCATGGCTGGCGCCGTAGCCGATGAGCATGACGAAGAACAGCGGCAGCACGCCATAGAGCACGTCGAGGAACACAAGCCTCCTTAGGGGATGTTCGGCCGGGGTTGCGGGGACCGAGCACTTCAAGGTTAGTTGCTTGCCAGGCTGATCCGGGAAATGCGCTCGGGGGCGCTTCGCAACATGCAGGCGAAAACTGGGGTTTGGCGGCGCAAATTCCTAGGATGAGACCACGCGCCTCGTCCCATCACTGTTGAGCTTTCCGCAAGGAGAATTGATGTCCCACGCATCTGGAGTCCCGCATGCCCCGCGCACGATTGCCATCACCGGCGCAGGATCAGGCATTGGCCGCGCCACCGCCCGCCTGCTGCTGGCGCAGGGATGGAATGTGGTGCTCGCCGGGCGCACCGCGGCTAACCTGCATGAGACGGCGCAAGGCCACGGTTCCGCCTTGGTGGTTCCCACGGATGTTAGTGATCCGCAGGCTGTGGAACACCTCTTTGCCGAAGCGGCGCAACGTTTCGGCACGGTCACTGCGCTGTTCAATAATGCCGGGATTTTCGGACCCTCGGCAGCCATCGATGAGCTGAGTCCAGCCCAGTGGGATGAGGTTTGCCGGATCAACCTCACCGGGGCCATCAACGCGGCCCGCGCGGCCTTTGCCCATTTCAAGGCCAACGGCGGCGGACGCATCATCAACAATGGATCGATTTCAGCGCAGGTTCCGCGCGTGAACTCCGTTGCCTATACCGTCACCAAGCACGGCATCGCCGGCTTGACCAAATGCCTTGAACTTGATGGACGGGAGCACCGGATCAGGGCCACGCAGCTCGATATCGGCAACACCGCCAGTGACCTGCTCGATGATTTCGGTGCCACCCAAGGTGCCCTGCAACCGGGCGGCCAGCGGCTCGTCGAGCCGACATTCCCGCTGGCCCAAGCCGCTGAGGCCGTTGCGTACATCGCCGGGGTTCCGCTCGGTACCTCCATCAACCAATTCACCATCACCGCTGGCGGAATGCCCTACATCGGGCGAGGCTAGGGCGCAGGCAACTGGAGGAAGAAATTGGCGTGCAAGTCAATGCTCCGGTTGCGTGCGCACACGCTGCGCACCATCGGGTCATCATGGGGCACGAACCTGCCAGAACTGCGCCAGCGGCGGCAAGGAAACGCCTTTCAGGCACGTGCTGCGTTTTGCCTCCGCCGGCAAGAGCGCGAAACTGGCAGGCGTTCGCAGTTGCTGTGCCGGTTCTTCCCGTGCCGGGCAAAAGGCCTAGAAGAATTCCGCCAGCAGCGCTTCGAGCTTCGCAAAAGCGGAATTCCATGCCTTGGTGCTGGATTCGATAACCTCATAAGGCAATGGGGTTTGGGTCAGCGTCAGCATCGTCTGCCCGGCGAATTCCTTGAATTCGATACGGGTTTCGATCACGAGGTCCAAGGTCATTTCGTGCGGGCCGTCGGCACTGACCAGGCATTCGTATTCGTCGAAAGACGTCAGGACCGCCTTGAGCGGCACCTTGGCATCCGGGTTATCAGCCTGCACCATATTCAGCTCATGCCGGCCGCCGACCTTGGCTTCGAATACGACGGAATCTTCCTCGACAAGCCAGCCATCGGGACCCCACCACTGGGCGATGATTTCCGGCTCGACGAAGGCAGCCCAAACGGCGTTCTTCGGTGCGGAAAATTGCCGGGCGACTACGAGTTCAGTCATCGATTCCATAAGGTCAATATTATCGCGGCCCGCCATCAGGTTCACCTGCGGGCGCCGCTATCCCTGCGGACGGCGAGGCTCCATGCGGCTCGCGGTGTACAGCGTTTGCTCATCCGGCGAGGTTCCGGCAGCTTCATGGGCGCGCATGACCTTCATTGCACGGTCCCATTTGATGCGTTCGCGAGGGCTGGCGAGGACACGGCGCTCGGCCGGACCGAAGATGGACAATCCCAAGTACTTCAGACGCCAGAATATGCGGTAGCCGACGCTTAGTCCGGTGGTATCGGAAATGATCGGCAGGGGTGATTCATCCATGATCGTCGTCCTCTTCGGTCATTGGGTTTGCGAGTACTGGCACTTCAATCATACGTCATTAGTTGGTGCACCAACTAAATGGGGTTCTAGCTTTTCGGAGCGTTCGAACCTGCAGCAATAATGCGGTCCAGGATGCCGCGCAGCTCCAGCACATCCTTGTCGGTCAGGGCAAGCCGGGCCATCATTTCGCGCGGCACCTCCACCGCTTCAGCACGCAGCGCGGCGCCCTTCTCGGTGGGCTGAATGATGACGGCCCGCTCATCGTCCGGGTTCTTCGTCTTTGCCACCAAACCGGCAGTTTCGAGGCGCTTGACCAACGGTGAAAGCGTTCCCGGATCCAGGTGCAGATGCCCGCTGAGGGCACGGGCGCTGATCGGCCCCAAGTCCCAAAGGGCCAGCATCACCAGGTACTGGGGATGCGTCAGCCCCAGCGGATCCAGCACGGGCTTGTATGCCGAGATCACCGAGCGCGAGGCTACGGCCAGGCCGAAGCACACCTGCTTTTCCAGCTTGAGAAGATCTTCGTCGCGAAGAATAGCACTGTCCACGTTGTCGCAAGCTCCTTGAAAGATGCCTAATACCACTGCATTGATCGTACCGCGGTCGAGAATACCGTGCCCGGGCCGAAAGCTGCCCCGGGTCGCAGCGCCACTTCCAGTTGCGGTCGAATCGGTGGCGCAAGTAGTCAAAGCGGGCCACAGTGAATAGCCTTGGCATATGAGCAATCTTGAGCACCGGCCTGAGGAGATCGACTGCAGTGCAGTGCGTTCCCAGGCAGAGGTTGAAATCCTGGAACCACGCGAAGTGCCCTTGGGCGGTCCGCGGGCAATGACGGTCTTCCGGACACTGCCGCAAAAGCAGCGAAGCCTGATCGGCGCTTGGTGCTTCCTGGACCATTACGGTCCTGACGACGTCGCAGTCACCGGCGGGATGAACGTGCCTCGTCACCCGCACACCGGACTGCAGACTGTCTCTTGGCTCTTCACCGGCGAGATCAACCATATGGATTCGGCCGGGTTCAAGGCGACCGTGCGACCCGGCGAGGTCAATCTGATGACCGCCGGGCACGGAATCAGCCATTCGGAGATCCTCACCGAAGACACCACCATCCTTCACGGCGCCCAGCTATGGACTGCGCTGCCCGATCATGCACGGGATATGGAACATACTTTTGAGAACTACCGCCCGGAAGCGCTCACCGCTCCCGGCTGGTCGCTGTCGGTCTTCCTTGGCACCTACGGGGTGTCGGGCAAGTCGTCCACCTCCCCGGTGAAGACGCACACCGAGCTCGGTGGCGCCGAACTGCGCCTTGAACCGAACACCGAGATCGAGGTGGTTGTCCCCGGGCACCATGAGCACGGAGTCCTCCTGGACTCCGGCAATCTTGAAGTCAACGGCCATGAACTCGCTCCACGCGATCTCGGGTTCGTGCGTGCGGGATGCACGACCCTGCGCCTGAAGTCCGGGGACCAGCCGGTTCTGGCGCTGCTCATCGGCGGAGAGCCGCTGAAGGAAGACATCCTGATGTGGTGGAACTTCGTAGGCCGCACCCATGAGGAAGTCCTCGCGTTCCGCGCGCAATGGCAGGCCGAGATCGGGGCCGAGCCCGGGGATGCCTCCGAGGATCGCTTCGGGCCGTTCCCGCCTAATACTCCGGCAGCCTTGCCGGCTCCAGCACTTCCCACCGTTCGCCTGCGCCCGCGCGTGAACCCCGCCTAACCAGTAAGGAACTCCCAATGAGCGACATCAAACCAGTATTCCTGCCTGAGCGCCAGCGCTTCGCCCTCGACGATGACGGCAAGATCATCGGAGCGGCGCACTACCGCGATTTTGATGGGGCCCAAGGCGTCGAGCGGATCTTCTTCCACACCACCGTGGATGAGGAATACGGCGGACAGGGCCTAGCCAGCGTCATGGTGAAATTCGCGCTGGAGAACACCATCGCCAGCGGTGCCAGGATCGTTCCGGTCTGCCCGTACGTGAAGGCCTACGTTGCCAAGCACACCGAGTATGCGCAGCATATCGTGGAACCGGACAAGGACCACCTGGGCATCCTGCCGCGCGGCTAAGCCGGAGACCTCAGGGGTTCATCTTGAGGCCGCGTGCGGCCAGCTCGTCGCGGAGAATGCGGATGGCTTTCGGGCCGACGCCGTGCAGCGCGAGCAGCGCCGCGGTGCCGGCCTGCCCCGCCTGCTCGAGACTGGTGATGCCGGCCTGCTCGAAAGCCCTCGCGGCGGGGTTGCTCGTCTTGGGAAGCTCCGTGTCCATGATCCCAGCGTAGTCAGGCTGCTGGCTGCGCAACAGGTTTGGTGCGCGGCGAGATCGCGATCAGGACCAGAATCAGCAAGAGGCTGAAGCTGAAGACCGAGATGAACTCCATCCCGGTGGCGGCCATCGCGAAGATGACGCCACCGATGGCGGTGGTTCCGGCATTGCCCAGGGAGTCGGCCACGGTCATTGCCGATGAGTTGAATCCCTGTTCATCCTTGGCAGACAGGGCCAGCATGTTCACGTTTTGCCGCGGGAAGATCATCCCCATGCCGAAGCCGCCCACGGCCCATCCGCAGACCAGCACGAGGACCGGCGGATGGAAGATCGCGGTGGCCAATGCGGTTGAAATCGCTACGCTGCCGGCGATCGCACCCACGGTGATGCAGGTGGAGGATTCCACCTTATCCCCCAGCTTTCCTTGCAGCCATGAACCCACCGACCAGCACAATGCCGAAGCTGTCAGGATCAGGCCCGCCCGGTCGGGACCCAGCTGGTAATCCTCGCGCAGCAGGTACGGCAGATAGACTTCTACGCCGAAGAAGGCCCCGGCCACGAAGATGCGGGTCATGATGGTGGACGGCAGCCCCTTGGCCAAGCTGAACGTGCCCTTGGGCAGCAACGGGCGAATTGCTGCAAGGGCTACCGCCAATGCCAAGACCAGTCCTAGAAGGGACCAGCTGCCCTGCGCATTGCCGAGCAAGTTCATGCAGATGACAGCCAGTCCAGTCAGGCCGGCAAGCATCAGCCGCTTCGTGGAAATCGACCCCAGGTCCGGATTGCGCTGGGAGCTCAGCGACTTCAACGCCGGCACGATCCCGCAGAACGCGAGAACCACCAGCACCGCCACGCCGGAGAACACCCAGCGCCAACCGAGGTGCACGGCCATCAAGCCGGCCAGCCAGGGGCCGATCATCGCCGGGACCACCCAGGCGGTAGCGAACAGGGCGAAGATCTTGGAATGCAGATGCGCAGGATACGCGCGGGCAATGAGCACGTAGATGGCGACGGTGATCGCGCCACCGCCAATTCCCTGCAAGATGCGCCCGGCAATCAGGACCTGCATGTTCTCGGCTGAACCGCAGATCAGCAGCCCAATGCAGAAAACGGCCACGGCGATGGACAGCGGGTGCTTGGGCCCCCACCGGTCGGTGACTTCTCCGGCGGCAACCATCCCCAGCATCCCGCTGGCGATCGGCGCGGCAAAGGCCAGGGCGAAGTAGCGTTCGCCCTCCAGCAGCTCGCTGACCAGTGGCATTACCGTGGTCACGGCCATGGATTCGAAAGCGACCAGGAAGACGAGCACGAACATGCCAAGGGTGGTGGCAAGATACTGCGGAGCATAGATCGTGGACTCGGCGCGCTCGGCTGATTGGCTGCTGCGGTTCAGGGGCATGCATCCATGATCTCAGGTTTCCCCTAGCCGCCGATCACGTGCAGGCTGAAGGCCGCCAGGAAGCCCGAGGTCACCAGCAACCCGGTGTAGTCGTGCTCCACCTTGTAGGCTTCCGGGATCATGGTGTCGGCGATCATCGTCAAGATGCCTCCGGCAGCGACCGCGGTGGCGAAGGCCAGCACTTCACCGGGCATGGATTCCAGCAGCAGCGCTCCGAGGAAGGCAGCGATGCCGCAGGAAATGGCTATCGATCCCCAGAGCAAAACGATCGAGGACCCCTTGCGCCCGGACGCTTTCATCTGTGCGGTACTCGCCAGTCCCTCGGGGACATTGGAGATGAATATGGCGATGAGCATCGCCGGATTAATGCTCGCGGTGGCGACCACGGAAAGTCCAAGGGCCACGGACTCGGGAATGCCGTCGATGAGTGCACCGACCGCGAGCGCGGTTCCCGATGATTCCTGCTCTCCTGCGCGCTGCGCCTGCCGCTTTGAGGTTCTCCAGGCCAGCAGCCGGTTCGCGCCGAAATACAAGGCAGCGCCCACGATCACGCCGCCCATCGTCGCAACGAGGCCGCCGGTTTCATAGGCTTCGAGCACCAGCTCGAAGGCCAGTGCGCTGATCAGGACCCCGGCACCGAAGGCCATGATGGCGCTGACCCAGATCCTGGGGATCTTCAGCCACCAGGCCGCGCCGGATCCCAGCAGCAGGGCCGAGCCGGCCACAGTGCCCCACAGCAAAGCCTGCATCGAAGCGAACATGGCACCCACTATAGCCAGCAATTCGCTGGCTTAGTAGGTGCCATATGAGTTCTGACTGGGACTAACCCTCGGTGGACATGTTGTTGAAGCGCGAGTAGTGGCCCTGGAAGGCCACGGTGATGGTCTTGGTCGGACCGGCACGGTGCTTCGCGATAATCACGTCAGCTTCGCCTGGACGGTTTTCCTTGTCGTAGACGTCATCACGGTGCAGCAAGATCACCATGTCGGCGTCCTGCTCAATCGAGCCCGATTCGCGCAGGTCCGAAACCATTGGCTTCTTGTCGGTACGCTGCTCGGAACCACGGTTCAGCTGCGACAGCGCAATCAACGGAACGTCGAGTTCCTTGGCGAGCAGCTTGAGATTACGCGAGAACTCGGAAACTTCCTGCTGGCGCGATTCCACACGCTTGCCCGAGCTCATCAGCTGCAGGTAGTCCAGGATGATCATGCGCAGCTCGTTGCGCTGCTTGAGGCGACGGCACTTGGCACGGATTTCCATCATGGACATGTTCGGCGAATCATCAATGAACAACGGGGCTTCGTTCAGCCGGCCCATGGTCGTGGCGATCTTGGTCCACTGCGCGTCTTCCACCGAGCCCTTGCGCAGATCCTGGAGCTGGATGGATGCTTCGGCCGAGAGCAGGCGCATCGCAATTTCATTGCGGCCCATTTCCAAGGAGAAGAACACGGTGGCCATATTGTGCTTGATGGCAGCAGAACGGGCGAAGTCCAGCGCGAAGGTTGACTTGCCCACTGCAGGACGGGCGGCGATGATGATCATCTGGCCGCCCTTCAGGCCCTGGGTCAGCTCGTCGAATTCGTAGAATCCGGTGGGCACACCGGTAATGCCATCGCCCGCGTTGGCCGCGTTCTCGATTTCATCAACGGTGTCTTCGATGATGTCCGAAAGGCGCACGTAGTCTTCACTGCTGCGGTTCTCGGCGACCTTGTAGACCTCTGCCTGGGCTTCGTTGACGATTGCGTCAACTTCACCGTCTGGCGAGTAGCCCATCTGGACAATGCGCGTTCCGGCGTCAACCAATCGGCGCAGCACGGCGCGTTCGCGCACGATTTCTGCGTAGTACCCGGCGTTGGCTGCAGTTGGAACCTGCTGGATGAGATTGTGAAGGTAGGCGGCGCCACCAATGCGCGAGATTTCGCCGCGCTTGGTCAGCAAGTCGGCTACGGTGACCGCATCGGCTGGTTCGCCACGACCGTAGAGGTCGACAATCGCCTCGTAAATCGATTCGTGGGAGGGACGGTAGAAGTCGGTGCCGCGAATGGATTCAACGACGTCAGCAATGGCGTCCTTGGAGAGCATCATGCCACCGAGGACCGACATCTCGGCCTCGATATCCTGTGGCGGCTTGCGCCCTGCGTCGGAATCTCGTCCTTCGTAAACCGGCTCAGCACTCATTGCAGACACTTCCATCCCCTATTGACCCGCTGGGAAAAATTATCCTTGCCTCATGGCAACGCTTCATCGTGTCAGTCGATACGGACATTTGGATGTCAGGCGCCTGTGGATATTTCTCTCCCGAACCCAACACTAGGGCTGTTATTAACAGGCGTAAACCTCATTATCCACAGAATATGTGGATAACACTCCTCTACCTGTGGAGTTCCCTGTTCACAGTCTGGGGAGAACTCTGTGGATTACCCCACTCTACGTATCATTAATATCTGTTGACTTGGTTGTTTGTATTCGCACACCTGTGGACAGAAACTTAATTCATTGAAGCTCACGCCAACCGGCCCAAGGTTATCAACACCCTTAATCGCCCAGTTCCCGGGGTTTTTCACCCTTTGTACACATTTGTCCACGTCTTGTCCACAGTTTTGTGGATAACCTTGTGGATACTGTTGAATTTACAAAACCCTAAGTCATCGCGGATTAAATTCGCCAGCAAGGCCGGATCTTCCAGTAGTCCACAATCGCCGAGGGTTTCTGCGTTCGGGGGCGGTGGATAACTTAATGTGTGCAACGACTCGGCGGGCGAACCTGAATCAGCGACTGGGCTGCCGGCGCACTCTCGCCACTTCGCGTCCGCGACGCGCGCCAGTGAAGACCCCATAAAGCGCCGATTTCATTTGTGATGCGCAGCCTTTGCATGGCTCGGAAACCCCATCCGAGGGTTGCCGGCAATTCGCTGCCGCTCTGGTCCAGCGTGCAGCGAGGATCCATGAGCTACCTGCGCGGTTCTGTTCGACGGCCCAGGCGGGTGGCGGATATGGCGAGTTCAAGGTTTCTCGCGACAGATACTTTGATGACGAGGTTATCGCCAAATGCCTGGGGCGGCTGGGCATTGCCGGTGTCGAGGGCTGCGGGGAACGGCTCAACCCGCCTAACCGGAATTCAAAAAGCTCCGGCCAGATCGATGTTTTGATCTGGCCGGAGCTTTGGAAAATGCGGAGCGCTTATACGAGCTCAGGAATCGGCAGCGAATGGAACCGCGAATCATGGAAGATCTGTGGCGAGTGCTCGGAGGTGCGGTGCCCGTGGACTTCCATCAGGACTACCCAGTGATCCCCCGCTTCGACCTCGTTGTAGATCGAAGTCTCCAGCCACAACGTTGAGTCGTTGACGAAGAGCGCGCCCTGATCCGAGGAATAGGTATCGATTCCGCGGAACCGGTCGCCATTCTTCGACGCAATCTGAGCGCAGACACCATCATTGCGTTCACTCAGCACTGAGACGCCGATGCGGCCAGCTTCGCGCAGCTTTGGCCAAGTGTTCGAGGACTTCTGCACGGCGAACATCACCAGTGCAGGTTCGAGGGAAACTCCCACGGTAAACGATGAAGCGACAATTCCGGTCTTCACGCCATCCAGTTCTGCACAGAGGGCGGCTACCCCTGATGGATGCTGAGCGAAAACCTTGCGCAGGGTCAACGGGTCAAGTTCAAGATTCAATGACATGGCTCGATTCCTTTGGGTCTTGCCCACCGCGCAGTAGCCTGCAAGCATTGGCTTCTCGTTACTCGAAGCCGCTTGGGCTGAAGTTCCGCGCCGTGTGCGGTACTTGTTCCAGCACATTTTGTGTGGAACCGAATCCTCACCTGGAGCACCCCACTACCGTTGAGAGGGTTGCCGATCAGCAAGCCAGGGCTTATAGCTGATGCTCTTGATTCTGTTTAAAACGATATGGCTCATGACGAACAGCCGTCAAACATTTCACTTCGCAAATCGCAATATTCGACGCAATATTCGATCCAAGGCCCCGTTGGAAGTCCTTGGGCAGTCTTTTATTCGCCATGCGCCGCGCTTCTTGAACGCCTCGACCCCCATGATCGCAGCAGGCTTCCGCCGCTCTTGATTCGGCAGAACACTAACGCCTCACCTGGGCTCGGGGCCCTGGCGCGAATTCCCTACCGCCCACCGTAATGAAACTTGGTTTCCCGGCATGACGCTGAGGTTCATGCCACTATTGGTCATGGAGTGCATTGAGTCACACTCCTGCTTATTGTTCTCCGTAACCATCGATGACGATTGAGGAATAGCCACACCATGGTAGAGATTCAGGCCAACCATTCAGAATTGACCCCACTGCGCTTCTTGGAACGCACAGCCGAGGCCTATCCGAAGAAGATCGCCGTCATCCATGGAACTCGCAGCTTCTCCTATGAAGAATTCGAAGCACGGGTGCACCGCTTTGCCCAGGCGCTGAAGGCTCGCATTGAGCCGGGCGACCGCGTGGCCGTGCTGGCACCGAATACTCCCGAAATGCTCATGGCGCATTACGCCGTACCGCTGGCAGGCGCAGTCCTCGTTGCCCTGAACACCCGACTCTCGGCCCACGAGCTGCAATACATCATTGATCATTCTGCTGCCAAGCTGATGCTTGCCGACACAGAGCTGCTGGAGAACACGAAGACCCTGCGCCGCGAGAACCCAACGCTGGAGGCGCTCATCGAGATCACCGATGACCAGTACGCCGGAGAACGTCCGGACGTGCCCGTGGACGCCACCTTGGACGAGCTAATCGCACAAGCCTCGGATGAAAGACTTCCCTACGCCATCGCCGACGAGCGGGCTCCGATCACTCTCAATTACACTTCGGGCACCACCGGCAAGCCGAAGGGCGTGCTCTACTCGCACCGCGGCAGCTACCTGAACTCGTTGGGCGAAGCGCACCACCAGGGCTTCACGGCCAAGACCCGCTACTTGTGGACCCTGCCGATGTTCCACTGCAACGGCTGGTGCACTCCATGGGCCGTCACCGCAGCGGGAGGAACGCACCTGTGCCTGCGCGGCGTGCGCGAAGATTCCGTTTGGGATGCCATCGAGGATCTTGGAACCACCCACTTGTGCGGCGCTCCGACCGTCTGCTCCATCATCGCCGACTCCACCCGCGCCCACCAGCTCGATGCGCCACTGCGCATCACCACCGCAGGCGCTCCCCCGTCCCCGGCAATCATCTCCAAGCTGCAGAAGCTGGGTATCGAGGTAGTCCATGTATATGGCCTCACCGAGGTATACGGACCGTACACGGTGTGCGAGTACCAGGATGAGTGGGATGCCCTCGATGGCCCGGACCGGGCCGCGAAGCTCGCCCGCCAAGGCGTTGGCATGATTACCGCCGAGTCTGCACGCATTGTTGACGAGAACATGAACGATGTCCCGGCGGATGGACAGACCATGGGCGAAATCGTGCTGCGCGGCAATAACGTCATGATCGGCTACTACCGCGATGAAGCGGCCACTACCCAAGCTTTCCATGGCGGCTGGTTCCACACCGGCGATCTGGGCGTCATGCACCCGGATGGCTACATCCAGGTGCGCGACCGGGCCAAGGACATCATCATTTCCGGCGGCGAGAACATCTCCACCATCGAGGTGGAGCAGGCGCTGGCCTCGCACCCGGAGGTGCTGGATCTGGCCGTCATCGGCATTGCCGACGAGAAATGGGGCGAGCGTCCGGTGGCTTATGTCATCCGCGCCAGCGGATCCTCCCTGGACGCGCAAACGCTGATTGCATTCGCCCGCGAAAAGCTTGCCGGTTTCAAGGTGCCGCGCACCATCGTCTTCCCGCAGGATCTGCCGCGCACCTCCACTGGTAAGGTGCAGAAGAATGTCCTGCGCGCCCAGGCGCTCGAAGCCAGCACACCGAACTAGCCCGAGGATCACCAATTGGATAACCCAGCACCACGGATTCCCAACAAGACGAGCCGCTTCACCGAAAGCATCGGTTTGGAGTTCGACGAAATCACGGCCACGGAAGTACGCGGCCACGCGCAGTTGGACGAGAACCACCACACCCCCTGGGGCGTAGTCCATGGCGGCGTGTACACCTCGATCATCGAGAGCGCAGGATCGGTGGGCGCCAGCTACGCGGTGGCCGAACGCGGGCAATTCGCAGTCGGCGTGCACAACGCCACCGACTTCCTGCGCCCTTCCACCGGAGCACGGGTCCAGGTGATCGCCACCGCGCTATTCCAAGGGCGCACCCAGCAGCTCTGGGAGGTCATCATCACCGATGAATCCACTGGCAAGCAGCTATCCCGCGGCCAGTTGCGCACCCAGAATGTGGATTTGCCTGAGAAATAAGATCCCCTTGCCGGATGGGATTCGACTACGTGGCTTGCACGGCAACTCGACATGGGCAGGTCTACTTCGACATGAAGAAGGCCCGTGCCGACGGCACGGATTCTCATGCTCTGGAAATGGGCAAGTTGTTAAATCAATTCAGCTCAGCGCAAGCCAAGACTCCATGTGCCAAACCAGCTACTAGTGCGCTGGGTTTGCAAATAGTGAAGGCAGCGGCAGGGATACCCTTGGGCTGTTGGCGGTCTAGTTCAGTGAGCTTCTACTTCACATACTGTTTCTGCAATCCACTAAAGTAGTCCTCTCAAGCAAAGAAAGAAGTTGCGCAAATGAACGCCTCGTCCAAGAAACTCATCGGCAAATGTCCCCTATGGACTTGGGTGATGATGGGACTGGCGCTTGCATCGGCCCTGGCCCTAGTTGATTGGAACGGCTCAGGGGAGGCAAAGCCGTTGTGGATGTTTTTCCTACCTAGTGCATTTGGCTTAGCTGGTGGCATTATCGCCACAGTGAAGAAAAGCTATGGATGGGGACTCATATCCGTAGCTCTTGGCGTACTGGCCGTGCAACTACTAGCGCTCGGAGTCACCCTCGTTCAAGGACCATAGAGGTCTCCTCGGTATTTTCGGATTCCAAGTATCTTGGTATGTGTCAAGACAAATCGGAGCAGGGACCCCAGATGCACTCTAAGCGAACTTGCGAGTCCCGCGAGAGGCACCATACCGAGCACGTGAAACACCGCATCCTCAGAAGGACGAAGCGGCCAGTTGCGTATCCAGAATGTGTATTTGCCTGAGAATCCGGCCTAGCTGGTTTTCACACCGCGAGCACGGGCGTACGGTAGGTGGCATCTAACGCTCAAGCTCCAGGAGATTCGCCATGAGTGCGACCTATACCTTCGATGTGTTCAGCAGCCTCGATGGCTTCGGCAGCGCCGGTGGCGATTGGGGCGGCTACTGGGGAAAACAGGGGCCAGAGCTGTTAGCCCACCGCCTCGAGCTCTACACTCCGGCTTGCCGCATGGTTTTCGGGGCCAACACCTTCCGTCTCTTCAGCCGCTTCTGGGCAGAAATCGAGGCGAATCCCGAGGTTGAAGACGCGTGGGGTGTGGCCCTGCACGACAAGCCCGCCACCGTCATCTCCACCACCCTGAAAGAGCCGCTGTCCTGGCCAAACCCCACGCTGGAGCGCGCTGATGCACTGGAAGTCGTCGCACAGCTCAAGGAAGCTTCAGATGTGCCGCTGCGCTCCCACGGCTGCTTGGCGATGAACCATTCCCTGCTGGCGGCAGGTCTTGTGGACTTCATCCAGGTGACCATCTTCCCGGTACTGACCGGGCATAGCGGTTCTGCCCCGGTACTTGGCGGGGTCGATGACTACGATCTGGAACTTGTCGAGTCCAAGCTGCTGGACGGACGGATCCAGGAACTGACTTATCGCCCGACGCGCCATCAACCAGCCCATGCATAGCAGCTCGATGAAGCGCATTCTGGGTACCTGTCTAGTGCTCGGCGCAGTGTTCCTCGCCGGATGCTCCGCGCCAACCCCGCCTTCAGCTCCAGCTACCGAATCGCAAGCTGTTCCAACTCCCCTGGCCACCGGCTTGGACGCCCCATGGTCCATGGTTTACGCCCAAGACAGCCTGCTGGTCAGCGAACGCGATTCCGGGCGGATCGTGGAGATTCCAGGATCCGGACCAGGCCGCGAAGTGGCTCGGCTCGACGATCTCGTAGCGACGGGAGAAGGCGGATTGCTGGGCTTGGCCTTCCTCTCCCCAGACCAGCTTTTTGCGTATTCCACCGCTGAATCCGGCAACCGCATCCAGCGGTTCACGGTGCAAGGCAGCGCCGGGAATCTTTCACTGTCGGCCCCGCGCACCTTGATTGACGGGTTGCCCTCGGCCAGCATCCACAACGGCGGGCGGTTGGCCATCGGTCAGGACGGGATGCTCTATGCCTCCGTGGGCGATGCGGGCAATCCCCAGCAAGCCCAGGACCTGCAGCAGCTGGGCGGAAAGATCCTGCGCATGGCACCTGACGGCAGCGTCCCGGACGACAACCCGTTCGAAAATTCCCTCGTCTACAGCTACGGGCACCGCAATGTGCAGGGCTTGGCGTGGGGTGCTGATGGCACCATGTACGCCAGCGAGTTCGGGCAGAACACCTTCGACGAGCTGAACATCATCGAAGCCGGGGGAAACTACGGCTGGCCCGAAGCCGAGGGAAAAAGCGGCGGAAATCCGTCGTACACCGATCCGATTGCGCAGTGGTCCCCGTCCGAGGCCAGCCCCAGCGGCATCGCGATCCTCGATGGCACCCTCTACCTGGCGAATCTGCGCGGAGAAGTGCTGCGCGCGGTGGAACTGGACGAGCCGGCCACCGAGCATGAACTGCTCGATGGCCGGCTCGGCCGGCTACGCGACGTGCTAGTGGATCCTGACGGCGCACTGCTGGTGCTGACCAACAATACCGACGGGCGCGGCCAGCCAGGGGCGGGCGATGACCGCATCCTGCGCATCGATCCCCGCCTGGCCGGCGACTAGCTGGCCGGGCGCATGTCTCCGGTCTCCTGGAAGCGCTGGTGCCAGGAAAGGGCCTCGCCCAGCAGGTGCGGGGTGTGCTTGCCGTAGCTGTCCTTGCACGCACGGTCGAAGTAGTCCTGCAGCATCGGGCGGTACTCCGGGTGGGCGCAGTTATCGATGACCAGCTGCGCACGCTGCTTTGGCGAGTGGCCGCGCAGGTCGGCCAGGCCCTGTTCGGTAATCAGGATCATGGTGTCGTGCTCGGTGTGGTCCACATGCGAAGCAAAAGGAACGATGCCCGAGATCTTGCCGCCCTTGGCGGTCGATGGGGACATGAACACCGACAGGTAGCCGTTGCGGGCGAAGTCGCCCGAGCCGCCGATGCCGTTCATCACGTGCGATCCCAGCACGTTGGTGGAATTCACGTTGCCGTAGATGTCGGCTTCGATCATGCCGTTCAGCGCAATGCAACCCAGCCGGCGGATGATCTCCGGATGGTTCGAGATTTCCTGGGCGCGCAGCAGGATGCGCTCGCGGTAGTGGTCGACGTTGCGATTGAATTCCTCGATGCCCTCCGAAGACAGCGAGAAGCTGGTGGCGGAGGCGAACTCGATGGTGCCGTCCTTGATCAGCTCCAGCATGCCGTCCTGGATAACCTCGGTATAGGCGGTCAGGCCCTTGTAGCCGCCACGGGCCAGGCCAGCGAGCACTGCGTTGGCGATATTGCCCACGCCCGACTGCAGCGGAAGCAGCTTCTCGGACAGGCGTCCGGCCCGGATCTCGGAATCCAGGAAGGTCAGCAGGTGATCGGCGATCTTCTCGCTGGTCTCGTCCACCGGGGCGAAGGGGCTCAGACGGTCTGGCGCGTCGGTTTCCACGACGGCGACGATCTTGTTGACGTCGACGTCCATGTACTGCTGGCCGATGCGGTCACGCACGGTTCTCAGGTCGATTGGCTTGCGGTGCGGAGGCAGTGCGGTGCCGTAGTAGACATCGTGCATGCCCTCCATGGCCGCAGACTGCTGGGAATTGACCTCGATGATGATCTTGTCGGCCATCTCCAGCCAGGTCTTGTTGTTGCCCACCGAGCTGGAAGGGATCAAGTCGCCCTCGGCGGTGACGCCGACAACTTCGACGATGGCCAGGTCGATCTTGCCGTAGAAGCCGAACCAGGCGTGCTGGGCGACATGGGACAGGTGGATGTCCATGTATTCCATGTTGCCCTCGTTGATGCGGCGGCGCAGCTCGGGGTCGGACATGTACGGCAGACGCAGGTTCATGCCCTCGGCCTTGGCCAGCACGCCATCAAGCTCAGGGGCGGTGGAAGCGCCGGTAAGCACGTTGATCTTGAAGTCCTTGCCCGCAGCGTGCTGGCGCTCCATCTGAGCTGCCAGCGCCCCGGGCACGGCCTTCGGGTATCCTGCACCGGTAAAGCCGCTCATGGCGACAGTCATGCCTGGCTTAATGAACTCTGCAGCTTGCTCGGCGCTCATCAAGCGATCAGCAAAGGCCCGGTGGTGAATACGTTCGTGCAAAATAACCCCTTCAGTACTTCCTTGTGACACAGGTCTATAACCCGCGTCTCACCGGAATACTTTAGCTGGTCGGCACAGTGATTCAGGCCTCGCTGTGCGCTCCTGAGCGATGGGTGGCATATTTATCGATGAGGTGCGCTCTATTTGCGCTGACCGGTCGGTCAGGAATGGCAGCTTGGCAGCGACCGCCGGGAGCTCGATCACTAGCCAAGTTCGGCGTGCGTGCCCTCGCGGATCGCTTTCACTTGCAGGCTGGCGCCCATGGCTTCTGCGTAGCGGCGCAGGGTGGCCAGCTGGACTCGGTCAAGGTCCCCGGTCTCCATGCGGGCGATGCGGTCCACGCTCAGCTTCAGCACGGTGGCAAGTTCTACTTGGCTCAGTTCTGCTTCTTCGCGCAGCGCACGCAACGACAGGCGCCGGGACTCGCTTTGCACACGGCGCTGATGCTCTGCCACAGCTTCGCGTTGCGCCTCGGTCAATACTTCAGGATCCGCATACGCAAAACCCATTTGTTCCACCGCTTCTCTCGATCGTGCTGGCTTTGGACGTACTCATCTTTGAGGCTACTGCTGCAAATTGGCCAAGCCAATGATTATGACGCATTGGACGCAAGACGATCTGGTGAAATGTTAGCCACTTCTAAGTGACCATGACCAGTTCCGGCTCGGAATTGAATCGCCGGATGCTGCTAAGCCAAGATCATCCGAACGAAGGATAGAAATGCACCTATGTAGGATTCATACTTAAGTCATGTCACAGAGCAGAGTACTTCCACAGGTGAAGCGTTCCATGCTTCCGGTCGTTCTTCTAAGCTTCCTGGCAGAAAAACCCGAACACGGATACTCCATGCTGGCTAAGCTCGAAGAGCTCGGAGTGCCCGGCATCAAGAGCGGGACTTTATACCCACTGCTTCGAACCATGGAAGAGTCCGGGGACATCGTCTCCGACTGGCAAATCACCGCTCGCGGACCCGCACGCAAAATCTTCGAAATCACCAAGCAGGGTCATCAGACCTTGAAATCAGTCAAAAACTGGTTAGAACAGTTCAACTAGGAGCCTTCCATGGAAAGTAACCTCAAAACCTACATCGACGAACTGCGCTACAGCCTTTCACTACGAAACGTGGATACGGCCACCATCCGCGATATAGCCAGAGAGGTCGAGTCCGAAGCCACCAGCTACGAAGACGCGACAGCCAACTTTGGATCTCCTGCAGAATATGCGGAGTCCTTTCCCGCAACAGCATCTCCAAAGAGCCACTCTGCCTTCATTCTCGTAGGCGTGGCCTTAGGTTTACTCTGGGCTTTGCTGGCGATATTCCTACGGGATCACGAAACAATGGCTTTCTCCGGATGGGCGATCACCTGGTTACCTGCATTCGGATTTGTCGTGGCAGGAATCATCACAGATTTCTCTCGTTCGCTGATTCGGTCTCGCGCCAGCCGGTAAGCGCCGAAAGCCTGAACGAACTCAAGATTCTGAATTGGCTTTGAGCCTAATCGAAGATGGAACTTGTTATTCGTTGACCCGGAGGCCCAAAGAAATCCGGTTAACGCCAAGAGGTGGCGTGCTCTCCTTGCGGAGTGCACGCCACCTCTTGAACAGAAGCTGAGTCTAGAAGACTTACTTCTTGGCAGCAGCTACAACCTGCAGGCGCAGGTTTGCAAGAACGTCAGCGTGAACGCGAACGGTTGCGGTGTAGTTGCCAGTCGACTTGATCTGGTCGTTGACCTCGATGTTGCGCTTGTCGATCTTACCCAGACCGGCAGCCTCTACGGCAGCAGCAATTTCGGTGGTCTTAACGGTGCCGAACAGGCGACCGTTCGAGCCAGCCTTCATGGTGATCTTCACCGGCTGGGACTTCAGCTTAGCTGCAAGTGCCTGAGCATCCTCAAGGTTTGCAACGGCGCGAGCAGCACGTGCAGCCTTGATCGACTCCACCTGCTTCTCACCGCCCTGGGTCCAGACGATTGCGAAGCCGCGTGGCAGCAGGTAGTTACGGGCGTAGCCGTTCTTTACCTCGACAATATCGCCAGCAGCACCGAGACCGGATACTTCGTGAGTCAGAATGATCTTTGCCATTTTGCTATCCCTCTTCCTTAGCCGCGGCCAGCGCCGGAGTAAGGCAACAGGGCTACTTCACGTGCGTTCTTGATTGCCTGTGCGATCTTGCGCTGTTCCTGAACGGAAACGCCGGTTACACGACGAGCGCGGATCTTACCGCGGTCGGAGATGAACTTGCGCAGCAGTGCGGTGTCCTTGTAGTCGATGACAGTGATGTCAGCGGCCTTCAATGGATTGGACTTTGGTTTGGGCTTACGGATTTCAGCCTTAGCCATCGTGGAGCTCCTTAGCTTTGGAGCCCGCAGAGTGATCTGCGGGATGGTGAATAAATATTGTTTAGAAAGGCGGTTCGTCTGCGCCCGGGTTGCCCCAGCCGCCACCGTTGTTTCCGCCGGTGCTCCATGGGTCTGCGGCTGGAGCATTCCATCCGCCACCCTGCTGAGGCTGCTGCTGACGCGGCGCCTGAGCTGGTGCACTTTGCTGCGGTGCGTTGGAGAAGCCTCCACCACCGTTGCCGAAGCCACCGTTGCCACCGCCGGAGCGCTGGGTACGGGTGACCTTGGCGGACGCGAAACGGAGCGATGGGCCGATTTCATCGACTTCAAGCTCCATGACGGTGCGACGTTCGCCTTCCTTGGTGTCGTAAGAACGTGAACGCAACCGGCCCTGGGCGATGACACGCATGCCCTTGGTCAGCGTTTCAGCAACGTTCTCTGCAGCTTCGCGCCACACCGATGCGCGCAAGAACAGGGCTTCCCCGTCCTTCCACTCATTGGACTGGCGGTCAAAGGTGCGAGGAGTCGAAGCGATCGTAAAGTTCGCTACGGCTGAACCGGACGGCGTGAAACGCAGCTCCGGATCGGCAGTCAGGTTTCCGATAACGGTAATAACAGTCTCGCCTGCCATTGACTCTCCTTAAAAAGATTGAACGTTAATTCCTACGACGGAAGGTTGCGCGTAATTAAACGCGTGCCTCTTCCGGACGGGTGACCTTGTGGCGCAGGATCAGTTCGTTGATCTTGAGCTGGCGCTCAAGCTCAGCGGAAGCTGCTGGCTCTGCGGTGTAGTTCACCACTACGTAAGTGGCTTCTGCCTTCTTCTTGATCTCGTAGGACATCTTGCGACGACCCCAGACATCAACCTTTTCGATAGTGCCACCGTTGGAGCGGACAACCTCGAGGTACTTCTCGATGGTTGGCTCTACGGTGCGGTCATCGACCTCTGGATCAATGAGGACCATAAGTTCATAAGCACGCATGTGAACCCACCTCCTTTGGGCTAAACGGTCGCGGTATTTCCGCAACAGGAGGTTCTTGCGTTATCTGTGCACCAGACGCCCAACTTTCGGGCATGCAGTGGCACAGACCTTCCAATCCTACCCGAGAGACCCGAACTTGCATAAGCCTTGGTGTCCTAAATCATGCTGGGCTACTCGGAATCCAAGGCAGCCTCGATCCTTTCGCCAAAGATCGGGGCCAAGGTGCGCATGTAGGTATCGCTGATGTGGTGCTTGTCCCGGTAGACCAAGACATTCCCCACCACTGCCGGGCAGGTTCCATCCATGCAGAAGTAATCGCTGAAGTCGAGCACTTCGACGCGCGGCTCCAGTTCGGCGGCCTGCTTGGTGGCATCGCCCATTTCGTAGGCTCCCTTTTCCGGGAAGGCGCACTTATCCGGGTCCTGCACGTTTTCTTCCACGCAGTCTCGCGCATAGGAATCCTGCGGCGGCCGCGGGGTGTCCACAATGGCATAGACCGGCAGGCCCGCGTCTTCAAGGGCGGACCACGTCGAAGCCAGCCCCTGTGCCGCGTCAGTGGTAAAAGTGGCTCCTCCCCAATTCGAGGTGATCACCGCGTTGATGTCATCGCGCGCAGCCAGAGCTTCCATGGTCTGGTCGATGGCTTCTTCGCAGTTGATGCTGCCATCCCGATCCGCCTTGCGCTGGGCCTCGGAGAATGGGCAGGAATTCTTCAGATAGGTCACCACTTTCCAGCCCTTGCTTTGGGCGTATCGGCTGACGGCCTCGAACCAGTGGGCTGCATGGGAATCACCCACCAGGGCTACGGTGTAGCTGGCGTCCTCGCTGCCGAATTCGCATTCCTTGATCTGCGTGGACTTCGGTTCTTGGACGCAATCTCCCAGTTCGGGCTGGTCCTCGGCGACCGTCGCAGGAAGCGGGACGACCTGGCGATGGCCGGAAAGGTACGCAGGTGCGCCCTGGCCCACGGAGGCCGCGCCAAACCCAGCTGGCGGGTTTTGCATCATCGCGCCCAGCTCACGCTGCTCCTGGCCCACAAGGTGCTGCTGCATGGCGCCTGGCAATAGCGCGATGGACGCTGCCAGCCCGACCATCGCCGCCCCGGCAATCAAGGAGCGGGCAGGAGAACCGGCTATGGGACGGAAGTGGCGCATGGGAGTTTCGACCCACTTCAAGCTGGCCCAAGCCAAGAGCAGGGACCCGGCCAGCAAGGCCAACGACTGCAATGGGTCCGGGTTGCCGCCGGCCAGTTCGATAAAGAATACGATCAGCGGCCAGTGCCACAGATACAGCGAATACGAGGCGAGGCCGACCCATTGAACGGGAGCCCAGTTCACCAGCGGGTGCAGGGAACCAGGTCCTCGCGTACTGCCTGCGGCGATCACCACGGCGCAGCCAAGAACCGGGAGGGCCGCCGCAATCCCCGGGAAGACTGTTGTGGCGTTGTAGCTGAATGCCGCGAAGCAGATCGCCGCCAAAGCCACGAGTACGGCAAGGTTTCTGAACTGCCAGCTGGTTGCCCACGGTGGAAGCTTCAAGGCGCCGTTGGCGTGCGCCTGGACTGCCAAGGCCAGCAGTCCGCCGACGGCCAGTTCCCAAATGCGGGTGGTGGTGATGAAGTATCCGGCGCTATTGCCTGAGTAACCGGCATAGGCCGAGTATCCCAGCGACAAAAGTGCGGTGGCTGAGAAAATGATCCAGAGCATGCGGCGGCGCGGGGCAAATCCATCGCCACTGCTAGCGTCCGCATTCGGTTTGGCCAACAGGCACACGGCCAAAACCAGCAACGGCCAGAAAAGGTAGAACTGCTCCTCCACGCCCAGGGACCAGAAGTGCTGCAACGGCCCGGGTGCTTGATCCGAAGCGAGGTAGTCGACGGAGTCGGCGGCGAGAACCCAGTTCTGCACCGAGAAGGCAGAGGCGATGGCCTGGGTGCCCAAGGCACCCCACTGGGTTTTGGGAAAGATCAGCAGGCTTGCCACGACAACTACTAGGATCACCAGCATGGCAGCCGGGAGGATTCTTCGCGCTCGGCCGGCAAAGAAGGCTGGGAGGCTGACCCGGCCAGTGCGTTCGGCTTCACGCAGCAGGTGCGAGGTAATCAGGAAGCCCGAGATGACGAAGAAGATGTCAACCCCGATATAACCGCCTGGAACCGCGGATGGCTCAAGATGATAGGCAACGACCAGCAGAACCGCCAAGGCGCGGAGCGCTTGGATCTCCGGGCGGAAATTCTTGACCTGCAGGGAATTCGAACTCATAGTCATTGATCAGACCAGCAGGGGGTAAACAGCAGGTTATCAATGGGCAACAGTCGGTCTAACGACCCGTGGGAACCTCATGGGCGGTCCCTGGGTTTGCACGTCGCAGCATGGACCTAGCCCAGCAGTTTCCGATTTGCCGTGGACAGCGGGTATTTGGCGTCGAGTTTGGCATCCAGGCTCAAGCGGAAAGCAGCCTCAAGCAGCAGCTGCCCGACGCCCCAGTACACCGGGATCAGCAACCAGATGTACCACCCAAAGTTGCCGGTGGTAGCCAAGATGACCGTGCCGAAGGTGACCAGGATGCCCAGCCCGCGGAACACGGCCAGGATCCCCTTGGTTTCCGAATCCCGACGTTCTTGATCTGCTTGGGCCCGCGCTTCAAGCCCATCCACGGCTTCGGAGAACTTCGGAGTCTGGACGCTTTTGAACAGGTCTCCAACCGGCACCTCCAAGGCCTTGGCGACCAGTGAGATAGTCTCCAAGCTCGCATCATTTCCGGCTTCGAGCCGTTGGACCGTTCTGACAGTGATGCCGCTTTCTGCGGCTAGACGTTCTTGCGTCCAGCCCCTGGCGCGGCGAAGCTCTGCAATCCGTGATTCATTCATGCCACTTACGCTAGCCAATGGCGCCCCGAAAGCACCACGACATCGACGTGACAGTTACCCGACTGCAACGCGACAGCATTCCTGAACCTACGCTGGCCTGCTATGAAGAAGTATTCCTGGCCGCGACTATCTCAGCTCCATTATGATTTGCGCTGTTGCTTCTCACGGATCAAATCCAGTGCCAGCACCGAGCCGATCACTGCCTGGCGTTGCTTTGCGTTGAGGTTTTCCGCCAAGCGCAGGGCGTAGGTCGACTTGCCCAGCAATGCGTTGCCCATCCCGGACCATTCCCGGGTCACGGTTCCCAGAACTCCGCCGGGACCGGTGATCCGGAAGTCGAAGTCCCAGATGCTACCCAGTAACTCGAGCTCTTCGCCCAGCATCGAGATGGAGACCCTGGTTTTGAAGAGAGTGATCCTCTTGACCAGGCTGGCCAGCGGGGCAGCGTTGCCGTCAAGGATTTCAAAACGATCGCGGCCCATGGTCATCGTGTCCTTGACCACGACAACCGGATTGCCTGGCCCGTCAAAGACGGTCAGTTCGCGAGCCCCGACGAACATGCGGCCCAGCGCGCTTCCGCCGGTATCCACGTGGGCAATCTGCATCCCGGACGAATCAAGGATCGCGAAGTCGTTCTTCGAGATGCTCTTCGTCTGTTGGAAGATCAACGTGTTCTGGTTGAGGATCGTCATGGTGCCGATTATGCCACCAGTAAACCGTATCGGGCGAAGATCCCCCGGGGAGGCGAAAAGCCAGCCCGCAGGCCGGCTTTTCAGGTTGGACTTGCTAGGCTCCGAAGAACTCGCGAGAGACCTTGGACAGATACCAAGGGTCGTCAACGCCGCACATCTCGCGGGCCGAGTGCATGGACAGCAGCGCGACTCCCACATCCAGGGTGCGAATGCCCAGTCGGGTCGCGGTCAATGGTCCAATGGTGGATCCGCACGGTACGCGGTTATTGGACACGAACTCCTGGTAGGGAACTCCCGCCGACTCGCACCAGTTGGCGAATGCGGCAGCACCCACCGCATCGGTGGCATAACGCTGGTTCGCATTGATCTTCAGCAGCGGGCCGGCATTCAGCTGCGGACGGTTGGCTGGGTCGTGGCGCTCTGGGTAGTTCGGGTGAACCGCGTGGCCAGCATCGGCAGACAGGCATACAGAATTCGACAGGGCGCGAGCGGTGTCTTCAACTGAGGCATCCATGGATGCCTGGATGCGGTTGATCAGCTCTTCCAGGAATGGGCCGCAAGCGCCCGAGCGCGAGGAGGATCCCAGTTCTTCGTGGTCGAAGGCAGCAAGCATGGCAATGCGGTTGCCTGCTGGCTTGCGGGAATGGCCCGTCAGCGCAATCAGGCCTGCGTGCACCGAGGTGAGGTTATCCAGCCGGGCGCTGGCGAAGAAGTTCTTGCCCTCGCCAAAGACCTCGCCGCGCTGCGCGGGCGCGGTCAGGATGTCGTAGCCGGCTACCTGGGCCGGGTCGACACCTGCAGACTTCGCCAGGATCGCCAGGATGTCGGCATCCGCCAGATCGCCGGCGCCAAAGATTGGATTGGTGTGGGTCTGCTTGTCCAGGGTCAGGCCCTCATTGACCTGGCGGTCCAGATGGATCGCCAGTTGCGGGATGCGCAGGATTGGTTCGGTCTTCGCCAGGTGCTCGGAACCGTCCTTGAGCACCAATCGGCCGGCGAGCACCAGTTCGCGGTCCAGCCAGGAGTTCAGCAGCGGTCCGCCGTAGACTTCGACCCCTGCCTGCCACCAGCCGTTGGAACCGGTGGTTGGCTTCGGCTTGAGCTTGAAGCCCGGCGAGTCGGTGTGGGCGCCGAGGATATGGAATCCGCTGGTCGCAGTGGCGGCTTCTGGCTGCACCCAAGCGATGATCGCACCGTCGCGGACCACGTAGTAGGAACCCGGGACCAGGTTCCAAGCCTGCTTTTCGTCCAGACCGGTGAATCCAACAGCGTCCAGGCGCTTCGCGGCCGAGGCCGCGGCGTGGTAGCTCGATGGCGAGGTCGCGACGTATTCGGCCAGATCTGCAATGTGGGCCATTGCTGCGGCTTGTGCCATAGCTGGTTACTCACTTCTTTCTGTCAAGAGATGTTTGTCAGACGGTTCTTCAGGTTTTGGTTCCCGCCTGAAAAGTCGAGTTGCCTCCCAGCTTAGTAGCCTGAACCACATTTGCTGATGTCCTGCTGGGCCTGCCTCCGCCCTGGCAACCTGGCAGACACCCCTATCCGGGTCTTGACTTGGCACCTCGCTCTCGACGAAGCTGAAAGCAGTCCCGGAGACAAGGAAAGCGAGTTCATCATGGCTACGGCTGATCGAACACCAGAGCAAGAGAACATTCCAGCAGAATCACGCGAGGTCGAAGTGGAGACCACCGTACCGATGGATTCCAAGATCCAACGGGCCAAACCTGCCGGTGCAGATAAGCTCCCAGCGACCAAGTTGGGTCGTATCTGGACCGCTACGATCTTCGGCTTGCTCGTGCTGATCCTGCTGATCATCTTCATTGCCCAGAACCAGGAGCAGGTGACCCTGAACTACTTCGCGTATCAGGGACAGGTCAACCTCGGGCTGGCATTGTTCTTTGCCGCTATTGGAGGCGCCCTAGTGGTTGCGATCGCCGGGGTGGCCCGCGTGATACAGCTGCGCTCTACTGCGAAGAAGCAGCGCAAGGCCAATAAGCGCTAGAAAGCTCCATGGCCGCCGGGCGGAACCCCATGGGGTTTCACCCGGCGGCCATTTTGCTGCCTCAGCGATGCCTAGTAGTCCAGGCCTTGGGATGGAATGACCAGTCCGGTCTCGTAGGCGTACACCACCGCTTGAACACGGTCGCGCAGGTGCAATTTGGTCAGGATGCGCCGCACGTGGGTTTTCACCGTTGCTTCGGAAAGGAAGAAACGGTGTGCAATCTCGGCGTTGGATAGTCCCTCGGAAAGCGCACGCAGCACTTCCTGCTCACGCGGGGTGAGATCATCGAGCAGCGGGTCATGCGGAGTTTCGGCCGGCTGGTTCCGGTTCCCGGCGCCAGCGTTGCGCACATAGGTTTCCAGCAGGCGGGCAGTCACCCGGGGTGCCACCACAGCGTCGCCGGAAGCTACCAGGCGCACCGCTTGGACCAGTTCTTCCGGGGCCACGTCCTTGAGCAGGAACGCACTGGCTCCTGCCTGCAGCCCTGAGAAGGCGTACTCGTCCAGGTCAAAGGTCGTCAGGATGATGATCTTGGTTTCCGGATGGTCCTTGGCGATGCGTTCGGTCGCTTCCAAGCCATCCATCTTGGGCATGCGCACATCCATCAGGACCACATCGGGTTTCAGTGCGGCCGTCTGGGCAAGGGCATCGAGTCCATCGACAGCTTCGCCGGCGATGACGATGTCGTCTTCACCCTCGAGGATGAGGCGGAATCCCATGCGTAAGAGGGGCTGGTCATCGACCAGCAGTACCTTGATTTTGTCTTCCACGCTTATTCCTTCACTGCCTTCTGGTTTTCGTTCTGCAAGCTGCATTCGGGTAGCTTGAGGACTGCTTTCACAATCCATCCGCCACTGGCTACCGGTCCGGCATCAACCGTTCCGCCAAAGAGCGCGGCTCGTTCGCGCATGCCGCGCAGCCCGCGTCCGCTGCCGATACTCGGAACTCTCGTTGCATCTCCGTTGTCCATGATTTCCATGCGCAGTTCTTCGCGGCGCCGTTCCAGTCGAACCTGCACATCACTTACGTTACGGGCATAGCGCAAGGAATTAGTCAGGGACTCTTGAATGATACGGAAAACGGTCAGCTGGAAGGTGGTGTCCTCCGGCAACGGGTCGCCCGTATGGGTAAATGAGACCGGCAGACCTGCGGTACGGAATCCTTCGAGCAATTGCTCCACGTTCCCGCCGGTAGGCTGCGGGGCCAGCTCTCCGGATTCTTCTTGGCGAAGCACGCCCAGCATGCGGCGCATATCCGCCAGGGCGGCGCGACCGGTTCCAGAGAGCTCATTGAGCACTTCGTCGGCACGGACCTGATCGCGCTTGGCCACCACTCGTGCCCCCTCTGACAGGGCAATCATCACCGAAAGCGAATGGGCGACAACGTCGTGCATTTCGCGGGCGATGCGGTTGCGCTCTTGCACCTGGGCCAGTCCGGAGACCTGCGAAGCCCAGTGATTCAGTTCAGCTTCGTGGATGCGCGCGTTGCGCACATTCATGCCCACCGCGGCTGCGGCAATGTAGAAACCGATGACGAAGCTGCCCGAGACGGCGATGATGACGCGCGTGAAGATGGTTTCGTCGATTCCATCTTGCGGGTCGAATTCCATTCCGGCCATGTCGGGGAAGCCCATCAGCACCATCAGGACCGTCTGGAAGCTGCCGGCCAGGATGGCCAGCGGGATGGTGCGTTTGGCCGAATAGCTGGTGGCGACCGTGTACAGGGCGATAATCATGCCTACCCCGCCCAGTCCACCTTGCGGACCAGCAATCACCAGGGCCAGGCATTCGAAAATGAACACCAGGATGATCACCGTCATCGGTGCCCGGCGCCGGTACAACAAGGCAGCACTGACGGCGAGGGTGACGACCAGCAGACCGGTGGCGTTGGCCTCTGGCATCGCTGCCATGACCAGGACACCGGGCAGTGTGAGCAGCAGATAGATGACTACCGCACCGATGACCACCAAACGCGGGTGGGTACGCAAATAACGGCGTATCCGGCCCATGCGCTTGGCGGCCAGTTCATCGAAGGAAACCACAGTTTCCTGCAGCGTCGGTTGGCTCATGTTTCCAGTCTAGTTTTCTCGATCAATCCCTGCGCTACTTGATGTCCCGCTTGGTCAGCAGGATTGCACCCAACACCAGTGGAAGCACGACCCAACCCGCCACGCCCAGCAGTTGCTGCCAAGTCTCCAAGTCGGTGACAACACTTGCGGGCGTTGCCAACCCCATGCCCAGCTGGTCAGGGGTGAACTTCGCGATATTCTGCGCCCAGTCGGTCAAGGTGGTCAGGATGGAAAGGATGATCGGCAGCACGAAGAACAGGGCAGCGAGGCTGGTGATGCCGCCGGCCGAGTTGCGCAGCAGCATCCCCAACGCCAAACCGATCAACGCCGCCATGGTCACCGCCAGCGTTCCGTACCAGAGCACCCGTTGGAAGGCATCGCTGCTGAATTCCAGATTCATCTGGTAGTTCTCGGCAATCGGCTTGCTGATCGCGAAGGCCAAGAGCGAGCTGATGATCTGGACGACGGCAGTGAGCAGGATAATCAAGATGCCCTTGGCGGCCAGGACACGCAGTCGCCGCGGGCTGGCCAGGAACGTGCTTACCGCTGAGCCGGTGGTGAATTCACCGCTGAAGAGCAGGACACCAAGCACGCCAAGGATCAGCTGGCTGAAGACCAGGCCCGAGCCGATGAGCTCAGCGGCGAATCCCGGGGCTGATAGGCCTTCCATGCCCGGCATCTGATCCGTGTCGCCCATGCTGGCACTGAGCGAACCAATGCCCCACGTGGCCACGGCTGCAATGCCCACATAGAACACGATGGCCAAGAGAACCAGGATGCGGGTGGAGTTCAGGGAGAAGAAACGGATGGACTCACTGCGCAGCACGCCGAAGAGGGTGACCTTGCCATGCGGTGCGGTTGCTAGATGGTTAGACATGTCCTTACTTCCCGCCGCCAGTCTCGGCAACTGTGTTCGAGTGGTATTCGACGGCATCGCGGGTCAATTCCATGTAGGCGTCTTCCAAGGTGCGTTGCAGCGGACGCAATTCGCTGAGCACCACCCCGTATTCCAAGGCACGGCGGCCAATGGTTTCTGAATCGGGGCCGGTAACTTCCAGGCCATGCTCATCAATCCGGCGTAGCTGAATACCTTCGCCATTCAACGCATTCATCAAGATCTCAATGTCGGCTGAACGCACAATGGTCTGGTCAAGACCGTTGTCGATGAATTCAGTGATCGGCGCATCGGCCATGATGCGGCCACGGCCAATCACGATCAGGTGATCCGCCGTCTGGGCCATTTCACTCATCAGGTGGGACGAGATGAAAACGGTTTTGCCATCGGCCGCCTGCTGGCGGGCCAGATTGCGGACCCAAGCCACGCCTTCGGGATCCAGGCCGTTGACCGGCTCATCGAGGATCAGCACCTGCGGATCTCCAAGCAGGGCCGTGGCAATGCCCAGCCGCTGCCCCATGCCCAGCGAAAAGCCGCCGACCTTCTTGCGCTGCACGCTAGACAAGCCAGTCAGATCCAGCACTTCGTGCACTCGGGACTTCGGGATCCCCGCGGTAGCCGCCATGGCACGCAAATGCGCCAGCGGAGTCAGGGATTTGTGCACCGACTTAGCTTCCAGCAGGGTGCCGACTTCGGTCAGCGGGTGACGTGATTTCTTGAAATCGTGCCCGTTGACCAGCACTTCACCGCTGGTAGGTTTGGCCAGTCCCACGATCATGCGCATGGTGGTGGACTTGCCGGCACCATTCGGGCCGAGGAACCCAGTCACCATGCCTTCTTGGACCGTGAACGACGCATTATCGACCACGGTTTTTCCACCGTATTTCTTCGTCAACTGCTCTGCCTGGATCATATTTCCAGCCTAGGGAATTCGAGCCCAGCTCTCACCGCCCCCAGTGCTGATTTATGGCTCAACCAAAAGGGTGATGGCAGGGAAGCGAAAACTGGGCCCATGCACCAGATGGTGCATGGGCCCAGTGTGCCAAGGAAGTTAGAAGGTCGTCGTGAGCACGAACATCATCCCTGCGACGGCTAATGCGAAGGGAAGGGCCAGCAAGATCATCAGCTTCTTTTGATCCCGCACGATCGCAACGCATTCCCTGAGGAAGGCACTCGGACGGTAGTAGGCCGCCGTTTTCCCGCCGAAGGCACGGGCATCCAAGCCGAGCTTGCGTGACGCCATCGCTGCACGCAGCGCATGATAGTCGCTGGTGACCAACCACAGCTGGCCATCCGGACGTTGGGCACGGACCAAGGCGTCGGAGAACTCCAGGTTCTCAAAGGTGTCCCTGGCCCGGTCTTCAACCAGAATCTGTTCATCGGCAATGCCCTGCTCACGCAGGTAGCGGGCCATGCTTACGCCCTCTGGTTCTTCCTCATCATGGCCCTGTCCCCCGGTCGGAACCATGAAGGGGCGAGGAGATGGCTGCAGTTGATGCAGGTCTATGCCCTTGTCCAAGCGGCCACGCAGCAACGGGGTGACCTTGCCATTGATTGTGCGGGCGCCAAGGACCACCACGGCGGCGGCTTCGCCCTTGGATGGGTATCTGGCGTGCACCCATGCGTACAGCAGCAGCATGGCGAACAAGCTCGCCGTGAAGACGGAGGCCATGAACAGGACGAAAGCCAGCGAATAGGTCCACCAGGATTCGATGCGAATCAGCAGCACCGCAATGACTGGCAGGACAAAGACGGATAGCCCGGCTGCCAACGACAGCAGATTCGCAGGTTTGGCTCCTTCGCGCCGGCACATCAGGATCCCGTTGTAGATCAGCGCGGCACCGAAGACAATGACCATCAGCGGGGTCAGAACCAGCACTATGGAGAAGAGGAACCCAAACCCGGGGATCACACTGGTCAATAGGTCGACGACCGCCGAAATGGTGAAGAACACCAGCGGCAAGAGAAGTGCAGCCAGACCCAAGCGGCGTGGATCCTTGCGGTATTGCCGGATAAACAACCACCAGAGTGCTGCCAGGAAAACCCAGCCAACGAGCTGCGCGAGCACAGATTCCATTGCCTCTCAGTTCACCGATTTCCAGTTTGCGATTCCGTATTCCCGCTTGAGCATCGATTGCGCTCCGAGGAATCCGCCCATGCCGTGCACCGACGGCCCCGGAGGCGCAGCCGAGGATACCAAGTACAGTCCTTTGGACTGCAGGTACCACGGGTCGGTCGAGATCCGCGGCCGCTTGATGCTGCCCAGCAGGTCCATGGTTCCCCCGGAAAGATCGCCACCGACCAGTGCCGAGTTCTGCACTTCCAGGTCCTGGGCGGTGACAACATGGGATTCAATGATTGTCTCGCTGAAACCAGGGGCTGCCTGTTCAATCATTTCCTTCAGTTCCCGGCTCATGTCTACCGGAGAATCCAGTGGCACGTGGCAGTAGGCCCAGATGACGTGCTGGCCCTGCGGTGCCCGCGAATCATCAAATTGCGAGGGCTGGGCAACAATCATGAACGGCTTCGCCGCTCCCCTGCGCACTGCGGCGCGTTCGGCCTTCCCGATCTGCGCCGCGGTGCCGCCCAGGTGCACGGTGCCGGCCTTGCCCAGAGCCTCATCGCGCCATGGAACCGGTGCCGAAAGGACGTAGTGCACCAGGCAGCTTCCCGGCGAGCGCCGGATGCTGCTCAACGCGTGCGAGAGCCGTTCAGGCAGGTGTCCTGTTGAAAGCTTGGCAGCGTTTTCGGCGGAGGTATCGAAGAGGATGCTCTGCGCAGAAAGCTCATCAACATGGTTGACGCGGGTGCCGGTAAGAATTTTTGCTCCATGAGCCATCGCTTCTTCGGCCAAGGCGTCACTGATGGCTTGGGAACCTCCACGCGGGATGGCCCATCCCTTGCCGTGCGCTGTTGCTGCAAGGAACAGTCCCGCCCCGGCATTGGCCGGTCCGCGAGAGCCTCCCGCAACGTGGGCGGAACAGCCTGCGTAGAGCGCGGCGGCGCGTTCAAACTTTCCAGAAAAGAGTTCCTTGACGGCCATGCCCGCCACCGTGCTCACGGCAAAGGTCGCCAACGCCGCGGGGTTCGAGGGAACCCTCAGCAGAGGATTGAGCAGTGTCTGGCTGACCCCGTCAATCTGCTTGACCAGCGGGCCCAGGAGCCGGGTGTACATCTCGCCGTCCGCGCCTCCAAGTTCCTGCCCGGTGCGTTCCAGGTCCTTGTACGCGTAGGCGGTCCGGCGATCCAGCACATGGGCGAAGGACAGCTCGGGGACGATGAACTCCACCTTGTCGTGGACGCCCAGTTCATGCATGGCTTGGGATTGCATGGCCATCGGATGCACTGCGCTGCCCAAATCGAATTTCGCTGCAGAACTATTCAGCGGCTGCGTTCTTGCGGCCCCGCCGATGGTGTCGTTGGCTTCATATACCGTGACGCTTAATCCAGCACGGGCAGCAACTGCTGCGGCTGCTAGCCCATTGGGTCCCGCACCGACAACGGCAACATCGCTCATGATTTATTTCCCGCCACTTCATTCGTTTTCTTGGATTGAGGCAGCAGTCCGCGCAGGGTCCAGCGGTCCTCCAGTCCGGCGAATGGGCCGGCCAAAGGATCATCCTGGCCCACGGCACGAATCGGGTCGTGGCGTGGATCAAGAATTGAACGTGCCACCAAGAACATCAGGTATCCCAGCATCACCATATGCGCCAGGACCAGCACCGCATAACCGGTCTCAGGGAAGGCTTTCTGCGCTTCTTCCGCAGAGAGGGAATCAAGGTAGAACCAAACAGCGTAGAAGTGCGCGATTTCCACGAGCATCCAGACAACGAATTCGCGCCAGCGCGGCAAGGCGAGGGCGAACAGCGGAATCAGCCAGACGATGAACTGTGGTGAATACACCTTATTGACCATGACAAAGGAAGCAATGATCAAGAAGGCCATGGAGGCCAGGCGCGGGGTGCGTTTAGCAGTCAAGCCCAGCACTGCGACGCCCACGCAGCACAGGAAGAAGAGGACCAGGCCGTAACGGGATATCTGTTCGGCTTCAAAGAGCGGGACCCCTCCCCTGTTATCGGCGATGACATTCCATGCGTGCCAGAAGCTGGAGAAGCCTGCCCCGCGTTCAGAAGAGAAGTTGAAGAAGTGCATGAACGAGTCGGGGAACGCCAGCGCATAGGGAAGGTTCACCAGTGCCCATGTCGCCGCGGCGGTTCCGCCAGTCACCCAGAAGGTCTTGAGCCTGCCGGTGCGAATGGCCAATACCAGCACCGCGCCGAGGATGAAGAACGGATAGATCTTCATCGCGGCACCTAAGCCGATCAGCACCCCGGCAAGGACGGTGTGCTTTCGTGCGAATGCCAGCATGCCCAGGGCCAGCAAGGCCACAGCCCACATGTCCCAGTTGATGCTGCCGGCCAGGATGATGCCCGGGGCAATAGCCACCATTGCGGCATCCCACGGGCGGCGCCCGGTCATCCGCAGGGTGGCGATCACGGTGACCATCCACAGGATCGCAACGAGCAGCAGGTTGATGTCGAAGTACAGCAGCGAACGGTTTTCGATCCCCGTGGGGATGATCGAGGCAACGGCCGAGGCCACCGTGCTCATCAGTACCGGGTACTCGAACTGGGCGGTCGCGCTGAATGGCGCCCAGGGGTTCTCGGCGAAGCCGCGGGCGGAGAACAGCGGAACCCAGTCGCTGTAGCACGCATAGGCGTACGGGTTGTTGCCAGTCCACCCGTTGACCCGGCAGGGGTTCTTGGCAAGGAGCATCAGCAAGGCGCCCACGGTGGTCATCAGGATAATGACTCGTTCCACGCTGAAGAATCCTGGATCGACTCGGCCTGGATCGCTGTGTCGTCCCAGGGGGCCACCGATCATTGCGGTGAACTGTCGAAGGAACCCGTCAGCGCGTGATGGCACGGTAATCCGCAGGGGGCCACGCGTGGGCTGTGACTGGTTTGGCTCGTGCATACCCTCCAGCCTAAATGTTCTGTGCCTAAGCTCCGCCTTGCACGCTCATGTTTCATTAGTCGCTTTGATCTTTTATGCGGTTCCGAGGGCTCGAAATCCCTCTTCCGGATTCGCCTACTCGTACGTAAAACGCTTGCTGACCTCGCATTCAGCAAACAAACAGGTGATTACACCGGCACTTCACCGTGCGTTAACCCAGATGCCCCCTCTTAGTTAACTTGTGCCCATAGCGTCTTACTCGTGAGCAAAACCAACCAGCCAAATGCCATGGCGATCATCCCCGCCAGGGGAGGATCCAAGGGCATCCGGCTTAAGAACCTGCGTGAGATCGGCGGCAAATCGCTGCTGGGCCGCGCAATCGAATCAGCCAGATCCGCGGCGGCAGTCAGCGACGTCGTGGTCAGTACCGACCATGAGCAGATCAAGGCCGCAGCGCTTCGCTACGGGGCGCGAGTCATCGATCGACCGGCAGATATCGCCGGCGACACGGCCAGCAGCGAGTCAGTTCTGCTCCACGCGCTAGCGAATGCGGAATCTCAGCCAGAGATCACCGTGTTCATCCAGTGCACCAGCCCGTTCATCGATCCGGAGGATCTGGACGCAGCCATTGCGGCGGTTTCTTCGAAACGCGCCGACGTCAGTTTCGCAGCTGTTGCGGACCACGGTTTCCATTGGGGCCTGGATCCGCAGGGCGAAGCGGTCGCCGTAGGCCACGACAAGCTGCACCGTCCGCGTCGCCAGGATCGCGAACCGCGCTTCCGCGAAACCGGGGCCTTCTACGTGATGGATACCCGCGGATTCCGCGAGGCAGGGCACCGTTTCTTCGGAAAGGTCCGGGTTCACGAAGTTCCAGCAGAGCACGGCATCGACATCGATACCGAGGCAGACCTGCTGCTCGCTGGGCTGGCCGTTCCGGCCACCCAGGAACCGATCGAAGTCGACGCGGTCATCACGGATTTCGACGGGGTGCATACCCCGGACACCGCGTATGTCGATGAGCACGGAACCGAAACCGTGCGCGTCTCCCGCTCCGATGGAATGGGAGTGGCCCGGTTGCGGGCTGCCGGAGTGAAGTTCCTTATTCTCTCCAAGGAAATCAACCCTGTTGTCGCCGCCCGCGCCGCCAAGCTGAACGTCGAAGTGGCCCACGGAATCGACAACAAGGCCGAATACCTGGCCCGCTGGCTGGCTGACGAATCCATCAATCCGGCTCGTGTTGCCTACGTGGGCAACGACATCAACGATCTGGGCGCGATGGCATTGGTCGGCTGGCCGATCACCGTGGCCGATGCCCAGGAAGATGTGCACCGGGCAGCACGGTACAAACTGACCCGCAAGGGCGGGCACGGAGCGGTACGGGAACTAGCCGAATTGGTTCTCGCCGCACGCACCGCCACCAAGAGTTCTCCAAGTTTCACCCACTGAAAGGCAATACCCATGACTTCCATGACTACTGACATCAAGCCTGTTGCTATCGGCGACATCCAGGTTGGCGCGGGCCAGCAGGTCTACGTCATCGGCGAGATCGGCATCAACCACAACGGCGACATCGAGATCGCCAAGCAGCTGATCGATATCTCTGCTGAAGCCGGTGCCAACGCAGTGAAGTTCCAGAAGCGCACCCCGGACATCTCCACCCCGATGGACATGCGCGACAAGATCCGCTCCACCCCATGGGGCGACATGACCTACCTGGACTACCGCTACCGCGTCGAGTTCGACCAGGCGCAGTACAAGGAGCTCATCTCCTACGCAGCCTCCAAGGGCCTGCACGCCTTCGCCTCGCCATGGGATGTTCCATCGGTCGAATTCATGGAAGAGCAGGGTGCAGTCACCCACAAGGTCGCCTCCGCATCGGTCACCGACATCGAGCTGCTCAAGGCCCTGGCGCAGACCGGCAAGCCGATCATCCTGTCCACCGGCATGTCCACCATCGAGCAGATCGACAAGGCCGTCGAAACCCTGGGTACCTCGAACCTGGTCATGATGCACGCAACGTCCACCTACCCGCTGCCTCCTGAAGAGGCCAACCTGCGCATGATCGAGACCCTGCGCGACCGCTACCAGGTCCCAGTGGGCTACTCGGGCCACGAGCGCGGCCTGCAGATCTCGCTGGCTGCTGTTGCCCTGGGCGCAGTGACCGTCGAGCGCCACATCACCCTGGACCGCACCATGTGGGGTTCGGACCAGGCCTCGTCGCTGGAGCCAAAGGGCTTCGAGTCGCTGATCCGCGACATCCGCATCCTGGAGCAGGCCATGGGTGACGGCGTGAAGAAGGTCTTCCCAGGCGAGCTGGCACCGCTCTCGCGCCTGCGCCGCGTCGACGCCTAAGCACGCCAACGTATCCGGCGGTTGGACTCACCGACGGGTCCAACCGCCGTTTATTTTTGTCTGCATGAGGAAGGCCTTGAAGCACAGATGAGTTTGATCCCCGGGCGCATTTCCGTGGTTATCCCCGCCTATAACCAAGAAGCATATATTTGCGATGCCTTGTCATCGCTGGTCCGGCAGAAGCTGGGACGCTGGGAGCTGGAAGTGCTCGTGGTTGATGACGCTTCCGATGACCAGACTGCTGCCCTGGTTCGCAGCTACCAAGACCAATTGCCTGGCCTGAACCTGATCTCGCTGCCTGAGAATGCCGGAGTTTCTGCCGCCCGCAATGCCGGGTTGGAACAGGTCACCGGCGAATACTTCACCTTCCTCGACCCCGACGACTGGTACTCCCCCGAGCATTTGGAAGCCCTGGCGGAATCCTTGACCGAACTGCACGTGGACTTCGTGCGTTGCGATCATGTGCGTGTCACCGGCACCAATCGCGTCATCCACCGCGCCCCGCAGGCGTTGCGCGGCATGCCGCTGAACCCGGCCGATGACATTGAACCTATCGATTCGCCGTCCATGGTGGACTACGCCTTCGTGTGGGCGGGCATGTACCGCACCGACCTGATGCGCGCCCGCGAACTGATGTACTTCGACGCGCAGTTGCACAGCGCCGAAGACCGCCTCTGGCTATGGAAGCTGCATCTGAACACCGAGCGCTATTCCGTCGTTTCCTCCCCCGGGGTGTTCTACCGCCGCGGACTGCCCGGCTCGCTGACCCAGGTCTTCGACCACCGTCAGCTCGGCTTCATTCCGGCCTACTCGCAGATCCTCACCGAGGTGCGCTTGCACCCGGACGCGGATCGGCACCTGCCCAAGGCGATGCGGCAGTTCTTCGCCATCGTGTGCCACCACGAGAAGCGCGCGAAGAACTACCCGCCGGAAGTCCGCTTGGAGATGAAGCAGAAACTGCGCCAGGTATTCACCACTATTGATGCGCCGATGGCCCGCCAGGTTGCCCTCGAGATGGACGTTGCCCGTCGCCGCCATATTCTCTCCTTCCTCCAGCCAGGTCAGATCGGGGCCGCCAAGTGATCGCACTGATTGAAGCCAGCAGCTATTTCCAGCTTGCTTCTCTGGCCGCGATGGCCGATGCAGGACTGCTCCCCGAAGCAGATGAACGAATTCTCGTCTTGGCTAACGGCTCGCAGGTTCCGGAACTGACTACTGCGTTGGATGAAGTCCCGGGCTTCGAGAAGCTTGCCGCCCGCTTTGACCGCGTGGTGGATTTCGCTGCGCTGACCTCCCCGCGTCGCCCGGCGCAGTTCAACCCGCGTGAGGACGAGCTGCATATTTTCGAACGCCTCCTGCGCAGCGCCTGGGATCTGGGCAATGAACCCTTGACCTTGGTTCTGGAATCCATCCAGGTCAATCCGGCGCGTGCGCTGGCGCGTATTTTCTTTGATGCCCAGCTGTGGATCCACTCCGACGGCTTGATGTCCTATGGCCCAACCCGCAATCGATTGCCGATGCCGCTGCGCCAGCGCGTCATGGGCACCATCCATGTGGACTTGGTTCCAGGACTGCAGCCTCACCTGCTCGCAGAGCTCGAGCCGCGGCGCGAGGTCTTGGCCACCGGCGGCCTGGCTGCAATCTTCGGCGAACTGGCCCAGGGGGCAGAATTCGATCTGCCAACCGGCAGTGCGCTGATCCTCGGCCAGTATCTGGGTTCCTTGGGCCTGATGGATGCCGAGGAAGAATTCGAGCTGCATCTGGAGATGCTCAACGAAGTGGCCCGCCGGGAAATTTCCACCGTCCTGTTCAAGGCGCACCCATCGGCCAGCGCCACCTCAGCGGCACGCTTGTCTGCAGCCGCCAGGGACATGGGGCTGGATTTCCGGCTGGTCGGCACCGATCATCTGGCGGAAACCGTCATCGCGGCGGTACGTCCAGCCGTGGTGATCTCTTGCTTCTCCACAGGCTTGGCCACCGCCAAGTACATCCTGGATACCGAGGTCTACGCAGTGGGCACCGGCAGGTTGCTCCAGGCGCTGGCTCCTTACGAGAATTCCAACCGCATCCCGTTGTCCATCATCCATGCCTTGTTCGTCCAGGACGTGCCGGTTCCGGCGCACGGTGGCGGCAGCGACCGCCTCACCGAACTGCTGGCTGCCGTGGCCTACTGCATGCAGGCCGCGCAGCTGCCTCACCTGCGCCAGCAGGCCGAGTCCTTCTTGTCCGCGCACTACCCGGAGTTCTCGGCTCATTTCAAGCGCCGGCGCATCACCAGGCTCGAGCTGCCTCCACGCTGGGCGCACATCAGCTCGCGCCGCTCGCTGCCTTCCAAAGTCCGCGGGGCCTCGCGCCGTGTGCTGCGCAATGGTTCCAAGCAGCTGGACACGCTTTCCAAATCCCTGAGCCGACTGGCAAAATGACCCTCACCATGATGAAACTGACTCAACATGACACCCACGAGGTGCCACGCCCGCGTTTCGGCACCGCGCACGTTTGGGTGGAGTCGCCACTGCAGCTGCTTTCGGCGGTAGAAACGCATGCAGCGGGGCTGCTGGGCACGGACATCCGGATCATCCCCCGTCAGGGAATGCCCCTGGAAGCCACGACGCAGGCAATGCTGAATCATGCCCCTGCAGGGGTTCATTTTGAACCGGCCGCGCGTAAGCCTCCGCAGCCCAAGGGCGCTGCCGATCGGTATGTCACCGGCGACGCCTACTCGGGCAAGATCCAGCGCACGCTGCTGGCAGGCGTACGGGCCAAGGAAATCGTGATCATCGATGACGGCATGGCAACGCTGGCCCTGATCAAGCAGCTCATTTCCGATGAGCCCACCCCGTTGGTGCGCGCCCGGACCAGGAATTCCGCAGCACGCGTGGCCATGGGATTGGCGACCTGGCATCGCTTGCGCCAGCTGGCCCGTGAAGATCGCCTGCTGATCGTTTCAGCGCTGTATGTCGACCCGGCATCCCGTCAGAAGATGGCTGATCTGGGGATCAAATTCGCGCAGCACAAGTTTGAATGGCTCGCTACCCAGCCGGTAGCCGAGCAGTTCACCGAACCTACCTTGCTGATCGGTTCGGCGATGGTGGCTGATGAGCTGATTTTCGAGCAGCCGTATCTGCGCTGGATTGAGCAGATCGCTTCCGAAGGCCCGGTTGCGTACTTCCCGCATCGCCGTGAAACTCCCGAATTGCTGGAGAAGATCTCGAGGATTGATCAGGTGGTGCTCAAGGAGCACACCGTTCCCATTGAAATGCGTTTGCGTGTCCTGCGACCAGGCCAGGAGATCCGCGCCTTGCCTTCCACGGTGATTCCATCCCTGCGCCTGCTGCTGGGTCCTGATGCCCGCTGCCTCTATCCACAAGCCGTGATTGACAGCTGGTGGACCCCTGGTACCCCATCCGAGTTGCGCGAGCACCTATCCAGTTCATTGAAGGTGTGAATCAGCCGATGAAGCCATCAATACTTGCCATCGCCGACTCGGATTCCTATCTGAAGCTGGCAACGAGCTTCCTGAACCGCCTAGGTCCCGCATGGGATCGCAAGGTGTATTTGGCGCGGACCCCGGTGATGCCGACCGCTGACCAGATCGCAGCCGCCTTTGAAGGCACGGATCTGGATCCGGATATCCTGCAGGTGATTTCCGTATCCCAATTAGAAGCCGACACCGTAGATGAAGACATTGTTTTCGCCTCGGCCACCGGGCCGGTAGTTGCCGAGATCTACTCTCGCATGCTTCGCACCGAGCCGACTGATGGCCGGTGCACCGCACTGATTTCCGCCCTGCCCGGCGTGGCATTCCCCGCCACGCAAAAGGGGTGGAACTATCGTCGAGCCGGCGATGCGTTCATTTGCCATTCGCATGCCGAAGCCCGTGATTTCTCATTCATGATCGAAGGCCAGGTAGGGCACCAGCCGACCATCATGGTCAGCAAGCTCCCGTTCTTGCACTCGGCAGGATTCCCGCCAGCGCAAAAGCAGGTGGTCGAACGCTTGGTGTTCGCGCCGCAAGCGAAGGTACCTGCCCAAGAGAGCGAACGCGAGTCGATCCTGCTGGCTCTCGAGCAGGCCAGCAAGATGAATCCCGAACTTGAGGTGATCGTCAAGCTCCGGGCCAAGGCCGGTGAGCCCCAAACGCATCTCGAGGCGTTCCCGTACGATTCGCTGTTCGAGAAGTTGCAGTCCGAACGGCGGATCGGGACCGAGTCGCGCCTTCGCTTCGATACCGGATCGATGAGTGAAGCATTGGCCGATGGCAGCGCCTTGGTGACAGTGTCTTCGACTGCTGCCTTGGAATCCATTGATCGCGGCTTGCCAACGCTGGTCCTTTCCGACTTCGGCGTCAGCGCGCAGATGATCAACACGGTCTTTGTTGCCTCCGGCGTCATCGGCACCTTGGATGACGTCGCCGGCTTGAGCTTCGGTGAACCTACCAAAGCCTGGTTGCGGGAAAACTACTTCCACAGGGTGGACCACAGTTTCGTTCAGTCCCTCGAGATTCTCGCGCAGCGAGCTCGTGCTGGAAAGCTGCACACTGATCCGGAAATGCTGGCGCATATTCGCCGCCAGCCTTTGCGCCACCGCCTCAGAACCACGTTGCCTGCACCGCTAGTCAGGGTTTTGGTGAAGTTGCGGCACCACTTCGGGCCAGCACGCAGAAATGGCGCCAACTCGTGGTCATGATCAACTGAGAATTAGCTCATGAAGTCACTCCAAGGCCCGAATTCATCGTCACTGTCAGTAGTATCCAGCTCTTAGGTGCTTTACCTGCTATTGGTGCAGCTGCGCTGAGACAGTGCAGTAATCACCTCGGTTTCGCTAGCCCAGAGAGGCCACCCCGATAGTTATTCGGTGATACCGGGCACGATTGGGAATGTTTGCACTCCATTAAGACTTAAGATCATTATGGGTCAATTTGCGCAATGCGCTTTTGCGCGCCCTATTGCCCAAAGGTTTTATACATTTCAATAAGGAGTTCATGTGTCGGCGAACCCGATTCGCGTTGCCATCGTAGGCGTAGGCAACTGCGCCACTTCCCTTATCCAAGGTGTTGAGTACTACCGAAACGCCGATGCTGATTCCACGGTTCCAGGTCTCATGCATGTGCAGTTCGGCCAGTACCACGTGGGCGACGTTCAGTTCGTTGCCGCCTTCGATGTCGACGCCAAGAAGGTCGGGCTCGACCTCTCGGAAGCCATCTTGGCCAGCGAGAACAACACCATCAAGATTGCCGACGTTCCAACCACCGGAGTGACCGTTCAGCGCGGCCACACCTTGGATGGCCTGGGCAAGTACTACCGCGAGACCATCGAAGAGTCTGCGGCCGAGCCAGTTGACATCGTCCAGTCCCTGAAGGACAACGAAGTCGATGTCCTGGTTTGCTACCTGCCAGTTGGTTCCGAGCAGGCCGCGAAGTTCTATGCGCAGTGCGCCATCGACGCAGGCGTTGCATTCGTCAATGCCCTGCCAGTATTCATCGCCGGCACCCCAGAGTGGGCGCAGAAGTTCACTGACGCCGGTGTGCCAATCGTTGGCGACGACATCAAGAGCCAGATCGGCGCAACCATCACCCACCGCGTGATGGCCAAGTTGTTCGAAGACCGCGGCGTTGTCCTGGACCGCACCTACCAGCTGAACGTTGGCGGCAACATGGACTTCAAGAACATGCTCGAGCGCGATCGCCTGGAATCCAAGAAGATCTCCAAGACCCAAGCAGTCACCTCGAACACCTCCGCCGCCCTGGGCGAAGACGACGTGCACATCGGCCCAAGCGACTACGTTGCATGGCTTGATGACCGCAAGTGGGCTTTCGTCCGCCTCGAGGGCCGCAACTTCGGCGATGCTCCGGTCAACCTGGAATACAAGCTGGAAGTTTGGGACTCTCCAAATTCGGCTGGCGTGATCATCGATGCCGTACGCGCCGCGAAGATCGCCCTGGACCGCGGCATCGGCGGTCCGATCCTGTCGGCTTCGAGCTACTTCATGAAGTCGCCACCAGAGCAGTACGACGATGAGACCGCACGCAACAAGGTGGAAGCCTTCATTCGCGGCGACATCGAGCGCTAGCCCTCCGCGTTAGCGGAAAGGCAATGGCCAGGACCGTTCGGTCCTGGCCATTGCTGTATTCGAAAGTGCTCTGGATGCGGAGAAGCCCGCCGGCTAGCAGGCCGGCGGGCCTCTTGGCGATGCCTTGCGAGTTCATCATGGGTACCTCGGATTCTTGTTAGCTGGCAACGGTAATGGCGTTGCCGGCCTTAGCGAATTCGAAGGTACATTTCTGGTGGCACGTGGTTCTTCAGCTCACGCTGACGCATGCGGCGGTTGAACTCGGTGCTATCAAGGTTGGTGAACTTGCGCTTGTCTTGACGCTTTTTCATTTGCTGTCCCTCCCTTCAGTCAAAGTAGAAGGGGAGGGAAGATCTTGGCGCGTGGTTGAAATGGCGCGAGCTTTCAGGCTTTCTGGTCCTGCGAAGATTAATTCCGAGGTGCGAACTGCCCGTTGAGCGGATGAGGAGAACAGTGGACTAGGCATGAAAAAAGTTCCTAAGGGTGAGAGTCGATTACTGACCTGCAACCTCAGGAACTTATGCGGGATTTACCGTGAGTTAGGAATCCGCTTGTCCGGAGGTTGGGGAAATGAGCTTGCACAGACGAGACATGGGGAAGCTGCCAATAAATCGCGCTCCGCGATGAGTCTCTGTGTACCAATTGGTATTAATCATTTCGCCACCTCCTAAAATCTGCTCTCGGCCGGCCATGGATGCCATGGGGCCTCTTTGAAAAGTTTTCTCGATCCGCAAGTCTCATTGAGACTTCCCAATCACAGTATTCAGCATACATGGATTAACCCCGATGCGCTACAAATTTGCGCAGAAACTTTAAGCACTTTCCCGGGGACGGCAAAAGCACCCGAATCCATGCGGATTTCAGGTGCTTTTCCCTTGGTGCTCAGGTCAGAGGTTACCCCTCGGTAGCCGATTCCTGGGCTTCAGGCTGTTCTTTCCACCAGGCACGCAAGCGCTCAGTGGCGATTTCCGCGCCCAGCGGACCTTCGTCCAAACGCAGTTCCAAGAGGAACTTGTATGCGCGGCCAACGACCTTGCTCGGCTTGATTCCCAACAGGTGCATGATCTGCTCGCCGTCGAGATCCGGGCGGATTGACTGGAGCTCTTCTTGCTCGGCAATCTGCGCGATGCGCGCCTCGAGGTCGTCGTAGGCAAAAGCCAGGCGGTCGGCCTTCTTGCGATTGCGGGTGGTGACATCCGAACGGGTCAGGCGGTGCAGATGCTCGAGCAGGTCTCCAGCATCGGTGACGTAACGGCGCACCGCCGAGTCGGTCCAGCCGGCCTCGCCGTAGCCATAGAAGCGCATGTGCAACTCGACCAGTCGGGCTACGGACTTGGTGGTGTCCTTGTCGAAACGCAGGGCGCGCATGCGCGCCTTGACGAGCTTCGAACCCACCATGTCATGGTGGCGGAAGGATACTGCTCCGCTTGGTTCAAATTTGCGGGTCGCCGGCTTTCCGATGTCGTGCATCAGCGCCGCGAAGCGCAACACGAAGTTCGGGCCGGGAACAGGTCCCTCTTCATCGGTTTCCAACGCCATGGCTTGTTCCAGCACGGTCAGCGAATGCTGGTAGACATCCTTGTGCCGGTGGTGCTCGTCAATTTCCAGACGAAGTGCCGAGACTTCGGGCAGCACCTTATCGGCCAGGCCAGTTTCCACCAGAAGGTCGATTCCCGCGCGCGGGTCTGCACCGTTGATCAGCTTGACCAGTTCATCGCGAACCCGCTCGGAGGAAATGATGTCGATCCGATCGGTCATTCCGCTCATGGCTTCGCGCACCTCTGGACTGACTTCGATCTTCAGCTGCGAAGCAAAACGGGCAGCGCGCATCATGCGCAGCGGATCGTCGGAGAAGGAGATATCAGGTGCACCAGGGGTGCGGATGGACCCGTCTTCCAGCGAGCTTACGCCGTGGAAAGGATCCACCAGCTCGAGCTGCGGCAAGCGCAGAGCCATGGAGTTCATGGTGAAGTCCCGACGGAAGAGATCGTCGTGCAGGTTATCACCGAAAGCAACGATCGGCTTGCGCGACTCCTTGTCATAGGCATCGGCGCGGTAGGTCGTGACCTCTAGCGTGTGTTCGCTCTTCTTGAAGGCAATCGTTCCAAACTCGCGTCCCACATCCCAGACGTTATCGGCCCAGCCGGAAATCACCTTGATGGTTTCTTCCGGGCGAGCGCTGGTGGTGAAATCGAGGTCCGGGGATACGCGTCCCAAGTACAGATCCCGAACCGGCCCACCTACCAGCGACAATTCATGGCCCGCCCGAACAAAACGGTCGGCCAAGTCGAAAATAACCGAGGGCAGGATTTGACGCAGTGCGTCAGGCGAGGGAAGTGCATGCATAGTTACTTAAGCGTGCCAGAAATCCCGGAAGAATGCTTGAAGTTCCGACGGATTTGCCTGCGAGATAACTTACTTGTCCACGTCGATCAGGCGGCGAACGGAACTTTCTCGATAGAGTGGTTCCATGAACCGACCGATCCCGTCTGCCCCAAAGCGCACCCCATTGACTGCGTCAATGGCTCGCGCGCAGGCAACTGGCGGTCACACGAGCCTGCCGACCGTGGAAGAAGTCTCTTCCGGCGGCATCGTGATCGACTTCAACGACCCCACCTTCCCAGTGGCCATCATTGCCCGGTACAACCGTGGCGGACGGCTGGAATGGTGCCTGCCCAAGGGCCACCCGGAGGGCGTGGAAACCAATGAGGAAGCGGCTATCCGCGAAATCGAGGAAGAGACCGGCATTGCCGGACGCATCCTCGCCCCGCTGGGTTCGGTCGACTACTGGTTCACCGTGACGAATTACCGTGTGCACAAGACCGTGCACCATTTCCTGCTGGAAGCTACCGGCGGGCATCTGACGATCGAGAATGATCCCGATCATGAAGCCGTCGATGTTGCCTGGGTCCCCATCGGTTCCCTGGGCAAGCGCCTGTCCTTCCCTAATGAGCGCCGGATCGCTGATCTGGCACGCGAGGTCCTTACAAAGCATGTCTCAGGTTCCTAATCCATCTGCGGGCTCCGATCAGCTACACACCGGAGCCATGGACGTAGTCGCCGGACCTCCCCCGCAGCAGGCAGCTCAGCCTGCTGGCTCGCGCTCCAAGATCTATGCCCTGATGGCCTCCGGCACGATGGTCTCCCGCTTGCTGGGCTTCGTGCGCACGGCCTTGCTGGCGATGGCTATTGGTTCGGTCACCTCGGTGGCGGACATCTTTGAAAAAGCCAATATCATCCCGACTATCATCTACATGCTGCTGGCCGGCGGCATTTTCAACGTCGTGCTGATCCCGCAGCTGATCAAGGCCTCCAAGGCGAAGGACCGCGGCGCCGCGTACACGTCGAAATTGGTGACGCTGACCGTCGTGGGCATGGGTATCCTGACTCTGATCCTCACGCTCTGCGCCAGGCCATTGATCACAGTGCTCACCAATAACTGGACCGAGCCGATGATCGCGTTGGGAACGGCCTTTGCCTACTGGTCGCTGCCGCAGATCTTCTTCTATGGGCTCTACGCCGTGCTGGGCCAGGTGCTGAACGCCAACGGCCGCTTTGCCGCATTCATGTGGGCTCCTGCGGTCAACAACATCATCCAGCTGATCGTCATTGGCGCTTTCATCCTGACCTTCGGTGCCTACTCTTCGGGCGACCCGATGCAGGATTGGAGCGGCGTCAAGACCATGTGGCTGGCAGGCGGTGCCACCTTGGGTATCGTATTGCAGTCGGTGGCGCTGTTCTGGCCATTGAAGAAGACCGGGCTGAAACTGGCACTGGACTTCCAATGGCGCGGCATGGGACTGCGCCACGTGGGCAAGCTGGCGATCTGGACCCTGGCGGCCATGGTGATCGGCAATCTCTCCTCGCTGGTGTACTCCAAGATCGTGTCCGGAGCTACCGCGGCTCGAGCGCAGCTGCCTCCCGAACAGGCCGCCTCGGTAGCCGGCGAGTACGCCTTGAACACCTCGCAGTTGATCACCGTGCTGCCGCACTCCCTGTTCGCGCTGACCGTCGCCACGGTGCTGTTCAACGACTTCGCCCGGGCTTTCACCGAGAACCGCCGCAAGGATGTTGGCAAGCTGCTCAATCAGGGCATGCGCTCCACCGCAATCCCTATCGTGTTCTGCACGCTGGTCTTCATCGTGCTGGCCGGACCGCTAGGCAGGCTCTTTGCCGGCAACTCCGAGAATGCTGCGCAGGCCGCGGGCGCTCTCGGGCAGCTGCTGGTGCTCACCGCGCTTGGGCTGCCGTTCAAGTCCTTGCAGTTCTTCATGCTGCGTGTCTTCTACGCAGAGGAAGATACCCGCACCCCGATGCTGATCCAGTCGGCCACCGCCGGGCTCGGATTGATCTTGGCGTTCGCCGCTGCAGCCGTGGTCGATCCGCTGCATATCGCCGCCGCCATTGCCTTCATCTACGGCTTGACCAACGTGCTGACCTGCGTCGGCACCCACTATCTGATCAAGCGCCGCTACGGCAACTACGGTGTTTCCTCGGTCATCGACACCTACATTCGAGTCGGTTGGATGGCTACGCTCTCCTCCATCATTGGATGCATAGCGCTCTGGCTGCTGGGTGGATTCAATTTCGGATTCGCCTACGACTCCGTATTCAGCGCCCTGGTTTCGGTGGCTATTGTCGCGCTGGTGATGGGCATCGTCTTCATTGGCTTGCTGTACAAAACCAAGGTCCCGGAGCTCCAGTCGTTCCTGGGTCCGATCCTTCGCAGAATCCCGGGACTCAATCGCTGATGGTCCGCTGAAACTTGCTAGTGATTCTGGGCAAATAGGCACCAAATAGCTTGATCTGACCGGTAACATGGCAGGTGGTGGTCCGTGGACCGCCACCGAACCAAAATCAACCCCTTGGAGATGCACGTGTCGCAGCCAATCGATGTCGGCTCTGTCCTCAGCGGTCGCTACCAAGTAACCGAGAGTGTCCTTTCATCAGCTGAAGGAGACTTGGTACTCGGTGGCGTAGACCAGGTACTGAACCGCTCGGTCAGCATCATGGTGGCTTCCGTGGAGAATTCATCGCAGTTGGCAACGAGCGCACGCGAAATCGCCATGGGCGAGCGCGCTTCGAACGTTCAGGTGCTGGATCTGGGCATCACCGATGCCAACCAGACCTACCTCGTCGCCAACACCGCGCGTTCCTCGGACCTGCTGGACCTGGTTTTGGAAACCGACGACGCTCCATATGTTGAGCCGTTCTTCACCGACACCCTGGGCACCGAGATCTTCGGCGAGTCCCGCCAGGCCGTCCCAGAGACCTATGAGGACGACAACGAGTACTACGACCAGCTGCAGTACGAAGACGAACCAGAGCAGCAGGGCAAGATCGGTTCCGCCTTGGCTGGTGGCTTCGCAGGACTGAAGAACCGGTTCGGCAAGAAGAACCAGGAACAGCCTGAAGAAGAACAGTTCGACCAGACTGCGCCTAATGAGCAGGTTCCCGCCACCATGGCTACCCCGGTTGCGCCAGCTGAAAAGCCAGCGGCCGAAGACAAGCCGAAGGTCTCCCGCCTGGAAGACGAAGACGAGCCTAATGTCACCGCAACTGCGGCCCTGGCTGCCGCTGCGCAGTCCAAGGGCAAGACGCCGGCCAAGCCGACCCAGAAGCCTGCCGAGGAAGACGAGAAGCCGGCAAAGAAGAAGGCTGCAGCAGCTGGAGCCGTAGCCGGCGCAGGCGCCGCTGCGGGTGTCGCCGCTGCCGCTGCCCCGAAAGCCTCGACCTTCCCCGCAGCTGCCAAGAATGCTCCTGCCCAGGACCCCCAGGTCGGCGAAGAGGAAGAGGAAGAAGGCGGTTCCAAGGGAACTCGCCTGCTGGTTGGCGCCGTCTTGCTCATCGTGCTGATTGTTGCAGTCGTGTTCGCTTTCAACTTCCTTGGTGGGGACAAGAACACCACCGCCGATGGCGAGCAGCCAACTGCCGTGGAGTCCCCGGAAAAGCCATCCGAGACGGAGAAGGAAAAGGACTCAACCGAGGACGCCTTGCCTGCTCCGAAGATCGACGACGTATCCCGCCTGGTTCCCGGCAATCAGCAGCTGAACTCCGAAACCGATGGCAAGCTGGGCCAGATGATCGACGGCAACGCCTCGAGCACCTACTCAACGTACTCGTACACCACCGCTGATTTCGGCGGCTTCGCTTCCAACATGGTCTTCATCCTGGAACTGGACGAGAAGTCCAAGATCTCCGAGGTCAATCTCGAGGGCCTGAACGGCACCGGCGGCAACTACGAAATCCTCATCGGCGAATCCGAAGACCTGGGCGATGCCAAGTCGGTAGCCAAGGGTTCATTCTCCGGTCCTTCGGTATCGGTAACTGCCAAGGACGACGACAAGGACTACATGGAAGGAACCCACGTGTTCCTGGACATCACCGACCTGCCTCGCAAGGCATCTGGCGGCAATGATTCACGTCCATTCGGTCTCCAGATCGGTGAATTCTCCGCCAAGTAATAGAAGCGGAATTTTTTACGAAAGCAATGCGTTGAGGTGGATAGTGAGGTTAGACCTTGCTATCCACCTCGCATTATTAGAACGAAAGGGTTCTACCCCCGTGACTTCAGCACAGAACGACGAAATCCGCGACGTCATCATTGTCGGCTCCGGTCCGGCCGGTTACACCGCCGCGGTTTACACCGCCCGTGCGAATCTGAACCCACTAGTCATCGCCGGCTCAGTCACTGCCGGCGGCGAACTGATGAACACCACCGACGTGGAGAACTTCCCAGGCTTCCCCGAGGGCATCATGGGCCCAGACCTGATGGACAACATGCAGAAGCAAGCCGAACGCTTCGGCGCCGAGATCCTCTTCGACGACGTCACCGAAATGAACCTCGAAGGCGAAATCAAGACGCTGTCCCTGGCTGACGGCACCATCTACCGTGCTCGTGCTGTCATCGTCTCCACCGGCTCCGCCTACCGCGAGCTGGGCCTGCAGGACGAAAAGCGCCTCTCTGGCCATGGCGTCTCCTGGTGCGCCACTTGCGACGGGTTCTTCTTCCGCGACCAGACCATCGCCGTGATCGGCGGTGGCGACTCCGCCATGGAAGAAGCACTGTTCCTGACCAAGTTCGCCTCCAAGGTCATCGTCGTGCACCGCCGCAACGAGCTGCGCGCTTCGAAGATCATGGCCGACCGCGCCCTGGCCCACGAGAAGATCGAGTTCATCTGGGACTCCGAAGTCATCGGCATCAACGGTGCCGATAAGGTCGACGGCTTGGTCGTGAAGAACCGCACCAGCGGCGAAGAATCCACCGTGGATGTCACCGGTATCTTCGTGGCCATCGGCAACGACCCACGCGTGGATCTGGTCAAGGACCAGCTGCAGCTGACTTCCGAGGGCACCATCGCCGTTGAAGGCCGCACATCCAAGACCTCGCTGCCAGGTGTCTTCGCCGCCGGCGACGTCATCGATTCCACCTACCGCCAGGCCATTACCGCGGCCGGCTCGGGCTGCGCCGCGGCCCAGGACGTGGAGCACTACCTGGCCAACGTTTCCGAAACCCTCGCTACCGCCTAATAGTTTTCTCAGAAAGGGGTTGTCTCTCATGAGCAACGCAAAAGCAGTAACTGAAGCAACCTTCCAGGCCGATGTCCTGGATGCCGACAAGCCAGTGATCGTCGATTTCTGGGCTGAATGGTGCGGCCCTTGCCGCCAGCTCGGTCCAATCCTGGATCAGATCGCAGAAGAGCACGCTGCGAAGGTCGACGTCGTGAAGGTCAACGTCGATGAGAACCAGGCAATTGCCGCGAAGTACGGCATCACCAGCATCCCAGCCGTATACGTCTTCAAGGGCGGCGAGCATGTCGCTACTTCCATCGGCGCCAAGCCGAAGGCTGTCATCGAAAAGGACTTCGCAGAATACCTGTAAGCCAAGAACATGATTGAAGTGGGGATCAACCGCAAGGTTGGTCCCCACTTCTTATTTAACCGTGGCACCGCGAGAAGTTCACTTGCTTTCGTTTTCTGGCCGTTTCCGAGCCTTACCCCAGCTCAGGTTGAGCCGGTTCTTCATCTGAAGGCCCTTTTGACATGCTGTTGCGAATATCCAAGGGAAAATACTTGTTTTCATTATTCTGACTCTGTTCTATGACGCTTTGCACCGTTCTTTGGCACCCGTCAGCCAAGATGCGCATTTCATGCTCAGCAATGGACCCGGCAAGTTCGGGTTCGCATTTGAGCGTTTCTCTGGCCACCTAGACAGGTTCCCGAATTCTGAATCTTGATGTCCTATGCAAAATTCAGCGATCCGCAATCTCCGTAGTTCCAGCCCTTCAACTTCGGCCCACAATTCCAGACTGCACTGTGAAGGGCCACGGAAACGCATCCGGATACGCCGCACATGCTAGCTGATTGGATGTGCTTTCTGAGAAACAGCCAAAACCAATTCCTCATGGGACTATCCGCTTCCGCTCTAAACTGCGTCAGATTCTGTCCAGGGATAATCCAGGCCATGCCGACTGCTGCATCCCCGTGTCGCCGCGATACTCAGTTTCATGCGCTTCTTTAGCTGCAACAGCATCTCTTGGTCTTGATTATTGGTGAGGGTTCAACCCGCAGTGAGAACTGCCAGGGCTAACGGAGTTCCAGGGAATTAGCGGAGCACTCCCCTTCCGCGTATCCACTGCTTGCTCACCGAGCCTTCTGTTTCGCCGTCAGTCGTCAGAATCCATGATGCTATCTCTTCCAAAGTCCGAACAGTTCAGCAAAGAGTTCCTGAGGATGTTCTCTGGCTAAACTGGCACGCAGTGAGCAGAACAGAATCTTTCAGCTTGTGAGTTGTTGTCGTAAGCCAGTTGCTGCGGACCAAACCATGTTTCTTGCCAATACGTCATCACCCACTGCGCAACTGGCCCATGGGCCGCGGCGGGGTAATGATGAGGTGCGACCTGTCGAAGATTGAATGAATCTGAGGTCGATTGCCGTGGAACGAACGAGCCTCATCATCGCTGAATAGCTGTTCATACCCATCGGGGCGAAGCTTGCCGGTAGAACCTGCATCAGGGACAAAGGACTTAGACTCATGCTCGTTGCCCTACTGTCGACTCGCGAAGAGAAGGCCTGAATCTCCAATCTGCTAGTGATCGGAGGGGTTTCGCTCTGATCAGGTCATTGCGATTCTGCACTAGGTCCTAGTGCAATAAACTAACTCTGAACAGCGCGCTACCCATCTTTCGGGAAGTCAGTTTCCCCGAGGGCCAGTACTAACCCCACATACAAGATCTTTCATTCACACGCTTCCCTCCTTCAGGTTCTCTTGCCTTTCTATTAATGGAGGTCTTCGCCCAGTTCTCTAACCCTGAGAAATTTAGGTTGATCACTACTACGGGCTTCGGTACCTGGGGCTTCACACTCCACGGCATCATGCCTACCTATTGCGCGGCTGGTGCATGGACAGCTTGGTCCGAATTCCCGCGCTAGTTACCTTGGGGCTTTTTCTAGTGACTAGTTCCTTCGAACCGGGACAAAAGCAGGAGCGGGTTAGCCGGGTTTGCGGAGACTCTAGTGAACCTATTTCACCGCTAATCCCCCTACTCTCTTGGATTGAAGGTTGTGATCCTTCTGGATTTCCCTTCGCTCACCTTGCCCATGAGCGGGATCTGGAGCGCTGCCGGACCGATCATGCCCGGCAGGGCTCCCGAAGACCCATACATCCGCCTAGGACACGCTTCTGTGGCCTCATAAGTCACTCCTAAGGCTTTCTGGCCATCTGTTGCCTCGACTCCTCCCCCTAGGGCCTTGGCGTCATTTCCTCCTGTCAGCTGCTGGCGTTGAAGTGGTTGGACGATCGTATCCAGGCTTCACCTTCCGCGCGTATGTGACCAAGGGTGAAGTTATCCCTCGGCATCTCGCGACGCTCTTACTTTCCTGCACGCCGTGCGTGCTCGCCGGGTTTTTGGCATTGAAACGAACTTCCTCATAGCCACGACGCACGCCGCAGACCGAACACTGTCCTCTCACGTAGTCAACAGCCAGACAGGCCTTCTCCGGCGCTCGTACAGGCCTACGCATGTATTCAGCAAGCTTCTTATGCATCGTCTCAGGAAAGACTGTCAGCCTGCGGGTAGTGGGCATAGCATCATTAGCTATTCATTTCGGGGGCGGGGTGCCCTGGTCGTGCGTGGCTGCTCCATTCTGTGCAGCGCCAAACCTGCAGGTGCTTTCAGATCGTTCTGGTTGTTTCACGTGAAACACCAATCGCATCGTTGAATTCAGGACGATCAAAGGGCGGTCTAGTTAATGTTTCACGTGAAACACGCTTCGCGTCGTAGACTCCAGCAGGATCGAAGGGCGGTCTGGATTATGTTTCACGTGAAACGTTGCTTCAAGGCAGCTGCTTTCAGTGTCCATGTTGCGGTTCCGCCCCAACCAGTCGCAGTCGCCGATACACGAAATTCGAGAGGCGGTGACACGATTTCATGACAGCTCGAACTCGGATTTCTAGAGATCTGGATGTGGGTTCGGCAAGGGCGCGCACCAATGTTATTCTCACACCTGCGTCAGGAATCTGAATGGAGTCATTGATTCTCATCAGCGTGCCCTGACTCAGGGTGCGCGTAATGGCTTCGGGATAGGCTAGTACCACTCCCCCATCGCACGGCATGGGGCATTAGACATAAGAAGTTCCTGTCATGCCCACAACGCCAACTGAAGATCACCTTCCTATCGTCAAACCGAATCGGCCCCGTACCGTCCAATGCTCCCTACGCCTGCTCGGCATTGGTCAGCAAGCCCGGACGGATCTTCGCCCGATATGGATCGCCAGACGAAGACGGCGTCTCCTCAGAGTGAACCAAGCAATCAGTATTCGCCGAGGCAACAACATCGCCACCATTTACCTCACTCCAGCGGACAAACGGCGGATTGGACCTGGTTAGCACCGAACTCTGTTAGTAGCGATCAGCTGCATCAACGGCCGCAGCACCGAATGGAATGTAATCCACCTTGACGATGATCAACAGTTTGTACTGCATAAGGCGCAGCAACTCATGGTTCGATTTCCCTCCGTGATGCGCCGCCACCAACCTTTACGCGCAGCCAGAGCTGTTCATCGAGAGCGTTGGATACCACTGCTGGCAGGCTTTGACACCCAGCGCAATACGCAAGTTAGTATTCACCGCCCACGGCGGTCCGCTACAGGTCACAACCACTGTTGTAGGGATGATCGCCGTCCTAGCCGGGCAGACTTCACGAGGCCATCCCTCACCATGTGCTGGATCAACATGCTACTTGCACGTCCGACAGATTGATGGCATTTTCATGGCTTTCGCCAACTGCTCAATCGTTTCTTCCGAAGAACGCATTACGAGCCATCATGAAAGTCGTGGGTGTCCAGGCAAGGGATTCTATTGCCGGCCGATACCTGGCGTGAAGCGACCACGCTGTCGTGGTCGTGGCCAAAGAACGGTTGTGCGTCGAATCTTGCTCAACGCACAACATAGTAATCTGCACATGTACCGGATCGGTCATCATCTGGTGCTTGTGAATATTCGGTGGTTTGAGAGCCCAATAGCTTCCCTCAGAGCCACCTGCCGGATCATCAGTCCAGCAGGCAGTCCTGAACGAGGATTCCATCGAATCAACGCCCCGTGGCTAATGCTCCGACCGGGAGTACACCTCACACATGTTGACCCAACCGGTCTCGACCCAAATCGTATCGTGCACGACATGATCCATGATCGCGTCGGCCAACGCACCAGCGTCCAGCCGGGCACGCCAATCCGATTGCTTGTACTGCGTACAGAAAATGGTGGATGCAGCGTCATACCGCCGCCCTATGAGCTCGACGATGAATCTCAGCAACCCGCCGGCTGGAGGATCCAAAAGCCACTCATCCATCAGCAAGACGCAACCACCGGCGCGCGCGGACAGAATACTGGGTGGCTCTGATGGATAATAACGCTGTTTCGCGTGGGTGGCTCAGAACCGCAATATTGGCGGCTCTCGAAAAGTCCCGTATTCAGCTTGGCCAGCACCGCGGAGGATCAGCCACCACCGGCATGCCGCAGACCCTCTATCAATGGTCAGCGTGAAATCAACAAGCCGGCCAATGTCTGATGGATGCACCAATTAATTATTGCGGCCCAGACTCATGCTATAGATCCTTCTCCATCGTGCCCGATGGCTGAGCCCGGTGCTGATGGCATCGAAGGCGAGATGATCATTGTGCCTCGAACCTACGGCGACCGGTCGATGCTCCGGACCTGGATCGAGCTGAACGCGTGTATATCGGCTTTCGGTAGGCACCCGTCGAGCTGTTTGCTGAGATTCTGAAGGAAAGAGGATTCAAGCAACTGGTTGCATGCGGTTTGCTCTTTGAACTCAGGATCTCTCGGTGGAGCCAGAATGGTCATGCTAGCCGGCGGCTCGGCAAGCACTGAACTGGCTTACGTGTCTTTCCTTTTGCTTCCGAATCGCAGATTCACGGTCCCAGATTCTGCTCTTGAGGACCGCGGCATCATCGTCGTTCAAGCGCCACATCCCAACGCTCAGATCCGGGCATTGCCAACTGGGAATTTTCAGCGCTTTTGAACACCCTCAAATGCGACAGCCTTATCATCAGCTCCGGCAGCATCAGAGCCTGGTCGGATCCGACAACTTTCCGTGGCTTGGGAAACCACAGATCCACCTGCGTGTCTTGCCCTGGTTCGTGGACCAACCGGTCCACAGAGCCCACGCTCGTGTATTCCGGACATATCAGTGAGACCCGGTTCTTCAACGAGGAGAGGGAGTTCGTTCATTCGATTCGTTCGGCGATGACCGTCGCCGGCATGCGCGGATACTCGCAGACCAGCCTGCGGATTTCTGGTTCGTAAGCGTCAGCGATGGAACCACGCTTCGTCTGCAGGTCATTTGCCGACTCGGTGACTGCCAATGCTGAGCATACGGTGTTGCGTGCGATGCCAAGTCGCCCCTAGTTCGCCTTGATTGGCATGCCTTCTGCTCGATGCAGTCGACGGATCTCTGCGTACTGTTCCACAGTAATCCTTCCCTCAGAATGTCTGTTGAATGGATCAGGTGGGGTGAATATTCAAAAGTCGTTCAATGGTTAGCATCCAGTTAGCGTTGGCACCCCTCCGAACTTGCCCCGGTCGGTCCTGCCATAAGTCCATAGCGGCCTTCCTTGGCTCTCCACGGCCTGCGTGCGAGCGTTCCTCTCCCCTACCCGACTCCCGGCTCTCATGGCGCCGCTATACGCCCACCTTGCTGCTCAGAGCGTCATCACGGTATACCTGACTATCTGATCTTGCCGTTCCAGAGCATGCTGTATCCAGTCCTTGCTCAGCGCCGTTGCATATCTGCACTAATCAAGACCGATGAGGGGTACCTTTGGAATCGCCGGATACGGCTTCTCGGGCCAACGTTTCCGTAGTTGGACTCAGTTGCGGACAATATTCTGGCCCCTTGCACATCAGCCCTTGAGCAATCTACGCGTGGCTGACACATGCCACTGCGCATTAGATGGAGTAGGGACAGTCAGGTATAGACCACGAAAACCATCAGTGTCTCTACTGACGCACCTCTTATTCTCCTTCGCGCTGGAAGGTAGCCGGAATACTGTGCACCGATGCGGCATCTCCCGTCCCGGATGTCGTACCAAGCAGAATACTGGCTGTCCAAATCCGTGTCCGCTGGAGTAGTTCCCGCAGTCAGGCAGGTCGAATCATGAGTTCTATCCTCTTCCCGTTCTCCGGAGAATTCACTAAGTGGAGCCATTTCGATGACCCTAAGCTTGAACGGCTCGCTGATCCTCGGGAGTAGGCATCGGAGAATGGTTACGTAGCGTGGTGCAGGCCTCGGCTCAGTCTCTACATTTCTGGACAGCGTCGTGGCTACTTCGTGCTCATGCCATCGGCGTGTACGTTCCCTCTTTGATAAGCCAACGGCGGATGCCAACAATCAGTTTTATGCTTGCTGTGGTTCATGATCCATTTGATGCGAAAGCTATGCGGGCACACCCAAGTATCCGTTTATGGACAGCAACGGTTTCCTACTCACCAACGATTCATCTCCATATGCCGCCCTCATATTTGGTTGGCAATAACCTCGTATAGAGTATTTGTTTCACGTGAAACACGTGCTCTAGATACAAGAAAGGCGCATGTTTCACGTGAAACATGCGCCAGTCCATGAAATTACGAGTTCATAGTCGGATCAATAACCTGCATGATGCGGTTCAGATCATCCACCGAAGCGAACTCGATGCTGACTTTGCCCTTGCGGCTACCAAGCTGAATCTTGACGTTAGTGTCCAAGCGGTCCGCGAGCGACGTTGCCAGGAAGTCCAGGCGTTCATTGCGCTGGGTCTCTCGCGCCTTCTTTGCTGGCTTTCGTGGCTTATCGTCACTCAGTGCCACTGCTTCTTCGGTCGCGCGCACGGACAAGCCCTCATTGATGATTCGCTGAGCCAGCTGCTCGATGACTTCGTTGTTCGACAGTCCTAGCAACGCGCGCGCATGACCGGCAGAAAGAACGCCAGCCGCAACACGACGCTGAACGAGTGGAGGTAGTTTCATCAAGCGGATCGTATTGGAAATCTGCGAGCGGGATCGTCCGATTCGTTCTGAAAGCACTTCCTGGGTGCAATTGAACTCTTCTAGAAGCTGCTGATAAGCAGCGGCCTCTTCCAGTGGATTCAGTTGTGAGCGATGCAGGTTCTCGAGCAAGGCGTCGCGCAACAGATCCGTGTCATGCGTGTCGCGGATAATGGCCGGGATAGTCGCTAGGCCAGCCGCCTGTGTCGCGCGCCAACGGCGTTCACCCATGACCAGCTCATACGGAGCGTCATCCTTCTCGCGGGAAGGGCGGACCACGATTGGTTGAAGCAATCCAATTTCGCGGATCGAATGGATGAGTTCATCCATGTGCGCCTGATCGAAGTTGGTACGCGGCTGCTTGCGATTTGGGTGAATCAGCTGGACGTCGAGTTCAGCGAACTGTGCGCCAGGAACTTCGACAAGATCGGGAGATTCTGATTTTACAGGTTGCGGCTCGGTCTTCTTAGGTGCTGGTTTCTCAGCTGATGCGTCTTCCTGAGGTGCAGAAGTATTCTTTCCCCCAAGAGTTGTATTCAAGCCAGGCATAGTTGCGCGAGCGCGCTTTGCCGGCTTGGCGGGAGTGGTTGGCACCTTAGGTGCCGAGGACTTGCGTCCCGGTTCGAAGAACATGTCGACAGGACGTGTAGCGCGCGACTTCGACGCTTCCGCGGCCGATTCTACAGGAGCCGTTTCACGTGAAACATTCTGGTTTTCCTCAGGAGCCGCCGTCGCCGGTGAGCTGGAAATAAGGGCACCCAGTCCCCTGCCCAATCCCCGCTTCTTATCTGCCATGTTCTTCGCACGCCCTTTCATCCGAAATTTCAGCCCGAGACTAGTCTACTGTTTTTTGGCTTTGAACCGGGGATGCGCACAGTGCGTCAGCCGTGGCTCTCACCGTACGAATCTCGCATCCGCATCAGATAGATCTGGAAAAACAAACGAAAATCTAAGGGGATGATCTTTTCCAGCGTGAAACGTATTTATAAGGTCTTACGCGCCTCGTTCAGCCATCTCTACGGCTGCTTCGGAGTACGACAATGCACCAGTCGAATTTGGATCATAAGTAATGACGGTCTGCTGGTAGCTCGGCGCTTCAGAGATTCGTACCGAACGAGGGATGACGGCCTTGAGCACCTGCTCTGGGAAGTGCTCACGGACTTCGTTGGCGACCTGCGCGGCCAAATTCGTGCGACCGTCGTACATGGTCAGCAGTATCGTAGAAACCGTCAGCTTGGAGTTCAAATGCTTCTGGATCATTTCAATGTTCTTCAGTAGCTGGCTCAGGCCCTCGAGCGCATAGTACTCGCACTGGATTGGGATGAGAACTTCACGAGCGGCAACGAAGGCGTTAACGGTCAACAGGCCTAGGCTTGGTGGGCAGTCGATGAAGACGTAGTCCAAGCGAGGCAGCCCCTTGCGCTGGCGGGTACGCGCGTAGTCATCCAGGGCGCGCTGCAGGCGCTGCTCGCGGGCTACTAATGAAACCAACTCGATTTCAGCGCCTGCCAGGTGAATGGTTGCAGGAGCGACCTGCAGGGTTGGCAAGTCTGGGCATGTGGCTACTACGTCAGCCAATGGAAGATCATTGATTAACACGTCATAAATGCTGTCTACTTCAGCGTGGTGTTCAATGCCCAGCGCGGTAGAAGCGTTGCCCTGCGGGTCGATATCAATGACCAGGACGTTTAGCCCGCCCTTGGCCAGGGCGGCGGCAAGGTTGACGGTGGTCGTCGTCTTGCCTACGCCACCCTTCTGGTTGGAAATCGTGAAATAGCGGGTCTTCTCAGGCATTGGCACCTTGCGGGCCTCCAAAGCTTCGCGACGACGATGTTCACTAGCTATCTGAGTAGCCAAAGGCGAGGACGAGTCGTTGAAATCAAACGCGCTATCCGATGAATCCTTAGTCTTAGACAAAGGTAAAACTCCTCCTCGTGAATTGATGCACCTAATGCTCATGGCGTGCACCGATAATGTTTCACGTGAAACATTCAAAACAAGTCATGCAGATTGCGAAATGGCTTCATCCTCGAAACCTATGAGGATGAAAGCCATTTCGCTTCTATAACTATTTAACAGACTATCGCGTCAACCTTAGCCAACCTTGATGCGAACCACCGTGGTTGGCTCTGCAAGGATGCTTTCGCCCACAGTAAGCACTTCGGTTTCCCTGCCGCCAAGCTTGCGGATCGCCTTGGTAGCCTTAGCGATCTCTTCGACAGCGGAGCGGCCCTTGATGGCGATGAGCTCGCCCTGTCCGTGTAGCAATGGAATAGTCAGTCCAGCCAGGTTGGTCAGAGCAGATACGGCGCGGGCAGTGACATAGCGTGCGTTGACGACGTCGACCATCTGCTCTGCACGGCCACGCATCACGGTGACGTTGTCCAGACCCAGATCATCGATAACCTCGGAGAGCCAGATGCAGCGGCGCTCCAGAGGCTCAATAAGCGTCAATTTGAGGTCCGCGCGGGCAATTGCCAAGCAGAGCCCTGGAAGGCCAGCACCGGAGCCTACGTCGGCTACCTCGGCGTCCTTCTCCATGACCTCTTCGATCACGGCGCAGTTGAGCACGTGACGGGACCACAGACGGGGTACTTCCCGTGGGCCAAGAAGCCCGCGCTCAATGCCCGAGGTCGCCAGATGCTCCACATAGCGCTTGGCAAGATCCAGGCGGTCACCGAAGATCTTCTCGGCAGCCAGGGTCTCTTCTGCAGTAAGGCTGAGGTCCTCAGTCATGGTCGTTGGTCCTTAGGTCGATCAGCACGCTCTCGCGTGATGGTTCTTAGCTGTCCAGTACCGAAATAACGATATGGCGTCGGGTCGATTCGCCCTCGGATTCCGAGTGCAGTCCTGCATCGGCGATCACGTCGTGCACGAGCTTGCGCTCGTAGGCGCTCATTGGATCCAAGTGGGTCTTCTCGCCGGTTTCGCGTACCGACGCAATAGCATCTTCAGCGATCTTGCGGAGCAGTTCTGCGCGCTCTGCGCGGTAGCCGGCAATATCCAGAATCAAGCGCGAACGTTCACCGGTAGCAGTGAGCACTGCCAGCCGGGTGAGTTCCTGGAGGGCATCGAGGACTTCTCCATCCTTGCCTACGAGGCTCTCCAACGAGGTGTCTGCGTCCTCGGCAAGGATCGAGATGTAGGTGCGGCCACCGCGGATCTCGATGTCGATATCGCCGTCCAGATCTGCAATGTCCAGAAGCTCTTCGAGGTAGTCGGCGGCGACGTCGCCCTCGTCCAGAACTTCCTGGTCGTCTTCGATCTGGTTTTCCAGTTCTGGTGCGTCGATGTTCTCAGTTGCAGTCATGGCTACTTCTTCTTTCGACGGTTCTTGCGCTGTGGCTGTTCACGCTGGCCCTTGGCCTGCTGCTCTGCCGCGGCGGCGGCAGCGGCGTCAGCGTCTTCCTTCTTCACGCCTACTGGAGGCAGGCCCTTGGCGGCGCGGCGAGCGTTAAGTTCGCGCTCTGCTTCCGAACCAGGGGTCGGGTTGTTGCGGATAACCCAGAACTGCTGGCCCAGGGTCCACAGGTTCGAAGCGGTCCAGTAAATCAGCACACCGATTGGGAAGTTGATACCACCGATACCGAAGACCAGGGGCAGGATGTACAGCATCATCTTCTGCTGCTGCATGAACGGGCCCTCGAGGGCCTCCTTGCTCATGTTCTTGGTCATCAGCTGTCGCTGGGTGAAGAACTGCGATGCGGTCATTGCAAGGATCATGACCACCGCAACGATGATCACTGCCCAGTTGATGGCACCGGAGTTGATGGTGCCCAAGAAGGTCTCGGACAGCGGAGCGCCCAGGATCGAGGAATTATCGAAGCTGCGGATGTGCTCAGCGGACAGAGCGCCGATCGAACGTCCATCATCGCTGGCGCGGGAGGCTTCGTTCAGAACGCGGAACAGCGCGAAGAAGAACGGCATCTGCACGAGCAGGGGCAAGCAGGAAGACAGCGGGTTGGTCTTATGCTTCTTGAACAGCGCCTGCTGCTCCTGAACCATAGCTTGGCGCGACATCTGGTCGGTCTTGCCCTTGTACTTGGCCTGCAGCTTGCGCAGATCAGGCTGCAGTGCCTGCATCGCGCGCTGGGACTTGATCTGCTTGACGAACACTGGGATCAGCAAAGTACGGATCAGCAGCACGAGGAAGATGATCGACAAGGTCCAGGTAACACCCGAATCCCCGTTCATTCCAATCGCGGTGAACAGTTCGTGGAATGCCCACAGAACCCACGAGACTACGTACGTAAACGGAGTCAGTATCGTGTCTAGGAAGTTGTTCATCAGTGGTCGAGCTCCTTGCGGCCGCTTTCCGCGGCGTCTTCATCGTCGGGAATCACAGGATGATTCAGAACTATGATCCTCGGCAGTTTGCCTTCTGGCCAAATCCTCGGTCCCTCAGGAACGTGGTCGACGCCTCCGTGGGACCACGGATTGCATCGGAGAATCCGCCAAGTGGTCAATCCGGCGCCTTTGACAACGCCGTGCTGAGTCACTGCTTCGAGCCCATAGGCAGAACAGCTAGGAAAGTATCGGCATACATCGCCATATAGTGGCGAGATGAGTTTTCGGTAAGTCTTGAGCAGCCCGATAACGATGTTGCGTGGAATATCGATGATGAACCACAGCAAACCGGTACGCGGAGCTAAGTCCTTACGCATCAGCGCGCCTCAATCTTGCGCAAAACAGCGGAGAAGGCTGAATTGACCTGGGAGTTGAGTTCTTCCCAAGAGAGTTCGGCGGCGCCAGGAAGTGCACGGAAGACAAAATCGACGTCGCCGTCCACGCGCCGCAGCTCGTGGGCGATTTCCCGCATTCGTCGTTTGGTGAGGTTCCTTTTAACGGCAATACCTACAGCCTTGGAAACAATGAATCCAAACCTGTCACCAAGGAACTCTTCGGTTTCTCGGTGCCGTGCATATAGCACGACGTTCCGGCGTCCGCTTCGGACGCCGGAACGTACAGTGGCTGTAAGGTCTTGCGCTAGGCGCAGTCGCTGATTCTTAGGCAACATCGGCTTCGGGTTGCTCTTTAGCTGAGCTCGTTGAAGTCATGCTGCCAAGAGCTGTTTCGCAAATTTATGCGGACAGCTCGGTGCGACCCTTGCCGCGACGTGCCGAAAGGATGGCACGACCTGCACGGGTACGCATACGAAGGCGGAAGCCATGCTTCTTCGAACGACGACGGTTGTTAGGCTGAAAAGTCCGCTTGCTCACGGTGACACTCCAAAACGTTTTAGATGATGCGTACTACCCGTTACTAGCTAGCTGGATAACAACAGGATGACGCTCGTGCTTTTTATAAAATGCGCTTTTTTCGCGGGCTCTTCCAAAAATGAGCAAGTCGCAAAAAAGATGCGCATAGGACTGAATAACAATAGAAAACTATGCGCGCAAGGTCAAATTGGCGCACGAGTTCTGCCCATGCTCCCTGCTTCGAGAGTCGGCCTGTGAATAATCTACCCCAAACTTGTGGATTAAGGCTGTGCATAACGAAAGAAAATTCACAGTTTTCCGCAAAACAGCTAGTCATCTCGCAGCGAAAAACGCTTGATTTCAAGGGAAAACCCGTTTTCCACAGTAATAACACCCGGTTTTTCCACGGAGCTGTGCATAACTGTGTGGATGATGGATAGAATCAATGCAGACGTGGTCCAGAAAACGACGTTTTAGAAGCCTGGAAACAGGATTCTTGTGACCAAGATTGCATTTAAACGGAAGCGGGGCGCCCTTAGTGAGCAGCGACGAAACCAATAGCATTGGTAGCTCTTGGCGCCAAGTCATCCGGAAGATCGAGGATGATGATCGCGTCAAGGCGCGTTACCGTGCCTTCGTATCGCTGGCTAAACCTCAGGGACTAATCGGTACGACGCTCTTAGTTGCGGTACCCAATGACCTCACCCGCGATATTCTGCAGACTCAGCTGCGCGAGCCGCTGGACGAAGCACTGCGAGAAGTCTTCCAGGACGAGATCCGTTGCGCCGTCAGCGTTGATCTCTCGCTCTCGGATGAGCTCGAAGAAGATGAGCCTGAAGCCAAGGCCGCTGCACCGTCAGCTCCAGCAGTCGTTGAGACTCCTGGTCCGCGCCCCCAGCCAGCACCGCAGCCAACTCCCCCATCGAATTCGCAGGAGTTCGGCCGGCTGAACCCAAAGTACATTTTCGACACCTTCGTGATCGGCTCATCGAACCGCTTTGCCCACGCCGCAGCCGTTGCTGTTGCCGAAGCGCCGGCCAAGGCCTACAACCCGCTGTTCATCTATGGTGATTCAGGACTGGGCAAGACTCACTTGTTGCATGCCATTGGCCACTACGCACGCCATCTCTACAAGGGCATCCGCGTGCGCTACGTGAACTCCGAAGAGTTCACCAATGATTTCATCAACTCGATCCGCGACGACGAGGGCGCAAGCTTCAAGCAGACTTACCGCAACGTCGACATTCTGCTCATTGACGACATTCAGTTCTTGGCCAACAAGGACGCTACCCAGGAAGAGTTCTTCCATACCTTCAATGCGCTGCACAACCACAACAAGCAGGTTGTCATCACCTCTGATCTGCCTCCCAAGCAGCTGCAGGGATTCGAAGACCGCATGCGTTCGCGCTTCGAGTGGGGCCTGCTGACCGATATTCAGCCACCAGAGCTGGAGACGCGTATTGCGATTTTGCGTAAGAAGGCCGACGCCGAAAATCTTTCAGCTCCAAGTGATGTCATGGAGTACATTGCTTCGCGTATTTCCACGAATATCCGGGAACTCGAAGGTGCTTTGATCCGTGTCACCGCTTTCGCGTCGCTGAATAACCAGCCCGTGGACCTTGCATTGGCCGAAACCGTGCTCAAGGACTTGATCAGCGAAGACGGGGCCCAGGAAATCACGCCGTCGACCATCATCAAGCAGACCGCAGAGTACTTCGGACTGAGTATTGATGAGCTGAACAGCAAGTCGCGAACTCGTACTTTGGTCACCGCGCGCCAGATCGCTATGTACTTGCTGCGTGAGCTTACCGACATGTCGCTGCCGAAGATTGGTGCAGAACTTGGCGGCCGCGACCACACCACCGTGATTCACGCGGATCGTAAGATCCGTGAGCTCATGGCCGAGCGTCGAGCGATCTTTAATCAGGTCACCGAGCTAACCAACCGGATTAAGCAGAGCCAGCGGGAGCACTAGCGGCGAGAAATCACAGGTGTGGATAAGACTGTGGATGATTTGGTGACGACCTGCGGATAAGTGCGCAAACCATGTGGACGTTAAAAATCGTGAAACTGAGTATCAACAGGATGGTGGAACTGAGTCTCATGTTCAACCACAGATTGTTCACATGCACAATCGTGGGCGGGTCTGGAGTTACAGGCCTTATCCACAGTATCCACAAGGGTTATTAACACTTCTCCTTTAAACCCTTAATCATCCAAATAACGAGTCCATTCCACACCCTCGAGCCAAATCCTGTGCAGAACAATTTTTTGTTGCATCGTCCACACTTCGTTCATTGAGCAGACGTTGCGCTATCAGGGCGTGGCAAGATTAGATGGATAAAACGTGCAATTACCTGCTCTATGCTTAAGAACTTGGCGAGGGAACAACCTTCTTGGCCTGACTTAAGACTTATGGGTTCCGAAAGGCGGATTTTTCGTGAAGTTCAGCGTTGAAAAGGATGTATTGGCAGACGCCGTATCCTGGACTGCCCGGTCCCTGGCACAGCGACCACCATCACCTGTTTTGGCTGGCATTCTCATCACCACCCATGAAGGCCTGGTTCGGCTCGAGGGATTCGACTATGAGATTTCCTCGCATATTGAGATTCCCGCGGACATTTCTGAGCAGGGTTCGATCTTGGTTTCCGGCAAGCTCTTGGCTGAGATCACCCGATCGCTGCCTAACTCGACGGTCACCTTGGAGACCGAAGGCTCGAAGATCTCGCTGACCTGTGGCCGTTCACGATTCCACCTGGCCACCATGCCAGTTGATGAATACCCAACCCTGCCTGAACTTCCAGCTATCGCCGGCACTATCGATGGCCAAGCATTCTCCGAAGCTGTATCGCAGGTTATCGTTGCGGCGTCCAAGGATGACACCTTGCCAGTTCTCACCGGCATCAAGGTTGAAATTGAAAATGACCTGATCACGTTCTTGGCCACGGACCGCTACCGTCTGGCTCTGCGTGAACTCAATTGGACTCCGAACCAGGCAGAAATCTCGACCTCCTTCCTGATCAAGGCCAAGACCCTCAACGAAGTTGCCAAGACTCTCTCGAGCTCTGGCGAGCTGAAGCTTGCAATGAGCGAGAACGGCGAAATGGTTGGCTTCGAAAGCTCCAACCGCCGGACCACTTCGCTGCTGATCAATGGCGAATACCCGAAGATCCGTTCGCTGTTCCCAAGCGACACCCCAATCCATGCCACCGTTCGCACCAGCGAGCTGATGGAAGCTGTTCGTCGTGTATCGGTGGTTGCCGAACGCAATACCCCAGTTCGCATGGCTTTTACCGATGGCCAGCTGACCTTGGATGCCGGCACCGGCGAAGACGCGCAGGCTGAAGAAGCTATTGTCGCGTCTCTTCGCGGCGAAGACATCGTCGTTGCCTTCAACCCGACCTTCTTGTCCGAAGGCCTGAACTCCTTCAATACCGATTTCGTGCGCTTCTCCTTCACCAGTGCGCCCAAGCCGGCCATGCTGACCGGCCAGAAGAAGCTGGATGAGGATGACCAGGACCAGTATCGCTACCTCGTGATGCCGGTTCGGTTGCCCAACTCGAACTAAGCCAATTTCGTGGTGGATGGCTAAAGCCATCCACCACCTTCTTTCTGTCAGGACCTCGGTGTATATCTCGCAGCTTTCACTCACGGGCTTCCGCTCGTATGCGCAGGCCGACGTGCACCTGGCCCCTGGGATCAACGTGCTGATCGGCCCCAACGGCGTCGGCAAAACCAATATCGTTGAGTCCGTTGGCTATTTGGCCAATCTCTCTTCGCATCGCGTGAGCAATGACGCCCCTTTGCTGCATTTCGGTTCTGAGCGCGCGCTGATCCGCGGCACCGTGCATCGCGGCCCGCAAACCACGGTGATCGAGGTCGAAATCACCAGTGGCAAGATCAATCGTGCCCGCATCAACCGCGCCAACCCGGTTCGCGCTCGGGAGATCCTGGGCATGGTGCGCACCGTGCTCTTCGCCCCGGAGGACATGGCACTGATCAAGGGCGACCCGTCCAACCGCCGCAAGTTCTTGGACGAGCTCCTGGTAGCACTGCGCCCGGTAGAAGCCGGCACCAAGAATGACTACGACCGCATCGTGAAGCAACGCAATGCGCTGCTCAAATCCATCCGCGGCAAGTCCAAGCTGAGCACCTCGCAGGAAAACACCCTCAAGGCCTGGGATCTGCAGTTGGCCTTGACGGGTGCTCGATTGATCCGCGGACGCCTTGACGTCCTGGCCTTGATACGCCCGTACATGCAGGCCGCCTACGCGGATTTGGCCGATGGCGCGAAGGAAGCGCGCGCCGTCTACCGGTCCTCGCTCGAGGGCGAACTCGATGAAAACAGCCTGCCGGCAGAGGATCTTGAGTCCTTGGACCAAGAAGAAATCCAGGAACTGCTGCTGAACGCCATTGAAGTTAATCGCGGTCGGGAAGTCGACCGCGGAATTTCGCTCTTTGGACCGCACCGGGACGATCTGACCCTGATCCTGGGACCGACCCCTGCCAAGGGCTATGCCTCGCACGGGGAAACCTGGTCATTTGCCCTGGCCCTGCGCCTTGCGGCCTACCGTGTTTTCGGCGATGACGATCCGCGCCCAGGTTCCGGACCCATCCTGATCCTGGATGATGTCTTTGCCGAACTGGACACCACCCGTCGTGATCGTTTGGCGCATATCGTTGCCGGAGCCGAGCAGGTTCTGGTGACCGCCGCCGTTGTCGAAGATGTCCCAGAAGCGCTGAAGGGACATTTCTTCCAGGTCTCCCCTGGCCAGGTTGTCGATGCATGAGCCATCAGAACGGGATGAACACCGCTTCGATCCAGAGATCGATGCGGCCAAAGCACTGCTCAACCGCATGCGGAAGCTCGCCGAAGAACGTGGCGAGAAGCGCATAGATGCGGCGCGCATGGACAAAGTGCGCAAGCGAAAAGCCGCCCGCCGCGGATTCGCCGCGGAAAAGCCGGAATCAGCCGAGGGCGCGATCCGCGATCCGCGCGCCATCGGCGAAGTAGTCTCCCGCTTGTCCAAGTCCCGCGGCTGGAACACCCAGGTCGCGGTCGGATCGGTACTCGGCCGCTGGCCCGACATCATTGGCGTGGAGAACGCGAAGCACTGCAAGCCGGAATCCTTTGAAGACACGGTGGTGGTGATGCGCTGCGATACAACAGCGAGAGCTGCGCAAATGCGCCTGCTCAGCCACGATATTCTGAAGAAATTCGATGCCGAGTTGGGTCCCGGGATCGTCACCGTGATCAAGGTGCTCGGTCCTAATGCTCCCTCCTGGCGCCATGGCATGCGTTCGGTGGCCGGCCGGGGTCCACGCGACACATACGGGTAGAAATTGCTGGCACGGCATATGGCGCACTCACGGACCCGGAGGGTGGATCCCCCCACACTTGATCGCCCCAACTGCCTCAGAACGTCAATTAGCAGCTTTTGGTGGGCGATTTAGGCCTCAAAGTCACCGTTTATTTTGGTCTACGCGGTAGAATTAGAGGTAGTGAAATGACTCCGCTGCGGGCTTGCCCGGCGGCGGTGTCCCTCCAGACCATGATTGCCTGACGCGCTGAATCCATCGCAGCGGGCAATCGCGCGCCAAATCCGAGGAGTTCGTAGCACCCGTGTCTACCGAAAATGCTTCACCGCAGGAACCGGCTGAAAGCCAAGCCCCCGCGGAATCGATGACTTCCAAAGTCGAACACACTTACGGCGCCCAGGATATTACCGTCCTCGAAGGACTCGAAGCGGTACGCAAACGCCCGGGCATGTACATCGGTTCCACCGGCCCTCGAGGCCTGCACCACTTGGTCTACGAAGTCGTCGACAACTCCGTCGATGAGGCGCTGGCTGGCTACTGCGACACCATCAACGTCACGCTGCAGGCCGATGGCGGCGTGCGCTGTGAAGATAACGGCCGCGGCATCCCAGTAGACATCCACCCAACCGAGGGCAAGCCAACCGTAGAGGTTGTCATGACCATCCTGCACGCAGGCGGCAAGTTCGGCGGCGGCGGCTACGCGGTCTCCGGCGGCCTGCACGGTGTGGGCATCTCCGTGGTGAACGCGCTGTCCGAGAAGGTCAACACCATCGTGCGCCGCCAGGGCCACGCTTGGCGCATCGGCTTCGGCAACGGCGGCCACACCGTCCAGGAGCTGACCAAGGGCGAAGAAACCGAGCTGACCGGCACCAGCCAGACCTTCTACCCTGATCCGGAAATCTTCGAGACCACCGAATTCGATTTCGAGACGCTTCGCGCCCGTTTCCAGCAGATGGCCTTCCTGAACAAGGGCCTGCGCATCACCCTCACCGATGAGCGCGTGCAGGACAACGAAGAGCCCGAAGCCGAGGTCGAGGAGGAAATCGAGAACCAGGTAGTCAAGCCGCGCACCGTTGACTACCTGTACAAGGACGGCCTGCTGGACTACGTCAAGCACCTGAACGCCGCCAAGAAGATCGAACTGGTCCACGACGAGGTCATTGCCTTCGAATCCGAAGATGCTGCCCGCGGCATCAGCCTGGAAATCGCGATGCAGTGGACCAGCGCCTACGCCGAATCCGTGCACACCTACGCGAACACCATCAACACCCATGAAGGCGGAACCCACGAAGAGGGCTTCCGCGCGGCCCTGACTGGCTTGCTCAACCGCTACGCACGCGATAACAAGATCCTGCGCGAAAAGGACGACAACCTCACCGGCGAGGACGCCCGCGAAGGGTTGACCGCGGTGATTTCGGTCAAGCTCTCCGAGCCCCAGTTCGAGGGCCAGACCAAGACCAAGCTGGGCAACTCGATGGCCCGAGGCTTCGTCCAGGGCGTGGTCAACGAGGAACTGGGCGACTGGTTCGAGCGCAACCCGAACGTGGCCCGCGACATCATTCGCAAGGCCCAGCTGGCTTCGCAGGCCCGCATGGCCGCCCGCAAGGCCCGCGACAACGCCCGCCGCAAGTCGCCGATGGAATCCTTCGGCATGCCGGGCAAGCTCTCGGACTGCTCCTCGAAGAACCCTGCCGAGTGCGAAGTGTTCATCGTGGAGGGCGACTCCGCAGGCGGCTCCGCCAAGCGCGGACGCGACCCGCACACCCAGGCCATCCTGCCGCTGCGCGGCAAGATCCTGAACGTGGAGCGTGCCCGCCTGGACCGCGCGCTGGGCAATGCCGAAGTGCAGGCGATGATCACCGCCTTCGGCACCGGCATCGGCGAAGAGTTCGACATGGCCAAGCTGCGCTACCACAAGATCGTGCTGATGGCCGATGCCGACGTCGACGGCCAGCACATCACCACGCTGCTGCTGACCTTGATCTTCCGCTTCATGCGCCCGCTGATCGAGCACGGCTACGTCTACCTGGCAGCCCCGCCGCTGTACCGCATCAAGTGGTCCAATGCGCCGCATGACTACGTGTTCACCGACAAGGAACGCGACCAGGAGCTGCTTGCCGGCCAGGCCGCCAACAAGCGCCTGCCCAAGGACAACGGCATCCAGCGCTACAAGGGCCTGGGCGAGATGGACTACTCGGAACTGTGGGACACCACCATGGATCCGGAACACCGTACGCTGCGCCAGGTCACCATGGATGACGCCGCAGCCGCGGACGAGGTGTTCTCCGTGCTGATGGGCGAGGATGTCGAGTCCCGCCGCAACTTCATCCAGCAGAATGCCAAGGACGTGCGCTTCCTGGATATCTAGCCGGCCGCCGCCACCACAGATATCCACCGAAGACTTTTTTGACTTGTAAGGGAAGAAATTGAGCGACGAGCAAACCCCTGAGAACGCACCAATGGACGGCGAGATCATCGAGCCGGTCCCAGAAGGCGGTCGCATCGACCAGATCGACCTGCAGACCGAAATGCAGCGTTCGTACCTCGACTACGCCATGGCCGTTATTGTCGGCCGCGCGCTGCCGGATGTGCGCGATGGCCTGAAGCCGGTGCACCGCCGCGTGCTGTACGCAATGTACGACGGCGGCTACCGCCCTGAGCGCTCGTACAACAAGTGCGCCCGCGTGGTCGGCGAAGTCATGGGCCAGTACCACCCGCACGGCGACACCGCGATCTACGATGCGCTGGTCCGCCTGATCCAGGACTGGGTCATGCGCTACCCGCTGGCCCTGGGCCAGGGCAACTTCGGCTCCCCGGGCAACGACGGCGCCGCCGCCCAGCGTTACACCGAAACCAAGATGGCCCCGCTGGCCATGGAAATGGTCCGCGACATCAACGAGAACACCGTTGATTTCCAGGACAACTACGACGGCAAGAACCAGGAACCAACGGTTCTTCCGGCGCGTTTCCCCAACCTTTTGGTCAACGGCTCCTCCGGCATCGCCGTGGGCATGGCCACCAACATCCCGCCGCACAACCTGCGCGAAGTCGCCGAGGGCGTGCAGTGGTACCTGAAGAACCCGGAAGTTTCGCGCGAGGAGCTGCTCGCCGAGCTGATGCTGCGCGTGAAGGGCCCGGACTTCCCATCCGGCGCCATGATTCTGGGCACCAAGGGCATCGCCGATGCCTACCGCACCGGCCGCGGCTCGATCACCATGCGCGCAGTGGTCAACGTGGAGGAAATCCAGGGACGCACCTGCCTGGTGGTCACCGAACTGCCGTACATGGCCAACCCGGATAACCTCGCGGTGAAGATCGCCGAGCTGGTCCGCGACGGCAAGATCGCCGGCATCGCCGACATGCGCGACGAGACCTCGGGCCGCACCGGCCAGCGCCTGGTCATCGTGCTCAAGCGCGATGCCGTGGCCAAGGTCGTGCTGAACAACCTGTACAAGCACACCGAGCTGCAGTCGAACTTCTCGGCCAACATGCTCGCGATCGTCGACGGGGTGCCGCGCACCCTGCCGCTGGATGGATTCATCCGCCACTGGGTCACCCACCAGATCGAAGTGATCGTCCGCCGTACCGAATACCGCCTGAAGAAGGCCGAGGAAGAAGCCCACATCCTGCGCGGCCTGCTCAAGGCCCTGGATGCCCTGGACGAGGTCATCGCCCTGATTCGCCGCTCGGCTACCACCGAGGCGGCGCGCGACGGGCTGATGGAACTGCTGGACATCGACGAGGCGCAGTCCCGCGCCATCCTCGACATGCAGCTGCGCCGCCTGGCCGCCCTCGAGCGCCAGAAGATCCAGGATCGCCATGCCGAGCTCGAGCGCATGATCGCCGAATTCCAGGCGATCATCGCAGATCCGGCACGCCAGCGCCAGATAGTCTCCGAAGAACTGGCCGAGATCGTCGACAAGCATGGCGACGACCGCCGTACCAAGGTGCTGATGGGCTACGACGGCGACATGAGCGTCGAAGACCTGATTCCCGAAGAGGAAATGGTCGTCACCATCACCCGCGGCGGCTACGTCAAGCGCACCCGCATCGACAACTACCGTTCGCAGGCACGTGGCGGCAAGGGCATCAAGGGCGCGAACCTGCGCGGGGACGACGTGGTGGAGCACTTCTTCGTCACCTCGACCCACAACTGGCTGCTGTTCTTCACCAACCACGGCCGGGTTTACCGCACCAAGTGCTACGAGCTGGCCGAGGCCGGCCGCGATGCCAAGGGCCAGCACGTAGCCAACGTGATGGCCTTCCAGCCGGATGAGCACATTGCCCAGGTGCTGGACCTGCGCACCTACCAGGATGCGGCCTACCTGATGCTGGCTACCCGCAACGGCTTGGTGAAGAAGACCCGCCTGGAGGATTACGACACCAACCGCACCGCCGGCGTGATCGCGATCAACCTGCGCGAGGACGATGAACTGGTCTCCGCGCAGCTGGTCAGTGAATCCGATGACGTGATGCTCGTCTCACGCAAGGGCCAGTCGGTCCGCTTCACCGCCACCGATACCGCGCTGCGCCCCATGGGCCGTGCAACCTCGGGCGTGACCGGAATGAAGTTCCGCGAAGACGATGAGCTGCTGGCAGCCGATGTGGTCCGCGAAGGCTCCTATGTCTTCACCGTGACCAACGAGGGCTACGCCAAGCGCACCACCGTGGAGGAATACCGTGTGCAATCCCGCGGTGGTTTGGGCATTAAGGTGGCCAAGCTCAACGAGGAACGCGGTGAGCTGGTTGGCGCGCTGATCGTCGACGAGACCGATGAGGTCTTGGTGGTGATGGGCTCGGGCAAGGTGGTCCGCTCGGCCGTTTCACAGGTTCCTTCGAAGGGCCGCGACACGATGGGCGTCATCTTCGCCAAGCCGGACAAGAAGGACCGGATCCTTGCGGTTGCCAAGAACTCTGAGACCGAGCTCGAAGAGAACTTGGAGGAAGATGCCGTAACGTTGGACGCAGAAAACACGATCGATGAGTCATCGGCTGTGCCAGAAAACGAATCCGGCGCGGAAAACGATGACGACACTAACGGAGGTAACGCATGAGCACGCCCTCGACGCCACGCCCCAGCGGCGGTGCCCCGAAGAGCGCAGCGCCGCGACCTACCCAGGTAAAGCGTCCGGCTCCGACCGGTACTGGCGCCCGTCCGGCTAGCGCCGGCGCACGACCAGCAACAGGCCAAGCGCGTCCAGCGGGCCAGCGCCCGACAGGAGCGCCGCAGCGCCCAACCAGCCAGCAGCGTCCGGCCAATGGCCAGGATCGCCTGGTTCGTCCAGCGCCCAAGGCAAAGGTCCGCAAGGCCCGCCTGCTGGTTTCCAAGGTGGAGCCCTTCTCGGTTCTGAAGCTGGCCTTCCTGCTCTCGGTAGCTTTCGGTGTGATCACCGTGGTTGCCGCCGTGGGCATCTGGGCTGTCTTGGATCTGACCGGAACCTTTGATGCGTTCAACCAGCTGATGCGCGAGGCCATTGGCGCCGACGGCAACTTCGACCTGCGCGACACCATGTCGCTGGGCCAGGTGGCTTCCTACGCGACGATCATCGCAGTGGTGAACGTAGTGGTAATTTCCGTGGTCTCCATGCTTGGCGCGGTGCTGTACAACATTGCTGCTTCACTGGTCGGCGGAGCCGGAGTGACCCTCACCGACGACTAGGAACACCCCAAGTCGAGCCCGGGATTCATGCTGTGATGCATGACACCCGGGCTCGATTTGTATCTTTGGGAGAACACCGGTAAAGTTTTATTTCGTTCCGAAGGGAACAAAAACAAAAGCAAGGGCGTATAGCTCAGGCGGTTAGAGCGCTTCGCTGATAACGAAGAGGTCCCAAGTTCAAGTCTTGGTACGCCCACGGAAACCTTGCTGGAGAGAAAGAGGGAGTAATGAAAAAGTTCCTGGTTCTCGCATCGATCGCGGCTGCTGCAGTAGTCTTGGTCAAGAAAGCGAAGGCTTCGTCGGAAACGAAGGAAACCTGGCATCAGGTAGCCGATAAAGTTTCCTAAAGCTTTTGGGGCCTTAGCTCAGTTGGTAGAGCGTCTGCTTTGCAAGCAGAATGTCAGGAGTTCGATTCTCCTAGGCTCCACAAAAGAAAGTGGCGGAAAGTGAAAACTTTCCGCTAATTCTTTTTGATTGATTCGGATGAATTGATCTTGGAGTGGAAACTTCAAAATTGAATACGGGGCCTTAGCTCAGTTGGTAGAGCGTCTGCTTTGCAAGCAGAATGTCAGGAGTTCGATTCTCCTAGGCTCCACATTTGCCAAAAGGCGGAAAGTGAAAACTTTCCGCCTTTTGCGTATCCAGAAGAAAATTCTATTTCGCTAGTGCCGGATCCGGGCCATCCGGACATGCTCATAGTGTCCAATAAGCTGCTCGCCAATGCTGTGCCAGGACCGATCCTGGACACTGCTAAGCGCAGCGCTGGCAAAAGCCAGCCGTTTGGCATCGTCATAGGCCAAGTCGCTGACCCGACTGCGCAGCTCACTAAGGTTTCCTGGCTGATAGAGCCAGCCCGTGCGCGAGGAATCCACCAGATCCAGCGGTCCCCCACGGCCTACGGCCACGACAGGCACACCACAGGCCATGGCTTCCTGAATGGTCTGGCAAAAGGTCTCTGAGGCGCCAGGATGCACAAAGATGTCCATCGAAGCCATGACCTCGGCCAAGCGTTCCCCGGAAAGGAAACCGGTGAAGTGGGCGTTGGGCAAAAGGCTGCGCAGTTCGTCCTCGAGTGGGCCGGAACCGACGATCACCAGCCGAGTATTCTCAAGACTCGCCAGGGCCTGCAGGTCCGCGACCTGCTTCTCTGCTGCCAGCCGGCCGACGTAGCCAATGACTACCTCGTCATTCGGGGCAACCGCCTGCCTGAACTGCTCGCTTCGCCGTCTTGGCGTGAACTGCGCTGTATCTACTCCCCTGCCTGAAATGGCAAGCCGCGGAACGCCCAGGGATTCGAGCTGGTGGTAGGAAAACGTGCTTGGAACCAGAGTGAGGTCCGCACCCGTGTGGATCGCTCTGACGTGCTCCCAGAGCCTCTGCGTCAGCCACGGCATTTTGTAGCGTGCCGCGTAGCTGGGAACCTCGGTCTGATACAGCGCCACGGTGGGCAATTCGAGTTCCTGTGCAGCGCGCAGAGCCTGCCATCCAAGGATGAACGGGCTAGCCAGATGAACTACGTCGACGCGCTCTCGAGCCAGCATCTTGCGCAGGCGCGCCACACTGGTGGCAGCTACCCGAACCTCGGGATAGCTTGCCAAAGGCATCGACGGAACTGTGAGGATCTTGAAGCCCTGATAGAGCTTTGGCACGCCATGGCCTGACAGCTCCCCTGCCAGCGAGCCTGCAGGGGTAATGACCACGGCCTCCTGGCCAGTCTGCCTGAGGTGATCCAGCGTCTTGAGGATTGAGTTGGTGACCCCATTGAAATGGGGAAGGAACGATTCAGCGACGATTGCTACCTTCACATCTTCAGCATGCTTTTCGTCAATTACACGCAAGTGAATATGACAAGGGCAGTGGATTAACTTCAGTTGTCTCGTTGTGGCCGCAACTCTTTAGTGGCAAAATACCTAGGTGCCCTATGAACAGTCCAGCCCTTCCGCCGCGGCGGCAAATGCCAACAAGAACGAAAAAGACTCCCGCATCGCGGTATTGCTCTTCCCTGTGCTGATTTTGCTGGGCGGACTGTGCGGAATGCTTGTTCCCCAAGCGTTCGTGGGGTTTTCCGGATGGATAAATCCCCTGCTGATGGTGATCATGTTCTGCATGGGGCTGACGCTGACCTTGCCAGACTTCGCCCTGGTGTTCAAGAACCCGTTGCCGGTGCTCGGCGGTGTCACAGCGCAGTTCATCCTGATGCCATCCATGGGCTGGCTGGTCGCCACGCTGCTGCAGCTTGAACCTGCCTTGGCCGCCGGCCTGATCCTGGTTGGCTGCGCACCAGGAGGCACGGCATCGAATGTGGTTTCCTACCTGGCTCGAGGCAATGTCGCCCTGTCCGTTGCCATGACTTCCGTGTCGACCTTGCTCGCACCGCTGCTGACCCCGGCGCTGGCCTTGTGGCTGGCTGGCCAGTACATGCCAGTCGATGCTGGATCCATGGCCGTCAGCGTCATCAAGATCGTACTGATCCCTGTGGTCCTAGGCATCGTCCTGCGTATGCTGTTCAACCAGTACGTGGCGAAGATCGATGGTGTGCTGCCATGGCTGTCGGTACTAGCCATCACCTTCGTGGTGACGGTCATCGTCGCGGGCAGTGCACAAACGATTTTGACTGCTGGCCTGCTGGTCCTGGTTGCGGTCATTTTGCATAATGCCCTGGGCCTGGCTTTGGGGTATGCCATGGGTGTCCTGTTGCGCGTTCCCGAAGCTTCCCGGCGAACAATCGCCATCGAAGTCGGCATGCAGAATTCAGGCCTCGCCGGTGGGCTCGCGAAGCAATACTTCTCGCCTGAAGCCGCTCTGCCAGGTGCAGTATTCTCTGTTTGGCATAACTTGTCCGGCGCATTGATCGCAGCTTATTGGCGGAGAAAAGACGCTAAATAGCTCGAGAGTGCGGGCACAGATAAAAGTATTCCATCATAAGAATATCTTGATCTGTCCAAGTATTCGCCGGATCCGGCACGTTCCAAGTTCGAATGAAGCCCATGCGCTGGGAAACTGTAATCTTGGTTGGTGACCATCTTGCTTGCCTTGGTCGGAATTCTCGGGATTTCGGCATCTGGCCCCATTATTGCCGCCTTCCCTGGTGTCCCGGTTCTCTCCATGGCCTTTTGGCGCAATGGAGCTGCGGCGGCCGCGCTCAGCGCACCGGCACTGCGAAAGAACTCCAAAGCTTATCTGCAGATGACCGGGCGAGAATGGTTCTTCACCGGGGTAGCAGGTGTAGCTCTCGCACTGCATTTCGTGTGCTTCATGTATTCGATGCGACTAACCAGCGTGGCTGCTGGAACGGCACTGGTGTGCATCCAAGGTGTCTGGATCGCGATTTACCAGGTTCTTCGCGGAACCAAATATCGAACGCAGGTTTTCCTTGGCATGGGCATTGCGCTGCTTGGTGCAATCATCATCACGGGATTCGACATGGGGCTGGGACGTGATGCCATCATTGGCGACCTCTTGGCACTAGCCGGTGGCGTCTTGGCCGCTGTGTACACGCTGGCCGGATCCGTGGCTCGCAGGACCTTGGGAACTACAACGTATGCCTCGAGCTGCTATGCCATTACCGCCGCAGTGCTGCTAATCCTTTGTTTCCTGACTGGAACGCCGATTTGGGGTTTCGACGCCCGAGGATGGATGGCGATCATTCTGCTGACGCTTTGCGCGCAGATCTTTGGCCATACCGCCATGAATCATTTGCTCAGCGTGCTCGGTCCGCTCACGGTCTCGACGCTGATTCTGCTCGAGATTCCTGGCGCGGCAATCCTAGCGGCAATGTTCTTGGGGCAGGTAGTTCCTATCGCTACCTATGCCGGGTTGGCCGTGATACTTGTTGGGCTTGCCCTCGTGATTCGAGGGCAAGCCCAACCAAAAGCAGCCTAGACGGCTTTATTTGTCATCTTCGAGGATTTCGCGGATTTCTTCCACGCTGGCTTCACGCGATTCAACAGGCTCGTGCGGTTGTGCAGGAAGTGGTTCGTTTTCCCATGGATCCTCAATTGGTTTCGAGGCCTTCCACACGGCTACCAGCACTGCGACAAGTCCCGCAATCAAGCCAACGGCTAGTACTTTTCCTGCTTTGCTCTTCTTGCTCATGCATTGCTCCCGATCCGAAAAAATTCACGCTATCCGACAGTCCAAGACTAGGCAGTTCTATGCCCAGTGGCCAGCAGTATCGGACAAGCAACCTAAGAATGGTCCAAATTTTCTCTCAACGCGTACGTCAGTATTTGGCGGGTCGAGCATAGATCATGGAAGAATGAAGGCATGACCGCAAACGCAACTCATAAAGCCACGATTCACACTACTTTGGGCGATATCGTTGTCGATCTCTTCGGCAACCACGCGCCAAAGACCGTAAAGAACTTCGTTGGCCTCTCGACCGGTGAGCAGGAGTGGGTACACCCAGAATCCGGTGACAAGAAGACCAACACCCCGCTGTACAGCGGAACCATCTTCCACCGCATCATTTCTGATTTCATGATTCAGGGTGGCGACCCACTGGGCCAGGGCTTCGGCGGCCCAGGCTACCAGTTCGATGATGAGATCCACCCAGAACTGAACTTCAACGAGCCTTACAAGCTGGCCATGGCCAACGCGGGCATCCGCATGGGCCGCGGAACCAACGGTTCGCAGTTCTTCATCACCACCGTTCCTACCACCTGGCTGCAGGGCAAGCACACCATCTTCGGTGAAGTCCTTGACGCTGACTCGCGCAAGATCGTTGACGCGCTGAACGCCGTTGCTACCGATGGCCGTGACAAGCCACTGGAAGACGTCGTTATCAACTCGGTCGACATCGAGACCCTGTAACAACACAGGCGCACCAACCCGAGGCTCCGACGATTCCCTAGCGGCATTGTCGGGGCCTCGAGTATTTAATCCTTCTCCCCCAACTCAAGGCAGGTACTGATGTCCTTTGGACAGGTTTTCCCAGAGGGCCAAGCAACTCCGACGTGCTATCGACACCCGCAGACGGTGTCCTATGTTTCATGCCACCGGTGCGGACGTCCGGTCTGCCCGCAGTGCCAGGTCTCTGCGCCTGTAGGTGTGCAATGCGTAGACTGCGTCGCGCAAGCCAATAAGAACCTGCCGCGGCAGAAGACCCAATTCGGTGGCCGGGCTCGATCCGGTGCTCCTGTTATCACCTACACTTTCATCGGCCTGAACGTGCTGGTGTATCTGCTGCAGTGGATCATCCCTGGATTCACCAATCAGCTTGTACTTGCGCCGGCTCTGGCCGCCTATGAGCCATGGCGCCTGATCACCAGCGCCTTTGCCCACTCCACGAGCTCCTTCTTGCACCTTGCCATGAACATGTACGGCGTCTACATCTTCGGCACCATGCTCGAACCAAGGATGGGACGGCTGCGCTTCACCTGGCTATACCTGCTCAGCGCTTTTGGCGGTTCACTGGGCGTTCTCCTGCTGAGCAACCCGATCAGCGCCACGCTCGGCGCTTCGGGCGCACTGGCAGGCTTGTTCCTCGCAACTTTCGTAGTGTTCCGTTCCAATAAGCAGGCACTTCGCTCCATGGGAATTATCCTGGCGCTGAATGTCGTTCTCGGCTTCGTCATTCCCAGTATTTCGTGGCAGGGGCATCTGGGCGGAGCGATATTGGGTATCCTCGCAGCCTGCTGCATTGTGCTGATCCCGCGAAGTAATCCACAGCGTGCGCGTACCCAGATACTTTTACTCACGGCCTTGTCGATTGCGTTGCTGGCAGCCCTTTACCTCTCCACGGAAGCAGTGAAGTGGCCCTTGGGATAGTTCGAAAAGAGGCAATACAGTTATCCACACTGCTTATCCACACTGTTAATAACTTACAAGCGTGTAACTCTCGAGGCCTAGTGGTTATTAACAGCCCCTAGGCCCCGTGATATCAGGGATATTCGCCTTCGAGTACCCAATACTCACAACCTTGTCCCCAGTTGTGGATAACTTTTTAACAACCCCTGTAGATAGTGCATATACGAATCCACCGACTGTTAATAACTTCGGGTTCGAAAGTTTAAACGAATCATGAGAATCACGGTTCAATATGCGGAATCACGCCTTATCCACAGCCGGAATCCACAGTGTTAATAACTTACAAGCATGTCATTTCAGTTTCCAATATCTCCGTCGACCTGTACTTTATCCGAAAAATCATGAACTCCACCCAAGTTCTCCCCAGCTGTGGATAACTTTGTGAACAACTGTTTGTAAAAGTTGTTCACAGTCATTGTGGATAAGAGTGTTTGCCTGTGGATTACTTGGTGAGAACTGGCAGGATCAGCATGCTGGCAAAGATGAGCATGACGATTCCGATAAGTACATCAAGTACCTGCCACGCCTTGGGGTTGGCAAAGAGCGGGGCAAGGAAGCGTGCGGCGTAGGCAAGTGCGAAGAACCAAGTGACGCTGGCAATGATCGCACCAGTGGCGAAATAGGGTGCGCCTGCGGCTTGGGAAGTAGCAATTGAACCAAGAAGCAGTACCGTGTCGATATAGACATGTGGATTCAGCCAGGTGAGGGCCAACGTCGTTCCGATGATCGAGACGGCTGTTGTTGCACCGGGGAGCCCTGAGACTTTCAGCGCCTCGGGCTTCAGTGCTCGGCGGAAAGCGAAAATCGCGTAGCTTGCCAGGAAGATGAAGCCGCCTATTCGCGCAATCACCAATATCCAGGGCGCTCGGTCGACAAGCGCTCCCATGCCGCTGGCTCCGGCGGCAATCAGGATCGCATCTGATAATGAGCACACCAAAGCGGTGATGAAAACATGCTCTTTCCTGATTCCCTGGCGCAGCACAAACGCATTTTGCGCACCGATGGCGACGATGAGGGACAGGCCAGTGGTAAAGCCGAAGAACAAGGATCCAGAGAGCATGTAGAAACTGTAAGAGATTAGCTGATCTGCGTCGAACTTAAGTTTCTGATTCTAGATTAGAGTTCCTAATGTGAACATGGATGTAGAACACCTCGAAACCCTGCTTGCGGTAGTTGATGCGGGAAGCTTCGATGATGCCTCGATTGATCTGGGAGTGACCGCTTCGGCCGTCAGCCAGCGCATCAAGGCCTTGGAGAACCGCCTGGGCGCAGTCCTGCTCGTCCGCAGTCGCCCGGTTAGGCCTACCGAGCATGGACTTAAAGTTCTGCGCTATGCGCGACAGATGACGCTGCTCAGTGCAGAGTTCTCCAAAGAGATAGCCTCCGAAAATCCGATCCCGATCGCCATTGGAGTCAACGCGGATTCGCTCTCCACTTGGTTCGGTCCGGTATTCTACGAGCTCGCGAAGTTCGAAGACCTCTCCTGTGAAATAGTGCGTACCGATGAAAACAGGGGACTGGAGCTACTTCGAACCGGTCGCGTCAGCGCCGTGGTCACCAATGCGGAGGAGAATATCCAGGGTTGCATAAGTGACAAACTGGGTGCACTGCGCTATCGCGCAGCCGCGCAAGCTTCGGTGGTCCAACGCCATGTACCAACTGGGGCCGTGGAAGAGCTCATTCGCACTCCGATGGTGGTCTTCGATCGTGAGGATCCCTTGCAGCATGAGATGCTCCAGCGGGTTGCCGGGGCTAAAGCGCGGCCGGAAGGCCAAGTCCACCATGTTCCAGATTCCATGCAGTTCGTTGCGGCCATAGAAGCGGGGATGGGGTGGGGGATGGTTCCAGAAACGCAGCTGCAGAAAGCCAGCGGGCTGCAGGTACTCAACGAGCAATGGTTTATCGATGTGCCACTGTATTTTCAGCGCTGGGCTGTGGACTCGCAGATCCTCGCGAGGATAGGTGGCATTTTGGTCACAGCCGCGAGACAGCAAGGCCTGCATTTGCTAGCCTGAGGTGGTCACCAGCAATCATTGCTTGGACCCGGACGAGGGAGCCGTACCCGGAGGGCGACAAGACGGCCAGAAAGTATCTGGCATGCATTGGGTAATTTTGATCGTTTCCGGACTATTCGAAGCGGTATGGGCCATCGCTCTTGGCATGAGCGAGGGGTTCTCCAAACTCGTTCCGACCATCGTCTTCTTCGCGGCGCTGGTTGTGTCCATGGGTGGACTGGCCTACGCCATGAAGGAAATTCCCGTCGGCACTGCATATGCCATCTGGGTAGGCATCGGAGCCTCGCTTGCCGTCATTTACTCGATGGCCACCGGGCAGGAAGCCTTCAGCGTACTGAAGATGGTCTTCATTCTCGGATTGGTTGGTTGCATCATCGGCTTGAAAGCCGTCAGCCACTAATATCAAAAGCCGCCATTAAACAACTTCGCCGGCCCCCTCAGCAGGGGGCCGGCGATACGGCTATTTCCAGCCCGTTGTCATGAAAAAGCCGACCATCGCAATACCGAAGCCGACAACGATGTTCCAACCGCCGATATTCGGAATCGGGTACAGGGTCTGCGAAACATAATAAACGATGATCCATAGCAGGCCCAGAAGCATCAGTCCGAACATGACTGGCTTGTACCAGCCTGGCATCGGCTTATCGATGGCATGGGCGCTCTGGCGCGTCTCCTGCGGCTGTGAATTCTTCTTGCGTCGTGGCTTTGACTCCGGCACTCGAATGCTCCCTCGGCTTCATCTGCTTAATGTAGTAAATGTGGGTGACCTTCAGGTCTTCCCGGTAGGCTTGGGTGCAAGAATGCTGAGAACTGCTTAGTGCATTCCTACGTAGCTTCCATACTAGCCGTTACCCGCTGGAACTCTGGGTTTTGGCCAGTATCGACCCATCTTAGTTGACCTATTTCGCGCATTTCTTTCCCTTAAGGAGCCAGACCGCCGTGAACCGATCAGCCACTGCGCAGGGACGTCGCATGCAGCACCGACGACCGTCGGCAGGAAACCGTATTGCCGGATTCTTTGGCGAACTGCTGATCACCCTTGGCATCTTGCTGATGCTCTACGTGGTGTGGGAACTGTGGTGGACGAATATCGATTCGGCCCAGGCCCAGAAGGAAGTCACCGCAAACCTCGTGCAAGAACTCGGCGAGGTCGTGGTGCCGGAAGGCGACGAGAAGGAAGAGGAGAAGAACTACGGTCCGGCTCCGGTCACGGAAGTGGCTCCCGGAGAAACTTTCGGGATCATGTATTTCCCGCGCTTTGGCGCTAGCGGATCGCACCACCCGGTGACCTACGGCGTGGAAGACCACGTGATCGATAATCTCGGCATTGGCTATTACCCGAGCACGCAGCAACCGGGGGAGCTGGGCAACTTCGCCGTCGCGGCCCACCGCCAGACCCATGGCCAGGTCTTCTGGGATATTGACAAGCTGCAAGACGGCGACAAAATCTATCTGCAGACTGCACAGGGGTATTACACCTACACCTGGTATGCCACCGAGATTGTGGCTCCATCCAATGGCGATGTCCTGTTGCCTACCCCGCACCAGTGGGGAGTGGAACCAACGAAGTCCATCTTGACCATGACCACCTGCCATCCGAAGTACTCGACCCAGCAACGCATGATCGCGTATTCGGAACTCACCGATTGGCGTCCACTGGATGCAGGTCCGCCGAAGGAAATCCGTGACATGGTCATCGACGCAACGAGCTAGGAGAAGAGATGTACGCCTGGATATTTAGAAATCTGCCCGGCCCTTTGTGGCTTCGTATTTTTGAAGCATTGATTCTCATTGCCGCGATCGTGCTATTACTGATGATGTACGTTTTCCCATGGCTGAACCAGTACATCAGCCCATTCACCGATTCAACGATTGGCCAGAGCACCCCGTGAGCAGCACCAGGATCCTCGTGATAGATAACTACGACAGCTTTGTGTACACCCTCGTGGGTTACCTGCAGGAGCTGGGCGCGGAAACCACCGTATACCGCAACGACGATTTGAGCGTTGGGGAAGCAACCAATTTGGCTGCGGAATACGACGGTGTACTGATCTCCCCGGGCCCGGGCGAGCCTGCAGGAGCGGGTGTCAGCATCGATCTGATCAAGTGGTGCGGGCAGCAGCGCAAGCCAATGCTCGGTGTCTGCCTTGGGCATCAGGCGCTCGCTGAAGCTTATGGCGGCACGGTCACGCACGCCGAAGAACTAATGCACGGCAAGACCTCGCTGGTGAGCCACGAAAACCACCCGGTCTTCAACCAGGTAGCCAACCCCTTCACCGCAACGCGCTACCACTCCCTGGCAGCCGTACGCGAGAGCATCCCTGCTGAGCTTGAAATCATCGCTGCTACCGCCGGGGGAGTCATCATGGGGCTGGCGCACCGGGAAGCACCACTATGGGGCCTGCAGTACCACCCAGAGTCGGTGCTGACCGAGCAGGGATACCAGATGCTGGGCAATTGGCTGGAATTCGTAGGACTTCAGGGGGCAGCCAAGAAGGCCACGACCCTGAGCCCGCTCTTCAGCGGAGAGTAGCCTAGCAGCCTATCGGTCGCGCCCGTTTTCCCGTGGCGGGTTAATCCGATCTGGCGGGCCGTTCCCATTGGAAGGAGCCGGAGCGTCACTGGTAGGCGAAGCACTGTCGGACGGATCATCGGATTCTTCTGAATCTGGAGATTCGGTCTCGCTGGGCGATGGTTCTTCACTTGGTTCTGGTGCCGGCGGAGCCTTGGCCACAGAAATCTTCACCAGGCTTCCCTGAGCCACGTCCTCGGAGGCCTCGGGGGACTGCTTGAAAAGGGTTCCCTCAGGGTAGTCGTCGGTTGCCACCTCATCGAACTGAACCTCCAACCCGATGTCGTCCGCAGAGAGCTTCTCTTCAGCTTCCTCACGGCTCATCTCGGTAACGACCGGAACGGTCACCATGCCGGCAGAAAGGATCAGGTCGACTTCGCTGCCGGCCTTCACCTTGGAGCCCAGCTCCGGGCTGGTGCCAATAACCCAGTCGGTTGGAATGGTTGCAGAGTTCTCCCGGCTGACTTCACCCACTTCGAGGCCAGCTTCACGCAGGGCATCGCGGGCAGCCGTCTCGGACTGGTTCGCTAGATCCTTGGGAATCGTGCGCTGTTCCGAACCATCGGAAATGAATAGCGCAACCGTGGATTCCTTGGAAACCATGGACCCTTCTGCCGGGTCGGTTCGGGTCGCCTTGCCCTGCTCTACTTCATCACTGAATTCCCGCTCTACACGCACCTGGAAGGTGGAATCGCGCAGCAATTCACGTGCGTCGTCTTCGGACATCTCCAGGACCTTGGGCACAGCAACTGGGGCACGCTTTTCAGCCTCGGCCTGGATCGAGCGGATCACCAGGAAACTGGCGATACCCACAGCGATCAGGGCAATGATGGTCAGCAGGATGATCAGGCCGCGGTTGGACTTGTGCCGTGCAGGAGCTTCGGGAGCCTCATCTTCGACGAAGACCGGGTGCTGGCTGGTGCCTGGCGCTGACTGCGCGATGAACCCGGTTTCAGTCTCGCCGTGCATGCCGTATATCGGCAAAGTGTAGGTTGATGGTGCCGGTTCGTCATCATGGAATTCAATGCCGTTCAGTGCATCTTCCAACGCAGCCGCGAAAGCGCCTGCGCTCTGGAAACGGTCATCGCGTTCCTTGGACAGAACCTTGGAAACGATCGGGTCGAAGATCGGGTCAACGTCGTGCTTGACCTCGCTGGGCGCTGACGGAATCTCGCCAACGTGCTGGTACGCGACCGAAACCGGCGAATCACCGGTGAACGGGGGGCGCTGGGTCATCAGCTCGTAGAACAGGCAGCCAACAGAGTAGATATCCGAACGGAAATCGACCTGTTCGCCGCGTGCCTGCTCAGGAGAGAAGTACTGGGCGGTTCCCACCACAGCGGCGGTCTGCGTCATTGTCGCCGATGTGTCCAAGGCACGGGCTATGCCGAAGTCCATCAGCTTCACGTGGCCGGCATCGGTCACCATCACGTTGGCCGGCTTGATGTCGCGGTGGACGACATTGTTATTGTGCGAATGATCCAGGGCATTGCATACGCCGCGGGTGACGTGCACAGCGAAGGAAGCGTCGACATCGCCCGAAGCGATCACCTGCTTCAGGGTCCGGCCGGTCACGTATTCCATGACCATGAAGGGCAAGCGCTCACGGCTATGATCGGTAGCAGGCAGCTCGCCGGTGTCGTAGACGGCAACGATATTCGGATGGCTCAGGCCCGCGACGGCCTTGGCTTCACGGCGGAATCGATTGACCACCATGGGGTTGCTTGCGGTATCCGGGCGCAGCACCTTGACCGCGACCTTGCGCGAAAGCACATGGTCGGTGGCAAGATAGACATCCGCCATGCCGCCGCGGCCTACCAGCGATTCGATCTCGTAGCGATCGTTGATCAATCGTGGCAAGCCGGGGGGCAAGGCTTCGACTTCACTCATGGCGCTTCGCTTTGGTCCGGCTCTGCAGCTTCTGGGGATTCAGATGCCGACGGGGTAGCGGACTCGGATGCTTCGGGCTCTGGGCCCATGGAAATATCCAGGGTCACCGTGGTGCCCGGCTCTACTTCGCTGCCGGCTGGAACGTCCTGCGCAAGCACCGTGCCAGCGACCGAAGAGTCATGGCGTTCCTCGCCCTTGGCCACGGCCAGCCCAGCGTCCTGGATGCGCTTCTGCGCGGCTTCGTAGCCCATGCCGGTTACCGAAGGCACGCCAACGGTTTCAGGAGCCATGGCGTAGGTAATCGAAATGGTTTCGCCCTTTTCGACGCTGCCGGTCGGGTTCAGCGAAATGACTTCGCGTGGGTCGTACTCGTTGGTTTCCTGCGGGGTCGCGTCAACGACCAGGCCCTTGCCCTCAAGCTCTGCCGTCACGGTGTCGATATCCTGGCCCACCAGCGAGGCCGGAACCTCTACGTAGGTCACGGTTTCACTCGGGGTCGGGGAAGAGGACTCGGAGGTCTCCGATGCTTCGGTGGTTTCCTCCGAAGGATCGGTGGATTCCTCGGTCGGAGAAGGGGATTGGGAAGCATCGGTGCTCTGCGTGACCGAAGCCGTCGGCTGATTGTCCTTGTCGCTGCTCATGGCAGGGATCAGCCACGCCAGCAAGGCAATCACGGCGGCCAGCGCGATGATCACGATCAGCGGGATCAGCCAAGGGCTGCGTTTGGCCCCGGCCTCGCCAGCCGGATCCTGGGTATCCACGTCCTCGTCATCGAATCCGCCGGCTGCGGCACTGGACCCGGAGAAACCGCTGGTAGCGCCGGCAGGTTCCACCACAGTTGGCATCGCATTGGTCATTGTCGGCGCGGAATCAGCACGCGGCACCACCTGGGTGGCGTCGTTACCCATGTTGACCACTTGGGTTGCGTCGGTGGCGATACCGGTGGCTAGCATGCCGGGAACGGCCAAGGTCGCGGTATTGGTATCACCGGAGCGCAGTGCATCGGCGGCCTTCGCCAGCGCCGTTGCGTCCTTCGGGCGATCCGACGGGTTCTTGGCCAGCATCGACATGATCAGCTGGCGTACCGGTGCCGGGATGGTGTCCGGCAGCGCCGGGGGAGCATCGTTGACCTGTGCCAAGGCGATGGCGATCTGCGATTCGCCGGTGAACGGGCGGCGTCCTGCCAGGCACTCGTAGCCGATCACGCCCAAGGCGTAGATGTCAGAGCTGCCGGTGGCGATCTGCCCGGTGGCCTGTTCCGGGGCCAAGTACTGGGCGGTTCCCATTACCTGCCCGGTGGCGGTCAGCGGAACCTGGTCAGCAAGCCGGGCAATGCCGAAGTCGGTGATCTTCACGACGCCCGAAGGCATCACCAGGATGTTACCCGGCTTCACATCGCGGTGCACCAGGCCGTGCTCGTGGGCTGCTGCCAGCGCGCGGGCGGTCTGCGCGATCAGCGAGAGCGTACGGTCCACGTCGAGCTTGCGCTCGCGCTCGATAATGGTGGACAGCGGCGGGCCGGGAACCAGTTCCATCACCAGATAGGCGGAGCCCTGTTCCTCGCCGTAGTCGAAGACGCCAGCGATGCCAGGGTGGTTCAGCAGCGCGGTGTGGCGTGCTTCCACGCGGAAACGCGTCAGGAAGCTCTCATTATCGGTGTATTCCTCTTTGAGGATCTTGATCGCTACCAGACGTCCTAGGACCTGGTCTCGTGCCTTCCAAACTTCGCCCATGCCACCGATCGCAATGCGGTCGGTCAGCTTGTAACGACCGCCCAAGGTGGTGCCGGTTACTGGCCTCACTTGTTGAACACCGCCTCTAACATCGTCTTCATAAGTGCACCTGCCGTGTTGTGGCCGGTGTTGTAATCTACGTCTTGAATATTGACCGTGATGGCAACCTGCGGATCATCGGCCGGTGCGAAACCGGTCATCCAGGAGTTCACCATGCGGACTCCGTTCTCTGACGGTCGCTGCGAGGTGCCGGTCTTGGCTCGGAAATCCACGCCTGGAACGCGGGCATTCATGGCCGTACCGCTCACAACCGGGCCTTCCATCAGCTCGGTGAGCTGTTCGGCAACTTCCGGGGTGGTGGCCGTGGAGAACTTCTCCGGCTTCGGGTCCTCGATAACTCGAAGATCCGGCGCGATGACCTTGCCGATCAAATTCGGCTTCATGATCACGCCGTCATTGGCGATGGCCATGGCGGCCATGTTCATCTGCAGCGGAGTAGCCTTGTTTTCCCATTCGCCGATTGCCATCTGCGCCATCTGCGCTTCATTGGCCTCAGCAGAAGGGAACTCGCTTGGAACAACATTCTGCGGGATGCTCAACTGCTGCCCGTAGCCGAAGCGCTCGGCAACCTCGGTGAAGGCATCCTTGCCGACGGTCTGGCTGATTTCCATGAACGGGGTGTTGCAGCTCTGGGCAAAGATGAACTCGAGCCTTGCCCGGGTATCCCGCGCGCAGATGCCCTCATTGAAGTTGTTCATCTTAGCGGTCGAATGCGGATAATTCACCGACACCGGATTGTCGATGGGGGTTTCCATATCGAACTTGCCCGATTCCAGGGCCGCAACGGTGCTGAGGATCTTGAACGAGGAACCTGGGGTCACCGGATTGCTGATGGCCGGGTTCCGGTAGGGGCTCAAGCCGTCGATGTTGCTGATGTCCTTCAGATTCTGGGCCGCCTGGGAGGTCGAGTGCACCGCCAGCTGGTTGGTGTTGTAGCTTGGCTTGGAAGCCATCGCCAGGATGTCGCCAGTCTTCGGATTGGTCACGATGATCGTGGCCTTCAAGTCGTCAGGAATCGCTTCGAAGGCAGTCTTCTGCAACTGCCCGTCAATGGTCAGCTCAACCGAGGCGCCTTCGGAACGGGTACCGGTGAACATGGCCGACAAGCGGTCGAAGAGCAGATCCGAGCTCGTGCCGGTCAGCCAGTCGTTCAGCTGCGATTCGAGCTGGGTGGTGCCATTCGCGAGCGAATAGTAGCCAGTCAGGTGGGCGTAGGTTTTCGCGTCGTGGTAAACACGCTGGAATTCGAACTGTCCATCATCGGTCGGAACGGATTCGGCAATCGGCTTGCCGTCGACCAGGATCGCGCCGCGGGGCAGGTCGAACTCGCGGTAGAGTTCGCGCTTGTTCAGCGCATTCTCGGAGAGCGGCTTGGCGTCGAAGAACTGGATGTAGCTCAGTCCACCCAGGCAGATGACGAACAGGACGGTTAGCGCAACCCAAACGCGCTTGATTGCATGATTCACTTTTTCGTCACCGCCTTGGTGCTGGAGGTAAGGGTCGTGCTGGCACTTGCAAATTCATCGGTTGGTCCTACGCCGCCAGTCTTCGGGCGGCGCGAGTTGTGGGAGATCAGGAGCAGCAACGCGATGATGATCCAGTTCGCCAGCAGCGATGAGCCGCCGGCGGCCATGAATGGCGTTGCCAGGCCGGTCAGCGGGATCAGCCGGGTGACGCCTCCGATGATAACGATGCATTGCAGGCCCAGGGTGAAGGACAGGCCTGCAGCTAGTAGCTTGCCGAAGGTATCGGCCGAGCCCAAGGCGGCCCGCAAGCCGCGGGAGATCAGCAGCATGTAGAGCAGGATGATCGCGGCCACGCCGATCAGGCCAATTTCTTCGCCGAAGGAGGCAATGATCATGTCGGAGTTGGCCAGCGGAACACGGTAGGGGGAACCAGCGCCCAGGCCGGTGCCGAACAAGCCGCCGTCAGCCATGCCGAATAAGCCTTCGACGATCTGCATGCTGCCACCCTTGGCCTGGTAGATCGCAGGGTCAAAGGCGTTGAGCCAAACGTCCAGGCGGCGGGTTACGTGGCCCATGGTCAGGCCCGCGACGATGCCGCCGGCAACAACCATCAAGGCGCCAATGAGCACCCAGGAAATACGCGCGGTTGCCACATAGATCATCACGATGAACAGGCCGAAGAAGAGGATCGCGGAACCGAGATCGCGCTGCACCACGAGCACGCCGATGGAAAGCAGCCAAGCGATAACCATCGGAGCCATATCCCGCAGGCGGGGCAGCTGCAGCGGTCCGAACTTGCGGCCAGCCATCAGGATCAAGTCGCGGTTCGACGAGAGATAGCCAGCGAAGAAGATCGACAAGGTGATCTTCGCGAGTTCGCCTGGCTGCAGCGAGAACATGCCCATGCGGATCCAAATGCGGGCACCGTTGATCGTGACACCCAGTCCGGGAACCAGCGGAAGCAAGAGCAATACGACCGATAGCAGCAGTGCGATATAGGTAAACCGACGCAGCAGGCGGTGGTCCTTGATAGCCCAGAGAACTACCGAAGCAATGACGATGGCAATGGCGGTCCAGAGCAGCTGGCGCGCCGACTGGGACGTTCCTTTAGCCAGGTCAATGCGGTGAATCATAGCTAGGCCGAGGGAGTTCAACGCGATCGTAATCGGAAGTATTACCGGATCGGCATATTTAGCGAAGATGCGCAGCAGCACATGAACCGTCAGGGATAGTGCCGCCAGGATGCCCATCTGCACGTAGAAGTCGGTGTTGTCGACATCCTCGGTGGAGCTGCCCACCAGATAGAACGCGGCACCGCCCACACAGAGGGCCAGCAGCACCAGCAGCAGCTCGAGATTGCGCCGTGGCACCGGTGCGGTTTGCACTTCGGTCATTGCATTATCTCCTGGCAGTAGGCGGGCAGTTCGAGCTGGTTGGCGGAATCCGCGGATCCGGGAACGGTGACCGGGCAGTTCTGCTTCGCGGTGACCAGGAGTTCCTGGATGATCATCTGGGCATGCTGCTGGTTCTCTGCCGAGATGGTCGATTCAACGCGGTGGCGTGAATACTCCGGCAGGGCTTCGAGCGGCACCTTGCTGACTGTATCGACCTCGGAGAGCGAAATCGGTCCAAGCTCCTGGGGAACGCCCTTGTAGATTGCGACCTTTCCATCGACAGTGCCCACGAAGTACTGGGTCTGGGTCCACATGTATCCCCAGACGCCCAGGGCAATGACGAAGAAGGCCGTCAAGGTCAGCAGGATCGGCATCATCCAACGGCGCTGCTGCACCGGCGCGTCCAGTGGATCCAGCACCTCGCCGGCCGCCGGGGAACGGTGGGTCAGCAAGGCAGCTGCACGGCGTTCGCCGGTGTGCTGGGTCACCACCGGGATCTGGCCGGTTTGCGTCGCAAGCTGGGCGGCGCCCACCAGCAGGTGGGGACGCTGGGAAATCTCATGGCGGAGCAACGAAGCGCTGGCTTCGACATCGCCTTCGGCGGCGATGGTGAGCTGGCCGGTATCCGGTGCGGGTTCTGGTTCGGCAGGCGCTTCGCCCTCGACGACAGCGTTTTCGACAACCTCGAACATCACCACGGTGACGTTATCCGGCGCACCATTCTTCAAGGTGATGGCAACCAGGTCATTGACCGCTTCATCCATGTTGGCGGTAGTGCGGATGATCTGCTCGATTACCGGAACCGGCACCGCGTCGGTGAGTCCGTCAGAGCACAGCATCCAGCGTTCGCCGGGTTCTGCCTCGAACTGGTCGACATCGAGTTCCGGGGAGGCATCCGAGTCGCCCAGCACGCGCAAGAGCACGTTCTTATGCGGGTGGACCTCGGCCTCGGCCGGCTTGATGCGGCCTTCGTCGACCAGCCGCTGCACGAATGTGTGGTCCTTGCTGATCTGCTCGAAGACCCCGTGCTTCAAGCGGTAGGCGCGGGAGTCGCCGATGTGTGCCATGTGCAGGTTACTTCCCGACAGCAGCAGGGAAGTGACGGTGGTGCCCATCCCCGAAAGCTTCGGGTTGGCGCCGACGAGTTCATTCAGCACCAAATTGGCGGCCTGGATTTCATCCGGCAGGGCATTTTGCGGATCTGCGGTGCCATCGTGGTCCAGATGCACCAAATCAAGCACGGTGGAGGCTGACGCCACGTCACCGCCGACGTGTCCGCCCATGCCATCGGCAAGCACCGCGAGGTACGCACCGGCGTAGGCGGAGTCGTCATTCTTCTTGCGAACCCGCCCCACGTCGGATTTCGCAGCAAATTTTAGTTTGAGGGCCATAGGCTAGGGCTTCAATTCCAGGACAGTCTTTCCGATGCGGATTCGCTGGCCGGGCTCCACTGCCTGGGCGCGTGAGAGCTGGTTGTCACCCACGAAGGTGCCGTTGGTTGAGCCGAGATCTTCAATGAACCAGCGCGATCCCTGCGGGAACAGGCGGGCATGGCGTCCTGAAGCGTAGTCATCATCGAGAACGACGGTGGCATCCTGAGCTCGCCCGAACATGATCGGTTGGCCGCGGAGGGGAATGCTGCTGCCGGCCAGTGGGCCCTCAACAACTTCCAATGACGTGGCGGCCTTGCGCGCAGGCACTTCTGGTTCCGCCAGCTCAGGATTCTTCTTCAGTTCCCGAGCGCTGGGCTTGCCGGCGCGGGCCCGCGATCCGATGGCCAAGTCGCGGCGCATCGATCCGACAACGCTTAATACGAGCAGCCAGATGAGGACCAAAAAGCCCAATCGGAACAAGCTTAGAACCAGGTCGTTCACGCGCGGCCTCCGTTGTTCGAGGTAATCAGCCGAAAGACGATTTTTGTCTGTCCGATAGTAATGATCGAACCGTCAAATATACGGGTTTCTTCCGAAATCTTCTTGCCGTCCACGTAGGTTCCATTGGTTGAACCCAGATCGGTGACGACGAAACTGGTTTTGCCACGGGTTTCGACGCGCACATGCTGGCGGGAAACGCCGGAATCATCCACGGGAATATCGGTGCTGGCCGAACGGCCCAGCACGATGGAGTGGTGATGCAGGGCGTAGCGCTGTCCAGCGACCTCAAGAATTGCCTGCTTCTGCATGGGTTTCTTGGGGATCTCTGCAATCGGACGGACCGATGGACGTGGCTGTGCGGTTGTCGGCGGGGTGGCGGATGGTGCTGCGGGCGCTGCTGCTCGCTCTTTTACCGGAGCCGAGGCTGCTGGGCGCGAGCTGGACTCCTTGACCGAGCTGGCAATCTCCATTTCTCCGGGCTTGAAATCGTCCTTGGAAACAAAATGGATCGTGATATCGCCGTGGACCGAGTAGTCCTGGGCTGCCGCATGCTCGGCGGTGACCTTTGCCATTTCGTTGACGACGCCCCGCCCCCAACCCTGCGCGGTGTTGTAGTCCTTGGTGCTCAGCGAGACAACGAAGTCATTGGCTGCAAGGCTGCGGCCCTCGCTGATTGGCATGATTCCGCGGTCCATGTCATTGCGTAGCGCGGTAGTCAGTTCGACTGGCTTGAGATCTGCGGTGCTGGTGCCACGAAAGAAGCTAGTGACGACCTTCTCTAAGCCGCGTTCGACATTGTCGAGAAAGCCCATTATTCGTGCTCCTTCCTTAGGGTCCATGGCTGGTTATTGCGAGCCTGCATTCACGCCGTCCAAGCTGTGAACACAGAACTTCATATTCGATCTTACTGTTTTCAGCTGTGCAAATGCCGAAAAATCCTTGAGCGGCTCAAGTGCGTCAATATCAACGATAAATGCCCCAAAAAGGTTTCCCATGTGTCCCTAACCACAAATGAGGGTTTCGATTAGGTGAACGGAAAATGAGTGTGTAAGCTATTTCTTGTTGCAAAGAACGATGGCAACGAAAACAGAATATGCGCGAGTGGCGGAATTGGTAGACGCGCTGGCTTCAGGTGCCAGTGATCGCAAGGTCGTGGGGGTTCAAGTCCCCCCTCGCGCACAAATGGAAAATAACCCTTGATCTTCGGATCGAGGGTTATTTTTTTGTTTAAAAGAGCAACTGAATCGTTATCTTGCAGGGTGTGTCAGTTTGCCGGTGGCGCGCTGACGTTGACGCCCCGGCGCTTGAGCAGGGCGGCCAGTACGCCATCGCCGGCAACGAGTTTTCCGGTGTGCGAGCCATCGTAGATGGTGCCGCAGCCGCACGAGGGGCTGCGATCCTGCAGGATCGCCTCGGTGATTCTCTGGTGCTGGACTAGATCCAAAACCTTCTGGGCACCAGCTATGAACTGCCCGCTGATGTCCTCGCCGTTGATGTCGATCACGCAGGCCCGGCCTTCCAGCACATCGTGGCCATCGCCACCGACAATCTCCGCTGGCGGACGCGGAGTAGGGAGCTCACCCAATTCCTCAGCGCAGGCCGCAACGGCTTCTCCTCGTGCCACGGCCTCGACGATGGTAGGGTTTGCCTTCGCCTTGCCGTTGTAGCGGCAAGGGATGCCGGCCAGGCAGGAACTAACGAGCAGCGGAGGTTGGGTCATAACAGCAGTCTAGCCACGTGGAAGCGCAATGCCGCCGTGCCATAGACTGCCCTTGGACAACGGAGAAGGGGAATTCCCATGGCGGTATCCAATGAGATATTCGAACTGAATGGAGCTGCAGATCTGGTCAACGATCGGAAGATAATCAGGCTCGACCAGGAATCCAGCGACAAGTTGCCAAGCCGCGGACAGGTTGCGGTGGAACTTCTCCAGGCGCATGAAGGCCACGTGGTCGTAATAGATCCCGACGGGCGCCGAGGCCACTGGTTGGCCCTCGATGGACAGGGCGCGCCCCAGCTGTTGGCCGAGGCGGGGGATCAAGTGGAATTGACCGCCCGGGTCGCTAGAACCTGGCCGGAAACAGGGATTCCGCAAGACCTGGCCAGTGCCCTGGGCGAGGCTGGGGATCTGGATGAGATGTGGGCAGGGCTCACTGCCATGGCCCGCTGGGAATGGGTACGCTGGATCGGTGCGACCAAGAACCCTTCCACGCGCGAACGCCGAGTGGAGGCCAGTATTTCCAAGCTGCGTGATGGCAAGCGCCGGCCGTGCTGCTTTGATTTGTCCTCATGCACCGATCCCGAAGTTTCGAAGAGCGGAAAGCTAATCCAGTAGCACCCAGCTGCGCGCGGCGGATTCGATGCCGGTGCCCGGTGGGGTTGCCGGGCTGGTAATGAGGCCCAGCACTCCGCTGGACATGACGATCAGCCCCAAGGCAATCAGCAGGGCGATGGCGGCAGTGACCTTGGCAGGCCATTTATGCATGTTCACCGGTTAGTCTCCTTTGTAGCCCAGCGTCGATCGGCGGACAATCAACGAACTGGGCAGCATTGTCTGCAGTGGGTCAGGGGTCTTTCCATCGAGCAGCGCGCGCAGCTTCAATGCGGCCTGGCGTCCGCCTTCCTGGGCGTTGAGCTGCACGGAAGTGATGGAAGGGCTGGACGTTGCCGAGTAGGGAAGGTCGTCGAATCCGGCCACCGCAAGCTGCTGCGGAATGCGGATACCAAGCAGGCGCGAAGCATGCAGCACGCCGAAAGCGTGGTTATCGGTTGCGCAGCCCAGTGCGGTCACGCCCGATTCATGCCACTTGGGCCAATGCTGGCCAAAGGCTGCTGAAGCCTCAGTGACGTCGATCATCGAGCTGGCAACAGAAGATGGCAGCACTTCGATGCCGTACTCCCTTGCCGCCGCCAGGAAGGCCTCGCGGCGCACTGCCAGGGTCTCGGTGCCGGTGCTGGCATCCAGGTAGGCGGCCTTGGTGTGTCCCTGTGCAGCGAAATGGGCTACGACTTCCCGCGCTCCCTGGGCGACGTCCATATTCACGGCAGGAATCGATGGATCGATGCCCGGGGCATCCAGGGCCACCAGCGGGAGGTTGCTCGAAATTTCCTCAAGGAAATCCTGGCTTGGGGCATGGACCAGCAGCCCGGCCGGACGGAGGCCCATGATCTTCCTCGTTTCGCTGGCGCTGGGGGAGACGCCGGCATCCGTGACCGAGAGCAGGAGCTGGTAGTCGCTAGCCAATACCGAGCGCACGCCAGCGATCACCTTGGCAAAGAAGGGGTTGGAGATATCCGGGGCCACCAGGACCACCAGCGAACTGACGCCCTTGGCCAGCGAGCTGCCGATGCTGTCGACGAAGTAGCCCAGTTCGCGAATTGATTCACGCACGCGCTGCTCATTCGCGGTCGAGACCCGGCCCGCCGACTTCCCGTTGGCAACAAGAGAGACCGTTGCGGTGGAAACGCCGGCGTGTTCGGCTACCATCGCTGCGGTCACGCGGCGTGGAGCGCGCGAGTTGCCGGACTTCTCACCATTCTTCATGGCTCCATCGTAGTCGGAGTTGTGACACGCGACAGCTTTGCGTTAAGCGCTTGACGATAGCATGGGGACGCGAAAGAATTATCAAAGGATGCCTATCCGCCCCCACGACTTAGCTACCGGCCACCAGCTGGCAGAGCGAAGGAAGAAGCCATGACCCAGGACAGCAATGCCCCGCGCAAGATCATTTTGGACTGCGACCCGGGTCATGATGACGCCGTGGCAATGATTCTTGCCCATGGCAATCCCAAGATCGACCTGCTAGCCGTGACCACCGTGGCCGGCAACCAGACCCTGGATAAGGTCACTGCCAACGCGCTGGCCGTGGGTACCATCGCCGGCATTACCGGCATTCCCTTCGCGGCCGGCTGCGCCCGTCCGCTGGTGCGCGAAGTGGAAACCGCGGGAGACGTCCACGGGGTTTCCGGGATGGACGGGCCGGCCCAGCCGGAGCCGGGCATCGAACTCGATGGGCGCCACGCCGTGGACGTCATCATCGACCTGGTGATGAGCCATGAACCCGGTGAAATCACCTTGGTGCCCACCGGCGCATTGACCAATATCGCCTTGGCGGCCCGGAAGGAACCGCGCATCGTTGAACGCGTGCGCGAAGTGGTGCTGATGGGCGGCGGCTACCACACCGGCAACTGGTCGGCGGTGGCAGAATTCAATATCAAGATCGATCCTGAAGCTGCGCACATCGTCTTCAACGAGGCCTGGCCGGTGGTGATGGTCGGATTGGACCTGACCCACCAGGCGTTGGCCACCTCCGAGGTGGTTGAACGCATAGAGAAGATCGGCACCGGCCCATCGACCTTCGTGCGCGAGCTGATGGACTTCTTCGCCCGGGCCTATCGAGACCACCAGGGCTTCGATGCACCGCCAGTGCATGACCCATGCGCCGTGGCCTACGTGATCGACCCGGATATCGTGCGCACTGTCAAGGCCCCGGTCAGCGTTGAGCTGCGTGGCGAGCTGACCTTGGGAATGACCGTCACGGACTTCCGCGCGCCGGCTTCCGCCGACTGCAATACTTCCGTGGCGGTGGACCTGGACCACGAAGGCTTCTGGAATCTGGTGGTCGATGCGCTGGAACGTATCGGCGAGGCCACGCTCGGAAAATAGAACAACTTTGGCGCAATGTGGGGCAGGTCAATGCCAATGGCGTCCAGACCTGCATAAACTGGAGTCACACGCAGAGCAGGAGGCACCATGGCGGACAAAACCCCGCACCAGAACGTGACTTTCCCTTCTTCAGGCGCGCAAGCGCATGGCTATCTCGCCTTGCCGGAGTCCGGCAAGGGCCCTGGGGTCATCGTGATCCAGGAATGGTGGGGTCTGACCGACCATATCCGCGACGTCGCCGACCGGCTGGCCGCGCAGGGCTTCGTGGCTCTGGCTCCTGACCTCTATGGCGGTTGGATCACCCACGACGGTGAAGAAGCCGGGCAGATGATGTCCCAGCTCCCGGAAGCCGCCGGGGCCCAGCTATTGAGCGGTGCCGTGGACTACCTGCTGGCCAATGAGCACGTCACCAGCGAGAAGCTGGGCGTCATCGGCTTCTGCATGGGTGGCGGTTTCGTGCTGCAGATGGCTGCCCAGCAAGGCGGGAAAATTGCCGCGGCCGTGCCTTTCTATGGCGTCGGCCAGGGTGTGCCCAACGATTTTTCCGGAGTCCGCGCGGCCATCCAGGGCCACTACGCGAACCTGGACCAGATGTACTCGCCGGCTCAGGCGAAGGCTCAGGAAGAGCAGATTCGCCAGGAATCAGGCGCGGAAGTCCAGTACTTCTACTACGACGCCGATCACGCATTCCACAACGACGAGAACCCTGCCGGCAACTACGATCCCGAACAGGCTGCCATCGCATGGCAGCGCGCCGTGGACTTTTTGCAGGCTAAAGTGGCCTGAAGGCCATAAAGTGTTACCCATCACTTAATGCATCACTCATATAAGGAGAACAATATGTCTGAAACCATCATCGTAGGCGTAGACGGTTCCGAAACCGCACAGCGCGCAGCCCGCCGCGCTGCAGAACTCGCCGTCAAGCTCGACGCTGACTTGGTGGTCATCACCGCTCACGCTTCGGATAACACCGAGGTCGTTTCCATCGGTTCCGATACCTGGATCCTGGATGACGCAGAGCAGGCCCGCAAGCTCGCCCAGCGCGTAGCCAACGACGTGAAGAACGCTGTGCCAGGCGTCAAGATCACCGCTGCTGCCGGCCACGGCAAGCCAGGTGACGTGCTGATCTCCGACGCCGAGGACCGCAAGGCTTCGATGATCGTTGTCGGCAACGTGGGCATGAAGGGCCTGGGCCGCGTGCTCGGTTCGGTAGCTTCCTCGGTGGCCCACTCGGCACCATGCGACGTTCTGGTCGTCAAGACCGACAAGTAGGCCTCCCAGGCTTGCGCGGACGCAGGCGGGCACCGGTTCACCGGTGCCCGCCTGCGCCATTTAACCCGGCAGAGCGTAGGCTTAACCCGTGCAGAAACTTCGAATCGCCTACGCAACCGGCGTCACCCCCGGCAAATGGATGGACCGCTTCCAGGAACGCTATCCTGCCATCGAGCTGAAAGCCTGGCGTCTGGATGAGGGGGAAATCCTGGATCTGCTGGCCCATGGCGAGGCTGACGCGGTATTCGTGCGCTATCGCGGGGACTCGCCCAAGGACGCAACGCGCCACGTCATCCCGCTTTACGAGGAACTCGAAGTGGTCTGCGCGGGCAAAGACCACGACGTGGAGTACTTCGAAGAATCCGTTCCGCTGGAAACCGTAGAGTCCTTCCCGCAACTCGACTTGGCCGACTACCCGGAATCCGTGGGCGGCATTCCGGTAGCGATGGAAGTTGTCGCTTCCGGAGCCCAGGTGCTGCGCACCACGCAGTCCATTGCCCGGCTCTTCGCCCGCAAGGACGTGGTGGTCCGCTTCATTGACGACGGTTCGCCAACCCAGGTGGGCATCGCCTGGCCTACCGCCACCGAAGACACCGCCTTGCTCGAAGAATTCATCGGCATTGTGCGCGGACGTACCGCCAGCTCCTCGCGCCAGAGTTCGGTGCGCAACCAGGAGCAGAAGGCCAAGCGCATCAATGAGCAGAAGAAGGCCAAGGCGAAAGCCCAAGCCAAGGCAAAACAGCAGGCCAAGAGCTCATCCAAGAAGCCGCAGGGTGCCAAGGCAAAGCCACGCAAGCACCGCTGACAATCCAATACGTGACGCGCGTTACGTGAGAGAGTTAGGGGTATGAAGCAATTCGATACCCTCAGCCTGAGCACCCAGTGCTCGGCCCTCATCCTGACCGTCAACCAGCCGAAGTCGCTGAACGCGCTGGCAAAAGAGGTCGTCAACGACCTTGAAGCCTTCCTGGACTGGTTCGAGGCCACCGGCTATGAATACCGCGGCGTGATCCTCACCGGTGCCGGCGAGAAGTCCTTTGTCGCCGGCGCCAATATCGTCCAGCTGCGCGAAATGGACCCGGCGGCGGCGCTGGCCTACGGGCGCCAGATGCACGCGGTCACCGAACGCCTGGAGAAGCTGCAGGTTCCAGTGATCGCCGCAGTCAACGGCTTCGCCCTGGGCGGCGGCTGCGAACTCGCCCTGGCTTGCGATTTCATCTACGCTTCCGAGACGGCCAGCTTTGGGCAGCCGGAGGTCAACCTCGGGCTGGTGCCCGGCTTTGGCGGCATGGTGCGCCTGCCGCGACGTGTCGGCAACGCGATGGCCCGTGAATTGGTTTTCACCGGCCGCCGCATCAAGTCCGAGGAAGCATTGCGCATTGGCCTGGCCAACCGCGTTGTCCCGGCCGGGGAACTGATTGACCAGGCCGTGGCCACCATCGAGGAGATCGCGAAGGTGGCACCGACGGCCGTTGGCAATGCCAAGGCCGCGATGGTGGACATGGACGCGCTGAACACCCATGACGCCCTGCTGGTTGAAGCGCAGTCCTTCCAGCAGGCCTTCGGAACCGCCGACTCGGTGGAAGGCCGTGCCGCCTTCGTCGAAAAGCGCGCCGCGGTTTTCCCGGGCAACTAGCCGGGGCGCCGACCATGCACTACGGGGCGCACCCGGACCAGCAGGTCCAGTTCTACGAGCCGGAACGCACCACCGCTCGCGGAGCGGTGATGATCATCCACGGCGGATACTGGCGTGAAAAGTACACCGCTAGCCTTGGCGTGCCCCTGGCAGAGGATCTCGCCGCCCGCGGGATCCCTGCCTACAACCTCGAATACCGGCGTGGGCCGGGCAGCGCGGCGAAAATGCTGGCCGATGCCCGGCTCGCGCTGGGCCTGGTCAAGGAAGAAGGGCCGATCACGCTGATCGGCCATTCAGCCGGAGCGCAATTGGCCTGCGTGCTGGCCGCCCATGATGCACGGGTCTCCCAGGTGATCAGCCAGGCCGGGGTCCTGGACCTTGAAACGGCGCAGCGCCTGAAGCTCAGCGGCAGCGCAGTGGACGAGATGCTCTCAGGCGCGTCATTGGGCGCCTGCAATCCGGTGGAATTATGGCCAATGCATGCCCGTGTCGTAATCTTTCATGGACGGGACGATGGCGATGTTCCGGTAAGAATTGCCCGTATCGCAGTCCAGAAAGCGGCTGCGCTCGGACAGGAGCACAGCTTCTCGCTGTTCGCGGGAGACCACTACACCTGGATCGATCCGCACAGCAGCCAATGGGCTGCCTGCGTGCGTGCCCTGTCCCCACTGCATTACTGAAGGAGCAGCATGAACCCGACCGTGATCGGCGAGGCCCTCGTTGACGTCCTGGCCTCCGGCATTGCCCCAGCCCAGGAGTTCGTTGGCGGCAGCCCGTTGAACGTCGCGGTTGCGCTTTCCCGCCTGGGGTACCCGGGAACCTTGATTTCCCGCTGGGGCGCCGATGACAAGGGCCGCAAGATCGAGGATTACCTCAAGGACAACAACGTGGCATACCTGGGCGGAGCCGATGACCAGGCCACCGTCATTGCCCATGGCATCCTCGACCCGGCCGGCGGCGCGGCCTTCGCGTTCAACGCCTACTGGCAGATGCCGACCATCGGGCCGGAGCTGGCCCAGGATGCCGAGCTGGTGCACACCGGCTCCATCGCCACCCTGTTCAGCCCCGGAGAACTGCTGCCGCTGCTTTCGGCCGCGCGCACCCATGCCACCATCAGCTACGACCCGAACCTGCGCCCGTCGCTGGTCACCAACCATTCGCAGACCGTGGCCGAGGTCGAGCGATTCGTCGGCCAGGCCGACGTGGTGCGGGTCTCCGGCATCGACCTGAAGTGGCTGTACCCGATGCGCTCGGTCCAGGACTCGGCCCGTGCCTGGCTGGACATGGGTCCGGCGATCGTGGTGTCCACCGCAGGCTCGCGCGGGTCCTGGGGCGTCGTTCGCGCCGGCGACGCCGAATTCACTGCGCCGTCGGTGGAAGTCACCGATACCGTGGGTGCCGGCGATACCTTCACCGCCGCGCTGCTGTGCTGGCTGGCCGAACATGGCCTGATTGGCGCGGCCAACCGCGAAAAGCTGAACCAGCTGCAGATTGCGGAGCTTTCGCGAGCCCTGGAATTCGCGGCCATGGCCGCCGCGGTGACCGTGCAGCGTGCCGGGGCGAACCCGCCACGCCGCCAGGAGCTGTAGATGATCAAGCTGATCGCCTCGGACCTCGACGGCACCATTGTCGCCAAGGACGGCACCATCTCCGAACGCACCCAACGTGCCTTCATCCAAGCCCGCGACGCTGGCATCCAGATCGTCTTTGTCACCGGACGCCCCTTCCGCTGGCTGAGCCCGATCATTGAAGCCTTCGGCGGGATGGGCACGGTCATCTGCTCCAATGGCGCGGTGCTCTACGACCTGGAACAAGACGAAGTGATCTGGTCGCGCACGCTCAGCGCGGCTACCGCGCGGCGGGCGAGCGAAATCATCCTGGAGCTGGAACCGCGCGCGTCCTTCGCTGCCGAGACCACCAAGGGGCTGCACCTGGGTGAAGGCTTTGCCGACCGCCACCACAACTTCGGGGTGCAGGCAGTCCTGGATCTGGCTAGCGAGTCAATTGATTCCGAAGGCATCGTGAAATTCCTTGCCCGCTCCCAGCACCTGCCGATAGACAAGTTCTATTCCTCGGTTGAGCCGCAGCTGGCAGAACTGGTATCGGTGACCCACTCCGCCTTCGACGTTTCCCTATTGGAAATGGCGCATGTGGATATCCACAAGGCCACCACGCTGCATGAATACTGCCAGCGCCTGGGAATTGCCGCAGCTGAAGTGATGGCCTTCGGCGACATGCCCAACGACATCGAGATGCTCGAATACGCCGGCCACGGCTACGCCATGTCCTCCGGACACCCCATGGCGCTGGCCTCCGCCCGCTTCCGGGCACCCTCGCTGGCCGATGACGGGGTAGCCCAGGTCATTGAAGGCCTGCTGAAATGACCTACGCTTTTTCGCACCGCGGCGTACGCACGGGCAACGAGGAAAACACGCTGGCAGCCTTCCAGCGCGCCGCAGACCTGGGCATCACCCATCTGGAATCGGATGTGCACGCCTCAGCCGACGGCACGGTCTACTTGTTCCATGACCAGAGCCTGGACCGGGTGACCGACGCGAGCGGGAATTTCAACGACTTCACCGACGAGCAGCTGGCAATGGTGCGGGCCGGAGGGGAACCGCTGTGCACGCTTGATGCACTGCTCGATGCGTTCCCGCACGCCACACTGAACCTGGACGTCAAGGACGAGCACGTGATCGGCCCGCTGGCCGAGCTCATCGAGCGCAGGAAAGCCCATCGGCAAATTGCCCTAGCGTCCTTCTCCACGGCACGCAGCGCCGCGGTCGGCCACCTGCTTTCCGCTCCGATACGGCGCTCGCCGGGTCAACGGGAAATTGTCGCCATCTGGCTGTGCGCCCACCTGCTGGGCTGGGTTCCCAAGCGGCTGCTGGCAGGCTTCTGGGCGGTCCAGGTGCCGCTGAACCAGGGCATGCTGCCGGTAGCGACCCGTCGATTCATCAAGGCGGTCCACCGAGCCGGCGCCCAGGTGCATGTCTGGGTCATCAACGACGAGCCGACCATGCGGCTGCTGATGGAGCGCAAGGCCGACGCCATCATGAGCGATGACGCGGCCTTGCTGGCCAGGGTTCTGGGCTCTTGAACTGCGGCCCTAGGAGATATCCAGGGTTCCCAAAACGGTCTCGGCGTGCTCCTGCAGTTGCTCGTCGCTGGCATCCAGGAGCAGGCGCAACCAGGTCTCGTGCTGCGACAGCGGCGCAACCAGGCAGGCTGGATTAATCAGGTCGTACAGCTCATCTGCTGAGCCGTAGGCAGAGAACTGGTCCAGGTACGCGAAAAGCACCTTCATCACGCGCTCATCACCGGTATCGCAATCCCACGCTTCGCACATGGCGGCCAGCGGCGTGTTCAGGGATGAGAAGGGGTGAGCCCAGTGCGCGGAGGACAGATTCAGGATGCGGCCGTGGTCTCCGGCTTCGGCAGGAACCACCACCTGCGACAGATCGAAGTTGCCGTGCTCGATGCTCAACGGCACCGCACCGGCATGAAGGGCAGCGGTGGCCCTCCTCAACTCATCGAGATGAGAAACCATCTTGTCCGCCATGGATCCCTCCAGGTACAGCGGGTGTGCCGGGTCCAGGGACACATGCATCATCAGCGCCTGCTCGTACTGCTCGGGCAGGAACTGCGGGTCCACTACGGTGACCCCGGAATCAAAGAATTCTTCCTCGTGGCCCATCAGCGCGACCTGGAAGGAACCGAGCGAGGCCATGGCCAGCTCCCAGTTCTCCACCGAATCGCCCAGATCCGCCAGGGTGTGCCCGAAATCCGGGCTGAGCATGTAGCCGGCGATCCGGTCGATAGCCAGTGGCATCACCACGCGATCGGGCAGCAGCTGGCCGGCAGCGACCGTGGTCGCTGGTTCCGAAGCCAGCCCCGGGGCGTTGGCGCTGAAGATCAGATCTGCGGCACCGGTCTGAACCGCCGCCTGGATCTGGTGCAAATCTGCGGGCCAAAAATCCGGTCCTGCGGTGCGCTGAATGCCATATGCCTCGCACGCAGCATCGATCCACTCGGCGGTTGCCTCACGCCAGTCTTCGCTATTCCATACATCTATCCACTGAGCCACATTCTTATCGTAGTATGTCGAAGCAAGCGCGTTCAGTTGCTACGGTAAGGACTACGGCCAGTAATTCGCTCCTCTTTCGAAGGATTTCGATTGTGAACGCTTTTCGTCCTGAGTACCGACATCGTGATTACAAGGCCGTCCTCTTTGATCTGGATGGCGTGATCACTCCTACCGCGTTGCTGCATCGCAAGGCGTGGGAAGAACTTTTCACCACCTTTTTCGACAAGCACCCGGGCGTGGCCCCATACACTTCCGAGGACTATTTCAACCTGCTTGACGGCCGTCCGCGTTATGACGCGGTGGCGGCTACCCTCGAATCCCGCGGCATCAGCTTGCCCCGCGGGGCTGAAAGCGATCTGCCGGGGGAAGGCAGCATCTGCGCGCTGGGCAATATGAAGAACGAAAAGTTCACCCAAGTGCTGCAGCGCGACGGGATCGACCCCTATGCCGGCTCCGTGGCCTACCTGCAACAGGTGCTGGATGCCGGGCTGGACGTCGCGGTGGTGTCCTCCTCGCGCAATGCCCGCGTGGTATTGGCTGCCGCAGGACTGGCCGAGCATTTCCCATTGGTGATGGGCGGCCAGGAAGCTGCCGCGCGCCGGCTGGCGGGCAAACCGGCCCCGGACACGTTCCTGGCTGCCGCCGCCGATCTGGGTTGGCGTCCGGAAGAATGCGCCGTCATCGAGGATGCCACCAGCGGGGTGAGGGCAGCGCGTGCCGGAGGCTTCGGAGTCATCGGCGTGGCCCGCGAAGGCAATGAGGCCGCCTTGCTGGATGCAGGGGCCCATTTTGTGGTTCATGACCTTTCCGAACTGGTCTCCGAGCAAGCAGCCAAGGCCTGGGAAGAGGACTCCTGGTCGCTGTGGCGCGGGAACCAGCGTGACAGCGATGGCGCCGAAGACACCGTTTTCTCCTTGGGCAACGGTTTTCTGGGTGCACGGGCTGCGCAACTGGGTCTGGGGGACCAAGGAGGCGGCACATTCATCAACGGGCTGCATGAGACCTGGGAAATCCGCCATGCCGAGAGCGCCTTCGGGCTGGCCGAAACCGGGCAGACCATGATCAGCGCCCCGGATTTCCGGACCCTGCGCGTGTTCATCAATGACGAAGCCCTGGAAGTCGGCCGCACGGAGATGCTGCGTGATGAGCTGCGCCTGGATTTCCTTGACGGGACGCTGACCGCGCACACCCTGTGGCGAACTGCCGAGGGGCACCGGGTAGCCGTCACTGCCCGCTCAATGATTTCCTTCACGGATCGCCACGTGGCGCTGCAGGACGTGCATGTGCGCCTGCTCGATGCTCCGGCGCAGGTGCTGATCCAGTCTTCGGTCATCGGGTACCGCTCCAGCCGGAAGGTGGCTTCCCCGGAGGAAACCGATGCCGGGGTTCCTGCCGATCCGCGCAAGAGCGAGGAAGCCAGGGCCAACCCGCTGCATCCGGCGGGCACCCACCGCGATGGCGCCCGGCTGGGCATCTCGTACCAGGTCTTCGGATCCGGGATGTCGGTAGCAGCAATGGTGGAGCACGAGGTGGCCACCACTGGCGGAGCGCAGGCGGAGCTGTCCGTGGTCCGCAAGGTGGACGATGACCGCGCGGATGAAGTGATCAGCACCAGGCTGGAAGCCGGGCAAGGCGTGCGCGTCTCCAAGTACGCGGTCTACCACTCCTCGCGGCGCCATCCTGCCCAGGAGATGCTCTTGCGTTCTGAGCGGGCCTTGGAGCACCTGGTGCCGTTGGGGATTGACGAGCACTTCCGCACCCAGCGCCGTTTCATGGCCGACTACTGGGACCGCAGCGATGTGGTGGTGGAGAGCGATGAGCCCGAGCTGCAGCGCAAGATCCGCTGGAACCTGTTCCAGCTCGCCCAAGCTGCCGGACGTGCCGACGGCCTGGGCATCAGCGCCAAGGGCGTGAGCGGCAACGGCTATTCCGGGCACTATTTCTGGGATACCGAAATCTATGTGATGCCGTTCTTGACCTATACGAACCAGCAGTGGGCGCGCAACACGCTGCGCGCCCGGGTCTCGATGATTCCTGCAGCGACCCGGCGGGCGCTGATCATGAACGAGGAAGGCCTGCTCTTCCCATGGCGCACGATTAACGGCGAGGAAGCCAGCGCCTATTATCCGGCTGGCACTGCGCAGTACCATATCAATGCCGACGTGGTGTATTCGCTCAACCGGTACCTCGGGGTCATGGAGGATGACGAGTTCCTGCTGGCCGGCGGTGCCGAAATCCTCGTGGGAACTGCGCGCATGTGGGCCTCGCTGGGGTTCTGGCGTGGCGACCAGGGCAATGAGCGCTTCCATATCCATGGGGTCACCGGGCCCGATGAGTACACCGCGGTAGTCAACGACAACCTCTACACCAATGTCATGGCGCGCTTCAATTTGCGCCGCAGCGCCCAGCTGCTGGCCGAAATGGCCCAAGAGCATCCGCGCGAGTTCGCGCAACTGGCCAGCAGGCACTCATTGGAAAACGAGGAGATCGCCCTGTGGCTCAAGGCCGCTGATTGCATGCACATCCCGTATTCCGAAACGGTCGGAATCCACCCCCAGGACGAGCATTTCTTGAACCGCGAAGTCTGGGACCTGGCCAATACCGGTGCGGATAAGCGGCCGTTGCTGCTGCACTACCATCCGCTGGTGATCTACCGCTTCCAGGTCATCAAGCAAGCCGACGCGGTGCTGGCTTTGTGGCTGCGTTCCAGCGATTTCACCGCCGAGCAGAAACTTGCGGATTTCAACTACTATGACCCGCTGACTACGGGCGACTCGACACTGTCGGCGACAGTGCAGTCGATTCTCGCCGCCGAGGTGGGCTACCGCGATCTTGCCTGGGAGTATTTCGAGCACGCGCTGAACGTGGATCTGGAAAACCTGCATGGCAATACCGCTGACGGCGTGCATGTGGCATCGACCGGTGGCGTCTGGTCGGCGCTGATCTACGGCTTCGCGGGGCTGCGCGACGATGACGACCAGCTGCGCTTTGATCCGCGGCTCCCGGAGAAATGGCGGGCCCTGCGCTTCAACCTCGGGTGGCGGGGCATGAGGATTTCCGTGGGCTTGCGGGCTGAAGCCATTGATTTCACCCTGCACGGAGCCTTCTCCCGTCCGATCTGGGTGCGCGGCCAGCAGGTCGATCTGCAGCCGGGGCAGACAGTCAGCGTGGCGCTCGCCGGCCAGGGCCCGACGCTGGAAGGGCGGCCAAGCTTGGAGCATGTGCTCTCGCTGCAAAGCGACGTCGGCGTGGATGTGCCCAACAAGGCCTGGTAAGCATCCGGGCACGCAAAAGGAGGCAGGAACCATCTTGGTTCCTGCCTCCTTTGCGCAATCCGCAATGCCCTGCGGGTGGTGCCTAGAGGGTCATCTCCTCGAGCTGGCGCCCCTTGGTTTCCTTGACCAGGAAGATCACGAAGATCAGGGAAAGCAGCGCGAAGAATGCGTAGATGCCGTAAGCCAATGCCAAGCCTGCCTCGGCGAGGGCCGGGAAGGTGGTGGAAACGGCGAAGTTGGCGATCCACTGCGCCGAGGCTGCCACTCCGAGTGCCATGGCGCGGATCGAGTTCGGGAAGATCTCGCCGAGCAATACCCATACGGCCGGACCCCAGGTGGCGCCGAAGCCGACCACGAACAGGTTGGCCGAGACCAGGGCGACGATGCCCCAGCTGCCCGGCAGCGACACGGCGCCGTCGATGGTGACCGACTGCGCGAACGCTACCGCCATCATGCCCAGCGACACGGTCATGATGGCCGAGCCGATGGTGAGCAGCAGCTTGCGTCCCAGCACGTCGATCAGCAGCACCGCCACGATCGTTGCCAGCACGTTGGTCGCCGAGGTGATCAGCGAAATCGTGAAGGAATCCGATTCGGCAAAGCCGACGGACTTCCACAGCGTCGTGGAGTAGTAGAAGATCACGTTGATGCCGACGAACTGCTGGAAGACCGAGAGCAGGATGCCGACCCACACCAGCGGGTGGAAGCCGAAGCGGCCCAGCAGGTCCTTGAAGACCTGGCGACGCTCGATGTGCACGGTGGAGCGGATCTCTTCGATCTTCTTTTCGGTATCCGTGCCGGCGTTCATGCCCATATCGCGGGTCAGCACGGTAGCTGCTTCAACGAAGCGGCCGCGCTCAACCAGGTAGCGGGGAGATTCGGGCAGGCGCAGCGAGAGCAGGCCGTAGAGCACTGCTGGAACCAGCAGCGACAGGTACATCCAGCGCCAGGCCGTCAGGCCGAACAAGCCGACGGCATCCGCCGAGCCCATGACGAAGACCAGCAGCGCGCTGACCAGGAAGGCCACGAAGATGCCCAGCACGATGGCCATCTGCTGCATGGTGCCCAGGCGTCCGCGATGCGCGGCCGGGGAGACCTCGGCAATGTAGGCAGGGGCGATCACCGAGGCGAAGCCCACGCCGATGCCGCCGACAATGCGCCAGATGATCAGGTCGGCTACGCCGAAGCACAGGCCGCAGCCGATGGCTGATGCTGCCAGGAGGATGGAGGCGAAGAGCATGGTGCGCACGCGTCCCACGCGTTCGGAGACCACACCGGCTATCCAGGCTCCCAGTGCTGCGCCGAGCAGGGCGCAGGAAACGGTGAATCCGATGGTTACCGCGTTGAGCCCGAATTCGTGCTCGACAGCGTCCACGGTGCCGTTAACGATTGATGAGTCATATCCGAAAACGAACCCACCCAATGCCGCCCCGAGGGCGATGAAGATGAGTCGCGCGGAGAGTTTTCCGTCTGATGTAGTCGCAGTCACAATGAGCCATGCTATCGGATTCGAGAGCCGCAGAATCCCGATTTTCCGATTTTTTATGGGAGATCGATCACAAATTGGAAGGAGTCCTTACTTCAAGACCGGGGGAGGCCCAGTGCGCGTCGCCGCTTCATGACTGGCCAGCTTCCGAATTCTTGGCAAAAAAGCAGGCCGGCATTGCGAGTTCTCGCGATGCCGGCCTGCGGGGAATTTATTTGCTAGCTATCCGCAGGCTTCTGCGAGTCCGCCAAATCGTTGCCGCGCATCTTGGCGACGATACTCATCAGGTGGAAGACCACCAAGGTGGCGATCGAGCCCAGGGCGATGCCGCCCAGCTGGAGCTGGCCGAAGGCGATTTCCTTGGTCACTGCAATGGCGATGATCAGGCCGGTGCCGGCGGTCATCAAGTTGATCGGGTTGCCGAAATCGACCTTCGCCTCGATCCACAGGCGCGCGCCGACGATGCCGATCATGCCGTAGAGCACGATGCCCAAGCCGCCAATCACGCCTTCTGGAATGGTGCCGATCAATGCGCCGAACTTCGGCAGGAAGGCCAGGGCCACGGCCACAATCGCAGCGATCCAATAGGCCGCGGTCGAGTACACGCGCGAAGCGGCCATCACGCCGATGTTCTCGGCATAGGTGGTCGTGGCCGAACCGCCGCCGAAACCGGCGAGCACGCTGGCAGCGCCATCGGCCATCAGCGCACGGCCGTTGAACTTCGACAGGTCGCGATTGGTCATCACGCCCACGGTGCGCACATGGCCGATGTTCTCGGCGATCAGCACGAACACCGCAGGCAGGAACATCAGCGCAGTGTCGAAGTGGAAGGTCGGGGTGTGGAATTCTGGCAGTCCGATCCACTCCGCGGCAGCAACCGCCTTGAAGCTCACCTGCCCCTGGGCCAGTGCAACAAGGTAGCCGCAAAGAAGTCCCATGAGGATCGACAGCCGGCCCAGCAGGCCCTTGAACGCAACGGTCGCGACCACGGTAAAGATCACCGTGAGGAAAGTGGTCAGCGGGAACTCGGTCATGGGAACCAGCGTTGCGCTGGCCAAATTCAGGCCGATGAGCGCCACGATGGTGCCCATGACCACCGGCGGCATCAGGGCGTGGATCCAGCCGGTGCCGGTCTTCTGCACGATCAGCCCGACGACGAACAGCAAGGCCCCGGTCATCACGATGCCGCCCAGCGCGCCAGACATGCTGTGCGACTGGGTGGTCGAGACGACCGGAGCAATCATCGCAAAGGACGAGCCGAGGTAGCTGGGCACCTTGTTCTTGGTCATCAGCAAGAAGATGACGGTGGCCAGGCCGGTGAACAGCAAGGTCGTGGTGACCGGGAAGCCGGTGATGGTTGGCACCAGGATGCTGGCGCCGAACATCGCCAGGATGTGCTGGGCTCCGATGGAAACGGTCTGCGGCCAATGCAGCCGCTCATCCGGGGCAACTACCTCACCGGGGGTGATGGTCCTGCCGTTGCCGTGAATGCTCCAACTCATGATTCCTCTTCCCGGGCCTTGCGGGTTTTAGGCCGTAGAGAAGTCTACTCGGTTCTCGTGCGCCTGCGCGAAGAAAGAGCGCTCATGTTCCGCGGAGCGGATGAAAGCGGCCTCCATGCGGGCCCGCAGCTGCGGATCTGCCTGCTCGAACGCCTGGCGGACCATTTCGATCGCCTGCTCGGTGGCGGAATCGAATTCCTCGGATGCATAGGTTTCCAGCCATTGCCGATAAGGATGCTCGGCATGGTTGGCTGCCGCCAACCGCTTGCCGATGTCCTGGTACAGCCAGTAGCAAGGCAGGATCGCGGCAATCAGCTCCCCGTAGCTCTCCTGGCTGGCGGCCAGGTGGTTGGTGTAGTTCAGCGTGGTGGCGCTGGGCGTATCAGCGAACTCGTCCAGGTAGCTGCCGTGCAGCTGCAGCTCGCCATCGAGGATGCCGTTGGCGCCACGCGACCAGAAACGCTGGGCACCGAGATCCGGCGCCATCGAGCTGGCCAGCGAAAGCACCTTGGCATAGCGCAGCAGATACAGCGCATCCTGGGCGATGTAGTAGTGGAAGTCATCCCGGTCCAAGGTGCCCTCGGATAGACGGGTGATGAAATCCAGCTGGTCGATTTCCTCGCGGATCGGCTGGATCTTCTGCCACCAGTCGCCCATGGGATCTGCCGTGCCGAAGAAGTCGATGAAGTGGTTGACCGGGCCGTGGCCGCTGCCCACCTGCAATTGGTCGGCCGCTGCGATGGCCTTGGAGAGATAGGACTTGGATTGCTCCAACGCGGAGATCCAATCTCCAGTGGCAGCGAAGCGGGTAGCCAGAGTGCTGGAAAGGGTGCAGCCGGTGCCGTGGGTGTTCCTGGTGGCATGGCGCGGTCCGTGCAGCTCCAGCTGCACCCCGCCCGCCGACACCAGGGCATCGGGGCAATCCGCCCCGGCCAGGTGCCCGCCCTTGGCCAGCACCAGCGTGTCGTGCTTGGCAGCCAGCCGCTGGGCCTGGCGCAGGGCTTCGTCCCAGGAAGGGGCCACAGGCTCGCGCAGCAAGCTGGCCAGCTCCAGCAGGTTCGGGGTAATCACCGTGGCGCGATCCAGCAGCGAATCAAGGGCCGATTCGTCGTCGAGCAGGCGATCCCCGCTGGTCGCCACCATGACCGGGTCCAGCACGACGGGGGCGTCAACAGTTTCCAGCCAGCTGGTGACTGCGCGGATCACCTCGGCGTTGGCCAGCATCCCGATCTTGATCGCATCGATGCGGATATCCGTGCTCACGGCTTCGAGCTGCGCGAGGACGAAATCGCCGCTGATCGCCTGAACTCCGGACACCCCATGGGTGTTTTGTGCAGTCAAAGCGGTGATCACGCACATTCCGTAGCCGCCGTTGGCGGCAATGGCCTTCAGATCCGCTTGGATTCCGGCGCCGCCGGAAGGATCGGAGCCTGCGATGGATAGGATGTTCATTTCGAGGCCTCCCAGGCTGCGACCAGCTGCGCGCTGGCAAGTTGCGGATCTTCGGCGTTGCAGATGGCGCGGACCACGGCCAGGCCTGCGCCGCCGCCGGCGCGGATCGCGGCGGCATCGTCTTGGGTAATTGCGCCGATCGCTACGCAGGGCAGCTTGGCCAAGGCGGCGGCTCGCGCAAAGCCGTCCAGTCCCAGGGGAACAGGATGGTCTTTTTTCGTCGGAGTGGCGCGGATGGCTCCTACGCCGAGGTAGTCGATCACCGAGGCGTCCTTGTTCGCCTGGGCCAATTGCTCATCGCTGGAAGCACTCAAGCCGATGATGCCCTCGCCGATGATCTGGCGAGCCAGCTGTACCGGCACATCTTTTTGCCCGATATGGATGCCGTTCACTGCTGCGCCAGCAGCCCGTGCCGCGAGATAGACGTCAATGCGGTCATTGATCAGCAACTGGGCTTTGCCCTCGGTGAGCTTGGCAGCCGCGCAGGCCAGCTCGAAGAATTCCCGGGCGCTTTCATCCTTGGCGCGCAGCTGGATCCACCCGATCCCTCCGGCGACGGCTCCCTCGATAACTTCCAGGGTGCTGCGTGGGGTGCAGCTGGCAGTGTTGGCTACTAGATAAGCGCCGTAATTATGCATGGTTCAATTCCTCGTACTTCAAAGTCTTCAGTTCCCCGGGATCGGCAGCCGACAGCGCATCAAGGAAGGCAACTGCGAAGCTGCCCGGACCGGAGCTGCCAGCCAAGGCCTTTTCCGCGGCCAGGCCATAGAAACCGTGGGCTGCGATGGTGGCCTCGAACGGGTCATCGTGGACCGCAACCATCCCGGCGCAGACCGCGCCCAAGGCGCAGCCGCCACCTGTCATCCGGGTCAAGCCAATTCCGTTGGTATGCACCAAGACGGTACGCGTGGCGTCGATGATGGCGTCAGCCTGGCCGGAAATGGCCACCACGCAGTCGTGCTCCGTGGCCAGTTCGCGTCCCGCCGCCAAGGCGGCAGAAACCTCATCCAAGGCATCGACACCGCGCGAAGCAGATTGCCGGCCGGCCAGGGCCAGGATTTCCGAGGCGTTGCCGCGAATCAGGGTCGGGCGTTGCCGGACAATGCGCCGGGCAAACTCCGTGCGCACCGGAAGCGCTCCCACCGCCACTGGATCCAGGACCCACGGGGTGCCTGCAGCGCTCGCCGACTGCACAGCTTCTTCCATGGCGGTCAGCTGTTCAGTGCTTGGAGTTCCCAAATTCACCAATACGGCTGAAGCTGCCTGCGCGAATGGACCGGCCTCTCCGGGCAGATCCGTCATGGCCGGGGAAGCCCCGGATGCCAGCAGGACATTGGCGGTGAAATTGGATACGACGGTATTGGTCAGGCAAAAAACCAAAGGTGATTGTTGCCGGTATTTCTGGGCAACTGCATGCAAAGCCATGCGACATCCCTCCGCTAGCGTGAACTAGATCAGGTTCTACGGGTCTTATCTCAGTCGGTTGATCCGACACCCCGTGTCACTGCCATAGAGCGTACGCACAACCGGTTCCGAGGACAAGTTACTTACGCTCGCGCCGCGCCACCAAGGCCTTGAGCGTGGCCGCATCCACCTTCTGCGCGGCCGCCAGCGCCCAGAGGCGATCCACGGCGGCCAGCAGATCTTCACTGGTGTCCACCGGCTGCGGCCGCTCGTTGACCACTGTGCCGGCCCGGCGCCGGGAGGTGATCAGCTCTTCGGCTTCCAGCTCCTTGTAGGCGCGCGCCACTGTCCCGGCAGCGACGCCGAGGTCCGTGGCCAGCGCACGCACAGTAGGCAGCTTGCTTCCCGAGGGCAGATCGCCCAGGGAGATCAATGAAGCAATCTGCGAGCGGATCTGCTCATAGGGCGGGGTAGCTGCTTGGAGGTCAACACTGATCTGCGTGCTCATGAAGTAGCTGCCGGCTGATGTTCCCGCACGAAGGCGCTACCGGGGCGCTCTAGGAAAATGACTGCTGGGACAACGAAGATGAGCAATGCAAAGAGTCCCAGCCCGGCCGGGAATCCGTAGCCAATGAGCAGCATGGCTACCACTGCACTGGTGATAACACGCATTGAACGCAGTTCCAGGACCTTGCGGTACCAGATTTCTTCGGCCGACGAGACAGCCCAGGGAATAATTGCCCGGCGGGAGAACCAGACGAATCCAAGATGGGTTGCCAGCAACAGCACGATCAACCCCGCAACCACTGTCTTGCCTGGAGGCACAAAGCCCCACAAATAGTCCAGCGGCGGATCGAGCAGAAAATAGGCGCTGGTGGCAAAAAGCAAGCCAGCGGCGATGTAGGACCACAAGGGCAAGGAAGCCGAATGCCTACGAGCGTTGGACACCTGTCGAGATACCAAATTCATGTAGCACAAGTACAAGGCATTTACTGCCAGGTACAGCATCGCAGCACCGGCAAAGAGTACTAGCTTCCAGGTGGCGCGCTCGCCGGTAGGCCATTCGGTTTCATCGACGACAGGCAAGAACCACCACGCGGCAAAGAGCGCTACGAGCGTTACGACTGCGGTGAAGTATTGCAGTGAGAGTAGCTGTGTGCGTGCTCGAACGAAAGGGGTGACTGTCGTGGTACGAAGGTTTTCGAAGTTAATAGGAGGACGCCAGAACAGCATCAACGCCGAAATCGCAAGCGTCGCGTAGTTTGCGCCCCAATCCAAGGTAGAGCCGATCCTGGACATCGAGTCCATGTAGTCGATGCCTGCCCCAGAGCCATCGATGTACTTTGTTGATTCGTCGTGGAACCAGCGCGCCTTGTAGTGAATGGCTTCCCCAGCTTGTGTAGCTAGCAAGACGGTGACCGTGCGATATAGCCGGTTCAGCCAAGTCGTGCGCAAGAGCCGGTTATTGTGTTCTGAGATCCCTGGCAAGGGTTTGCGTCGAAGAATCACAATGGAAGCGACAATGGTGGATACCATCAGGAAGCCAAAGCTCAAATAGAGATACGGCAGTACTTCCGCGGAAGCGCGTAGCCCATCCTGAGCTGGGTTGCTATACGAATAGTCAGCAGTTTCGTAGTCAACCGCCGGTTGGGGGCTGATCGCTCCCACATCATGTACCGAATAGACCGTCACGCATGCTGCAGCCAAGACGAGCATCATGGCAACGAGAATTTTCTTTGGCAGTGGACTAGTTAAAGACCGTGGGGACAAGGTTGCCGTGCGCTGGGGCTTGAGCTTACGCGGCCAGGTGTACTGGCTCGCGACGTAGATGAAGGCTATCCAAAGGGCAGGGGTAGCTGCCACGGTGACACTTGGCGCAAGCGACAGTCCGCTTTGATCGTCATAAGGAATTGCTATTGCATCACTGAACCACAATGAGTTGCTACTGGCGAAATACCCGATGATTGCACACCACAGCGCATGTTGCCTTGCGCCTTCGACTAGACCTTTTTCTTTGTTTGGGCCGAAAGCACGAAGGATGAAATAGATAATGAACGCCGCTATGGCGAAATTGCCGAACTGCGCTGCCAGTGAATTCATGTCGTGGCCTCCTGGAAATCAATGTATCAACTATTTGATACATATTGAATCCCCGGACGAATTAAACGATGAAAAATTGTCCCAGTAACGTACGCTCAAATCATGGGTCTGTTTACTTCCACTCCGTTGCCCGAACCGGTCGGTGATTCCGCTCCTCCGGTGGACGAGCATCCATCGCGCATAGCAACAGTTCTGAGCCATTTGCGGCGTTCTGCGGACACGCGGATCACGCATCCGCGACGCTTCCGCCTGCAGCAGCTCAAGGCACTGGAGAAGATGCTGGAAGAGCATCTGGAAGACTTCGTCCAGGCCTTGGCCGAGGACTTGGGCAAGAGTGCCACCGAAGCCAAATTCTCCGAAATCGACGTGGTGCGCGCGGAAATAGATTTCGCCCAGCGCCACCTCGTTGAGTGGATGGATTCCACCAGTGTCAAGGTTCCGCTGGCCTTGCAGCCAGCCATGGCCAAGGTCGAGCCGCGCCCGCTGGGGGTCGTGCTGATTATCGGAGCCTGGAACTATCCGGTTCAGCTGGTGCTCGCACCGCTGGTCGCGGCCATTGCTGCCGGCAACGCTGCGGTCATCAAGCCATCCGAGCTGGCTCCTGCGACCTCAGGCGCCTTGGCCAAGTTCCTCCCGGTCTACCTCGACGAACGGGTTTACGCGGTAGTTGAAGGCGGCGTGGATACCTCCACGGAGTTGCTTGCCGCCCGCTGGGACCACATTTTCTACACCGGCGGCGAACGCGTGGCCAAGATCGTGGCTGCCGCGGCCGCGAAGCATCTGACGCCTACCACCTTGGAATTGGGCGGAAAATCGCCGGCCGTGGTGGAGAACGATTCGTTGGCTTCCGCGAAGCGCTTGGCTTACGCCAAGTTCATGAATGCCGGCCAGACCTGCGTGGCGCCGGATTACGTATTGAGCGTGGGCGACTCGTCTGAGCTCATCAGGCGCCTAGGCCAGGCCATCACCAGCTTCTACGGCAAGGAACCGCTGACCCATCCGGACTTTGGCCGCATCGTCAGCCGCAAGCACTTTGAGCGGCTGCTGTCGATGTTCGAGCAAGGCGAGGTGGTTTTCGGCGGTGAGTACGACGAGGATACCCTGCGCATTGCTCCGAGCATCATGCGCAATGTGGACCTCGAGGGAAGCTTGATGACCGAAGAGATTTTCGGTCCGATCCTGCCGGTGATCGAAGTGGAAACCTTCGAGGAAGCGCTCGAATTCATTGCCCGGCGGCCGTCACCGCTGGCCGCCTACCTGATGAGCGAAAGCCCGCGACTGCAGTCGATTTTCTCTGATCGAGTGCGAGCCGGCGCCATTGTCCATAATGCTCCGTTGGCCCAGATGATCGTTCCAACCCTGCCTTTCGGCGGTGTGGGACCGAGCGGAATGGGGGCCTACCACGGCAAGCACGGGTTCGAACGGCTTTCGCAGATGCGCTCGGAATTCAACAAAACGACCGTCGTTGATACCCTGAGCGCAATATATCCTCCATATTCATGGGCCAAGCGAAAGATTATTGATCGCTTACTGTAGCGCGGTTCATAGCTTTATGGCTTGTCAGGGTGCTTGGATTGATAGGTTGGAAATTTTCAAGCATCAGGAGATGTAACGCATGACTGAGCCCGCACCGTCCCAGGACGGTCTGAAGCGTGGCCTCAAAGCTCGCCATATGCAGATGATTGCCATTGGCGGCTCGATTGGTACCGGACTATTCGTCGCGTCCGGCGGCACCATTGCCCAAGCTGGCCCCGGTGGCTCGCTGGTGGCCTACGCGCTGATCGGCATGATGGTGCTGCTCCTGATGCAGTCGTTGGGAGAAATGAGCGCCCGGCTTCCGGTCGCCGGTTCCTTCCAGACCTACGCAACGGTCTTCGTGAATCGCCACTTCGGCTTCGCGATCGGCTGGAACTACTGGTTCAACTGGGCCATCACCGTGGCTGCCGAACTGGTGGCAGCTGGCATCATCATGTCCTACTGGTTCCCTGATGCCCCGGGATGGATCTGGGCGGCCATCTTCCTGGTGCTGCTCACCGGATTGAATGCGCTGTCCGCCAAGGCCTTTGGCGAGGGCGAATACTGGTTGGCCGCGATCAAGGTCATCACCGTGGTGGTCTTCTTGATCTGCGGTGTCGCGATGATCTTCGGCATCCTGGGCGACTCCACCCCTGGCTTCAGCAACTGGACCGATGGCGAAGCGCCATTTGTTGGCGGCTGGCTGTCCATCGTCTCGGTCTTCATGATCGCCGGCTTCTCCTTCCAGGGAACCGAACTGATCGGTGTGGCAGCCGGTGAAGCCGAGAACCCCAAGCGCGATATCCCACGCGCCATCAAGGCGATCTTCTGGCGCATCATGCTCTTCTACATCGGCGCGATCTTCGTCATTGGCATGCTGATCCCCTATATGGATCCATCGCTGCTCTCTTCCGAGGCGTCGGATATCACCACCTCGCCATTCACCCTGGTCTTCGAGCGTGCGGGCGTAGCCTTCGCCGCGGCACTGATGAATGCGGTGATCCTGTCGGCTATCCTCTCCGCAGGCAACTCCGGCCTATATGCCTCTGCACGCATGCTTTATTCGATGGCGTTGGACGGCAAGGCTCCAAAGATCTTCGCCCGCTTGAACAAGCGCGGCGTGCCCATGCCGGCAATGCTGCTAACCGCCTCGGTAGGCCTTTTCGGCTTCCTGACCGCGATTGTCGGCCAGGGTTCGGCGTATACCTGGCTGCTGAACGTTTCGGGTCTCTCCGGCTTCATTGCCTGGGTGGGTATCGCGGTGTGCCACTACAAGTTCCGCAAGGCATATATTGCCAGCGGGCAGGATCTCGCGAACCTGCCGTACAAGGCGCCACTGTTCCCGCTGGGACCGATCCTGGCTTTCGTGATCCTGATCGTGGTGATCGTCGGCCAGAACTACCAGGCGATCGTGGATGGAAACCTGCTGCAGATGGCTTCGAGCTACATTGGCCTGCCGATCTTCCTGCTGCTCTGGCTGGGCCACTGGCTGGCTACCCGCAAGCAGCCAGCCGTGGCCATCGATCCATGGACCGCAAAGCTGCACTAGCCAGCTAGCGCAGCATCAACAATCACCCGAGCTTCAGCCAGCACCTGCTGCAGATGCTCGGGTGATTTTGTTGATTCTGCATAGATCTTGTAGATGTCTTCTGTGCCCGATGGGCGCGCGGCAAACCATGCGTGCTCGCTGGAAACCTTCAAGCCGCCAATGGGGAAGCCGGCCGCTTGCGTGGCCTTGGCCGTAATCGGATCCGATGCCAGTTCGGTAGCGGTGACCATCGATGGGTCCAGCTTGCCCAGTACGGCCTTCTGCTCGCGGTTTGCGGGCGCGTCAAAGCGGTCGTAGAAGCTGGGGCCGTGGCGCTCTACCAGTTCGGCATGCAGCTGGCTGGGGCTCTTGCCGGTTACTGCGCGGATCTCGCTGGCCAGCAGGGCCAGCATCAGGCCGTCCTTGTCGGTGCTGAACGCCTTGCCGGAGAAGTCCAAGAAGCTCGCCCCGGCCGATTCCTCCCCGCAAAAGGCCACCCTGCCGGAAGCCAGCGGTTCAACGAAGTACTTGAAGCCCACCGGTACCTCGCGCAGGGTCCGGCCGTGGGAAGCCACCACCTTGTCGATGAGCACCGAGGAGACCAGGGTCTTGCCGATCTGGGCATCAGCCGGCCACTGCGGACGGTGGGTGAGCAGGTAGTCGATGGCCACGGCCAGGAAATGGTTCGGATTCATCAGGCCGGCATCCGGGGTGACAATGCCGTGGCGGTCAGCATCGGCATCGTTGCCGGTCGCGATGTCGTACTTCTCGCGATTGGCCACGAGGGAGGCCATCGCGTGGGCGGAGGAGCAATCCATGCGGATCTTCCCGTCCTTGTCCAAGGTCATGAAGCCGAAGCGCGGATCCACGGACTCGTTGACCACTTCGAGGTTCAGGCCGTATCGCCGGCCGATTTCGCCCCAGTAGTGCACCGAAGCCCCGCCCAGCGGATCTGCGCCAATGGAAATGCCGGACTCGGCGATGGCCTTGAAGTCGATGACTTCAGCCAAATTGGCGATGTACAGTTCGCGGAAGTCGAAGGGCCGGGCATTCGGCTCGCCGCGCTTGATCGCTCCGCTGGCCAGCAATTCGTTGGCCCGTGCAGCGATGGGTCCGGTGATTCCGGATTCTGCCGGTCCGCCATGCGGCGGGTTGTACTTGATGCCGCCGTCGGTTGGCGGGTTGTGCGATGGGGTGATGATCAGGCCATCGGCCTGTTCGCCGCCGCTAGCGTTATGTACCAGGATTGCGTGGCTGACCGCTGGAGTGGGAGTCAGTCCGTCATCGGCGAGCACGGTGACGCCGTTGCCTGCCAAGACTTCAAGGGCGGTGCGGTATGCGGGCGCGGAGAGTGCGTGGCTGTCCTTGCCCACGTACATCGGGCCGGTGATCCCCGCACCGTTGCGGTAGTCGACCACGGCCTGGGTGATCGCAGCGATATGCGTTTCATTGAAAGTGGTGTTCAGGGAGCTTCCGCGATGTCCCGAGGTGCCGAAAATGACGGCCTGGTCGGGGTTGCCGCTGGAAGGAACCAGGGTGCTGTAGGCATCGAGTACCTCCTGCAAATTGATCAGGTCTGATTCTTGGGCTGGCTGGCCAGCTCGGAGGTGTGCCACAGATTGCCTTTCAGATTGATGCGCTTATCGCAGTTTCGTAGAAGAATGGTAGGCAAATGAGCTACTACCAGTATCCGCAGAACCCCTACCAACGACCGCCTGAATCCGCCGGCCTCTCGGTGGCTTCCCTGGTGCTTGGCATCTTGTCGTTGCTAGGCTTCACTGTCATTATCCTTGTTCCGCTGGCCGGAGTCATTACCGGGCACCTGGCCTACCGGCGTGAACCCAGCTCCCGGGGCCTGAGCTTGGCCGGGCTAATTACCTCATGGATTGGATTGGCACTAGCCATAGTCATTTATGCGGTAGCCATCTGGTTCTTCTGGGCATTGTCAACCGGGTTCGGCTACGACTCGTATTACGACAACGTGACCTTCTCACAAGGGCTTCTTCGATAATCCCCGGGCATGAAAAAAGCGGTTGGTTCAAATGAACCAACCGCTTTTCGCATGCTCGAACGCCTAGAGGATCGGGCCCATCAGCTTCTTCAAGGCCGGGGTAGCTGCCATCATGGCAATACCCAGGACGACAGCGGTGCCGCCCATGGCGATGAAGTACGGGATCTCGTTGCCCTCGGTGTAGTAGCCGGCCAGCACACCCGACAGGGTGGTGCCCAGCGAAACCGACAGGAAGAACAAGGCGATCATCTGGGTGCCGAAGGCGGCCGGAGCCAGCTTGGTGGCAATTGCCTGGCCCACTGGCGAGAGCAGCAGCTCGGCAAAGGTGCACAGCAGCAGGATGCCGACCAGCGCCAGCAGCGGGGTCTTCACGAAGGATTCCAGCGGGATGAACAGCAAGAAGGCCGCACCCACAACCACCAGTGCCAGGCCGAACTTCATTGAAGTGCGTGGCTGGCGCTTGCCCAGTTTGGTCCACAATGCGGCGAAGATACCGGCGAAGATGATGATGAAGACCGGGTTGATCGAGGTAACCCAGCTCGGTGGCATTTCCCAGCTGCCCAGGTGGCGGTCCAGGCGCTGATCCGAGTAAGCGGCAATGAAGGTGAACTGCTGCTGGAACAGGGCCCAGAAGGCAGCCGAGCCGATGTAGAACGGAATGAATGCCCAGACTTGCTTGCGCTCGGTGGCGTCAACCTTCTTGCTGCGCAGGATCAACGCGAAGTAGATGATCGAAGCGGCGATCACCACGTAGGCGATGGTGCTTGCCAGATTCTCCGGAGTCACGATCTTGGATGCGAAAGCGGCAATGATCAAAACGATCACGGCAGCGAAGATGACCACGTAGCGGTTGCGCTCAGAGGCAGGCAGCGGGTTGCTTGGGATGCGGCCGGAGTCCGGCAGCTTCTTGCGTCCAAGGGCATAGATCCCCAGGCCGATAGCCATGCCGACCGCGGCAGCGGCGAAGCCGATGTGGAAGCCGTACTGGACCTGCAGCCAACCGGTGAGCAGTGGGCCGAGCAGCCCGCCGATGTTCACGCCCATGTAGAACAGGGAGAAGCCGGCATCGATGCGCGGATCTTCCTTGGAGTACAGGGAGCCCACCAGGGCTACAGCGTTGGCCTTCAGGCCGCCGGAACCGACGGCAACGAAGATCAGGCCGATAACCAGTCCGGCATAGCCGGGCAGGAGCGCCAGGCCAATATGGCCGATCATGATCGCGATGGCCGAGAAGAACAGGACGCGTTCCGAGCCGAACAGGCGGTCGGAGAGCCACGCGCCCAGGATGGTGGACAGGTAGACAGCGCCGCCGTAGGCGCCGACCAGCGACAGAGCCAGGCCCTGGTCCATGCCCAAGCCGCCATCGGTGACCGAGTAGTACATGTAGTAAGCCAGCAAGCCCTGCATGCCGTAGAAGGAGAATCGTTCCCACATTTCCACGCTGAAGAGGCTTGCGAGCGCACCGGGGTGACCGAAGAAGGTCTTTCCGGAAGCTTTGGTGCTCGTTGTTGCAGTAGACATACGTAATATTTTTCGCCCTTGCCCACCCGAGTACCTACTTATATGGGAAAGGTCACACCTGCATCTGGGTGGCCAGCGCGAGTAGCAGTCCTTCGTCCGAGCGCGGGGAAATCAGCTGAATACTCATTGGTAACCCCTCGTTGGAGTGGCCTACCGGAACGGTGATGGCCGCTACTGAGGCGACGTTCACCATGGAAGTGTAGGGGGTGTACTGGCACTGCAACATATAATCCACATCGGCTGTGGATTGTGTATAGTGCCCGATCTTCGGCGGGATCGAGGCCATGGCAGGGGTGGCCACGACATCGTAGGCGGACCATTGGCGCACGAAGTCGGCCGCAATCTGCTTCAACCTCGAACCTGCCTGCAGGCTCTGTTCCAGCGAGCGGTCGGCGGCGCGTCGGCGGAAATCCCTTGCCAAATCGCCGAGCAGCGAATCATCCGCGACCGGAACGTCTTTCAGGCCATTGGTCCACACCGCCGCGAAGGTTTCCGGATAGTCCGTGGCGTAGTGCAGGTTGGCCGGCTGGACGCGATGCCGTTCTCCAAGGCGTTCAAGGCCCTGGGCAAATGAAGCCCGCGCTTCTTGCGCCAGGGTAATTTCATAGACCGGTTCAAACGGGGAATGGGTGCTGTACCCAATCTTCAGCCCGTCCAGGCGCTGGGGGTAGCTTCCCTGCAGCAACGGCAGATAGTGGTCCTTGCCGCGCATGGCATCAAGCAGCAAAGCCGCATCCAGGGCATCATGAGCCAACGGTCCGCTGACCGTTAGCTTCGGTGCGCCCATGGGATCGGTGTAGCCATCAAGGATGTCGGCGGGAACGCGACCCAAAGAAGGCTTCAGGCCAACCAGTCCGCAGGCGGCCGCGGGGATGCGAACCGAACCGCCGCCATCAGAGCCCGGACCCAGCGGGATCATGCCGGCGGCAATCGCCGCGGCCTGCCCGCCAGAGGAACCGCCCGACGAGCGCGTGGGATCAAAGGGATTGCGTGATGGGGGAGCCACGAGGTTCTCGGAATAGCTGCTCAGCCCGAATTCCGGAACCTGCGTCTTGCCCAGGACCACCACGCCCTCGGCGCGCAGCCTGGCCACCAAGGAGTGGTCACGTTCAGCGACCATCGCAGGCATCGCCGCAGTGCCATAAGTGGTAGGCATCCCGGCCACGTCATTGAGGTCCTTGAACGCGGTGGGGAGCCCATGCAAGCGGCCAATGTCCCCGCGGGCATGCGCCTGGTCCGCCGCTGCCGCGGCCTCCATCGCATTTTCTGCCACGTGGACGAAAGCACCTAGGTCCGCCTGCTCTTCGATGCGCTTGAGGTAGTGCTCGGTGACCTCGCGGCTTGAACGCTCGCCGCGGGCCAGCTCGTCTCGCAATTTCAGGGCGCTTGAGGGAAACATGTCGGCTTTCGACGCAGGAAATGACTAGTCTTATAAGCAAACACCCTATGTGAGAGGAATGCTAGCAGTGAGCGATTTTGAGACTGTTTCGGTCAATGATGTCCCGAAGGATGCCTTCATCCTTGACGTGCGCGAAGACTTCGAATGGGAAGCAGGCCGTGCTGCCGGAGCAACCCATATTCCCCTTGGCTCCTTGCCAGAGAAGATTTCCGAGCTTGACCCGGATGTGGACACCTACGTCATCTGCCGTACCGGTGGCCGTTCGGCCCAGGCCGCATCGTGGCTCACCGTGATGGGCTACACCGCCTTCAACGTCGCCGGCGGTTCCGATGCGTGGATCGAAGCGGGCTTGCCAATGGAAGCGGATAACGGCCAGGAGCCAACCGTACGATGAACTATGCCTATCTGGGACCTGCTGGCACTTTCACCGAGTCGGCCCTGCTGCAGGTTCCCGGGGCTGCCGAGGCGCAGCGGATCGCGGCCTCCAACGTCAACGTGGCGCTGACCATGGTGCGCGAGGGGACCGCGGACGCGGCGATGGTCCCGATCGAGAACTCGGTAGAAGGCGGCGTTTCGGCCACCTTGGACGCCATTGCGCAGGGCGAAGCCCTGCAGATTGTTTCCGAAATCCTGGTTCCGATCACTTTCGTGCTGGCGGTACGCCCCGGCATCGACTCGCTGGAGCAGATCAGGCAGATCTCCACCCACGGGCATGCTTGGGCGCAGTGCCGCTTATGGGCCGAAGCGAATATTCCCGGGGCCGCATTCACCCCGGCTTCTTCCACGGCTGCCGGCGCTCTGGCTCTCGAAGAGGACGAACCGCCGCATGATGCGGCGATCTGCTCTCCGCTGGTAGCCCAAGAGCGCGGCCTGAAGGTGCTGGCCAGCGGGGTCGAGGACAATATCGGCGCGGTGACCCGCTTTATCCTCGTGACTCGTCCGGGAAGGATTCCGCAGCCTACCGGCGTGGACAAGTCAACGCTGATCCTGCCGCTGCCCGAGGACCGTCCCGGTGCGCTGATGGAAATCCTCGAGCAATTCACCGCGCGCGGCGTGAACCTCTCGCGCATCGAATCGCGTCCTACCGGCAAGAGCCTGGGTGAGTACTTCTTCTCCGTCGATATCGAAGGCCACGTGGCCGAGGAACGCGTTGCCGCCGCCTTGTCGGGGCTGCACCGGCTGTCCCCGCAGCTGCGCTTCCTCGGTTCCTACCCAGCCGCCCAAGGCCTGGAGCCGGCCGTGGATACGCATAATTCAGATGCGGCCTTCAGTGAAGCCCGTGCCTGGGTGCAGTCGCTGCGCGACCGGCTTTAAGCAGGCAGCGCGAAGGCCCGGCCAAGCTCCCCGCAAGGGGAAATCGGCCGGGCCTTCGGCATGCGCTACGGGGTGCGCAGGCGCAGGGCGCTCGGGTTCACGGACACCTGCAGTTCGTTGACCTGGCCGGTGGGGTCCCCGTCGATCTGGGTATTCATCGGCTCATCGCAACGCAGCGACACGCCGGAGGTCTGGTAGAAGCTCATCACCGGAATCTTGTTCTTGGCGCGGAATGCGGTCTTCAGCAGGATCCACGTCCATCCGGCGGCTGAGCGGGGAGAAAGGATCACGGCGTCGAGCACGCCGTCGTCGATCTTGGCGTCGGGCACGAAATCCAGGCCCTGCAGCTTTCCGCAGTTGGCGAAGAGCACCGAACGGACCTTGCGGGTCTGCCAGCTCTCGTCGCCCGAGAGCTTGAAGCTGACCTTCTTGCGCTGGCCCGGCAACTGGCGCAGGCCGGCTTCCGAGTAGGCCAGCCAGCCGACCTTGGATTTCAGCTCTTCGTTGGTGTCGTCAAACAGGTCGGCGTCGGTGCCCACGCCGGCGATCACCAGGAAAGCATGATCCGCCTCCTTGCCGTCCAGCAGCTGCAGCTTCATGTGCCCGACGTCGATCCGGCGAACCATCCCGCGCACTGCCACCAGCGCCGCGGTGTGCAGGTCATCGAGCGGAATATCCACGTTGCGGGCCAGCAGGTTGCCAGTGCCCAGCGGCAGGATTCCCAGGGATGCGCCGGTGCCTTCGAGCACTTCCGCGACGGCGCGGATGGTTCCGTCGCCACCTGCGGCAATAATTGTGTCGCATTGCGCATCGAGTGCTTCACGGGCTGCATCCTGGCCGGCGTTGTCCTTGGTCGTTTCAAGGACCAGCGGTGCTTCCAGACCCGCTTCAGCGCAGACGCGGACCACGGCTTCCCTTGCTTCGTCAGCACCTGACTTGGAAGGATTGATGACCAGGGCCACCTTGGTAGCCGCTGCCTGTTCAGCCGCTTCGGGCTGCTTGATCAGCGGTTTGCTGTAGTTCGAAAGCTTGCGCACCGAATACCAACTGGTCGCCGCGGCGGCAGCTGCAGCAGCCACGGCAGAGAAAACGATCACACGATTTGTCTGCATAATGCTCTCATCGTACTCATGATTGCTACCCTTAACATGTGATCGACCTGAAAATGCTCACCGAAAATCCGGATTTGTACCGTGCCTCGCAACGCGCGCGCGGTGCCGACGAGTCGTTAATTGACCAGCTGCTGGCAGCTGACACGGCACGTCGTGAAACCATCGCCACCTACGAGCGCCTGCGTGCCGAGCAGAATGCGTTCTCCAAGAAGGTCGGCAAGGCCAAGGGCGACGAGCGCGCCGCCCTGCTTGCCGAGGTCAAGGAGCTCGCTGCCGCGGTGAAGTCCGCCCAGGCCGAGTCCGACGCGGCCTCCGCCAAGTGCACCGCACTGCAGCGTTCCATCCCCAACCTGATCATCGACGGCATCCCGGCCGGCGGCGAGGATGACTTCACCGTCGTCAAGCACGTGGGCACCGCCCGCGACTTCAAGGCCGAGGGCTTCGAGCCGCTGGACCACCTGCAGATCGCCGAGAAGCTGGACGCCATCGACATGGAACGCGGCGCCAAGGTTTCCGGCTCGCGCTTCTACTTCCTCAAGGGCATCGGCGCCCGGCTGGAAATCGCGATGATGAACATGGCCCTGGATGTGGCCATGGCGCACGACTTCATCCCGATGATCACCCCGACCCTGGTCCGCCCCGAAACCATGCAGGGCACCGGCTTCGATGTCGAGCACGACGACGAGATCTACAAGCTCGAGCGCGACAACATGTACCTGGTCGGCACCTCTGAGGTGGCCCTGGCCGGCTACCACGCGGACGAGATCATGGATCTGGCCGACGGCCCGATCCGCTACGCCGGCTGGTCCTCCTGCTACCGCCGCGAGGCTGGATCGGCTGGCAAGGACACCCGCGGCATCATCCGCGTGCACCAGTTCAACAAGCTGGAGATGTTCGTCTACGCCAGCGTCGAGGACGCCGAAGCAGAGCACCAGAAACTGCTGGCCATGGAAGAGGACATGCTCGGGCGCATGGAACTTCCCTACCGCGTGATCGACACCGCCGCCGGGGATTTGGGCATGAGTGCCGCGCGCAAGTTCGACTGCGAAGCCTGGGTTCCTACCCAGGGCACCTTCCGCGAACTGACCTCGACCTCGAACTGCACCACCTTCCAGGCCCGCCGCCTGAATATCCGCGAACGCGAGATCATCGACGGCAAGGCCGGCAAGACCCGTTCGGTGGCGACGCTGAACGGCACCCTGGCGACCACCCGCTGGCTCGTGGCGATTCTGGAAAACCACCAGAACCCGGACGGTTCGGTCAACGTGCCCAAGGCACTGCAGCCTTACCTTGGCGGACTCGAAGTACTCAAGTAGCCAATGACCGGCCATTTGCCGGCTGCCCCTCGCGGGCAGCCGGCAAATGCTTTTAACCGGTTGTTCACTTGGCGCTGTGCCTTGGGTCATCGCCAAAAACCCGCGGTGGTGGTTAACTTGAGCCATGACTGTTATGACTAAGCTCGGCAACGATGACCGGCTGACCAAGCAAAAATTGATGATTTGCCTTGACGTGGATGGCACCATCGTCAACCACCAAGGGGAAATGAGCCAGCGCGTGCGCGATGCCGCGCGGGCTGTAGTGGCCCAGGGCCATGAGGTAATCATCTCCACCGGCCGCTCCTTGGGTGCGGCCCTGCCCATCATGGCGGAACTGGGCATCGACCATGGCTATGTCGTGGTCAGCAACGGCGGCGTGCTCGCGAAGGTGTCCCAGGATGAAGTCGAGATCCTGCACCGCGAGATCTTCGATCCGTCGACAGCGCTCAAGGCGCTGCGCGACCAGCTTCCCAAAGCCAAGTACGCCTTGGAAAACGAGCGCGGCGAATTCCTTTCCAGCGAAACCTTCGGCGACATGAGCTTTGGCGCCGAGAGCAAGGTCGTTGATTTCGGCGAGCTGGTCAACAGCAAGGCCGTGCGCGTGGTGGTGTTCTCCACCGACAACACCGCCGAGGAATTCGGGCATGCCGTGCAGAGCCTGGGGCTCTCCGGGGTGACCTACTCGGTGGGCTGGACCGCTTGGCTGGATATTGCCGCCGAGGGTACCACCAAGGCCAGCGGCCTGGAGCGGCTGCGGGCGATCCTGAAGTTCGATTCGAAGGACTCGCTGGCAGTAGGCGATGGCCGCAATGACGTCGAAATGCTGCAGTGGGCCGGACATGGCGTGGCCATGGGCCAAGCGCCGGATGAGGTCAAGGCAGCGGCCGACGCCGTGACTGAAGGCGTAGACCAGGATGGCCTGGCCATCGTCCTGGAAGGGCTGCTGGGCAGCTAGCACCAGGGTCTAGAGCTGGTCGGTGTATTCCAGCAGCCGGGCGATCGCTGCCCGCGCGCCCAGCTCGTCGTTGTAGCCCGAACGCACGATCGCCGCAGATACTGCCTGGGGAGTGATTCCCAGGATCCCGGCGACCGCTTTTTGCTGCCCGCGCACCCCGGGAGTCAACAGGTCCACGACGGACCATTCGGCCTCGGTGCGGGTGCGGATCCACTGTCCGAGCATGCGCAGCAGGCCCTCGAGCTCGCCGTCCATCTCGTCATTGCCCGAGGAAACGCAGATCGGGACCCTTTCGCCGCGGTGGCTGGCCGCCTCCAGCGCGCCGAGCGCGCGCCGCGCAGCCCTGCCCTCGACCAGGTCGGCCTCTGCGGGCACCGGCTCGTACAGGCTGCCGATGCCCAGCCCGATATTGCAGAAGTTCAGCCGTGCCACGCGCAGCAGCGCATCGACGGCGGCATCGGGGTCACTGGGCACTCCGAGCAGCAGCTGCCCGCTGAGCGCGGTGAACGGCGCGTGGGTGTCGACTTGTTCCAGCTGGTGCCAGAGCTGCTCGCTGGCGGCGGCAACATCGGTGACCGAGCGGGGCCGGGGGCTGAGCGCAACGACAAACATGATTCAAGTATTGCGTGTGCAACCGGGTTTGTCGCGCACTGCGCGGCACTTGGCGGCTAACGGTGCTGCTCAAGCCTGATGCCGGTCCGCCGGCTGGCGGGATCAGGAGGAACTAGGACAGGGTGCTGCTGGGCGCGCCCTGCTGGGCGGGCAGCGCAACGGTCGTGTACTTGAAGAAGAACTGGGTAGCGGGGCCAATCAGCAGCGCATAAGCCACCGTGCCCACGCCCACCGGACCGCCGAGCAGCCAGCCGATCCCCAGCACGCACACCTCGATAATGGTGCGCAGCAGGCGGATCGATTTGCCGGTGCGCAAATGCAGCCCGGTCATCAGGCCGTCGCGCGGGCCGGGGCCGAAATGGCAGCCGATGTACAGGGCGCCGCCAAGGCCATTGACGGCGATGGCGCCAACCAGGGTCAGGATCTGCCAGCCCAATCCGTGGACATCAGGGATGAGCCAGAGAAAGAAGTCCAGGCCAAGCCCGATGAGCAGCACATTGGCGACGGTGCCCAATCCTGGCCACTGTTTGAGCGGAATCCAGGCCAGCAGCACCACGACGCCGACGATGATCACGATCGTTCCCAGCGACAGCGGAATGTAGTTGGCCAGGCCCAGGTGAAGCACATCCCACGGATCCACGCCGAGCTGGGCGCGGATCAGCAGTGCCATGGCCAGCGCAAAAAGCATGAGGCCGATGAACAGATTTGCAAGACGCAGGGGGAGCTTTCCGGCACGCAGCTGATCGAGCGGAGTGAGATTATGCAGGGTCATGATGCTTCAAGGCTAGCCCTGCGCTGAACCCCGGCAGTAATCCCGCAAGTATCAGATGGTCACATTCCTAGTCCCAGTCCAGCCATGGGGCAGCGAGCCCCGAGACAACCAGGGCGAAAGCTCCGATGAAAAGAAGGCCGATGGAAAGCGAAAAAAGAACCATCCAGCGGGTGGGACTGCTATTCATTATCGGATTCAGGCTTTCGTTTCATCATGATCCCGGTCAAGCGGGCCACCGAGTAGACGGCGCCAAACAGGGGAATAGGTATGGCTAGGGCCAGCGGTATGGCGGTGCGCACGCAGCGTTCGCGGAGGAACTGCACCAGCACAAAGAGCGTGCCCAGCGCCCACAGCACCAGAATGCCAACTTCCAGGCCGTCCAGTGCCATTACCGCTTCCATGGAAGCAGTCTATCCACCGGGGGCGAGGCTTCCCAGTATCGCAATGCCCAGGGCCGACGATAGCCGGCTCAGGTCCCCGGGCCGAGGTGGGCTGGCCGATGCGTCGGTTTCAGCACCAACCGTGGCTTGAACCCCTGGCGGGCGCAGTGCGGGAACATGGATGAACAATGCCGGGACCGGTTGGGAATACGCCAAATACGCGATGTGGTTGCACACGAAACGCCCGGCATCCTCGGAGACCCTTGCCTCATGGCCTGCGGCGAGCAGGGCGCGGACGGCCGCTGCTGGATCAAGGGTGGCATCCAAGCGTCCCGGCGCATTCGCCTTGATGGCCGCTGACCGCGGCTGGGCGCCATCATTGTCGGGGATGCGGGCATCATCTTCGTTAAAAGCCCATCGCTCCGGCGTGATTGCATGCCGGCCGCCGGCTTCGCCGACGCAAATCAGCGCATCGGGCTGGTGCTTCGCCACGAGCGATTCGAGTGCTTTGCCGGAGGCCGCGAAGGACACCGGAAGTATGGCGGTGAGGACCTGATGCTCGCCCAGCTGCCTGGGAAGGCTGGAAACGGCTTCCTGGCTGGCATTGAATTCGTCGTTGCCGAAGGGCTCGAAACCGGTGACCAAAATATGCATGGACCCATTATGGACCCAAACTGTCGGTGTCCGCTGATAGGACTGAGGCAATGGTCCGCTCGACAGTTCTTGGTTAGGTGCTCATGGTAATCGCGGTTTTTGTACTCGTCATCCTGAATATTCTGGCAACGGCATGTATTGCCTTGCTGCTGGTGCGCAGGACATCCGGCTCTGATGGCGCCCAGATCCAGGACTCGGTGCGCGCTGCCAATGCGGAGCTCCGGCAAGAACTGGGGACCCAGCGCACCGAACTGCGCCAGGGCATGGGCGAAGTGCGTACCGAGATCGACGCCAAGCTGACCGCGATGGCAGAAGCCAATGCGAACCGCCATCTGCAGGTCCAGGGGTTGCTCCAGCAGGAAATGGAGAAACTGCGCTCGGGCAATGAAGCCAAACTCGAGAAGATGCGCGAGACGGTGGACGAGAAGCTCCAGGGGACCTTGGAGAAGCGGCTGGGCGAATCCTTCGAACTGGTCAGCAAGCGGCTGGAAATGGTGCAGAAGGGGTTGGGGGAAATGCAGAGCCTGGCCCAGGATGTCGGCGGGCTGAAACGCGTGCTCACCAACGTCAAGAGCCGTGGTTCATGGGGCGAAGTGCAGCTCTCGCGCCAGCTGGAAGACATCCTCACCGCAGAGCAGTACGAGCAGAACGTGGCGGTCGTGCCCGGCAGCCGCGAGGTCGTGGAGTTCGCGGTGATCCTGCCCGGGCGGGAGGCCGGAACGATCTATCTGCCAATCGACTCCAAGCTGCCGCAAGAGGACTACGAGCGCCTGCTCGATGCCCAGGAGCACGGCGACAAGGCCGTCATCGCCGCTGCGGGCAAGGCGCTGGACCGGGCGATCCTTGAGCAGGCCAAGCTGATCTCCAGCAAGTACATCGCCCCGCCGTACAGCACCGACTTCGCCATCATGTACCTGCCCACCGAGGGGCTGTTCGCCGAGGTTGTGCGCAGCCCGGGGCTGGCCAGCAAGCTGCAGGCCGAGCACCGGGTGCTGGTCACGGGGCCCACCACCCTGATGAGCCTGCTGAACTCCTTGCAAATGGGTTTCCGGACACTGGCCATTGAGAAGCGCAGCAGCGAGGTATGGCAGGTGCTCTCGGCGGCCAAGGAAGAGTTCCGCAAGTACGGAGATGTCTGGGACAAGCTGGGCAAGCAGCTGGCCACGGCGCAGAACACGGTGCGCGATGCCGGTACCCGGACCCGTGCGGTGGAGCGGAAACTCAAGGACGTGCAGACCCTGGAAGTTTCCGCGCAGGAAGATGTGCTCAGCGGAATGCTGCCTGAAGCCTAGCGCCGGGCAGGTCCGGGTTTCCGGCAGCGAACCGGAAAGCAAAAGCAATGGCGGCGACCCCCGATTCGGGGGTCGCCGCCATGTTCGGCTTGAGCCTAGTGGCTAGGCCTTGAAACGCTCGATGGAGCGAGCCAGCTCGGCTTCGGCAGCCTCGCGGCCTTCCCAGCCCTCGGCCTTGACCCACTTGCCTGGTTCCAGGTCCTTGTAGCGGGTGAAGAAGTGCTCGATCTCCTTGATCAGCCATTCGTCGATGTCTTCAAGTTCCTTGATGTGGTCAAAGCGCTTGTCGGCAGGAACGCACAGCAGCTTGGCATCGCCACCTCCATCGTCGGTCATGTTGAATACGCCAATTGGGCGTGCTTCGACAACAACACCTGGGATCAGGTCAACACCCGGGATGAAGACCATGGCGTCCAATGGATCGCCATCTTCGCCCAGAGTATCGTCGAAGTAGCCGTAGTGGGTTGGGTACTGCATCGAGGTGAACAGCACGCGATCCAGGCGCAGGCGGTGGGTCTCGTGGTCGATCTCGTACTTGACGCGCGATCCGGTAGGGATCTCGATGGTCACGTCGTGGCTCATGAAAAGCACACTCCTAAACTAGTCTTAGGGATATCCGCTAATAAGGGTATCGCCCCATTGCGCCTGATGGATAAAACTGCGAGAGGAATGTAACCATATGAACACTGCCGCCCGACGCGCTATTACGCTGGGGGTGGCGATTGTTGCCATGGTTGCAGTGATTGCCGCGATGCTGCTGGCCCCGCGATTCTTCACCGGAGAGCCCGAGGCTTCCTACACCCCGGCCAGCGCGCAGCTGGCCGATAAATCCCCAGTCGCCGTGCGGGACCTGGACCCCAACGCCGCGCAACCGGACCCCGGAATCCTCGCCGCGAAGCTGGATGGCATCCTGGCGGACAAGCCCGACCGGACGTCCTTCAACGCCCAGGTGGTCGACGTGGCCACGGGCACAGTCCTGTATGACAGGAACTCCGAAATAAATGGCACCCCGGCCTCCAGCCTGAAGGTTGTCACCGCCATCGCGGCCCTCGATGCCCTCGGCGGCGACACCCAGCTGTCCACCAGCGTGCTGCTCGATGGCGGCACGCTGGTCCTGCGCGGCGGGGGAGATGTGCTGCTGGGCGACGGGGAATCGGACCCGGCGCACCCCAAGGGCTATGCAGGACTGGCAACCCTGGCCAAGCAGACCGCCGGAGAACTTGAAAAGCGCGGCATCAGCGAGGTCAAGCTGTGGCTGGACGACTCGCTGTTCGGCGATGCGCACAGCAACCCCGCCTGGGACAAGTCGCTGTTCACCTCCAATAACATTGGCCAGGTCTACCCGATTGCGCACTACGCCGGGCGTGCCGGGGAAAGCACCAGCACCGCCTACCAGTCCGACCCGGCCGAGCAGGTCCGCAAGGTCTTCGCCCAAGCCCTGGGCGAGCAGGTCAAGGTGGATGAGGGTGGCCGCGGCCCCTATGCGGGGGGCGAGCAGATCACCGAAGTGAAGTCCGCACCGCTGCGCGATGTCATCAAGCACATGCTGCTGGTTTCGGATAACTATATTGCCGAATCCATGGGCCGCCTGGTGGCGCTGGACCGCCAGATGCCCGGGGAGCAGGCGGGCGCCGCCGTCGCTGCTGTGGCCCAGGCCCATGGGGCCGCTGGCCACGTGCTCGTGGACACCAGCGGCCTGGCTGCCAGGAACCGGATTTCGCCCGCGGCGCTGACCGCGGTACTGCGCTCGGCCGCCACCAGCAAGAAGCCGGAATTGCGCGAGGTCGTCTACTCGCTGCCGGTCGCCGGCTACAACGGCACCTTGATGAACCGCCTGGGCGGTGCCGGAACACTTGGCCTGGTCCGCGCCAAGACCGGCTCGCTCACCGGCGTGGCCACGCTGACGGGCATGGCCATGACCGAAGACGGGCGCCTGCTCGCCTTCTCGATCTATGCCGATCAGCCCAACGGAACACTCGCACCCCACAAGCCAACCATTGACTCTGCTGTCACCGCCATCCGTGGCTGTGGCTGCCGGAGCTGAACGCCGCAGGAGCAGCAAATGAACCAGTTCGTCGATTGGAAGCTGGCGGCCAAGGCCGCGAAAACCCTGATGCCCGCCGGGCCGGGGATCCAGGCCCAGGATGCCGCACGGATCATCGAGGAACTGCGCATCGCCGCCGGCGAAGGCCTGGTGGAGGCCGAGAAGGTTTCCAAGCTGGCTGCTTCCGCGCCCTCGCAGACCCTGGTGGTGGACCGGTCCGGCTGGGCCAAGGCCGTCAGCCAGAATTTCGCGGCCCTGCTCCCGGCAGCGCGCCAGGACGTCCCCGGTGTGGTCCCCTTGATTGCCGGCGCAGAACTTGGCGCGGTGCTCTCGGTGCTGGGCACCCGGGTGCTGGGCCAGTTCGACCCGTTCGTCGGCCCGCGCCTGCTGCTCAACGCCCCGACCATCACCCAGATCCGCGGCGAGCTGAATGTGAACGCCCGCGACTTCTACCTGTGGATCGCCACCCACGAGCAGACCCACCGCCTGCAATTCGAGCACGCTGCCTGGATCCCCGGGGTCATGAAGCAGACCCTGGCCGAGGCCTTCGAGCCGCTGGCCGGCACCACCCACTCCATGGGCGAACTGGGTGAACGCCTGAAATCCATGAAGTCCGAGGTCAGCGAACTGACCAGCATCATGTCGGTGCTCGAAGGCCACGCCATGGTCGTGATGAACGATGTCACCTCGATCCGCAGCATCAAGACCATCCGCCGCCGCTTCGAAGCCCGTGGCGAGAACCGTTCGGCCCTGGCGATCCTGCTGGGCAAGCTGCTGGGATTGGATGCCAAGGCGCTGCAGTACAAACGCGGGGCAAAATTCGTGCGGCATATCGTCGACGCGATCGGCTACGAGGGCTTCAACGAAATCTTCACCGCCCGCGAGATGTTCCCGAGCGCCGGGGAACTCGATGACCCGGAACGCTGGCTGGCCCGCACCCGATGAGCCGCGCCCTTCACCTTGCCCGCGCTGCCATCAGTGCCAGCAGCGCGCCCGGGCTGAACCTGATCGGGGTTTCCGGCGGTGCCGACTCGCTAGCCCTGGCCATTGCCGCGGCGACGCTGCCCGCTTCCTTCGGCGCCGTGGTCATCGATCACGGTCTGCAGCCCGGCAGCGCCCAGGCGGCCGAACGCGCCGCCGGGCAATGCCGCGAGCTGGGATTGGACCCGGTGGCGGTGGTCCAGGTCGAGACCTCGGATGACGAGGCTTCGGCCCGCACGGCCAGGTACCAGGCCTTTGAAACAGCCCTGCAGCAGTTCAACGCGCAGGCACTGATGCTCGCCCACACCCGCGACGACCAGGCCGAGCAGGTGCTGCTGGGGCTGCTGCGCGGATCGGGAACCCGCTCGCTGGCCGGCATCCCTGCCCGGCGCGGACCCTACCGGCGCCCCCTGCTGGAACTGTCCCGGGCGCAAACCGAGGAAATCTGCCGGCAGGCGGGGCTTGGCTACTGGGAAGATCCGAGCAACGCGGACACCGGGTACAAGCGGAACCTCATCCGCCATAGGATCCTGCCCTTCTTGCGCGAGGAACTTGGCGAGCATGTTCCCGAAGCGCTGGCGCGCACCGCCAGCCTGGCCGCCGCCGACGCCCAGGCCCTCGACGAATGGGCCCGGTTGGCCAAGGACGAGCACGGGTTGGCGATCCCGGACCTGGCCACGCTGCCGGTGGCCATCAGCTCGCGAGTATTACGCCTGGCCGCCATGGAAGCAGGGGCCAAAAATGTGGGCCATGAGCGAACGGCGGCGCTGTGCGCGCTGGCCGGGCTCGGCGTCCCCAAGTCCAAATCAGCAGGTCCTGTGCAGCTGGATGGCAGGATCAGCGCCTTCCGGCGGCAATCGGTGATCGTTTTCACCACAACCGGCTAAACAACCTTCCGCTAAATGTGGCACTCTAGGTAAGTACCACACCTCTAGAATCAGGAGAATTCTCGTGGATTCCAATGCAGTCAAAGCCGATCTTGCGCACGTTCTGTACACCAAGGAAGAAATCCAGGCCCGCGTGGAAGAACTTGCCGCGCAGATCGACAAGGATTACGAAGGCCGCGACATCCTCGTGGTAGGTGTGCTCAAGGGCGCCGTGATGATCATGGCTGACCTGGTTCGCGCACTGAACTCCCACCTGACCATGGACTGGATGGCAGTGTCCTCCTACGGTTCGGGTACCCAGTCCTCCGGTGTGGTGCGCATCCTCAAGGACCTGGATTCCGACCTCATGGGCAAGCACGTGCTGATCGTCGAGGACATCATCGATTCCGGCCTGACCTTGTCCTGGCTGAAGTCCAATCTGGAATCCCGCGGCCCGGCTTCGGTCGAAATCTGCACCCTGCTGCGCAAGCCGGAGGCAGCCAAGGTGGAAATCGACGTCAAGTACGTCGGCATGGACATCCCGAACGAATTCGTGGTGGGCTACGGCCTGGACTTCGCGGAAAAGTACCGCAACCTTGATTGCGTGGGCACCTTGGCCCCGCATATTTACCAGTAGGGAACTTTTCTCGCCAATGGGGCGTTGAGAAATATCGAAGGTGGCGTGACCCGGACGCCAGAGCAGTGCGTGAGGGGGATGCGCCAGGCGCGGGGCCTGTCGGATCAATGAAAACGAAGAAGCTTTTTAACAGCTGGATCATTTGGGTCCTGGTCGGCGTTGTCGCCGTGGTGTTGTTCCTGCCGATGGTCTTCGGCAATAACTCGGCCAAGGTGGACACTTCCGTAGGCCTGCACCAGCTCACCAGCGGCAATGTCACCGAAGCGAAGATGTTCGACGGCGACCAGCGCGTGGATCTGAAGCTGCGCGACTCGCTGAAGGTCGATGGCGTGGACAAGGGCACCTCGGTGAGCTTCTACTACTCCACCGCCCGTGCCGAACTGGTGGTCGATGAGATCAACAAGGCGAACCTGGGCAAGTTCACCGACCAGCCGGTGGAAAGCAACTGGCTGCTGTCGATGCTCGGGATCATCATCCCGTTCCTGCTGATCGCCGGCATCTTCTGGTTCATCCTCGCCCGCTCCCAAGGCGGCGGCTCCAAGGTCATGCAGTTCGGCAAGTCCAAGGCGAAGCTGATCACCAAGGATATGCCGCAGGTGACCTTCAAGGATGTCGCCGGCGCCGACGAGGCCGTGGAGGAACTCCACGAAATCAAGGAATTCCTGCAGGAACCAGCCAAATTCCAGGCCCTGGGCGCGAAGATCCCCAAGGGCGTGCTGCTCTACGGCCCTCCGGGCACCGGCAAGACCCTGCTGGCCAAGGCCGTAGCCGGCGAGGCGGCGGTACCGTTCTACTCGATCTCCGGTTCGGACTTCGTGGAGATGTTCGTCGGTGTGGGCGCCTCGCGCGTGCGCGACTTGTTCGAGCAGGCAAAGACCAACTCCCCGGCGATCATCTTCGTTGACGAAATCGACGCCGTCGGCCGCCATCGCGGCGCCGGCATCGGCGGCGGCAACGATGAGCGCGAGCAGACCCTGAACCAGCTGCTGGTGGAGATGGACGGCTTCGACGCCACCACCAACGTCATCCTGATTGCCGCGACCAACCGCCCCGACGTGCTGGACCCGGCGCTGCTGCGCCCGGGCCGCTTCGACCGCCAGATCCCGGTGGAGGCACCGGATCTGAAGGGCCGCGAGCAGATCCTGGCCGTGCACGTGAAGGGCAAGCCGATGGATGCCACCGTGGACCTGAACGCCGTCGCGAAGAAGACCCCGGGCTACACCGGTGCCGACTTGGCCAACGTGCTCAACGAGGCCGCGCTGCTCACCGCCCGCTCCAACGCTAACCTGATCGACGACCGCGCCCTGGACGAGGCCATCGACCGCGTCATGGCCGGCCCGCAGAAGCGCACCCGCCTGATGGACGAGCACGAGCGCAAGGTCACCGCCTACCACGAGGGCGGCCACGCGCTGGTGGCCGCGGCCATGAACCAGACCGCACCGGTCACCAAGATCACCATCCTGCCGCGCGGCCGCGCGCTGGGCTACACCATGGTGGTTCCCGAATCCGACAAGTACTCGGTCACCCGCAACGAGCTGCTGGACCAGATGGCCTACGCCATGGGCGGGCGCGTCGCCGAGGAGATCGTCTTCCACGATCCGTCCACCGGCGCCAGCAACGACATCGAGAAGGCCACCGCCACCGCGCGCAAGATGGTCACCGAATACGGCATGAGCGAGAAGGTGGGCGCCGTGCGCCTGGCCGGCTCGGCTGCCGAGCAGGGCATGGGCACCGCCTCCCGCGACTTCTCCGACGAAATGGCCCACCTGGTGGACCAGGAAGTGCGCGAGCTGATCGAGCAGGCGCACAACGACGCCTACCAGGCGCTGATGGCCAACCGACATGTGCTCGACCGCCTGGCCCTGGCGCTGCTGGAGCGCGAGACGCTGAACCAGAAGGAGATCGCCGAGATCTTCTCCGACCTGGTGAAGCGCGACAAGCGCGAAGTCTGGCTGAGCAACGAGGCCCGTCCGGTGCACCACGAGGGCCCGATATTAAGCCCCAAGGAGCGCGCAGCTTCCTCGACCGACTAGGATCGAAGCGTGAGTGAACTACAAGAGATTGATCAGCCGCGGATCGCGGCAGCCGTGCGCGAGATCCTCGAAGCCATTGGCGAGGATCCCGACCGCGACGGCCTGGTAGACACCCCGAAGCGGGTGGCCAAGGCCTATGCGGAGTTCTTCGCCGGCTTGCACCAGAAAGCGGCAGACCACTTGTCCACCACCTTCGACATCGAGCACGATGAGATGGTGCTGGTCAAGGACATCCCGTTCTACTCGACCTGCGAGCACCACCTGGTGCCCTTCTACGGTTCGGCGCATATCGGCTACATCCCGGGCAAGGGCGGCAAGGTCACCGGCCTGTCCAAGCTGGCCCGGCTGGTCGAGGTGTACGCCCGCCGCCCGCAGGTCCAGGAGCGCCTGACCACCCAGATCGTCGATGCCCTCGTGGAGCACCTGAACCCCTCTGGTGCGATCGTCGTCGTTGAATGCGAGCACATGTGCATGTCCATGCGCGGGGTGCAGAAGCCCGGCGCGAAGACCGTGACCAGTGCGGTGCGCGGGCAGCTGCGGGAAACCGCCACCCGTGCCGAAGCCATGAGCCTGATCCTCGGAAAGTAGGAACCCCCATGTCGCTTGGAGCGATCCCGGGCACCGGCCCGAACACCAGCCCATTGCCGGTGATCCGCAAGTCCAGCAAGAAGACCATGGCCGACCTGCCAACCGGCCGCACCCTGGTCATGGGCATCCTGAACGTCACCGAGGACTCCTTCTCGGATGGCGGGAAGTACCTGTCCGCCGATGCCGCGATCGACCAGGGCCTGAAGCTGCTGTACTCGGGTGCCGACATCATCGACGTGGGCGGCGAATCCACCCGCCCGGGCGCCACGAACGTGGATCCTGCCCTGGAGCGCGAGCGCATCATCCCGGTCATCGAAGCCCTGGTGAAGGCCGGCGCGGTGATCTCCGTGGACACCATGCATGTCTCCACCGCCCGCGCGGCCATCGCCGCCGGCGCGCACCTCATCAACGACGTTTCCGGCCTGACCTATGAGCCGGGCATGCCGGAGCTGATCGCGGAAACCGGCGTCCCCTACGTATTGATGCACCGCCGCGGCACCGCGCAGGACATGGTCTCCGAGGCGAACTACCGGGACGTGGTCACCGAGGTCATCGCAGAATTGCGCATGCTGCGCGATGAATTCGTCGCCAAGGGCGTGGCCCCGGAGCAGATCATCATCGATCCGGGACTGGGCTTCGCCAAGGATGCGCAGCACAACTGGGCGCTGCTGGCCAACGTCCCTGCCATCGAGGAGCTGGGCCACCGGGTGCTGATCGGCACCAGCCGCAAGCGCTTCCTGGGCGAACTGCTGGCCGAAGGCTCCAAGAGCCGTGCGCCGATGGAACGCGATTCCGCGACCGCCGCGACCACCGTGCTGGGCGCCCGCGACAAGGTCTGGGCAGTGCGCGTGCACGATGTCACCGGCAACCGCGACGCCATTGAAGTCGTGCAGGCCTATGGATCGCATTAGCATCTACGGAATTTCGGCCACCGGCTACCATGGCGTTTTCGACCATGAGAAGCGCGACGGCCAGGAATTCATCATTGACGTGGTGCTGCACGTGGATATCGCACGTGCGGCAGCCAGCGACAATGTTCTTGACACGGTGCACTACGGCGAAGTCAGCGAGCTGGTAGTCCAGCAGATCCAGGCCGGTCCGTGGGACCTGATCGAGAAGCTGGGCAGCGAAATCGCCGAGGCGATCCTCGCCGCCTACCCGGGCGTGTTCACCATCGACGTGGTGGTGCACAAGCCGCAGGCTCCAATCCCGGTACCGTTCACCGATGTCACCATTTCGCTGACGCGGCACCAGAAGCAGCACACCGCGATCATCGCGTTGGGCGCCAACCTGGGTGATCCGCAGGCTACCCTGGCCGCCGCGGTGCAGGACCTCGGCGCAGAACTCGAGCTGCTCAAGGTTTCCCCGCTGGCCATCACCAAGCCGGTCGGCGGTCCGCCGGAACAGCCCGATTACACCAACCAGGTCGTCCAGGTGCGTACCCGGCTGGCCCCGCATGAGCTGCTGGATCTGTGCCAGGCCATAGAAGCCAAGCACCACCGCACCCGCGAGGTGCGCTGGGAAGCGCGCACCCTGGATCTGGACCTGATCGCCTACGACCAGCTGAACCTGGATGATGAGCGGCTGACCCTGCCTCATCCGCGCGCCGCGATCCGCGGCTTCGTGCTGGCCCCGTGGAGCTGGATGGATCCGGACGCGGTGCTGAACGGGCAATTGGTTTCCCGTTTGGCCGCCGAAGCTGCCGATACGAAGGACATCATCCGGCTATGGCCAAGCTGAAGCTGCGCTGGCTGCTCTGGTGCGCCGGGCTCGGGGCCGTGGCCGGCTGGATCGCGTTGCGCCTGCTCACCGCGGCAGGCAGGTACGCGCCGGTGCTGGACTACTCCGCCCTGTACTCGCTGGGCGCAGTCTGCGCGGTGATCCTGTTCCTGGGGATCCGCGTGAAGCGCTCCACTTTGGGCAAATCGGACTTCGAGCCGATCGCCGCAGCTCGTACCCTGGTTCTGGCCCAGGCCTCGGCGTATGCCGGTGCGGTGATTGCCGGTTGGCATGTTCCGGCCATCATCACCCTCTGGGCGGCCACCGGGATCACCCCCACCCTGACCCGCGGCCTGGTGCTGACTGGTGCTGGTGTCCTCATGGTGATTATTGGGTATATTGTTCAGCAACTGTGCAAACTACCTCCAGAGGATACCGATGGCAACAGCGACTCCGTGGTCACCGAATAACTTCACCCCAGCCCACCGGGACTACGCCAAGGTCAAGTTCACCACCTGGGCGATCACCTGGGGCCTGTTCCTGCTGGCTGCCCTGGTCCCTGTCGTGCTGGCAGTCACCGGCGTCGGCGTCCCGCTGTGGCTGGTGATTTCCCCGGTCCTGCTGGTGCTGGCCATCGCGTTGCCGGCATTGCGCATCATCCGCCGCCAGGTCGCCGCACTGGGCTATCTCGAACGCGAAGAAGACTTCATCGTCCGCTCCGGGGTGATGTGGCGCAAGCAGGTGGTCATTCCCTACGGCCGCATGCAATATGTCGAGGTCAACAGCGGGCCGCTGGAGCGCCGCTATGGGTTGTGCCAGCTGACGCTGAACACCGCCGGCAGCGCTGCCACCGCGCACGTCTACGGGTTGCCCGAGCGCGAAGGGCAGGCCCTGCGCGAACGGCTCGTGGCCGCCGGCGAAGAGAAAATGCTATGAGCCAGGCCGAAGAACTGGCCACCGGAGACAGCGCCGAGCCATGGCAGCGGGTGCATCCAGCCAGCCCGTTCGTCCACGGCTGGCTGGCCATCATCGGCCTGGGCTACATCTACTGGCAGAACACCGACGACCTGTCCTGGGCGGAGCGCTTCTCCGGCACCAGGCTGATGTGGACCGTCGCGGGCGCCGGCATCGCACTGGCCGTGGTGCTCATCTTCTACTTCCTTTCCTGGTACTTCACCCGCTATAAGCTCACCAGCACCCACGTGTACGTGAATTCCGGGATGCTTTTCCGCAGCCAGAAGCAGGCGCGCATCGACAAGGTGCAAGGCATAGACATCGCCCAGCCACTGGTAGCCCGGCTGCTGGGTCTCGCCGAACTGCGCTTTGACGTGGCCGATTCCTCCGAGTCGGTGCTGCGCCTTTCCTTCCTGCGCAAGGCCGATGCCCACGCGCTGCGCGTGGTCATCCTGGAGCGGGCCCGCGGCGAAGAACCTGCCGCTGCCCAAGAAAGCGTCTCCCACGACGCGGCGGACCGCGCGGCAGCCCAGCCGCAGGCCGCCGCGGACGCATTGCCGCTGATGGCCAACGTGCCCATTGGGCGCCTGATTGGCTCCATGTTCCTGCAATTGCCGGTGATGTTCGGGGTGCTCGCATGCCTGGCGATGCTGGTGCTTTGGCTTGCCGGGGTCGACGGAATCATCGCGGCGCTGGTCCCCGCGGCCTTGGCCTTCGGCAGCTTCTACTACAAGCAGCTGAACCAGGGCTGGAACTTCACCGCCAGCGCCTCGGACACCGGCATGCGCATCAGCTACGGGCTGGCTGACACCCGCCAGCACTCCATTCCTGCCGGCCGCGTCCAGGCCATTTCGGTGACGGCACCCTTCTTCTGGCGGATGCTGGGCTGGTACAAGGTGGAAGTCAACGTGCTGGGCACCAAGAGCGATGACGCGGATAACCTGCAGGTGCTTCCGGTGGGCGACTTCGAGTCGGTCGCCCGCATCATGGGGATCCTGCTGCCGGATCTTGGCGTCGCCAACCAGCGCGAGGTGCTGGCCACTGCGGTGAGCACCGGATGCGAACACGGTTTCACCGGCTCCCCGGAACGCGCCAAGCCGCTATCGCCCGGGGCATGGAAGCACCAGGCGTTCCTGGCCACCGGCACCACGGTGATTTCCCGGTATGGCTGGCTGGCCCGGCAGGCCAGCTTCGTGCCGCATAACCGGGTGCAGGGCATGAGCTGGGGCCAGGGACCATGGGAGCAAGGACGTAAACTGGCCGGTGTCCGCTTGCACTGTGCCGGCGGAAACATCATCGGATACCTGCATCAGATTGATGCGGACACCGCAGCAGAATTTATTCGGGCGCAAACCCGGCGCCTGGTTGAAAGGTAGAAGTGGACGCACCACGCTTGGGAATCGGCATCATCTCCGCCGGCAAGGTAGGCACCGTGCTTGGTGCGGCGCTGGCAGCCAGCGGACACCGGATCACCGGAATCCACGCCGTCTCGGAGGATTCGCGCGATCGCGCCGACGCCTTGCTGCCCGGCGTGGAACTGCTGGATCCAGCAGAAATCCTGCGCCGCAGCGAGCTGGTGCTCCTTGCGGTACCCGACGACGTGCTCGGCGAACTGGTGTCCGGACTGGCAGCGGGCGGCCATATCGCCGCCGGGCAGTTGATCGCGCACACCGCCGGGCGGTACGGCACCTCGATCCTGCAACCGGCCTTGGATGCTGGCGCCTTTGGACTGGCAATCCACCCGGCCATGACCTTCACCGGCATGAGCATGGACCTCCAGCGCCTGACCGACTGCGTCTTCGCGGTGACCGCGGACGAGGCCATCCTCCCGGTAGCCCAGGCGCTGGTGGTGGAAATGCGCGGGGAGCCGGTGGTGATCGCCGAGCAGGATCGTGCCAGCTACCACGCGGCCCTGGCCCATGCGGCAAACCACCTGAACACCATCACGGCGCAATCGGCGGACATCCTGCGCCGGATCGGCGTGGAAGAACCATCCAATACCCTGCGCGCCCTGATGTACGCGAGCCTGGATAATGCCCTGCGTTCCGGCGCGGGCGCACTGACCGGCCCGGTAGCACGAGGCGATAGCGGAACGGTCACTGCGCACCTGCAGGCGCTGGCCGACGCCCCGGCGGAAACCAACAATTCCTATCGGAGCCTCTCGCGCGCTACCGCGCTGCGCGCCGCAGAACGCGGACTGATCTCCCAAGGCACGCTGGAAGAGCTTCTGCGAGTTCTAGAATAGAAGGGTGAAAACCCCGAAGATTGTAAAGACCCGTGCCGAGCTGAAGGCTGCTATTGCCGCAGCTAACCCGGGATCGCTGGGCTTCGTGCCCACTATGGGAGCCCTGCACCGCGGACATGCTTCGCTGTTCAAGGCCGCCCGCGAAGAAAACGAACTGGTAGTCATCTCCGTATTCGTCAATGAGCTGCAGTTCAACGATGCCAGCGACTACGCCAACTATCCGCGCCAGCTCGACGCTGATGTGCAGCTGGCCGCGGCTGCCGGCGTCGATCTTGTCTTTGCCCCGGACGCTTCCGAGATCTACCATGCCGGCCTTCCGCTGGTGAAGTTGAGCTCCGGCGCGCTGGGCGAAATGTATGAAGGCGCCTCGCGTCCAGGCCACTTCGATGGCATGCTGGCCGTAGTCGCCAAGCTGCTGCACTTGGCCGACCCGCGTCGGGGCGAATACCGCGCCTACTTCGGCCAGAAGGATGCCCAGCAGCTGATGCTGATCCGCCGCATGGTTGCCGACCTGGACTATCCGGTAGAACTGCGTGCGGTACCGATCGTGCGCAGCCCGAAAGGCCTGGCGCTTTCCAGCCGCAATGCATTGCTCAGCGAGGAAGAGAAGGAAGCGGCCTTGGTGCTGCACCGCTCGATCCAGCTGGTTGCCGACCGTGCGGCACGCAATGAACCGCTGTACATCGAGGATGCCATCGGCTTGTACCAGATGGCCCCGCTGGTGGAGCTGGACTACTTCGCCGTCGTTGACCCGGATACCCTGCAGGAACTGGCATTCAACTGCCAGGACACCCCCTTCACCGGCGAGGGCTTGATCCTTGTCGCGGCGAAGGTGGGCAACGTCCGGCTGATCGACAACCAGCCGATCTAGGCAAAGCGTCGAGCAGCCTGCCCGAGGACCTGGCGGAAGCCGCACAGCTCCTGCATGATTTCGGCGGCGGGCTGCTCGGCGCCAACGAACTGCACTGCCTCACCGGCATAGACCGGGGCCATGTCCGTCAGCGCTTCGGAGCGGGCCTGGTCCATCTGCTCGCGCAGCGCATCGTTCGGCTCCCAGGTGGAAAGATCCGCGTGCTGGTCGCTGAACTCATTGCGCAGCGCCCGTCCGCCGAACTCGGGCGCCCATGGCAATTGCTGGGCGAGATCGAAGGCGCGGGTATAGACAGTGTCATCCAGGCCCGCATTGCGTGCTGCGCTCTTCATGTTCCCGTGCCCGCTGGACTCTGCTGCCGAGAGGAAACGGGTCCCGATCCAGGCAGCTTCCGCGCCAGCTGACAGTACCGCAGCGATACCTCGCGCAGTGCCGATGCCTCCGGCCGCCACCACAGGCTTCTGGTGCTGGGCGGTTGCCAGCTGCAGCAGCGGCAGAGTTCCGGCTTCATTGCGGCCATGTCCGCCACCTTCTGCGCCACGGGCAATGATGATGTCGATGTCATCAGCCATCGCGCGTTCCAGATCTGCCGCATTGCCTACCTGCATGGCGGTCAGAACTCCAGCCTCATGGGCTACCGCCGCGGCCCGGGTGACATCGCCGAAGCTCAAGGTCACCAACGAGGGTCCGAACTCCAAGAAGGCCTCTAGCGGGGAGAGATCCGTTTCCAGCGCCCAGGCCATGAAGCCCACGCCCCATGGAGTACTCAGGGATTCAACGAATTGCGTTTGCTGTTCAATCCAGTCAGCTGTAGGAGTTGCAGGCGAACCGATCATCCCTACACCTCCCGCGCGGGAAACAGCTGCAGCCAAGGCGCCGCCAGCCGCGCCAGCCATAGATGCATTGAAGATGGGTTCACGGTATCCAAGGAGTCTTTGCAGGTCGCTCATGAGCCCAGACTAGAACAGCGAAATGAGTGTGACCTAGAACGCGGCCCCCGATTTGTAAGTGCCCAAGAACCTGTGTATAGTTTTTATCTGTTGCCGGAACGGAAACAACACGGAATCTACCGATTGTTTACCCGGCAGCCAATCACTTTTCACTGAAGGTTTTCCGCCGATTTTGATCGGATCAGGAACTCTGGTAAGTTGGAAAAGTTGCTCCGGAGCGAAGCAGTCATCGAAGGCTTGATGGTTGCGGTGTCGAGAGTGTTTGTTGTTTGAGAACTCAATAGTGTGCCAAGTTTGTTGATACCGAATATTTTTATTTGGTGAATACATAACATTTGCTTGAGGCATTGCACCCCCGTGCAGTGTTCTTGAGTGTTTTATTAT